>NZ_CAKZNK010000129.1 GCF_937129525.1 uncultured Chloroflexus sp. | reverse complement strand
AGGGGCGCAGCGGTGCTGAGCGGCGAGCGGCGATAGGGGATAGGCGATAGGGGATAGGCGATAGGGGATAGGCGATAGGGGATAGGCGATAATCGCTCTGCGCCCGCTGTGGCCTCTGTGGTCGGATCAAGAGCTTAGAGGCGAAGTCGTTCTCGCGTGGGTGGGGTGGGAAAGGTGTGCGCTTACGCTGACCCCAGACCGGATTCCGTTGGATTGTTTATCGGTCTTTGCGCAACCGGTAGAGGCACGGTAGCACCGTGCCTCTACGATTATCTGTCGCTCTCGCATGTGTGATGTGGAGCGCCTGAGGCGGCACCTGATACGTTCAACTACCTGACTGCCCTGACGGTCCCGGAGACCAACTGCGACGAAGTAATGGCCACGCCTGCCAGAGATACTCGATCCCTGAGCCGATCGTCCAGATCAAGGCCAGTGCCATTGGGATAAACCAGAGATTGAGCAGAGGAATCAGCAAGCCTCCAGCGATTTGGCCAAGAAATCCGCCGGTTTCAGCGTGAGCTGCCAGCAGCCGCCAAATTAAGGCAACAACGGTGATAACCAGTTTCTGTTTGCCGAAGCGGCGAGCTGAAATGACGACTCCTTCGGCGGCAGCAAATGAGCGGAGGCCAGATACAACAAACTCGCGAATAATTATTGCCAGGGCAACCCAGGCTGGAAGTAAGCCAACCTCAACCATCGGGATCAATACGCCGGCTACAAAAATTTTGTCACTGATGGTATCAATGAAGATTCCTAGCGGTGAAACGACTTTAAGGTGGCGGGCAAGCCGTCCGTCGGCCATGTCGCTTAGAGCCATCAGGAGGAGTAATAACGCTGCGCCGAGGTAAGCAGTTGGTGTGGCTAACAGTATCCACCATGCCAGAACGGGTGTGGCAATGATGCGGAAAAGACCCAGCAGATTGGGAAGCTGTCGCATGATCATTTCTCAGACTGGCCTATCCTCTCTCGAAGTGGGAAAAGGTCTGGTACCATGTGTACATTTCAATGTTATCCGCCACCAGAACGATTGTTCCTGATCCCGCTTGTAGTGAGTGACGTTTGTGCATGCTTTGTCGGGACATTTGCTCTCGCAGGAATGTGTCCGACTCAACGAGTGAGGCACCTGGCATTTTTGATTATAGCATACCCCTTCTATGACTTTAATCGACATAATAATTTGTGGTATGGGGGTATGCTACCTGCCATGATATAATTCAGGTTAACCTGTAACATCAAGGTAGTGTATCGTAAAGCTGACGAATGAGCAGTTGTATCAGGATGCTGGAGGTTTGTAAAACAGGTTAAGAATCGACTGCAATGACCGGTAACAGGCCACAAACTCTTTCTGGACGTAAATGCTTGATTAGATTTACGCAATCCCGTACCTGGTGTAACCAGCTTATCGGATATGGTAACAATGCTTGAGCGTATTAACGAAGCGCTCTTCGCCGCAGTCTTGATCGTTAGTTTTTCGTTGCTGGCCGGCATTGTATTCTCAAACCGGGTCAGGGACTTCTGAACATCAATTTCTTGATGGGATTTACGTAACTCGTACCTGGTGTAACCAACGTGTCGGATATGGTAACAATGCTTGAGCGTATCAACGAAGTGCTCTTTGCCGCAGTCTTGATCGTTAGTTTTTCGTTGCTGGCCAGCATTGTATTCTCAAACCGGGTCAGGGACTTCTGAACATCAATTTCTTGATGGGATTTACGTAACTCGTACCTGGTGTAACCAACGTGTCGGATATGGTAACAATGCTTGAGCGTATCAACGAAGTGCTCTTTGCCGCAGTCTTGATCGTTAGTTTTTCGTTGCTGGCCTACATTGTGTTACAAAACTGGCGCAGCGACATTGTGCGCGCGTTAGGCGTTTTACTGTCCGGGGTGATAGTGGCCTACAGCGGCGATTTATTGTTGGCCCGCGCGCAACGTCCGGAGACGATTGAATTCCTCGGTCGAGCACAATGGTTGGGCATTGTGCTGGTGCCGGCAGGGTATATTCATTTTGCCAATGCGCTACTGACGTTCGGTAATGCCAGTGCCCTGGCCCAACGCTGGCGGCGTAGCGTATACGCCGCCTATGCGGGGAGTCTGGTCATTTTTCTCCTTGTCGCACTTGGTACAAATCTGGTTATCCATACCGGCATGCCAAGCGGCCCCGTCGCGCAGTTCCAGGCGGGTCCGCTCTTCTGGTTTTATGTTATCTTTTTCGTTGTTGCTGCAGCAACTGCGTTCATTGCGATCCTGATCACGCGGCGTTCAGCCTTAACTCCCTCACAACGACGGCGGCTTAGTTATCTGGGCGCTACCTTTGCTGCGCCCGGTATCGGTGTCTTTCCCTTTCTGGTGATTGCTTCGCCAAATGCAGTGCCGATCGGTCTGATCCTTGCGTTGCAGGCAGTCGCAAGTGTGATAGTGATTGTAATGGTCACTGTCATGACATATTCAGTGGCCTTTCAGGGGATGCTCATCCCTGAGCGTCTGATCAAGCAGGATTTTGTGCGTTGGTGGCTGTATGGCCCCTTTGTCGGTATTACCACCATCCTGTTCATTCAAACGGTTCCAGTTCTGGCGCAGGTGTTGGGTTTGCCGCAGGAGACGCTCATTACATTCGGGGTAATGGTGATGACTGTGTTAATGCCGATCTTTGTTACTCAGGCAAAGCCATACCTCGATGCGCTGATCTATCGCCAGGATCATTCTGAGATCGATTATCTGCGTAATCTGCCGCGCAATATGTTTACCCGCGCCGATCTGCGCGCGCTGCTAGAAAATTCACTGGTAGCGATCTGCAGCCCGCTGCATGTTCAAACCGGATTCGTTATTGCGCCGGGAGAAGATGGGTTCAGCGTGAAGGCGGTATGGGGTTCGCGGCGTGAAGTGCGCCGGTTTATCACCGACCATCCGCTTGCGAGCCTGATCCCGCAGCTTGAGACGATGCCACACGATGCCAGCGCCAGCCTTAGCAGTGGTTCGTTTGCCGTGATCGGGTCGTTTTGTCTGTTGCCGTTGCGCAGTCCTGATGGTGTCTTTCTCGGCGCGATTGGCCTTGAAGCGACGCCCGAACAGTTGCGCCGCAATGGTGGTATGTCAGCCGAAATGCAGCGGATGATTGCTGGCCTCGCCCATCAGATTGAGCTGGCACTAACAACGGTACAGATGCAGCGACAGATCTTCGATGCGCTGCGCGGCCTTGCGCCGGAAATGCAATCGTTGCAACAACTTAGCTCTCGGCTTGAACAGGCAACTCCGGGGACTTTGAAGACTCTGGAAGACGATATTGCGATGCATCCCGATTTTCCCCAACTGGTCAAAGATGCGTTGACTCAGTTTTGGGGCGGACCGAAACTGGCCGAGAGTCCGTTGCTCGGATTGCGCAGTGTGCGGCGGATACTGGCCGAGCAGGGTGGGAGTCCAACAAAAGCCTTGCAGTCAGTATTGCGACAGGCAATTGCTAATTTACGCCCTGACGATCAGATTGATCCGTCGGCGCAAGAGTGGTTATTGTACAATTTGCTTGAAGGGCGTTTTCTGCGTCGCCAGACCGTGCGTGACGTTGCCCATCGTTTGGCGATGAGCGAGTCAGATTTCTACCGCAAACAACGGATTGCCATTGAAGAGGTGGCGCGACAAATTTTGTTAATGGAAGAGCACGAATATGAAAATTCTACTGGCCGAAGATGAACCGGATTTGCAATTGATTACGCGCATGGCGCTCGAAGATGCAAATTATACAGTTGTGGTCGCCAATAATGGCGTGGAAGCGCTTGCCGCTGTTGGACGCGATCATTTTGATTTGCTACTTATTGACGTAATGATGCCACAAATGGATGGTTTAGAATTGTGCCAGCGCTTGCAATATCATCCAACCTGGCAGCACATTCCCATCGTATTGTTTACAGCCAGTCCGAAATCCGAGGCATTACTACACGATTTGCCACCTTCAGTGCGCTTCTGCATTGAAAAGCCATTTAGTGTTTTTGAACTGGTTGATATGATCAAATCAATTCTTGCCAGCGAGGGGCGATGAGCAGTACCATAATAGTACAAGGTTAATGTTTACGGTAACAATCATTCCTACAAAGGTGTGACTTAGCGTGCAAACACCCGACCAGACCGCTCTGCTTGCCATATTGTGCCGCCAGATGTATCGGGCCACTTCACGCGAAATGGTGTGGCGCGTATTGCTTGATGGCGCGTACAGTCTGGCGCGGGCCAAAGAGGCTTTCATCTACCAGATTGACCCCGTAACAAACCAACTGCGTCGGTTTATTGACCGACCAGAAGTGGATGTGACAGCTCCCGATAGTTTTGCCATTCCGCACTATCTCATGCACGATCTGCGGCTGTTGCAGCGTCCACTCGTCTTTCTTCCTGATCGACAATCAACGCCGCTGGCACTGGCGGTTACTGCTGCAATCTGGGGAGATTCTCCGCCGGCGCAAATTGTGATGTTGCCACTGGTTGAAGACGGGATCGCGCAAGCGCTGTGTGTATGTGCCTGGTCAGAACCGGTAACATCCGAGAGCATTGACATACTTCAATTTCTGGTTGATGACGCTGTTTATGCGTGGGCGGCGCTATCGCGCGCGAGTAATCGCGGGGTATTTGAACCACCTTCGGCAGAAATTATTACCAATCTGGCGGTATTGTATACGCAAGCGCTTAATCAACTGGTGGAAACGGCGCTGGAACAATTGATTATGGCAGTTGGCGCTGCTGCAGGCGCACTGTATTTGTACGATGACACACAGCAGCGCTTAGAATTAAAGACTGTAACTACTAATCTCCATGCAGTTGTGTTATCTACTACATTGGGTCAGTTGTGGCGTGGTGAGTCAGGGCAACACACCCTATCACTGGCCGAGTCATTGCTTGAGTCGTCGAATGAGCTGGCCTATCTGCCGGGCTATCCACCAACCGACTCTGACTATGAGCCACTGCGCGCAAGTTTGCGGTCGCATGCCATTGACGGTTTACTCTCAATCGCGATGCTGGTCGGAGGCTGGCAGGCCGGTGTGGTGCAGCTTGTACCCTGGCCTGGCAGTTGTTTCAATGAACGGCAGTTGCAGTGGTTACGTATGCTGGTGCGGCAAATTGGGGTAGCCATCGAGCACTCGCGCCTGTTTGATCGACTGCAACGGGAACTGGATCACACTCAGGCAGTGGTTGAAACCACAAATGATGGCATCATTATGGTTGACAATCAGCGTCGCATTGCCATCATTAATCGGCGGGCCTGCTACTTCTTTGGGGTTACCGAGCACGATGTGAAGGGGCGTCCTTATGATGATCTGCGGGCCATTTTCGGGCGCGTCTTCGCAAATAGTGCCCGACTTGTATTCTGGCTAGGTCAACTACTCAGTTCCGAGACCGATCGAGCCAGAGAGGAGTTTCAGGTGATCGCGCCAGAAGCGCGTCGGTTGCAGTGTTTTTCGGCGCCAGTGTTTGATCGGCGCGCTCAATATTTGGGTCGCATCTTCATCTTTCGCGACGTGACGCGCGAGCGTGAAATCGAGCGTTTGAAGGACGAGTTTGTCTCACTGGTATCGCATGAATTGCGCACTCCGCTCACCAATATTAAAGGTTCACTGCAACTGTTATTAAATGATCTGGAAAAGGGTAAAATTGTCCTTACCCCCGATGCAACAGCGCGGACGCGCGCGCTGTTGCAGGTTTCGCTCAATAATATCGAACGGTTAATTCGTCTGATAAAAGACATTCTTGATATTGCAAAGATTGAGCAGGGCCACCTGGCTTTACATCGCAAACCGTTGAGGCCGATTGAGGTTTGTCAAAGCGCAGTCGATGAAGTGACAATCCTGGCTCATCAGAATGAGATTTCGCTGATACTGGATGTTCCGTCGAATTTGCCCTTGATTAGCGCTGATCGCGATCGGTTGGTGCAGGTGATCATTAATCTGTTGTCGAATGCGATTAAGTTTTCACCGCGAGGGCAGCGTGTCGTGTTGCGCGCTGCGCGCGAGCAAAACTTTGTGCAGTTTAGTGTGCAAGATTGGGGGCCAGGAATTGCTCGCGCCGATCAGATGAATCTATTCCAGAAGTTTCGCCAACTTGACCAGGCGGCTCAGCGCGAGAAGGGTGGTTCTGGGTTGGGATTGTCAATCGCAAAGAATCTGGTCGAACTACATGGTGGCAAGATTTGGGTTGACAGCGAGATTGGTCAGGGTAGTGTGTTCAGTTTCACTATACCGCTTTCGCAGACACAACTTTTATCGGTTGATGACCAGCGTTCGTTCATTCTGATTATCGACAACGATCACCCGTGGACATCCTCACTCCAGGCTGCGCTCGCCGCCGAACCATCCTGGGAAGTGGCGCGAGTGCCGATAAGGGATATAACCGCAGTCTTTCCATCTCGTCAACCCGCATGTATTGTGGTTATCGATCCTGAGCATCTCGGTGATACCATCAGTCAGATAGAGACTGCTGCGTTGTATCAAATTGCGCCATTGGTTGCAATCAGCGATGTCCCCGTTTCGCGTCTGCGCCGCGAGGCGGTCGTATTGCCGTTCAGTAGTTCAGTCGAAACCGTTGTTGCGGCGATACGTGAACAGATCGCCAGCCTGCAACCGCTGGTATTGGTTGTTGACGATGACCCGAATGTGCGTCTGGTATTGGCGCGGATTTTGCAACGGCACCAGTTGCGGGCGCTGACGGCTGACAATGGGGTTACGGCTCTCGAACTGGCGCGCCGCATCCAACCAAGCGCTATCCTGCTCGATCTGCGCATGGAGGGAATGGATGGCCTTGAAGTGCTGCAACGCTTACAGTCCGATCCAATGACGGCGGCGATACCGGTGGTCGTGTTGACTGCTAACGATCTCGGTCCTGATGCGAGCGCGCAGGCGTTTAAACTCGGCGCGCGTGGATTTCTGGAAAAGCCTGTCACGGCTGAGCGATTAATCTCCAGGTTAACCTCTGTTATGCAATCCAGCGAGGATGCCGATGAGTAAGTCTCCGCCAGAGGTTGAACGCTTTGTTCATCAGATTGTATCGCCGTTAACGGCGTTGCAAAGCGCAGTTGATTTGCTGGCTCATCATTATGGTCGGAGTAATGATCAACGTCTGGTGAATTTGATTGCTGCCCTACAGCGATCAACTCTACGAATCCGCCAGTTCAGCCAGCAGTTAACTGAGCGTACCCGGCTTGAAGATCATGAGCTGGTTGTGCGAATACCGATCAATTTGTATCAGGCTGAACCTTCGGCGCCGGCAAGTGCGTTATCGGCTCCGGCAGTCGGTGTTGAACCTGGACTGGCAGTACTGGCCGGAACCACTGAGCTGGACATAGTCGAGCAGTCATTGGCTGCGATCGGCTGGCAGGTAGAGCGCGTATCGACGTGTGCGCTCGGTCTGGACACCGCGCGTCGTCGCCGTCCACGTCTGCTGATCATCTCTGATGAGATGACCGATATTGATCCGATAGCATGCGCTCAGATTGCCCGCACCGATCCAGAGACTCGCGATATTCTGGTGGTGCTGGCGTGCCATCAGCCGATGGCCGGAAACGGTGTGCCGCAGATTGATCTGCGGCAATCTCCTCTCGAGCAACTGCGGCGCGTGTTGATGTTGTATCAACGCCACAGCGAACAGAGTGTGCCACGCATTCTCGTGGTGGATGATGAAGCAGATATTCGCCAGATCCTCAGTCACCAACTCACCGATGCCGGTTTTGTGGTCGTAACAGCGCCAGATGGCGCCACCGCGATGGAGCTGGCCACAACGCAGCATGTCGATCTGATTGTGCTGGATCGGATGCTACCCGATGGCGATGGCTTACAGGTATTGCAGAAATTACGCACTACCCCGGCAACGCAGCTAACGCCGGTCATGTTATTGTCAGCGATCAGCGCGCTCGATGAAAAGGTGCGTAGCCTGCAATTGGGCGCTGACGATTACGTTGTCAAACCGTGCAGCGCAGCCGAGCTGGCGGCGCGGATTCGCTCAATCCTGCGTCGCAGTGAACGAGAGAGCAGTGTCAATCCTATTTCTCGTCTGCCCGGTAATGTCGTCATCGAACAGGTGATCCACGAACGCCTGGCAAATCAGCAATCGTTTGCCGTCAGTTATATCGATCTGGATAATTTCAAGGGGTATAATGATCACTATGGCTTTTTCAAAGGCGATGCCGTTATCTTGCATACAGCGCGCCTGCTGGCCGAAGTGGTTCACTGGCGGGGCGATGCCAGCGATTTTCTCGGCCATTTAGGAGGCGACGATTTTGTGCTTGTGACAACATTGGAACGCGCGCAGCACATCGGGCAGGCTATGATCGAACGTTTCGACACAACCATCCCCTACTTTTACTCGGCAGAGGATCGCGCGCGGGGTTACATCTTTGGTCGTGATCGTCAGGGCAATCCCTGTCGTTATCCGTTGTTGAGCATCTCAATCGCGGTTGTGCCGGTAGTTTCAGCGCGGTATCGTCAGCCCTACGAGATTGCGTTGCGAGCGGCAGAGATAAAACGACAGTTGAAGACGGTGACCGGCAGTTGTTTGATGATAGATCGTGATGAAAGAGGACAATAATGCCTTCAGTTCCAGTGCCTACAATCATTGAACGCGCGAGTCGGGGTGAGCGAAGCTGGGACATCTTTTCTCGTCTGCTGAAAGAGCGAGTCATCATTATCGGTGAGCCAATTGACGATGAGATGGCTTCGTCAGTTGTGGCGCAGTTGCTTGTATTGCAGCAACAAGACCCTGAACGCGACATCTGGATGTATATCAACAGTCCTGGCGGGGTTATTCGCGCCGGTCTGGCGATTTACGATACGATGCAACTGGTCACGCCTGACATCTGCACGGTGTGCGTTGGGCGGGCAGCCAGTATGGCGACCGTCTTGCTCTGCGCCGGCGCGAAGGGGAAGCGGTTTGCTTTGCCACATGCAACGATCCATTCGCATCCGGCAGGTGGCGGCGCCGAGGGTTATGCGCCCGATGTGCAGATTGCGGTAGACGAGATGCTTCGCCTGCAACGACTCTTGCGCGAGATTATGGCCAGGCACTCCGGTCAGCCGGTTGAGCGGCTGGAAGCTGATTTTAGCCGCGATTTCTATATGACAGCGGCTCAGGCGCTTGAATACGGCTTGATTGATGCCATTTTGACCCCGAACCGGCGCTAAGCTGTCGCTGTAACCAATCGGTTGTTAATTTCAGACAGGTCAGATCGATTGGGAGCGAGATATGGCTGGCAAATGGCAGCAAGTGATATTCAGCCCAACCGTTTGCCAGCGCCGCAATTTCGGCGGCGGCTGGCGGCGGCACAATCGCATCACGTCCGGCGTAGACAAGAAGGGTGGGTAGCGCAGGATAGCGAAGGGCTAATGACCGCAAACTACCCGGTACGTCGAGGACATCAAACAGATCCCAGGTGCCGATAGTGGCGCGAATCCCGCTGGTCTGCCATGCTCTAATCACGTGATCGATTGCGCCATCGCGAAAGAGATGAAGCATACGCCATTGAATGATCGCGATCGCTTCCTGAATTTGCACTTGCCGGTATGCGCGCGCATCAAGGCGCAAGCGCGGTGGCACCTCCCAGAGCGCCACGGCATCGATTGGGGCGCCGTCGGCAATCGCGCGAGCCAGTACTGCGCCACCCAGACTCATCCCAATCGCGCCTACTCGCGCATATCGCTGTTGTAGCCAGGCCAGCGGATCGGCGACGCTATCGACCATCTGCGGAAATGCTTGCGGTCGTGAACTTTCGCCATGGCCGTCAAGGTCGATCAGCAATACGGCTAATCCGCGCGCAATCAAAGCATCAACCAACCGCCAGGCATAAAATGTTTTGTCGCAGCCGGAGCCATGGGTGACCAGCACGGCAGCTTGCGTGCCGCCGCGTGGTACGATGTGGAGCGCTGGCACCGGTCCGTGACGAGCCGGCAGGTCGAGGCGGACGATGGAGCGATCGGCGTAGCGCCCCGGATGCAATTGCCGACGCGGATCGAGATCGCGCCGACGAAGCGTAGCGAAGATCAGGTGCAGAATCAGCGCCGGCAGAGCCAGTATGACATGTCCACGCCAGCTCATCGCCGGTTGGCGCCAGAGTAGCGCCAGCAAGGGCAGCGCCAGCCGTTCGCTCCAGTTCAGGCCGCGCCAGCCGCCAAGATGAGCCAGGGCATTATACAGAGTGATCAGGCGGAACAGGGTAACGAGCCGATGCACAAGACCTCGATGAGTGACACTATTGCGGCGATTGCGACTCCACCCGGTGAGGGTGGTATTGGCATTATACGTCTGAGTGGCCCCGATGCTCAACCAATCGCGCTCAAGATCTTTCGTCCGGCGCGACCGGGACGGTTGCGCAGTCATCGGGTGCGCTACGGCCATGTGATCGGGCCTGACGGTAACGTGATCGATGAAGCATTGCTAACGCTAATGGCAGCGCCCCACAGTTTTACCCGGGAAGACGTGATAGAAATCTCGTGTCACGGTGGCGCATTGCCGGTACAGCTTACCCTGGAAGCTGCTTTAGCCGCCGGCGCAAGACTGGCCAATCCCGGCGAATTTACACTGCGGGCTTTTCTCAATGGACGGATTGATTTGAGTCAGGCCGAAGCGACCCTTGATATTATTCGAGCTCAGACAAGTGTCGGCCTGGCCGTAGCGCAGGCCCAACTGGGTGGCTGGTTGGCGCGTGAAGTGCGCGCGGCGCGGGCCGCCTTGCTCGAGCCACTGGCCTATGTGACTGCGCTGATCGATTTTCCCGAAGAGGGGATTGAACCGCAGGCAATTGCCGAACCGATCAGGCAAGCACTGGCAACCGTCGAACGCTTGCTGTCGAGCGCCGATCAGGGGATTGTTATTCGCAATGGCGCGCGGGTTGCGCTGGTCGGGCGGCCAAATGTTGGGAAGTCGAGCCTGCTCAATGCCCTGTTGCGTGTCGAACGGGCGATTGTGACACCGATTCCCGGCACAACGCGCGATACGTTGGAAGAGACCGCCAATCTGGCCGGGGTGCCGGTGGTGTTGATCGATACTGCCGGTATGCGCGCCAGTACCGATCCGGTAGAGCAGATCGGAGTTGAGCGAGCAGTGGCGGCGCTGGCCAGCGCCGATCTGGCGTTGCTGGTGCTAGATGCGCAACAACCCTTGACTGCCGAAGATGAGGCGATGCTGGTTGCCACTGCTGAGCAGCCTGCATTGATCGTCTGGAACAAATGCGATGACCCTGCCCTCCCACCGCCACCACCGCCGCCGCATCCGAAACGGGTAGCGGTTGTGGCATGTTCGGCCCGCTACGGGCATGGAATTGACACGCTGGCTCAGGCAATTGCGACAGCTCTGCTGGGCGGCGCGCCGCCAGTGGCAGGCGCTGCTACGCATCTGGTCAGTAATCCTCGTCATCGGGCAGCGCTACGGCGAGCTGCTGAATGCTTGCGCGCCGCGCAAGAGACGCTAGCAACGAATGCGGCACTCGATCTGCTGGCAGCCGATCTCACCGGCGCAGCCAATGCGCTGGGTGAAATTACCGGCGAAACAGTTGGCGAAGATTTGCTTGATGTCATTTTCAGCCGCTTCTGCATCGGCAAGTAATCGGTGTGATACAATGGCAGTGTGCCGTTACACCGCGATGAAGGAGGAACGCGCATGAATAAGAAGACCATCCGCGATGTGGATTGGGCCGGCAAACGCGCGCTCGTGCGGGTTGATTTCAACGTACCACTGGATGATCAGGGCATGATCACTGATGATACGCGCATTCGGGCAGCGTTACCAACTATTCGGTACCTGTTGGAGCATGGCGCGAGTGTTGTGCTGATGTCTCACCTTGGACGACCAAAAGGGAAGCCCGATCCCAGGTATAGCCTGCGACCGGTCGTTGAGCGACTGTTCGAGTTGCTGCCAGAGGCCAGTGAAGTAAAGAAGACCGAGGCGATCACCGGGCCGGCTGCTGAAGCGGCGGTGTCGATGCTGAAACCGGGTCAGGTGCTGGTGCTTGAGAATACCCGCTTTGATCCTCGCGAAGAGAAGAACGATCCGGCGATGGCCGCCGAGCTGGCAAAACTGGGTGATGTTTTCGTCAACGATGCCTTTGGCACCGCTCATCGCGCTAATGCCAGCACCGAAGGCGTCGCACATTACCTGCCGGCTGTGGCCGGTTTTCTAATGGAAAAGGAATTGACCTACATCGGCGGCGCGCTGAGCAATCCGCAACGTCCGTTTGTGACGGTCATCGGTGGGGCGAAGATTAGCGACAAGATTGGCGTGATCGAGAACCTGCTCGGCAAGGTTGATGCGCTGCTGATAGGTGGCGGCATGGCGAATACCTTCCTGCTGGCAAAAGGTCTCAATCTCGGCGACTCACTGGTTGAGCCGGAGAGTGTCGCGGTTGCCCAGGAACTGATGTCGAAAGCGGAAGCGCGCGGCGCGCGGCTGTTGTTGCCGGTTGATGTGGTCATCGCCGATGCGTTTAGCGCCGATGCGCAGCGCAAAGTGGTCGAGGTGACCGAAGTGCCTGCCGGCTGGCGTGTTCTCGATATTGGGCCGCGAACGATTGAACTGTACAGTAGTGAAATTCGGTCGGCGCGCACAGTGATCTGGAATGGCCCGATGGGTGTGTTTGAATTAGAGCCGTTTGCTGCCGGTACGAGGGCGATTGCTCAGGCGATGGCCGAAGCGTCGGAGAATGGCGCAATTACGATTGTCGGCGGTGGTGACAGCGTTGCTGCAGTCGAGCAAGCCGGCCTGGCCGAGAAGATGTCGCACGTGAGCACCGGTGGCGGCGCGTCACTCGAATTGCTTGAAGGACGGGTGCTGCCCGGTGTTGCGGCCTTGCAAGATGCCGAATAGCAGTGGGTGAACGGCGATGACGGAGGCACGACAAAACGTCGTGCCTCCGTTGTCATGGTTACGGCAGTCCTGTTGTCTCGGCAACTGCTGCCTGCTCCCACGGTTCAACATTGCCGGCCCAATCACGCGCGCGCACCCGGAAGGCAAACTGCTTCCCTTCATCTGGGCCAAACCAGGCGCTCAAATCAGTTGTCTCCCGCTTCCAGTCCGTCCAGCCGCCATCAGGCAACAGACGCACCTGCACATCGTAGCTGGCTACGCCGGTCATGTCGTCGTTGCCACCCCATTGAACCTGGAAGCCGTTACCGGCACGGCTGATCGTGAGTAGTTGCGTGTCAGGCGGAGTGGTATCACTGCGCGGTTCCCAGGCAATGGCGTCGTAACGAACGGCCATGCCGCGATCGCTGGTCAGGTCACTGAGAAACACTTGTGGACGTTCGTTATCGGGGCCGCCAAAGAAGTACGTGCCGAGCGACGCCCACTGCCCTGCCGCGCTCCGCTGATCAAGAATCACTTCAGAGGTTGCGCCAGCGTGGCTGATCCGATACCGGGCACTGGTCGTTGCCGGGTTGCCGCAGGTGGGAACATAAGCTTTCACCTCGTAAAAACCAGGACTTAAATCCGGCGCTGTCCAGGTGGCCGCAGTGGTTGCTTTAGCTGGATCGGTGGTAGAGTACGTCCAGTGATGCTGTCCGTTCAATCCACATGGTTCTTCATACCAGTCTTTACCGATTGGATCGAACGGTGGATCGGTATTATCGATAGTGATAGCACCTTCCGGCGCTGTAACGGTGGCCTGGGCGGGATCGTCGGTATATTGACCGGCGCCAACTTCCACCGCTGAACCGGGGCCGGGATCTTCGCCAAGCCAGAGGAAGGTGACATACACATAATCACTGTGCGTCATGCCGAGATCATCCCAGAACGTACCGTCAGCAATATCGATCCCATTAGGCAAGGCGATGCGGCGACCCCACTCGTCGCGACCGCCATTGTAACCGTGGTAATAGGCTGCTTCGGCCATCGGCATCCCAATCGGCAGATCACTGTAGCGCCGATTCGGATTCCAGTAGTCATCGCGGGTATTCCATGGGCCGACATCCCAAACCGGCACGATGACCGAGCGGCCATTGTAGGTAAGCCGCACTTTGAATTTATCGGTTCCTTTTGGTGAAAGCGCGCACCAGCACGGCAGGGCAACGAATCGATCGCGGGGTTGGATGATATGACCATTAGCGGTGCGGCGACCAACCAGACCCTGGCGCGTGGCGAAGATTCGATACGTAGGGGCGAAAGCGGGCTGTGGGGATGGCGAAGTCGTTGGGGCAGCCTGGACGTGGGCGATGGTGGTTGAGAGTACAACCAGCACAGCGACAATCAGGCCGCGACGAACGATACTTCCTCTCATACAGTCTGTTTCCTCCTTGTGTGACGGCAATACGGCAATGATGCCGGGCAGACGCATGGGCAGCCGTCGTGAACTGATTCTGCTGACGCGCATCGCGTCAATAGCGATCTCGCGTAGAGTCTGAGGTATTGCGTCTGCCGGGCGCCGCGCAATGCGCAACGAGGCGCAGCGATGCAGTGAAATGTCTTCTGGCAAACAGAGCCAGAGCGCATGCGGCGCCCGCCCTCTCAAGCCGGAGCGCCAGGCTCCGGGGAGTGCTGTTATCTGCCACCCTCAACCGTCAGGTTAGCGAGGTCAGGAATGGCGGCAATCCAGACCGAGCCGGGAGCGAGCGGCACTTCGTTGCCATCGGCATCGACGAAGTGGAGTTGAGCGTAACCTGCCGCTTTCCGCCAGGTTGCCTCGATCATGCGACCATCACGAAAGATGCGGGCCTGGCCTTCACCAATCACATCTTGTTCGATGCGCCCTTTGGGGTCGTTTGGAATTGGTCGCTCGGGAACTTCAAGAATGACGACATTCTTGAACTGCAACTGCGCGCCGGTTGCGGCATCGACATGGGCGCGATTGCCGCGGAAGTAGAGATAGCTGTTAGTAGCCGGATCGTACTGCCAGCCGACACTGGCTTCGCGGTAGATGAAAAAGTAGCGTAGTGTCTGCCGGGCTGGTCGCTCGTCTGGCGGTGACTCGGGTGAATACATAAAGCCGATCTCTTCCAGGCCTTCGACCGGGCGCTCGTTAGCGGCAGCAAATGCAGCAATATTTGCGCTACTGGTGTACAGGTTATGGGGCGCGCTGCGGTCGCGCGTCCGGTAGAAATACCGGCTGGCATTGCCGCGTAGCGCATCCATATTGATCAGTTCGATAGCAGTTTCGGCCAACAACAAGCCTTCAGGTGAACCTCCCGCGTGAACGTAGACCGCTCGCAGCCCCTTAGCCCATTCAACATAATACGAACGGGTGCTGCGTACCGGACCGATGACCGCCATGTCAGGTGAAATGCCGGGAATGAAAATCGCCATGTAGCGCGTGATGCCAAATTCGGCCAGCGCTTCAAATACGATAGCCGCGCCGTTCATACCGGTTTGCGGGTAGGCGTTGGGATGATTGTCATACATTACGGCAAATGGGCGGCTCGTGACTGAACCGCGTGGCACGGCCAGGGGAGCGGTGATTGGTTCGGGTGTTGGTTGGGGTGTTGTCGTAGGAACCGATGTAGCGGTTGGTTCAGGTGTCGCTGTCGGTTCAGGTGTGGCCGTTGCGGGAAGGGTTGGCACAGCAGTTGGCTGTAGCGTAGGGGATGGTGACGGTCTGGCGCTAATGACCATTGTCGGTAGTGGCGATGGCGCAGGCTCATTTGCCGCAGCCGATCCACACGCACTCAAGAGTAGAGCGCATAGCAACAGGGCTGGTAAAAGGAATCTGTTCATGCTTTCCCTTCCTTGTGCGCCGCAAATCATGGCGGAGCGACACGGGCGCCCTATTATATCATGAGTTCACAAACGATCAAGTTGAGTGGAATGCGCGAGTTCTGATCGGAGTGTCGCTCGACGTGACAGGGCAGAGACCGCAATCAGATGGATCACGATCCGCGTGAACCGTATTGAGTTCTAACGAGGCGCGGCGCGCGCAACAGGGCCAACGCAGCGCATATCGGCGTTGGCCCGGTGGCAACGTGTAGAACGGTGCTTGCGTTCAGTTGACGGTCTGAAATTGCCACGTGAACGAAAATGGTTGTCCGTCATACGAGCCGCTGACGGATACTTCAATCAAACTATTGGCAGGTAAGCTGGTCGTCGGCGTAATGACAATCCCCTTGTGGTTGCCCGGTATAGTGGTTGTCACTGTATGAGGGATCGCAGCGCCACCAACAACGGTCAGGTTTGTCGTGGTGACCGTTGGGATGCTGCCGAAATAGCGCCAGTGCAGCGTGATGGGGTATTGTTTGTCCGGAACATCGGTTTGACCAGGGCCTGGATAACGCACCGGCCAGCCAGCATAGCCGGCGCCTTCGCTGAAATTCGTCAACACATCCAGCGCAGCAGCGCTGCGCAGACCGCTATTGATCGTGTAAAAGCCAAACCCGAAGGAGGTTGTGGTTGGGTAGAGAAGCCAGAGACGATGGCCAACCGATTCCATCCAGCTATCGATTGCGTTGGCTGGCTGCCAGTTCATCCCATACCCGATCCAGGCGTTTCCTTTCTGAGCGCACTCCTGACCTGAAGGCGACGCATATGGTTTGCTTGAGTCCTGGTTGTGGGTCAGATCGTTGTTTTCAGCCATATAACGGGCATGCTCCCAGCATTTACCATTCAAGGTAGAATTTTCATTGACCGGTGGCACGCCCGCGCGCACCCGATAGCCATTCACGCGCTCCAACCAGGTCGATGCGAGCGGTGGATAGGTACTGGAAACAATCGGAATAAAGATGACGGTGGGTGATGAACTTGATTGCGCGACAACTCGTACCGGCAGCGTGACAAGAACGACAACGATGATGATGACCAGACATCCAAGGCGTGATAGGGAAGGCATACGATTGTTGCTCCTGGGTGAACGGTATAGGTTAGTGTCTCGCATGTATTTGACTATAGCAAAGCTCTGTCCAGGTTGACAATGGTTTATTGTTCCTACATTGCAGCCAGTTCCCGGTATGTGATTGTTCCCTCGCTGTTCATTGCTTCTTTTCACGGTATATGTGGCTCCTATTCGATGCGTTGCGCATTGCATCGAGACAAGCGCGAGGGTTTCCCATCGCTCGCAGGTTGTCGCTCTCAACACGAATTGCGGTGGCATAACGCTACTCATTGCCTTCTCTGCTGGCCTGTGCTACGATGAGCCGTGAACATTCATAACCCAGGAACGGAGTAGCTTATGAAAAGCGCCGGTGATCAGCCGATTGTGGTGGGTCAGCCCGATCGTGTCGGTGCGAGTCGGTCAGGCAATGCGGTGTCACTTGTGGTAGTGGTTGCCGATGAACGTTCGGCAGCCGTTGCGCTGACTGATTACCAACGTCCAGGCACCTCATTACTGCCGCATTTTTACCTTGATCGGAATGGGCAATTGTATCAGTTGGTGGCAACTGATCGCGCTGGCGTGGGGGTAGGACGGGCAATCTGGCAGCGACGTGTTCGCAATCTCGATCGCGTTGCTATCATTGTGGGCCTCGAAGCGTCAACGGTCACCGATCTGAGCGAAGCCCAGACATGTATACTGGCTGATTGGCTCCCAGCGCTGGTAGATCGCCACGGTTTGTCGTTAGCTGAGGTTGTTATGATTCAGCCCGATGCCGCCGGACGCAAGCGCGCATTCCTCTACCTGCCGCCATCGGCGCCGGTCGAATCAGGTGAAGGATTACTGTTAGGTAGTGGCGTTCGTTCGCCGGAACAGGAATTGTGGGTCGGTTTGGCGACGGTCACATGGCGGCAACGAGGCGCGCAGTTGCGGCTCAATCAGGCCTTTTCGTTACACTGGGGCAAATTCGACTTGGGTGCCCCGCTGGCGCCGAATGAACCGCCGCCAGTAGCGGTTGAGGGCAAGACGTACAATTTTCAGGTCTTTGCGCGGGATACCATCTACAATGAAGGGACACAGTACGCGGCGGTACAGCATTTATCCCATCTTCTTGGGCCTGAGATGAGCGCTATTCCTGCCGGTGGCGTAAGTCGCGCGTTGATCGAAGCGAGTTATCGTAGCGCGCTGAAAGCCAGTGCGGCGCGCGCGCCGCTTGAAGGCAAAACTGAGTTTCGCGCTGATTGGCGCTTTCATTTTGTTGCTTTACAGGCCGGATTAGGGCCGGCGCTGAGCGGAAATTATGTGACTGCCGATCGCGCTTATGCCGTGCAGGTCTTTGCCGGGGATACGCTCTACACGCCGATGAGTCAGCAATCTAACTGTTTCTTTCTCAGTCTGACCGATCCGACCAGTCCGCAATATAACCAAATGTGGATCGAAACGTACAAAGTGTCTGGCGCGCCGTATCATCCGACCGATCCGTTTCATCAGCGCGCGTTGGAGCTGAAGCTGGGTACGCCATTGAGCGGCGTGTTGCGCGAGACGATCCAGGGAGTGACCTACGATCTGCAAATCTTTGCGTATGATACCCTCTTCCGGGGGCCAGATGGCGTGATCCGTCGCATGAGCGAACTATCTCGACCAACCGAGGTGATGGCGTGGCAACCGCGTTTACCTGCGCGACCGGCAACGCCGGCAGACCCGGCGCGACCGGCAACGCCGGCAGACCCGGCGCGACCGGCAACGCCGGCAGATCGGGCAGCAATCCTGGCTGCGCCTGAAGTCGCGCGAGCCGGACCGCCGCGGCGTGATCCCAACTGGCCACCCAAACCTGATTTCAACATCTTGACCGACCGCAATGGTCAGCGAGAGCGAATTCTGGGCAAAATTGAATGGGTGCGCAAGAGCGGTGATGATATTATCATCACGAATGATTGGGTGGCGCAGAATCTGATCGAGGTGCATATTCCCCAATTGGCTCGCTTTCCCAATACCAATGGCGGACGAATCCGCTTTCATCGGCTGGCGGCTGACCAGATGCGCCGATTGTGGCAAGCCTGGGAAGATGCCGGGTTGCTGCATTTGGTGTTAACATTTGACGGCGCGTGGTGGCCGCGTACCATCCGCAGCAATCCAACCACGTTGAGCAATCATGCTTACGGTACCGCCTTCGACATCAATATGCAGTGGAATGGTTTTTACAAACCGGCAGCGCTAGTTGGCGACCGCGGTTCGGTGCGTGAACTGGCGCCAATTGCCAACGCGCTCGGTTTCTTTTGGGGTGGTCATTGGGATTACAATGGTCGCGGCGCGAGCGATGGGATGCATTTTGAATGGGCCGTTGCTCGCTGAGCAAAGGAGTGCGCAATGCAACTGACTGGTTTGAGCGCATTGGTTACCGGTGGCGCATCGGGCTTAGGCGCGGCAACTGCCGAACGATTGGCTGTAGCCGGCGCTCGAGTAACAATCGCCGATCTCAATGATGCTGCCGGTGCGGCATTGGCCGAGCGTATTGGTGGACGTTTCATGCGCACTGATGTAACCGATCCGGCGCAGTGCGCGGCGGCAGTGGCGGCAGCAACCGACTTTGGCGGCGGTCTTCACACACTGGTCTGCTGCGCCGGTATTGTGCTGGCCGAGCGGATGCTTGGGCGTGATGGTGTCCATGATCCGGCCCGCTTCAAGCGGGTGATCGAAGTGAATCTGATCGGTACATTTCAGATGATGCTATACGCTGCGCAGGCCATGACCGCTAATCAACCCAACGCTGAGGGTGAACGAGGCGTGATCATCAATACTGCCTCGATCGCTGCCTTTGATGGTCAGATCGGACAGGTTGCTTACGCTGCCTCAAAAGCGGGTGTGGTTGGCATGGGCTTGCCGGCGGCGCGCGAACTGGCCCGCTTTGGCATCCGGGTAATGACGATTGCGCCGGGTATTTTCGATACCGCGATGATGGCAAGCCTGCCGGAAGCGGCGCGCGCCTCGTTAAGCGCGCAGGTTCCGTTTCCGTCACGGCTGGGCAGACCGGATGAGTACGCCGCGCTGGTGCAGCATATCATTGAAAATCCGATGTTGAACGGTGAAGTCATTCGACTCGATGGCGCAATTCGGATGGCGCCGAAATAAGAGGAGGAATACAATGGAAATCTATCTTGATACAGCCAACCTGGCTGAAATTCGTGAGGCGGCCAGTTGGGGAATCTTGAGTGGGGTAACGACCAACCCGACGTTGATCGCGCGTGAGCATGGCGCCGACTTCAAGGCTATCATCACCGAGATTGCCGAGCTGGTCGATGGGCCAATCAGCGCAGAAACCATTTCGCTCGATGCCGAGGGAATGGTGCGCGAGGGATTGGAATATGCTTCGTGGCATTCGAATGTGATTATTAAAGTGCCGAGCACAACCGAGGGTTTGCGCGCCGTTAATCAGTTGGCCTGGCACGGTATTCGTTGCAATGTCACCCTCTGTTTCAATGCTGTGCAGGCACTGCTGGCAGCGCGCGCCGGCGCATTCATTATTAGCCCCTTTGTTGGACGAGTAGACGATACAGGGGTTGATGGCATGGCGCTCATCCGGGAGATTGCCGGCATTTATCGACAGGATCGTGAGATTACGACCAAGATCCTGGCTGCGTCGATCCGCCATCCACGTCACATTGTCGAGGCGGCATTGGCCGGCGCCGATATTGCAACCTGTCCGTTTAAGGTCTTGCAGCAGGCGATGCGCCATCCGCTAACCGATCGTGGTATCGAGCAATTTTTGGCCGACTGGAAGTCGCGGTCGGCCTCGTGAGAAGAGGTTATGCGCGATCAACCCTTCATGCTAGGTCTGATCGGCGCCAGTGGCGCTGGCAAGACAACCCTCACCCGGGGGATTGTGCGTCTACTCGGTGCGCAAGGGGTGACGCCGATCAGTCTTGATGACTATCTGCGCTATAGCCGGGCCGAGCGGGCAGCGCGCGGGCTGACCGACGCTGATCCGGCGGCCACCGACCTTGAGCGTATGGCGCGCGATCTGGTTGCCTTGCGATCCGGTCAAATTATCGAGAAGCCGATCTATGACCACGAAATTGGCGCGCCGCGTGGTAGCGAACGAGTCGCGCCAACCGGTCTGGTAATTGCCTATGGCGCATTGACTCTCACCCCACCGGTACAGGCTGAATTGTTTGATCTGACCGTCTATCTCGATCCAGAACCGGATCTTTATCGTCGCTGGCGCGAAGAGCGTGATGTCAACCAGCGTGGTTATACGTTGGATGAAGTGCGCGCGGCCTGGCCGGCCCGTGAACGCGATCTGCAACGCTATATTGCTGTGCAGCGTCCGCTGGCTGATGTGGTGTTGCGCTTCCAATCCGGCTCGCCAGGATACGATGCGCAGATGTCGCTCCGTCGAAGGGCGTCAGGATTTGATCTGGCCGGTGTAGTCAGGGGAACAGATGCAGCCGCAGCAATCCAGATCCAGCCGGTAAACTCAGATGAGGATGGTTTGCCGGCTATGCTGGTGAAGGCGACAAACCATCCTGCGCTAGAGCGTGTCAATGATGCCTTGCGCGCGCGCCTGCCCGCGCGAGGACAGGTCGTGAGCAGTGAAGAGCCGACGACAGCCTATCCGACGCTGACGTTTGCCCAAACCCTGATTGCAACGTTGTTGTTGCAGGGACGGTGACATCTGGACACACACCTGAGTTGGGCGCAGATGGCGCTAGCCGGGATAGGTTTGATCGACCAGCTCGAAAACGGTCTCAGCAATCGACATTGGATCGAGCCGAAAGGCGCGGTAGAGATCGTCGCGCGCGCCTGATTGACCGAAGCGGTCAACGCCGAGCGCGCGCAGCGGCGCGCCATGAACTGAACCAAGCCAGGCCAGTGCGTGCGAGGCTGCATCGTGAACGGTGACAATAGGCGCGGCGCGCTCGTTGAGTGGGAAGAGCCAGTTCAGGTCACTGCCCTGCTGCCAGTGCTCGTAGATGCGGCGCGGACTGGTGAGATTGATCACGTTGACTGCTACTCCTTCACGACGCAGGTAATGCGCTGCCGCTACTGCTTCGGGCACGAGTGTGCCGGTAGTCACAATTTGCGCCACGGGAGCGCGCGGGTGATCTGGGAAATCAGCGCGGTCGATCAGTCGGTAGCCGCCAAGCAATACCTGTTGGCGCAGCTCGTCAACGCCTAGCCGGTTGAGCGCCGGTTGCAGCAGACTCTGGTCGATCGGGCGGGTGGAAAGCCGCAAATAGCTGGCCGAACCAGCCGGATCGATACAGAGTCGGAGCGCTTCGCGCAGCAGCCATGCCGTCTCAAGGGCAAAACAAGGCTCGAAGCTGACCAGGTTGGGTAGCTCGATGCCAAGTGATGCCGTCACTGAGGATTGATGAGCGCCACCTTCGAATGATAGGGTGATACCGCTGGGTGTGCCGATAACGATAAAACGCGCCCCAGAGTAGAGACCGTAGATGAACGCATCGAGGCCGCGGCAGACGAAAGGGTCGTAAACAGTGCCGATTGGAATCAGCGGCTCACCGATCAGATCACTCGCCAGCCCAAACATCCCCAACAGCATAAAGAGGTTCATCTCAGAGATGCCCAATTCGATATGCTGTCCGCCTGGCCAGCGGCGCCAGCGCAGCATGCGATAAGCTTCAGTTTCGAAGTCTGGTTGTTCGTAACGTGAAAAGACGCCAGTCTTGTTAATCCAGCCGGCCAGATTGGTCGAGACCGAAACATCGGGCGATGCCGTGACAATCCGCTCGCGCAGACCGGCAATATCGGCCAGGCGAACGAGGAAGCGGCCAAAGGTGTCTTGAGTGCTGATCATACCGCTGGTTGGCACGGCAATCTCGTCAGGCAGCGGAATATTCACAGATAACCGGGGTTGTTCGCGCTCGCCGTACAATCGGGCCGCTGCTTCCGCGCAAAGCCTGCCTCCGGCTGAGTCGGATGGCAACCGATCCCACTCGTGTCCGGGAGTGATGCCAAACTGTTCGCGCAGGGCTTCGATCTGCTCAGGAGTGAGCAGCATCGAGTGGTTGAGTGGATTGCCGGCAATCGGCAATCCCCAACCCTTAATCGTGTACGCAAAGATGATTGTCGGGCGGCGTGGTTCAGCGTCGGCAGCAGCCAGTGTTTTGAGCATAACGGCAACATCGTGACCGCCAAGATTGGCCAGTGTAGCCGGCAACTCAGAATCAGGCACGCGAGCGAGCAAGCGGGCCAGCCGCTCATCGCCGTTGATCAGGCGTGGCCGCAGCTCAGCGCCTGACAAACGGATCAAAGCCTGATACTCCTCATTGCTCATATCGTCGATACGGCGACGTAAAACGTCGCCATCGGGCAGGTCAAAGAGGGTTTGCAAGCGGCAACCATACTTCGCTTCCAACACGCGCCAACCGCTCTCGGCGAAGAGACGTTGGAGATGAGCGGCGCGGATCCCGGGTACCACGCGGTCGAGACTCTGCCGATTGAGATCGACGATCCAGAGCAGATTATCCAGTTCGGCCAGTGCCGGATCGAGCACAGCTTCCCAAACATTGCCCTCATCGAGTTCGGCATCGCCGACCAGCGCGATGAAACGCTGGGTGGCAGGACGTTGAAAATGCGCGGCAGCGTAATGAGCGCTGAGCGCCGCAAATGCCGGCGCAACTGCCCCCAGGCCAACCGAGCCGGTCGAGAAATCGGGTTGATCGGGGTCTTTGGTGCGGGAAGGGTAGGCTTGCAGACCGCCAAAAGCGCGCAGTTGGGTAAGATATCTGGCATCAAGGCGTCCTAACAGATACTGGAGCGCGTGATAAACCGGTGAGGCGTGCGGTTTGACCGACACTCGATCGCCGGGGCGCAGATAGTGCAGATAGAGGGTCGTCAGGATGGTCACCATCGACGCCGATGAAGCCTGATGCCCTCCTACTTTCACGCCATCAGGGTTGGGGCGCGCGTGATTAGCGTGATGAACGATCAAGGTTGACAACCAGAGCACGCGCTGTTGCACCTCTTCGATCGCGCTGATCAGCGCAGGGGTTGGCTCAATGCGGGGCATACGTTGCTCCTTATAACGTCTGTGCTGACAGGGGCTAAAGCCATTATACCTGATGGCAAGAGATGTGTTGCTACGTGGTCATTGCTTTGTAGAGCCTTTTGCGCAACGGGATCGTATGCGCTAGTTTATCAGATTGTTAAATCTACCAGTTCAGAAAGGTTAAAAAGACATAAAGTGTGATTAACAACACTTTAAGCGCATTAGAATGGGCAAAATCTTGTTGTAAATCACTTGCCAAAACTCTGCATCTACGGTACTATGCGCATGCCCGCACCAGTTCAACGCCGGTTTGCACCTTGTGGTTTGCGCGTCTCGGGTTTGACCCAGCTTCGTGGCATGCGCGGAGGCATGTTGCGAAGATTGGTTCTGGTTGTTCGCGACTTGAAACGGAGACCATACCCTATGGAGAAGATCTCACGTCGACGGTTTCTGAAAGGGACGGTTGCATTGGGCGCCGGCGCCTTGCTGGCAATTTACAGCGATGGTAGCTTTCGATTAGCGCTAGCCCAGGAAAATCCGGCTTTTCGCATGCGCATTTTGCACACCAACGATCATCATGCGCGGATTGAGCCGGTCTTCAGCGGCAATAACCCCGTTCACGGCGGGGTTTCGCGGCGCAAGGCATTGATTGACAAAATTCGCCGCGAGACGGCAATGCCAACGTTGCTGGTCGATGCCGGTGATGTCTTTCAGGGGACGCTCTACTTTAACCAGTACAATGGTATGGCCGACCTCGAGTTTTACAATGCGATGGGCTACGAGGCGATGGCCGTTGGCAACCACGAGTTCGACAAAGGGCCGCAGGCATTGGTTGATTTCATCACGCGGGCCAGATTCCCGGTGTTGAGCGCCAATATTGCAGTGGCCGCCGGCAATCCGCTGGCCGGTTTGATCAAACCACGCACCATCATCGAGAAAGATGGCAGGAAAATTGGTATCTTCAGCTTGACTCCTGAAGATACCGGCGTGCTCTCAAACGCCGGACCCGGCGTTAGCTTCACCTCGGCGATTGAGGCGGCTCGCCAGCAAGTAGCGGCCTTGAAAGCCGAAGGCGTTTTCACCATCATTGCCCTAACTCACGTTGGCATTAATGTCGATCGTCAGCTTGCCCGGGAAGTGGGTGGAATGAGCCTGATTATCGGTGGGCACTCGCACACGCCGATGGGACCAATGAACAATGTGGGCACACCGCCATACCCTGAGTTGATTGCCGGTCCCGATGGCAAGCCGGTTGTGATTGTCACCGACTGGGAGTGGGGGCGCTGGCTGGGTGACATTACAGTTGCCTTCAACGCCGCGGGGACAGTGATTGATCTGCAAGGCAATCCAACCGAGATCGTGCCATCGTTACCGGCAGATCAAGGTTTTGAAAACCGGATCAGCGTGTTTCGGGGGCCAATTGATCAGTTACGGGCGCGCGTTGTTGGTTCGGCTGCGGTAGATCTCGATGGTAGCCGCAACAATATTCGCTCGCGCGAGACGAATCTCGGTAACCTGGTGGCTGAGGCAATGCTGGCCAAGGCGCGCAGTGCCGGCGCCACGATTGCTATAACCAATGGTGGCGGTATCCGGACGTCGATCCCGGCTGGGCCGGTTACTGTCGGTCAGATCCTGGAAGTGTTGCCGTTCGGCAATACTCTGGCGCTGGTAACGCTGACCGGCGCGCAGGTGGTCGAGGCGCTTAACAATGGTGTCAGCCAGGTTGAGAGTGGCGCAGGTCGCTTCCCGCAAGTAGCGGGTTTGCGCTTCACCTACGACCCATCGTTGCCGGCAAGCAGCCGGGTCACGAGCGTGACAGTTGGTGGCGCGCCGATTGATCCTAATGCCAGCTATATTGTCGTCACCAACAACTTTATGCTAACCGGTGGCGATGGCTACAGCGTCTTTACTCGCGGACGCAATCAGGTCGATACCGGCTTCATTCTGGCCGACGTAGTCGAAGAGTACATTGCAGCCAATTCGCCGGTCAATCCGGCAGTTGATGGTCGGATTGCGGTTGGCGCGGCCCCGGCGACGACACCGGCGGCTCCGAATCAGCCGTCAGCGCCTGTTCCGGCGACCTTGCCAAACACCGGTGGTGTGTTGACGCCACTGGCCTGGCTGGCCGGCCTGGGCGCGGCAGCGCTGGCCGGTGGTGCGGCGTTGCAGCGAAGCGCTGCGGAGGCCGAAGCAGAAACTGAGGCTGAGGAGACGGTTGAGATGAAGGGTTAGGTCTGCGGAGGCCCTCTTCGTCTGCCGTCGAACGTAATCGTGACATAAATCCTTGCCCCCTCTCCCATAGTGGCAGGAGAGGGGGTTTCTTATCGTCCCATTTGCAGCCTGTTATCACTGCGCGTGTGAAAGCGCGTCAGGGCTTTAACCCGGCGGGCAGTGGCATTGCGGCAGTTGCCGGGGCATTGCCGCGCTCGGCAACGCGCTTTGCCCCGGCGGTCAGTGGCATTGCGCGAGAAAATTGCAGGTTACGCTATCACACCCTTGTCGTAACAAGGCTGACACAACAAAGCGGGCGACCCTTGCCGGTCGCCCGCTGCGGGTTATGCCGATACCGTTACAACTCCAGCCCACCATCGACCGGCAGCACTTCGCCGGTAATGAAGCTCGACTCATCAGAGGCGAGGAAAAGGTAGGCGTAAGCCATATCTTCAGCGGTACCAAGGCGGCGGAGGGGGGTACGCCCCTTGAACTCCTCAAGCACTTTTTCCGGCACATGGGCAATCATCTCGGTCTGGGTAAAACCGGGTGCTACCGCATTGACGCGGACGCCGCTCGGCCCAAACTCGCGCGCCCAGGTCTTGGTCATACCAATCACGCCCGCCTTTGAGGCGACATAATTCGTCTGGCCGAAGTTGCCGTTGAAGGCCACAATCGAAGCGGCATTGATAATCGAGCCGCGACCCTTTTCGATCATAATCGGCGCAACATATTTGGTGCAGAGCCAGACGCCTTTCAAATTGACATTAATCACCGCGTCGAATTGCTCTTCGGTCATCTTGACCATGCGAGCATCGCGGGTGATACCGGCGTTATTGACCAGCACATCGATTGTGCCGGCCCATTCAACAACCGCTTTTACCATCGCTTCAACTGAAGCTGCCTGACCCACGTTGACCACGAAGGCTTTGGCATCGCCGCCGGCTTCAACAATCGCGTCGGCGGTCGCTGTTGCCGCCTCTTCATTGATGTCGGCTACCGCGACTTTGGCGCCTTGCTGGCCAAACAACAACGCCGTTGCGCGGCCAATTCCCTGACCACCGCCGGTAATCAGCGCCACTTTCCCGCTTAGACGCATACCCTTCTCCTTCCAGCGATTCCAACCGATCAAAACGCGCAAGCGTTGATCGTGATGAGATTGAGACAATAAGAAACCAGGGCATCGCTGCCAGAGGGTACAACAACGATGCCGGTTACCAGACCATGAGACGAATCGGGAATGTTAATTGCTACGTTCGCTCAGCCACGCCTCGATTTGCGGCCAGGCCCGTTTGCTGGCGCCGCTACCAACCATGATGCCGATATGGCCGCCTTTCAACTCGATCAGCTTCTTATCCTTGCTGCTCACCCGATCCATGATCGAACGCGACTGGCAATTGGGTACGATGTGATCCTTGTCTGCGATCACGTTGAGGAGATTGGCTTTGATATTAGCCAGATCGACCACGCGCCCTTCCATCATCAGCTTGTTTTCCATCAGCCGGTTTTCGCGGAAGAACTCAACAACCCACTGACGGAAGGCTGCGCCGGGGAAATCGACGTTATCGGTCACCCACGTATTCATCGCCAGCCATGCCTCAACGACTGCCGGGTTGTCGAGGTTATCCCATAGCTTGAGATAGGTGCCGATGTAATTCTCAACCGGCTTGAGCATCTTATTGCCGTATTCGATAACCGCAGCGGGGACGTTGCCGAACTGGCGCACCAGTTCATCGACGTTATAGTATTCGGTATTAAGCCAGCGGCTAAAGGTGCTCCCCTCCTTGTCACTGAAGTCAATTGGCGCAGTGAGTAGGATCAGGTTGCGTAACCCGTCATCGGGGCGCATCGCCGCATAGATCGTCACAATCGTGGCGCCGATGCACCAGCCGAGCATGCTAAATTCTTGCTTGCCGCTGTGCCGCTTCATCGCGCGAATTGCGCGCGGCAAAAACTTGAGCGAAAAGTCTTCGAAATCATAATTCGCATCTTCCGGCCCAGGAGTACCCCAGTCGAGCAGATAGACTTCGTAGCCGTGACGCAGCATATACTCGACGAAGCTATTGCCGGGGCGGAGATCAAAGATGTAAGGCCGGTTGATAAGCGCGAAGACGAGCAGCAGGGGCACTGGTTTGCGCTGCTCGGGTGGCACCATGGGGTAGTAGTGATAAAGGCGCATTTTATTCAGCGCCCAAATCTGTTCTTTCGGCGTCTGACCGACTGCAACGCGAATTCGATTGGTGGCAATGCGGGCAGCCATATCGCTGCTCTTGGTCGCGCGCTCAATCTCCTTCAGCAACTGCTCGGTCATCCGCTCGAGATCGATCGGCGCGGCATCTGAACTGGTCATGGCGAAACTCTCCTACTCTTTGTCTTCGCTCGTCGTCTTGCGGTTACGAGCAGCCGGACGCGCGGCAGCAAGCGCAGTCAGTTGTTCTTCAATGGCGCTGAGTCGGCTGCCGATCAGGCTAGCGTCAGTCGGCGCCAGGCCACCGTTAGCAGCCAGTTGGCGTAAGAGGCTGGTCAACTCATCAAGCTGCGCTTGCATATCATCAAGCCGAAACTCGATGTTGGTCAGCCGGCTGGCCAGAGTTACCACTTCGTTGCGCGAGGGGAGCTGGGCCTGGGCCAGATAGCGCTCCATATACTGCTGGACTGCCTGTTGCACCGGGCCAGAAACGGCCAGCAGCGCATCAAGCTGCGCCCCGATTGCCTGCGAGAAGGTTTCGGTGTTAACCATAGCGGTCAGGCTCTTCGCCCAGGCGTCGAGGCTGGCGTCTCGCCACGCCCGCCACGTCCCGATTGGATCATTCGGATCGAAGCCATTTGGAGGCTGAGTCATTGCCAATCTCCTTTGATGGCGCGCCACCAGGGCGCGTTGAGATGCGCGGTTCTTTTCGTAGGGTAGTGGACGTAGTTACAGCATGGTTACATATAGTATACATTCTCTCTTGACAAGATGTGGTGAAGCTATCTATACTCAAGGTTGAAAGCGTTTAGAAGATTGGCTAAATATCTATGGAAGACTCGATAACACGCACCTTGCAGGCTCTATCTGATCCGACCCGGCGCACCATTCTGCGGATGCTGAACGAGCGCGATATGACGGCAGGCGAGATTGCCGCCCGCTTTGCCATCTCGGCGCCGAGCGTTTCACATCATCTCAACGTGTTGAAGTCAGCCAATCTGGTTACCACTGAGCGGCATGGGCAGCGGATCGTGTATCGACTAAATGCCACCGTCTTGCAAGAGACACTGGGCGTGTTAATGGAATTATTCCGTGTTGGTCAGGGTAGTCAGGAGAACGGTTATGCGTAAACTACGACTCATGTTCGTGATCACGGCATTGATGTGGGTCTTCGGCGTGGTGACGTTGCCATTGATCCCCGATCCGGCGCCGATCCACTGGAATGCGGCGGGTGAAGTAGATGGCTTCGGCAGTCCGTGGCTGGTTGCTTTCCTGCCGCCGGCGTGCGCTACGCTGATTGCGGTGCTGGCGCCATTACTGCCGCGTATCGATCCGCGCGGGCGGGGATATGTGGCTTTTGCTCCCACCTATGCTTTGATTATGAACAGCCTGATCCTCTTTTTCGCCGCGTTACACCTGATGACAGTGGGCGTAGCCATCGGCTGGCCGATCAGCGTGCCGCGACTGCTCAGTGTAAGCGCAGCGCTCTTGATCGTAGTGTTGGGCAATGAACTGGGCCGGGTTACACCCAACCACTTCGTTGGAATTCGCACACCGTGGACGTTGGCCGATAGCGAGGTGTGGCGGATCACCCATCGAGTCGGCGCGCGTCTGTTTGTGGTCGCAGGACTGGTAGCTGCGTTGTTCAGTCTCGTTGTGCCCGAAGAGTGGTTATGGGCAACCAGTGTTCCGCTGATCGTTGTGCCGGCACTGGCCACGATTCCGTATTCGTATCTTGTGTGGCGACGACTGCATCGGACAGATTTGTCGCAAGGAGAAAACCAATGACAACGGTAGATTGGCGTGGTCTGGGCTGGTTTGTCGGGCTGAGCATTGGTCTAGCCTGGTTAGTGTGCGCGCCATTGTGGATCAGCGGGGCGGGTCTGGCGCATCCGCTGGCATCTCTGCTCATGCTGGTCATGATGTTTGTACCGGCGCTGGTGACCTTTATAGTAACACGCTGGATTAGTCCACCACCAGAAGGGATCGTGAAAGCGACCGGGTTAGGGATTGGCAAAGGTCGTAAATGGGGCTGGTACTGGCTGTTTGCATGGACGGTGCCCGGTCTGATCATGGTAGTGTCGCCATTTTTCAGCGCGCTGTTTGGAGTCTATGATCTGGATCTATCGCTGTCAGGTTTTCGCGCGTTGTTGAATGCGGCAGGCGCCGGCGATGCGCTAGCCAACGTGCCGTTGTGGCCGATTGTGTTTGCGCAACTGGGAGTAGCCTTGATCATCGGGCCATTGCTGAATGCAGTGCCGGTCTTTGGCGAAGAATGGGGGTGGCGTGGCTACCTTTTGCCGCAGTTGTTGCCGTTGGGTCAATGGCCGGCGTTGATCGTCAGCGGTGTGATCTGGGGGATATGGCACGCACCGGTTATTTTGCTCGGCTACAACTATCCGACAAATCCCGCATTGGGTGTCGTCATGATGACGGTGTTCTGTGTGCTAGTGGGCATTCTGTTGGGATGGACACGCCTTGCGACCGGTAGTGTCTGGCCGGCAGTGATTGGGCACGGGAGTATCAATGCTTTTGGGGGGGCGATTGCGCTCTTTGCGCGCGAGGGTGCGACCGTTGATACGATCTGGGCCACTGCGTTGGGGGTAACCGGCTGGCCGCTGTGGCTAATCGTCATTGCGATTCTGGTGCTGAGTCGACAGTTGCCGGTAGCCGACCCACCGGACGATCGGCGTCCGGTGGTGACTCCGGCGACTTCGGTAGTGGGGTAGCGCGATCGACGCTATTGTTGTGGCTGGTTTTCAGGGTTGTAATCAGGTAGGAGCGGTTATAAGTACCTGATTTGCCGCAATCTCCTACGCTCCAGGCTCGGCGGATACCCTGATTGCCGCCTTCGATCCGTCGTTCAAGTCGGGCCTCTACAAGGTACGGCTCGATCTATCTGACGGTAGTCAGCTCTTTGCCGACATTGTCGCGCGCTTGCTGGAGCCGGGTGAGGTGGTGTATACCGTTTACGTGCCGGCTGCTCTGCGGTAATATGGGCTGAGCTGTC
>NZ_CAKZNK010000128.1 GCF_937129525.1 uncultured Chloroflexus sp. | reverse complement strand
AATCGACGAGACAATTACCGGCCTGAGCTACGAGGTGACCCTGTTACATGTCTTTAGCGGTGGCGACCCGGTCTACAACACACAGCCATCAGCGCCGTTCGTCGTCACCGTAAACGAGAATGACAACGCCGGCCTTGCCTTCACGCCTGCCACGCTGACAATAGCCGAGGGCGGGCCGGCAGCAACCTACACCATCGCGCTGACCAGCCAGCCCACCGCGAATGTCATCGTAACGATTGACGGGCAAGGTCAGGTCACTCTTAACGGACAACCCACCCTGACCCTCACCTTCACGCCCACGACCTGGAATGTCTCACAGACTATTGCGGTACAGGCAATCGATGATCTAATCGACGAGGCACCGATTGGAACCAGCTATGACGTAGTGCTGTTGCACGCCTTTAGCGGTGGCGACCCGGTCTACGCCGCATTGCCATCAGCCCCATTCACTATTACCATCCTGGAAAATGACAATGCCGGCTTCAACTTTACCCCAACCTCGTTAACAATGATTGAAGGCGTGTCTGCCAGCTACAACCTTACCCTTGCCAGCGCGCCGACTGATGATGTTGTGGTAACGATTGATGGGCAGGGATTCCTGCTCGTTAACGGCAATGCAACCGCCACGCTGACCTTCACGCCGGGCAACTGGAACGTCGCCCAAACCGTGACTCTGCTCGAACCCGACATCGATCAGATTGCGCAATTGGCGCGCGCGCGGCTGGTATTGCACTCCGCCTCCAGCAGCGATCCGGTCTATGATAGCTTGAGCGGGATTGGATTGCCGGTTACGGTGAATGATAATGATATTCCGGGTATTATTCCCAGTGAAATTGAACTAACTGTTACTGAAGGAGGCATTGCCAGCTATACGATTGAATTGAATACGCAGCCAACCGAGAATGTTACGGTCACTATCGATGGCCAGGGAGTAGCGCTGATTAATGGCGTTCCTGTAGCCAATATCATCTTTACGCCTACAAATTGGAATACGCCTCAACTCGTTACGATCTTTGTGCCCGATGACAATATTGCTGAAGCCAATCAGACCATCTTTATCCCGCAAACCGCCAGCAGCGCCGATCCATTTTACGACGGACTGGCCGGGCCATCGATAGAATTGACCATTCTCGATAACGATCCGCCTGGCTTTATCATCACTACCCCATTCGGGCCACTGGTTGTTACCGAAAGTGGTGATAGCGTTACGTTACAAATTCGCCTGGCCAGTCAACCAACCGCGCCGGTGCAATTGAGCGTTTCGGTGAGTGATCCTTCTGAAGGGAGTGTGACACCCAATACGATCATCTTTGATAACACAAACTGGAATCTTGATACTACCTTGATCGTTAGTGGAGTTAATGACACTCTTGAAGATGGACATCAGCCATTCGTGGTGCAATTCGCGCCTGCAATCAGCGCCGATCCGTTCTACGATGGTCTCATTCCGTCCAGCCTGAACTTCACCAATCGCGATAATGAGCCGGTACGAATCAGGATCAATGATGTGACTCGGCTCGAAGGCAATAGTGGCGTCGCCAACGCGAACTTTGTTGTCCAGCTCAATCGCATTTCGGATCGCGACATCTTGATCGATTACACTACCACAGACGGCACAGCCATCACTGGACTCGATTACAACGCAATTACCGGCACTTTAACCATTCCAGCCGGGCAAATACTGGTTTCGTTACCGGTAGGCATTATCGGCGAGACCCTATCGGAAGATGATGAATTCTTTACCGTCAATCTGAGTAATCCGAGGGCAACAATGCCTGGAATGCCGGGCCTGCCGGCCAGTGATGAGACAGTTGTGTTAACTGATGGGCTAGGCACAGGAATCATTCGCAACGACGATCCACCAGCGCTGCGTTTCGCTGCCAGCAATATCTTCGCGAATGAGAGCGTAGGGGTCGCGACCGTGACAGTCACGCTCAGCCAGGTTACAACCAGCACTGTAACCGTCAATTACGCTACCATACCCGGCGGCACTGCCCAGGCCGGCGATGGTTCAAGCACGCTGCACGATTATGAGCCGGTCAGTGGTCTGCTCAGCTTCGCGCCGGGAGTCGTCAGCCAGACTTTCACCATTCCACTGTGGAACAATAGCGCCGCCGACGCGCCATTCGAGACGGTTTTGGTTGCGCTAGACAATCCTATCGGCGCAAATCTGGGTGAACCGGCGACCGCAACCGTAACGATCATCGATAGCAACCCAACGCTCTTGACCCAAAACCCAACTGCTTTGCAAACTGCCGGCCCTAACTATAATGACTACGGCTGGAATTTCTACAATTCTAGCGAAGGGGCTTCGGTGATACGGATCGATGTGCCGTGCGGCGTCAGCGGCGGACTGGTCGTCGAACTGCTTAGTCCATCGATCAACCCGACTACCAACCCACGCGACGTAATCCGCGGTAGCGCTGAGACAGCAACTTTCGCCCTCTACCGCATGCCGACAGGCTGGCAGGCCGGTGACGGTTATCCACCTTCAACAGGCACGCTGGTTACCAGCGCGACTTACGCGCCCAATACCGGCGATGCCACAACCTGGGTGAGTCTACCGGGCATCAGCGGACCAACGCCCTGTGGAATCTACCTGCTCCTGTCCAGCGTGCCTGACAATGACACCAACGGCTGGGCCGCGCGCAGCGGTTGGGCCGGGAGCGGCTCGCCGACGGTCGATCTCGATGGCATTCCCGGCACTGGCGACGAGATTGTGCAAGGGATTTTGCGGCAAAGCCTGCGTCACCCGCCGGGAACGCCAGTCTGCACGACGTTTTACCAGTATGTAGCGCCGGGGCAAAGCAGTGTCGCTTTCCACAACTTTGACCTTGAAGGAGAGAATCCCAGTCGAGCATGGGTGCGCTACTACCCGCCCGGCTCACTCTACGATCCTACCGGTCAGAGTGGAGGCATTGCTGGTACGGCTTCATTTGATGGTCAGTGGAACAACGGTACCGCCACAACCCGCGGTGGCGACGTGATTGCAAATCCGACGCCAGGGTGGTGGCAAATTGTGACCTGCACGAGTAGCTTCGTCGATGAAAACCATTTCGCGCAAGAGGGACAGACGGGCGTGCCGATCTATCTCACTCCGCCGCCAGCGCCGGAACTGACGCTGCAAGCAACGCCGTCAGCAACAACCATTCCTGCTGGCAGCGCATTTAATCTCACTATTGACTACACTAATCAAGCCGGTGGGCCGACCGCTGGCGCAGCGCGTGATCTGCAACTCACAATCACATTATCTGAGGGGATCGGTTTCGTCGCAGGCGCATGCGCCAGCGCGCCTGGCGCATGTAGCGTCACCGGGCAGGTGATGACGATCGATCTCGGACTGTTGGCAGCAGGGGTTGGGAACACCTTCACAATACCGCTGGTTGCCGGCTCATCGCCGGTTGGCGCAGCGCCAATTGCAATTCAGGCAACTGCCGTTGATCAGATCGGCAATCCGTATGTCTGGGCAGAATATGCTATCATTCGAGTAACACCGTAATCCGGTGCTGACACAGCCACCATCAAGGGCGGGTACACATGGAACCAGCCCAAAATCACTATCCGCAGCCAAGGCGATCACCGGAGCGGGAATATTCTCTGTTCCACCCACTTGCAGGGAAAAACGAAACGCACAGATCGCGTATCACATTCGCATCCAGGGCTATCATCCGTCGCAGACACGCATCATGCGCCAATGCATGCAGCGGGAAATCCTCACGCAGCGTATCTCATCTACCCAATGCGCGCGCCGCAGCCTCCTGCGCCTCAGCCCAGGTTATCTGCGCCAATCGTTCTTTGACGGCAGGGATCAGGGCTGGCGACATACTCAGCTCGTTCAAACCCAATCCAACAAGCGCTGGCGCAGCCGCCGGATCGCCACCAAGCTCACCGCAGATGCCGATGGGAATACCGGCCTGTTGGGCAGCGCGAACCGCCAGATCCATCATTCGCCACACCGCCGGATCGCTGGCCTGATAACGCGCTGCCAATGCCGGATGCCCCCGATCAACGGCCAGCGTATATTGAGCCAGATCATTGCTGCCGATACTGAAAAAAGCCGCTTCTCGAGCCAGTTGATCGGCCATCACTGCGGCTGCCGGTGTCTCGATCATCACCCCTAGCGGCGGATCAGGACGGTGGTCAATCCCGGCTGACGCCAGCTCCTGAGCTGCCTGACGCAGTTGCTCGCGAGCCCAGACCAGATCGGCAAGAGTGGCAACCATTGGCAACATGATCCAGATGTCACCATGAGCCGCAGCGCGTAGCAGGGCGCGGAGTTGTGTCTGCAATAGATCGGGACGTTGCATACATACCCGCAACCCACGCACACCGAGAAACGGATTGGCCTCAGGAACCAGAGGCAAGTAGGGCAACGGCTTATCGCCACCAATATCGAGGGTACGGATGACAATCGGACAATCCGGCAACTCAGCAATCACCGCCCGATAAGCAGCGTATTGCTCTTCCTCATCAGGTGGCGCATCGCGGTCAAGGAAGAGAAACTCGGTGCGAAACAATCCGATCCCCTCGGCGCCATGCTCACGGGCGAGGCGCGCTTCAGCCGGTCGGCCAATATTGGCCCACAACGCCACCGGGCGACCATCACGCAACCGACCTGGTTGATCACGCAGGGCAGCCTGGCGATGTCTCGCCGCATGCAAAGTGGCCATCCGTTCTTGCGCTACCTGAACATCAGCATCGTCGGGATCAATCAACACTGTCGCCGCATCACCATCGATCAATAGCAAGCTACCATCTGACACATGCAAAATCGACTCGCCCAACCCAACCACAGCAGGAACACCGCGGGCCCGCGCCAGAATGATGGTATGTCCGGTTGGACCGCCGCCAGCGGTAGCAAACCCGGCCACATGATTCGGCAAATCTACCGTCTCGGCGGGAGTGAGGTCATCGGCGAGCACAATTGCGCCGGGGGGAATAGGGGCAGGAGAGGAGTCGCCAGCCAATACGCGGAGCAGTTCAACGCCAACCGCAGCCATATCGGCAGCGCGTTCACGCAGATATGGATCGTCAAGATCGGCCAGGACGGCCTGCATCTGCGCCACCACCGTCTGGATAGCGGCGGTCAGCGATTGCCCTTCCAGCACCAGCGCAGTGACGCCATCGGTCAACGTATCATCCTCGACCAGGAGCGCCTGGGCATCGAACAGATCGGCCTCGCGTAAACCGGCAGCTCGTTGCCGTTCAGCCAGCGCGCGCAACCGAGCCGCAGCCTGGTGTTGCGCCTTGCGGAAGCGAGCCAGCGTCATTTCGGTCGTTTCACCGGGAGGATCGACCGTGACTGCGGCGCGACGCCAGTGGAAGGCCGGGCCGAGCGCCAATCCGGCGGCGCCTCCAGCTCCCTGTAATACCTTGCTCATAAACCTCTTAACCGCTACTCACCAAAATTTTCCTCAACCAGTCGGGTAAGTGCAGCGATCACCTCGGCCTCATCTTCGCCACTGGCGCGCAACCGGATCTGATGCCCCTGGCGCACGCCGATCTGCAACAGATTAAAAGCCGTTACCGGAACCTCTTTCGTCTGTGGTCGGCTAAGATTCTGAATTGTGACGACGCTCTTATAGGATCGCACCGTTTCCACAAAGAGCTTAGCCGGACGAGCATGCAAACCAACCGGATTATTGACAGTCAAGACAACTTCGGTCATAGGCCTACTCATACACCTTAATCAATTCGCGCGCCTGCAAAGCAGCGGCAGCGACCAGCTCTAACGTCGCCCCGACATTAGTTGCCTCAACCGCTGCCAGATACGCGCCCTCGACCAGTGGCGCATTACTGATTTGCACGGGTGGGCCGGTAAACTGCTCTAGCGCGGTCTCAACACTCAGCACTGCACTCCCCAGATCGACTAGCGCCAAAATCCCATCGACAGAACGTAACTGCTCAAGACCGTTTAGAATACGTTCCACACTTGTGCCCAATGCCCCATCATCGACGCCACCGGCAGCAACAATTGGGACCTGACCACCGCTAATCTGACCAACAAATTCTTGCACTCCCTCGGCGAGACGCGCGCTATGCGAGACGATCAACAGCCCGATCATGCCACCTCCTCACTACGGCTACACGTCATCGCCAACGCCCGCAGGATATACGCCGTCGAAGTCGCTCCAGGATCCTGATGACCAATACTGCGCTCACCGAGATACGAAGCCCGTCCTTTCATAGCCAGCATCGGGATCGTAGCCAGCGCCCCGTCTTGGGCCGCTGCCGCCGCAACTTGCAAAGCGTGATCCAACGGTTGACCGGCGGCGAGCGCAGCGCGCAAAGCATCGATAGCCGGCGCCAGTGCATCAACCATCGTTTTTTCGCCACGTTGGGCTTTGCCGCGAGCGACAATTCCATCTAAAGCCGCTTCCAGTGCCAGCGCAACATCCTCAGCGCCAAGCTCATGACGATCAGCCAGCGCCATCCCTGCGCGCACGAAGGCAGTGCCGTACAATGGCCCTGACGCCCCTCCCACGGTGGAGACAATCGTCATTCCGGTCGTTTTCAATACCGTACCGATATCCTTATCAGCAACGGCAGGTAGCCGAGCGAGAACTGCTGCCAGACCGCGATCCAGATTAGCGCCGTGATCGGCGTCGCCGATGGCAGCGTCAAGTGCCGTTAGCTCATCGCGGTGAGCATGAATCAGTTTCGCCGCTACGGACAGAAAATGCGTGACATGTTCTACCGTGATTGGCATCGTTGCCTCGCTCAGATTATCGTTAATGCGGATTGTTTGACAAGCCGCGCATTGCGGTTCCGTTGCCAATACAGACCAGAACTAAGCTGGCGCCGGTTGATGAAATGCGCGGCGATGGCTCGGCAAACAGATTGCCTTTTTATGCTAGAGCATGGCGCCGGTTGAATCAAGCGCCCACGCCAGGGCCTATCGCCCATTTTTGTTGCAATTCTGCAACATCGCTGAATAGTTATCGCCCGCAGTATCACCTGCGGGCGATGCTGGCGGGGAGGGAGGGATTCGAACCCTCGAGGGGGTTGCCCCCCTAGCGGTTTAGCAAACCGCCGCACTAGGCCACTATGCGACCTCCCCATAACAATAACTGGAGGGGGCGGTGGGATTCGAACCCACGGGACGCATTGCTACGTCCTTCGGTTTTCAAGACCGACGCAATCAACCGGACTCTGCCACGCCCCCGCTTGGCTGGCCGGCATAAAAAATGGCAGGCGGGACAGGACTTGAACCTGCAACCGGTGGATTTGGAGGCCACTGCTCTGCCAATTGAGCTACCCGCCTTCGCGCCTTATATCCTACCATATCCGGTCGATTTTGGCAAGAGCGTCAAGCGTCGCATCAGCCCGTTTTGCGCTCCGATTGCTATCGCAATGCCCAGTGATCGGATAGATAGCCGGGCCCAATCCCGACAGACAACCTGCGTCACCTTGCTTAGAAACCTTCTGGCGCGTGGTAGCGTTCGAGATTCTGGAAACGAGTGGTACGCGGTTCAAAGCGCAGCGGAATCACGCCAAGCGGACCGTTACGGTGCTTGGCAATATGGATCTCGGCAATTCCCTTTTTGTCAGTCTCTTTGTCGTACAGCTCTTCACGATAGATAAACATCACAATGTCGGCATCCTGCTCGATTGAACCCGACTCGCGCAGGTCGCTGAGCATTGGCACGTGGCTCTGGCGACCTTCCACCGCGCGCGAGAGCTGTGAGAGGGCAATGACCGGCACGTTTAGCTCGCGCGCCAGCGCCTTAAGGCCACGACTGATGTCACTGACTTCCTGGACTCGATTGTCGGTGCGCCGACCCGACATCAGTTGCAAGTAGTCGATCATCACCAACGTAATCCCAACTTCGCTATGTAAACGGCGAGCGCGGGCGCGCACATCGGTGATACTCAGGCCAGGGGTGTCTTCAATGTAGATAGGCAACTCAGAGAGGACTCCCAACCCCTCAATCGCCACGCTCAGTTCTTCACCGCGCAGATTACCGGTACGCAGTCGCTGCATGTCGATACCGGTATGCATCGCCAGCAGGCGCTGCACTAACTGCTCACGGCTCATTTCAAGGCTAAAGATGGCGACCGTGCCACTGGCGTGAAAAGCGACATTGTAGGCCAGCGAAAGGGCAAGCGACGTTTTCCCAACGCTGGGTCGGGCAGCCAGAATAATCAGATCGCTCGGCTGTAAACCACCGGTCAATTGATCGAGATCGTGGTAACCGGTCGGAACACCGATTACCTCACCGCGCCGCTCTTGCATCGATTCGATCTGTGCGAAGAGGGTGTTGACGACGCGACCGATATGAACAAAATCCTGGTTATTGCGCCGTTGCGAAACGGCAAACAGTTCAGCTTCAGCGCGGTCAAGGGTCTCTTCCAGATCGCTCGCCTCATCGTAACCCATAGCGGCAATTCGGCCACCGGCTTCGATCAGGCGGCGCAACAGCGCGGTGCGTTCGACAATGCGAGCATAGTACTCGATGTGAACGGCAGTGGGCACCTCGGTCACCAACTCACTCAACATCGTGAGGCCGCCGATCAGATCGAGTTGCCCGCGCCGACGCAGTTCGGCGGCAACGGTGGCAAGATCTGCCGGTTCGCGCCGGTTATAACACGCCAGCATCGCTTCGTAGATCAGGGCGTGTTTTTCGAGATAGAAGTACTCTGAGGGAAGCCAGCCGGCAACAGCGATAATCGCGTCGCGTTCGAGCAAGATCGAGCCGAGCGTGGCTCGTTCGGCCTGCAAATCGAAGGGAATGCTGCGTTCGATCCGATCTTCCCGCTTTTCCACCGTTCTTCCCCCATTGCCCACCGGTTATCCACATTATCGGTATAAAACGCCAATGTGCCGCGAATTGCGGCACATTGGCAAACAATTTAGCTTGTGAGGGCAGTTATTCGCCGGTCACCACAACCTTAAGTTTAGCCGAAACTCCGCTGGCCAGCTCGACCGGAACCTCATACTCCCCAGTGCGCTTAATGGGATCCTCGAGCGCAATCTTGCGCCGATCGATCTCAACGCCAGCCACTTCGTGGAGTTTCGCGGCAATATCGGCGTTCGTGACAGAGCCGTACAAGCGATCCTGCTCACCAACCTTGACTACGAAGGTTAAGGTCAGATCGGCCAGTCTGGCAGCCAGCATCTCGGCTTCTTTCCGCGCTGCCTCAGCCTTGCGTCGCTGCGCAGCCAGCCGTTCCTCGGCCTGCTTGATCTGGCTTTGGGTCGCCAGGACGGCAAAACCCTTCGGAATCAGATAGTTACGGCCAAAACCGCCGCTCACATCTTTGATTTCGCCCGCCTTGCCCAGATGCTCAACATCTTTGACGAGCAATACTTTCATTTTCTTTGCGCTCACAGCGCTCTCCTTTTCGTATGCCGGTTATCAAGCAACGGCCTTTATCTTACCATAACCCGACGCGGATCGTCAACGCGCGATGAGCGGCATGTGGATCCGGTAAAGCGTTGTGACAAGGCGCAACGTGATAGTGATGCTTTGCGCACCGGCGCTGCCAGCGTCAACGACAATGCTGGTGGTATGATCACCTGGCCCCAATCCGTTCGGATCGACCCGGTAACGCAACCGGCTGGTATGACCGCTACCACTACTGGTTTCCAGCGTCAACCAGCTTGCGCCGCCGCTCGCGCTCCAGTTCATGTTGCCGGAACCGAGATTCTGCACAGTTATGCCATAGGTAGCAGCAGGGTCGGCGGGCGAGGCCAGTATGGTTACATTGCCCGGCGTTACCGCGAGTTGCGGCGGGGTGTCCTGACGCAGATAGACCGGAGCGCCGCTGAAGGGAATTTGAGCCTGACTGACCAGATTGGTGGCCAGAACGGTGCCATCGCGACTGATCAGTTGCGCCGAGCGACCTGATTCAAGAGGCAGTGAAAGATTTTCAGGATTGCCGGTTGTCCAGAACATATCAACCAGCGCGCCGGTAGAAGTCTGGAACCGCAGATGGTAGCGCGCAGCCGGAATCAGGGCATTGTTCTGATGAACGTAGCTGTGCAATGGGCCGAACCCAACAAAGGTTGCCTCATCGAGCAGATGTGCCAGCGTGGCGTAGGCATTGGCCGCCAGCTTGCGGGCATAGCTCTGATTGCGATTGCGCAGCAATGCGGCATTACCCCACAGATCACCTGCCGGGCTATCAAATTTGTCTTCTAATTGGAACCAATTGATATGTTTCACACCAAGCGCCAGCGCAATGCCATAGCTGCGCGCGAGATAGCTGGCCTGCTCTTGTTCATTTTTGCAAACGGGTGAAGTCAGGTTACATGTTGACCAACCCAGCTCGCTGATCCAGATTGGCACTGCTGACCCTCTCCTGGCATCTAACCAGCTCCGGGCATTAATGATCCGGCCCCAGAGTGACACCAGGCCGAACAGGCCCGCTCGATCAGGTGCCGTATCAGGCATATACGGATGGATGGCGAGGGCATCAAAGCTGGTTTGTGCAGCCGGCACGGCAGTGAACGCCGCGCCAAGAAATTCAAGCCCATCACGATTGCCACCGGTGCGGGTACCGCCGTCGAAGATGTAGACGCCACCGGTAGCAACGATAGCCGTTGGATCGGCAGCTTTCGCGGCGGCGTAGCCGGCAGCCAGCAACGCGCCATATTCGCTCGCTTCACCCGGCCAGGTTGCCCAGTTGTTTGGCTCATTCCAGATTTGCCAGACTGACACCCGCGGTGAACCAGGCGCATCGCTATTGCCATCACCATCGTAACGCTCGACTGCTGCCGCCACAAAATCGGCAAAATCTTGCGGATTAGCTGGAGGACACCAATAGTTGACCGATCCACCGTTGCGCGTGATTCGACTGCCGCAATCACCGACCCGTGCCCATGCTGGCGTGGTCAACAGCATGCCGATAATGCCAAAACCGGCCTGCGCAGCCTGAAGCAATGCTGCGTCCATCAAATTCCAGGTGAAGCTATCCTGACCAGGCTCGAGGTTAGCCCAACTGATCTCTTCGCGCACCCATGCGGCTCCGAGTTCGCGCGTGGCGTTGATCAACGCAGCCAGATCATCGTTGCGATTCTGCGGCAAGCGTTCTAACCCGCTAAAGTAGGTATTCATGCCAAAAGCGGTAAGGCGAGTCGGTTGCTCAGGAGCAGCCCTGCTGGCCGGCGGAAAAGGTATGCTGGAAATGAGCAGAACAGCGATCAAGCCAATGATAGACAGCGAAGAAGCTTGTCGGCGCATAACAAAGATTCCTCAATTTGCCACCGCGCGATGAAAACGGGAAGGACCTGGTAAAGCCACCGGCCTCGATCTGATCACACTGGTTACTCACCTGACTGATAAGACGTTGAAACAATTCTTCGTAATTATAACAGAGTGTCACCTCCCTTCACCTTCCATTCATTGAACTGACATCTCACCTTGATACGATGATGGCGTCTCACCGGATAACGCGAACAGGGAGCCGCCTATGTACCGTCGCTACGGGAAACGTCTGCTTGATCTGGCCATAGTTATTCCAGCACTGATAACGCTGGCGCCGCTGATGGCAATTATCGCCCTGTTAATACGGATCAAACTGGGTCCGGGCGTAATCTTTCGCCAGCGCCGGCCTGGATTGCACGGTCGTCCATTTATGATGCTCAAGTTTCGCACGATGACCGATGCCCGTGACGCGCAGGGCCGGCTCTTGCCCGATGAACAGCGCCTCACGCCGTTCGGACGCTTCCTCCGCAGCACCAGTCTCGATGAGCTACCCGAACTTTTTTGCGTGTTGCGTGGCGACATGAGTCTGGTTGGGCCGCGACCGTTGCTTATGCAATACCTCGACCGCTATACGCCAGAACAGCGACGGCGACATGAGGTTTTGCCAGGAATTACCGGTCTGGCGCAGATCAATGGTCGCAATGCCATTTCGTGGGAAGCAAAGTTTGCCTATGACGTGCAATACGTTAATCAACTCTCGTTCTGGCTCGATTTAAAGATACTGGCGATCACCATCTGGAAAGTGATCAGGCGAGAGGGAATCAGCCAACCCGGACACGCTACCGCCGAAGAGTTTCGTGGCTCACCGTTACAACCACCGCTACCTAAACCACCACCAGCGGTGAGCAGTGATTAAATGCTCTTGCCAGAATTGATTGAACGACGCAAATCTTTTCATCGGTGTAGGCCGGGAAGTAACGGAAATTGGTCTTAACCGGGTGGAAATGTCAGGTCTATGACTCAACGCATTCTCATCATTGGCGCCGGTGGTCACGGTCAGGTTGTCGCTGACATTCTCTTGCAGGCTGCCGCGAAAGGCGCCGATCATCAACCTATCGGCTATCTCGACGACAACCCCCGTCATCACGGCCAGCTTGCGCAGGGATTGCCGGTATTAGGGCCAATTGCAGCGCTGAGCGCAATTCCGCACGATAGGATAGTGATTGCAATCGGTGACAACCGGCTGCGGGCACGCCTTTTCGCCACCCTGAAAGCGCAAGGAGAACGCTTTGCCTGCGCTATTCATCCCTCTGCAATCATCGCTCCAGATACTATCATCGGCCCTGGCACCATGATTTGCGCGGGAGCAATTGTCAATCCTGGCAGTGTTATCGGCGCAAATGTGATTCTCAACACCGGTTGCACGGTCGATCATCACAATCAGATCGGCGATCACGTTCATATTGCGCCTGGCGTCCACACCGGTGGCGAGGTGATCATCGGTGCTGGCGCACTCATCGGCATTGGCGCAATTGTGATGCCCCGGCGCCGCGTCGGCGAGTGGAGTACCGTTGGCGCCGGCGCGCTGGTACAGCGAGACGTTGAGGCCGAAACGGTGGTTATTGGCGTGCCAGCCCAGGTCTTGCAAGCGCGAGCGGTGGGGGAATAAGTGCGAGTTACTGCGCGGCAACAACACGATGAATTCGTGGCTGCGAATGGCAAACCGACCATTTCTACCATTCCTGCGCGATGTCTTACCTCTTTATGATCGCGCACCATTAATCAGATGGTATACAAATCATCGGTTCGTGAACCAGGCTGATGAACCAGATAGCCGTCAACTCGCCGCGCGCCGAACGGTATTTTCAGATCCCGCTCTCTCTGATATGTGCGGCGCGCCTGATCCAAGGAGGTTTTTTGTGCCAATTCCAATGTCTTCACCCGACATTACCGAGGCTGAAATTGCCGCAGTACATCAAGTGTTGCAAACCAACCAGCTCAGCATTGGGCCGCAAATTGTCGCTTTTGAACAAGCAATGGCACGCTACATCGGCACGCCACACGCGGTTGGGGTCAATTCCGGCACAAGCGGTTTGCATCTTTGCTGTATCGCTACCGGCGCCCGTGATGGAGATCTGGTTATTACCACGCCATTTTCTTTCATCGCTTCGGCTAACAGCATTCTCTACGAACGGGCAATTCCGATCTTTGTCGATGTTGATCCGGTGACCGGCAATATTGATCCGAATCTTGTTGCCGAAGCCGTGACCGATCTGATGCGCGGTGGCGCGGCAGCAACGCGGTGGTTGCCCCGTCACCATGGCTCCATCGGCACCCTCAAGGCCATTATGCCGGTACACGCTTTTGGCCAACCTGCCGATATGGATCCGATCAACGCTGTTGCCGCCGAATATGGCTTGTGGGTGATCGAAGATGCTTGCGAAGCGATTGGCGCCACATATAAAGGGCGGAAGGCCGGGACGCTAGGCGATGCCGCTGTCTTTGCTTTCTATCCCAACAAACAGATGACGACCGGCGAAGGGGGAATGATCGTCACTCACCACGACGACTGGGCCGCGCTTTTCCGTTCTTTGCGCAATCAGGGTCGAGACGTGTTTGATGCATGGCTCAACCACACGCGCCTCGGGTACAACTACCGACTCGACGAACTCAGTGCCGCGCTCGGGGTGACCCAACTGCAACGAATCGAGGAACTGATCGCGCGACGCGCGCAGGTAGCGGCGTGGTATCACGAACAACTGGCCGATCTCGAACTGATCGAACGGCCACAGCTCAGGCCGTACACTACTCATATGAGCTGGTTTGTATATGTCGTTCGCATTCTGCCACCTGCCGACCGTAACAAGGTTATGCAACGACTGGCCACTGCCGGCATTCCCAGCCGCCCCTACTTTACGCCGATCCACTTACAACCTTTCTACCGGGAGCGGTTTGGTTACGAACGGGGTGATTTTCCAGTGACCGAACAACTCGGCGATCGTTCGCTGGCGTTGCCATTCTCCAGCGTCATGCGGGAAGAACAGGTGGCTGAGGTTGTGCATCATCTACGAGCGGCATTGCGCTAATCAGCAAATGGCCAGCTTTCTAACAAGATGTTCATCACTTTGCCCGAAACACCACATCGATTGTTCACCTGAGGCCAATAGCATAAGGATGTCATCAAGTATGAGCAGCGTCGTTCTGGCCCGCGTCTCCCTCAAACACGCTGTGTCTACACAAGGCAGCGATTAGGAAAGGAGCCTGGCTTGAAGCTCGCTCTCCCGTATCATTTCCGCAATCGTTATTTCTTCCTGCTCGATGCCGTGTTGTTACCATTGGCTGCATATCTCAGCTTTTGGGTGCGACTCGACGCTGCCCCCACCGGCGCAGCTCTGGCCGGATGGGGAGTCCTGGCCCTGATTACCACACCAGTTCATCTCATCATTTTCCAGCGTCTGGGGATCTATTCGCGCTATTGGCGTCATGCCTCTATTGACGAACTGCTCTTGTTGATAGCTTCCATCTCGCTGGCAATAATCATTAGCATTCCGGTCGTCTTTATCGTTGCCAATCTCACACCGCTCGTGCTCTTACCCCGTTCAGTGCCTGTCATCTTCTTTCTGCTTGGGCTAACAGTCACTATCGGGCCACGCCTGCTCTCGCGCTGGCGCTGGCATCGTGAAGTGCTGCTGCGCAAGCGCAGAGGAGAGCTAAATGGAAAAATGCAACGGGTGCTGATTATGGGCGCCGGTTCGGCTGGCACTATGATTGCGCGCGAGATGCGCGATAACCCGCAATTGGGGATGGTTGCCGTCGGCTTTCTGGATGATGATCCGCTTAAACACGGTATGCACATCTACGGAGTACCGGTGCTGGGGAATCGATACGATATACCACGACTGGTTCGCGAACATCGAGCACACTATGTGATTATTGCCATGCCATCGGCTGCCGGTAAAGACATTCGCAGTATTGTCGAACTTTGTGACTGCACCGGGGTGAAGACCAAGATCATGCCCGGTCTATATGAAATGCTCGATGGCAAAGTCAGCGTCAATCAGTTGCGCAACGTACAGATCGAAGACCTGCTACGCCGACCGCCAGTGCAAACTGATATTGCTGCTGTCCATGATTTACTGGCCGGCAAACGAGTAATGGTCACTGGAGGTGGCGGTTCGATCGGTTCAGAGCTTTGCCGTCAAATCCTGCGCGCCGGCCCGGCAGAATTGATCATTCTCGGTCACGGCGAAAATTCGGTCTTCTCTATCGAGCAAGAACTGCGCCGGACAGCGCCGACCTCAATCAGGATTAGCGCCGTCATTGCCGACATCCGCTTCGCTGAGCGAGTCATGCACGTCTTCGAGCAGTACCAGCCCGAGATCATCTTTCACGCCGCCGCTCACAAGCACGTGCCGCTAATGGAGCTACACCCTGTAGAGGCGGTAACCAACAACATCATCGGCACCCGCAACCTGCTGAGCGCAGCGATCCAGTTTGGGGTAAGCCATTTCGTGATGATTTCGAGCGATAAGGCGGTCAATCCGACCAGCGTGATGGGGGCGACCAAGCGCGTAGCTGAGATGCTGGTGCATGAAGCGGCGCGCCAGAGCGGACAATCCTTCGTGGCGGTTCGATTTGGCAATGTGCTCGGTTCGCGCGGCTCGGTGGTGCTGACCTTCAAGCAGCAGATCGCTAATGGCGGCCCGGTAACGGTCACTCATCCCGAGATGCGCCGCTTCTTCATGACTATCCCCGAAGCAGTGCAGTTAACGCTACAGGCAGCGGTGATCGGCAAAGGTGGCGAGGTGTTCGTGCTCGATATGGGAGAACCCATTCGAATTGTCGATTTGGCCCGCGATATGATCGAGCTTTCTGGTTTGCAGGTGGGGCGCGACATCGATATTGTGTTTACCGGTCTTCGCCCTGGTGAAAAACTGTATGAAGAGTTGTTCGTCGAGGGAGAGACATACGAACGCACAACCCATAGTAAGATCTTTATCGCCCGCAATGCCGCGCAGTTAGTGCCACGCGCCATCGCCGACCAGATTCGGATCCTCGAACTCGCTAGCTTGAATAACGATACGCCTTTACTGCTACAAACACTTCATCGCCTGGTGCCGACCTTCAGGCAACCTTCGACAACGCCGATGATCGAGCCTAAACCGCGTGAAAAAGCTGTTGGCGAACCGCTGTGGAAACGGTATCTGGCCAGCGATTGACCGATGCGTTGTCAGGGATTGGTAACGGCGATGAACAAAGCTGATCCGTCTCAGTTATCAACCATCTCGGTTGCTGTTGCGCAGAGATGGAAAAACCAGAGGCTGCCGATCATTCCTGCCATCTACATAGGGCTACATTGTAAGATGGGTCATTACAGCACTACACAACGAGTATGAACACCTGGCATCGCCTGCTATTGTTGACAATAGTAATCATATTCGGCACAGCCATTGGCTTGCGCAACAATCATCCACTCGCAACAGCCCAATCGCCAGCCAGCGGCTTGCGAGCGCGAATGATCACGAACGATCGGATAGAGATAACCATGCCCGGTCGATTCGCGCTAGTCTTTACGTCTAATGGGCTGAGCGAGTGGCGCGACTTGCGCCGTGATCCCAAAGGCAGCAGAAATCTGGTGGCAGAATCGGCATCGCTGGTTGTTGCCCGCAACATCGCCGGCAACCCTCTCTTGGCGTCGCCAGAATTAATGCATACTTCGCCGCTACGCGCCCTGGTTCGCTACACCGTCAACGATGTTTCAATTACCTACGAAGTCTGGGCCGGTGGTCATATCGCCATCAACCTTGCCGGCGCACCGACAACGCTGACCGGCCCCCATCTCGCGCCTGACCCTGGCGCTGGCGCAGCGTTGCAGCCGGTGATCATCACGCCAGCTATGCAACAATGGCTGCTCTACCTTGATGCATGGACGGTGGATGAATTATCGACGACGAAATCCCAACCGGCGCTCGCCGGTATCGCTACGGCAAGTGAAGCAGGACTGACGGCGACCGGCGTTACTGTCATCCCACCAGACGGCATTGTTCGCTACCCGCGCCTGCGGATCAGCAATTGGACTGGTGGCATGCCAACAGTTCGGCGCGCTGGAGTAACGCTGGCGGAGGGGAGCGATTATCTGGCTGAATACGATGATACAAGCGGTGAGTTACTGATCCAGTACATGCATCTGCTTCCACCTGGCCCAGCCGAGACGCGCGCGTTTACCATTCAGCCGGCTCAAACCGAACCGGTATTGACGTTATCCATCCTTGATGCTAATGATACGCCGCGCCCGCTTGATCCTGTCACGGGTATGCTGATTGTTGACGCCGACCTGCCGGCAGGCTCAACACCCGCGCCAGGCCCGTTGACCACAAAAGATGTCTTTCAGATCCCCTACATTCAGACTGAACCAACCCTACGCTTGCAGGCGACCATTACCGATCCACCAGAAGGCTTCAACGGAATTCGCTTTAGCGTGAGCGGTCCCGGTTTTGCTCAGACTATTGATGACACCGACGACACCAATGGCTTCCGCGTCACGATCACTCTACCCAGACGGGCCGAGTATAGCGTGACAGCTACGATTCTGGTCGATGGCACTCCGGGAACGCTCAGCCGCACCATCGATCCGGTTGGGTACGGACGGATATTTGTCAGCATTGGCGACTCGATTACCGCCGGGAAGTGGGCTTTTTACCGTTTGCCGCCGGGATCGTCACTTAGTGGTGCCAGCGACGGCTATCCATTTACTATGCCACCGGCGCCTGACAGCGGTTACCCACGCAGCACCGATGGCCGCAATTATCCGCAATCGGATAATACGCAGGCCGATAGCGCTGGCTATCAAAATATCTACTATGCCGGTTATCAAATTGAGTTAAATGACCGTTTGACAACGTGTCTGAACAGTCCAGTCTTTATCCTCAATGATGGTTTCAGTGGCATTCGCACAGCGCGCGATCTGTATGGCAACACTACCGGTTCAGACCGGACCGGCACTAGCGGCTATTTAAATGTGCTGGGGAAGGCGGCAATCTATCGCCAGCACATTACCGATCTTGGCGCCGGGCATGTGCTGCTGCAAGTTGGCACAAATGACGCTACAGCAGTGTCAACAACCAATCCTTACAACAACTTGATGCCGGCCAGCGTATACAAAGAGGATTTGCGTGCAGTCATTACCGCTCTACGCCAGGATCGACCCGATCTTGCGCTGTGGGTAGCCCGTTTACCGTGGCGCAACGATGGCACGGCAACCCAGGCAGCGACACGTCGCGCGACGACCCTGGCATTTAACGAGAGTATCGTCGAGCTGATCGATGAGCTTGATGACAACGCACCGATCCGACAAGGCCCCGACTTTTACAGCCATTTTGCTATCAATCAAAGCCAGATCATTACAATCAATCCCAGCAACGGCAATGCCGACAATATTCACCCCAATGCTGCTGGTTTCAGCGCAATGGCCGAATTGTGGGCGAATGTGCTCTGTGCCGATCTTCCTCGCGAACCCGATCCCTCGCCAACACCTACCAGCACCATCTATATTCCAACAGTTATTGCCCCTTCTCCAACCACAACCAGTCTGAGCGCGATAACTACCAGCGCAACCGTTCCCGCCAGCCCTGCGGCCACTGACACCGCCACGCCAACCGTTCCCGCCAGCCCTGCGGCCACTGACACCGCCACGCCAACCGTTCCCACCAGCCCTGTTGCCACCGCCACCGCCACACCAACACCTGCAACTGCGCCAACAGCGAGCAGTGTGCCGGTACAAGCAACGGTAGCGCCGATACATATTCCGCTTATACAGCGGTGAACAACGCTTGAGCAAGGAATACAAGGACGGAAAGAGGCGCTACATCAAGTCGCAGTCAGCGCAACGATCACGAGGTATCGCAATCTCGCACCACTCACAACTGTAACCAACAAGCCGACTGTGACCTGTATTGTCCCTGCACAGAATCACAAGCGCAAAATGATGAGCGTGTACGGAAGAAACGGCGAAGACCGCAGCCAACCCAACACTGTGGCGGTGGCGCGCGCTCGATAGTGGCGTAGCATTCTGCGTAGCCCGTCTCGACGCCAGAAAGGTGACCTCAAACCCGGCGCAGCAACTCAAGGAGGGCAGCAGCCAGTTTCTGCCCATCGTGGCGCAACACGCGCACTGCCCGACTCTGCTGAGGATTGTCGAGAGAGGTCGTATACTGAATCACCGCAGCAGCCAGATCGGCTTCAATCACCATGCTACCTTCAATGATCACTCCTCTTCGGCCATGGGTATCGCCGGGCAGCGTCGTCAGCTCTTCGTAGTCGCCTGGATCAAGATACACTGGCGTCTGATTGGCAGCAGCATAGATGCGAGTCGTTTCTGGATCAATCCGCTGAGCATTGACCAACACATAATCGGGTGTAATACCGGCATAGTCTTTAATAGCGCGAATGTGGTCGGCGACACGAAAGCCGGTCGTGCGACCGGGTTCGGTCATGAGATTACAGATAAAGATCTTCTTCGCAGTGCTATGCTGCACCGCCTCAGCAAACTCGGTCAGCAGGAAGTTGGGCAAGATACTCTCAAACAGACTTCCCGGACCCAGCACGATCGCATCAGCGTCACGCAGGGCTTCAACTGCGACTCTGGTCAGTGGCGGCAGATCGGTCTGATTCAAGTGGAGTCGTTGCACGCGCCGTGGAGCCAGTTCAGTCTGCAAGTGGATATGCCGGACATCGATCAGTGTGCCGTCATCAAGCTCAGCTATCACTTCAAGCGGCATTGGTGTCGGAGCGGCATAATAGACGTTGGGCTGATTGAGCAAACCGGATGCGCGATAGTAATATTCAACCGGATCAGTGATCGGCACAATACAGGTCATCCGATCTACCTGATCGCTCAAAGCCGACAACACCAGCATACCGGCCCCACCTGAGATGACAACAATGCGACGCGGACGTTGCGCCTGATCATAGCCAAGCACCAGTTCTTGATCGGCGAGCAATTGACTGGGCCGTGGAATAACGACTACACCACTGAGTTGCCAGATACCGCCAGCCAGCACAAGCAAACCGACTGTCATCAGTAGAACACCGCGCCACAAGCGCGGCAGAAATTGCAAGGTAAGCCACCAGACCACCTCGGGTAAACCTTCGATTGTGCGATAGGCGTGAATGAACAGATAGGCTACACCGAGCGACAGCAATACCACACCGACGAAGGTCAGCGAGAGCGAAGGGATCAAGTGACGGAGAGCGCTCAGGCGGTTGAGAATGTGTTTCATGCGGTATCTACTCGCTGCAAGCTAGTGCCGTGATCCAGGCGAACGCTGAACGATTGCACATAATTGCGGCTCTGTCACGAGACACCAAACTGAGACCGCAGCGCTGCGCAGAGGGCACGGAGACCACCATTGCTACGCGCTACTGCTTCACACATCAGCAGGCCGGCCAGCAACCCATCTGGACAGGCACTCCAACGACTGAGCAACACCTCGCCGGTAGCCGTCATCGCAACCACCGGCTGCCGTTCACTGTACAAGCCATTTTGCAAGATCTCCAGGCGGTGACCGGTTGCCTCTTGCCAGGCCGTCAGATATTTTGGCAGCACTTGCAGTGGACTGTGCGCAGCCGGCGAGGGCACAATCACCAATCCACGCTGTCGGTGATGGGCAGCGAGATAGCCAGCCAATAACAAGCCGGTCTCGAACGGATCGAGCACCTCGCCGGCAGGATCAACCACGGCCAGCGCAGTGCCATCGCCGGAAATAGCCAGGCCGAGATGAGAGTCACTTTCGCGCACCAGCTTGCGCAACCGGTTGAGACTGGCAGCGAACGGTTGTGGCGCGCCACGCGCAAAGAGCGGATCGGGATCGCGATTGATTTCGATTGCCCGAGTTTGGCCACCTTCGCCGAGCAACGCCGACACCATACCGGCAGTCGTGCCGGCCATCACGTCAACGAAGAAGGTCATCGGCAAACGACGGATCGTTTCGAGATCGAGTACATTGCGCAGCGCTTCAAGATAGGGAGTACGCAGATCAACCGTTGACTCGGGCAACGTAGTTGGCGGAAAGATCACTGGTGGTAGGGGATCAGGCGAGGGATCGAGACTCAACCCACTCTTCTCATCGCCAATGAGGATCAATCCGCCGATGTAGTATGGTTGATTGCGCGCCGAGACATACAGCGCACAACCGGCCTGCTTGCGATCAAGCGCGTGATGAATGGCAGGCAACGGCGCCGGCGCATCAGCTAGCAAGACCGACACCCCTTGCGCTGTCAAATCCTGAGCCAGTGTCTGAGCGAAGAGATTAGCTAAAAAGCGAGTATCGAAAGCGATCAGACAACGAATTTGCTGAGCGGCTAACGCAGCGCCAACAGTCGCTGTCCGGCGGCGGAGCTGGTCAAGAGTAAGTTCAGCCGTGTAAGCTGCCTCCCACGCCTGTAGCAAAGGGCGTCGATACACGCTCATACCTTTGTGCGAAACTCCTCAACGACGCTCAGCATCTCGTCGCGAATGGCGTAGACGCGATCCCATGTCTGGGCCTCAAAGCGAGTGGTAATGGCCGGCTCGGTATTTGAAGCCCGCACCAATCCCCAACCATCGCCAAAATCAACCCGCACTCCATCAATGTCGATCAATGGATACTTGCCGGTAAATTGATCGCGAAGGTATGCGATCAGCGCAAACTTACGATCTTCAGGGAAGGGGATGCGCCCTTCATCGATTGAGGGCAGCATCGGATATGGAGCGAGCGCTTCGCGCAGCGTTTGTCCTAATTCACCCAAGGCATGCAACAGGACAGCACCAGCGAAAGCGCCGTCATCGAAATAGCGGCCAGGAAAAGGAAAAATCGTATGGCCGCTCAATTCGCCGCCCAGCACGGCATCAACTTCGCGCATCTTAGCCGACAAGCTGGTGTAACCGGTTTTCCACATCACCGGCTCGCCACCCAGATCACGAATAGCCTGGGGCAAGACAGCGCTACACTTGACATCGAACACAACCGGGCCTTTGCGCCGGGCCAGAAAAGTCTTGGCCAGCGCGATCAGATAACGGTCGGCAAAGACCACTTCACCAGTTTCATCCACAACGCCAAGACGATCACCATCGCCATCGAGACCGATGCCGAGATCAGCGCGATGTTCTCGCACTGCTGCCTGCAGATCACGCAGATTCTCCACTTTGAGAGGATCGGGATGATGATTGGGAAAGGTACCATCCGGCTCGATAAAGAGTGGGATCACTTCAATACCCAGCGCTTCGTACATTGCCACTGCCAGTGGCCCGGCCACACCATTGCCCCCATCGAGCACGACACGGGGGCGTCGGTTGCCGAAATCCAGCCAGCGCCGGGCCGACTCGATGTAAGCCGGCCCAATATCGACGGTTTCACAGCTACCCTGACCCTGAACAAACTGACCGCTGGCCGCCAGCCTTCCCACCTCCTGAATAGCCTCTGACGGTAACGGCTCAGAACCAAACTGCGGTTCGGAGCGGCGCAGTTTAAGCCCGTTAAATTCAGGCGGATTATGACTGGCCGACACAATAGCGCCAGCATCAGCATTGAGTGCCTCGACGGCAAAATACATCACTGGCGTTGCCACCATACCGATATCGAACACATGCATACCGGTAGCGCGCAAGCCTTCTATCAGGGCTGCCTGGAAACGAGGTGAACTCAACCGCGCATCGCGCGCAACCACAATTCGCTGACGCCCCTCGGCGCGGAACAGCGTACCGACGGCGCGCCCTAATCGCTCGTAGATACCCTCATCAAGATCAACTTCGACGATGCCACGAATGTCGTAGGCGCGAAAAATCGTTGGATTAAGAGATACACCCATGTATGCCTCAAATGAGTGGGTAACGTTCGCTGCGAACATCGCAATGCGTTATCAGGTTGGTTCGATCCTAGCCGAAAGCATGGTATCCGTCAAGATGTATTTCAAAGCGAAACGGTTCGATTCCGGTGCATAGGTTTCAGCGATCGCGAAACGAATTCCCGATATCTTTATAGTGCGTAAGCACGATACCAACTGTATTAGCGAAACACCGGCTTCAGACCAACAAGAAAAACCCAACAACCATGACCGAAACGATGTCGCGCGGAACATATTGACGGATAGAACGATAATCTGCTACAATCTGCGCTGTCAACGAGAAGGCTAAAGGACAAATTGATGAACGTGGCAAAAGAAGAAGAGATCGACCTGAAACCGTATCTTCTCGCTCTTCTACGCCGTTGGTGGATTATCGTCGGCGTCGCGATAGGGTCAGCGCTCATCGCAGGTGTGTCAGCGGTACCTCGCACACCCACTGTTTTTGCCAGCGCATCACTGTTAATCATACCGGCAAATACCCAGATCACATTAGACTCCCGCTTTACCAGCAGAGACTCCTTGCTCTTCACCACTACAACTAACCAGCGCGAAGCCCTGTTGGCCTTAGCCCGCGATGTAACACTCGAGCAACGAGTAGCAGAGGCGCTGGGCAGAGAGTATCGCGCAAATGAACTGCTCAGCAAACTCACCTTCACAACCGATGGTGATCTGCTGCGGATCACTGCCAGGGCTGAAACGAACGATGAAGCTCAACAATTAGTAACCGTATGGGCACAAGAATATGCCCGAATGGTTAACGAAACATATACCCGTGATACCACTTCGTTTGAGATGGTGCAGCAGCAACTGACTAATGCCCTCCAGCGTTACTATGCAGCACAAGCAGCATTAGAATCTTTTATTGCTCAGGGCCAGATTACCGAAGCAGATCAAGATGTTCGGCGCTTGAACGACCTGATTAACAGTTCTCGAACCGCAGGAACAGATCTGTTCAGAGATTATCTGCTGCGCAGCAATGACCTGGAACAAATTCTGCGCGACGCTCGCCTGTTGCGTGAACGGCTAGACAACCAACCGGAAGACGAAGTTAACATTGCTGACGCCTTAGCGGCATTGCTCTTGCGCATTCGTAATTTAAGCGATCAAGACAGTAACCGCCCAATCTTGCAACTTGACAGTTCGCTTGCCAACAGTGTTAGCGTAACAGTAGCAGACCTTGACCGCCTGATTGACGCGCTTGAAGCCGAGCAAAGCGCAGTGCGCAGCGAAGCGGCACGATTGAGCGAGTTACCACTTGAAGAGTTAAGCCCTGAGGCAACAAAACAACTGTATCAGCGACTAGCCGATGCACAGGCACGACTCGAACAATTAAATGGTCGTCAGCGTGACCTGGTCCGAAACCGCGATGTAGCCTTCGATCTGGTGAATGTTTTAATGCGGCGAGTGGAAGAGTTGAGACTCTCAGACGCTGCTCCTCAGGTTTCGGTGCGTTATCTCGGCACTGTTAGTCTCCCTCAGGCAGTTATTAGTCGTCAGGTGATAACTCAGGTCGCTCTTGCAGCTCTGGCTGGAGTGGTATCTGCCGCAGCCATCATTGTGCTACTCGAAGCAATAACGATATCTCGTCGCAGCGCAGCCACCCAACCAAAACCAACTGGTGATTGATCACATACCTGAATAGTATGAAGTGGAGATAATACTTTATATCTCACCTGGATAGCCATCTATTCCAATCATTGATCACACATAGATCCCAGGCAAAAAGCCCCATTCTGAGCATGCAAACAGAAAACAACCGTGAATCGTCCATTACTTTCAGTGATCATACCTTGTTACAACGAGGCGAAAACCCTGCCTGATATCCTTGCTCAAGTCGAGACAGTTAACCTCGATAAAGAAATTATCATCGTTGATGATCATTCAACTGATGAAACGCC
>NZ_CAKZNK010000127.1 GCF_937129525.1 uncultured Chloroflexus sp. | reverse complement strand
ATTCACCGGTACCCTGGGCGCGAACGCCGAGTTTTATGCTCCGTATCAAGAGAATGCGCGGCGCTGGTATCGCAAAAAACCTCATACGGTGGACTGACAATTGGGCCATGGAGTAAAGCATTGCGTTCGCGCGATCTGCGCACTATCGGGATGGTGATGAGCCACAATGGGAGACCTGCCGTGGCTGGAACCGGCGCTGCCGCGCTTGGTCATCCGGCCCTGGCCGTGGCGTGGCTGGCGAATAAACTACGGAGCTTTGGCATTCCGCTTCAGGCCGGTGACATCGTAATTTCAGGCGCTCTGGCGGCAACCATTCCGGCCCAGCGTGGCGATCTCTTTGTCCTCGAGATGCACGACCAGCCACCGATAAGTTTGCGCTTTGTCTAGGAAAGGAAGCTCAGCGATGCCCATGCTCGAAGTTTTCTACAGTGGTGAGCAGCCGCCAACGCGAGCGCAGTGCCGCACTTTCGCTGCGGAGGCCAGCGCCATCTTTCAGCGGGTGATCGGCACGCCGCCCGGACGGTTGCAGTTAGTGATCCAATTTCTACCCCCAATGCAGACGCTTGCCGTTTTAGATGACGATTCGCCCGATACAGATCACCCTTCCGATCAGCATCCGCCAGGGTAGGGTGCAATCATCGAGGCATTCATGATCTCTTCGTAACCTCTCATTCTTTTCTTCATAAGCGTGTGTTATCAATGCACATGACAACGGTTACGCCGCAGTCCAGGGAAGCCACTGCGGCGTAGTCTCTGATAAAGATGAGATTGCGAGGGATCATCATGTCATCAGAAGAGCGTGATCTGTTTGACCTCGGCCTCCAGGCCGATCTGACAATGATGCAGCAACCGCTGCTCACACGCCGCCGCTTGCTGCGACTGGGATTGATTGGGATTACCACCTTTCTGGCCGGCTGTACGCCGATGGCAGAAGCCATTCCGACGCCGACGACAAGCACTCCTGCGGCCAGATCAACCGCTTCGCCGACCACAGCGATCACCGCCACAACTGCGCCAACTATGGCGGCTCCGGCCACTGCCACAACTGTGCCGACAGTGGCGCCGACTAGCGTTGCCGTTGCCGAATGCGTTGAGGCCATTCCTCCGGAAACAGCCGGCCCATTCCCCGGTAATGGTTCGCAGGGTACAGCGCTCAACGTCCTGACCCGTTCGGGTGTTGTGCGCTCTGATATTCGCACCAGCCTTGGTACGGGCAACATAGCGGATGGTATCCCGCTGCGGCTGGAATTGAAACTGGTTCGGGCTGGCGGCGATTGCGCGCCCTTGCCCGGCTATGCAATCTATCTCTGGCACTGCGACGCGCCGGGTCGCTACTCGATGTACAGTTCAGGTGTTGAGGGTGAAGATTATCTGCGCGGAGTGCAGGCGGCTGACGAACAGGGCCTGGTTGTCTTTCAGACGATTTTTCCCGGTTGTTATGCCGGACGCTGGCCGCACATGCACTTTGAAATCTACCCTTCGCTGGAACAGGCGACCAGCGCGCGCAACGTCGCGCATACGTCGCAGTTGGCGCTTCCCGCAGACATCTGCCGGCAAGTGTACGCCGATTCGCGCTACGGCAACAGCCTGCGGAACCTTGGACAGCTTTCACTCGAACGTGACGGCATCTTCCGCGATGGCTGGGAAACGCAGATGGCGACAGTGACCGGTTCGCTCAATGAAGGGTTAATGGCGCGGCTGACGGTAGGGGTGCCGGGGGCGTGAGCGGTCAGAGGGCGGTATCGCATCAGGCTGCCGGGAGGGTTGCATCATAGGCGCGATCAACCCGGCGCCGCTCATTGGTATACTGATAGCGTGAAAACCGCGCTGATGGCAACGACCAGGCGACCGATTTGAAGCATCTCCACCCACTCGACAAAGAAAAGATAAGAGATATACGCAGCGCAAGTAGATATCTGGTCGCGGGCTGCGCAATCATCGGCACAGGTATCTCATCGCCGGGCTAGTCGTGCCCGGCGATGGAATCACAGGTAGCCGGCAGTTCATCGAGCCAGGCCAGATCGCGACCAATCACAAGCTATTTCATTGTTGCCTGATGAGTATTTTTCATTAAAACCAGGCGCATTTGCAGACCATGTTTATGCGCTAATGTCTTTACTTCTTCCGAATCATCGTAAGTCATGAGAAAATTGCCGGCAATTGACGCGCAGATAGTAAACAGATATTCGTGATCGAGCTGGTGATGTTTATACAGTCGTTTCCCGGCTCGCTTGCCGCCGGCAGTATAGGGAGGGTCGATAAAATAGATCACATCATCATGATCGGCAAATTCTTGCATGACTCTCAAGCCATTATCACAACGAAAATCAATCCGGTCAGCAACCTGCTGAAGGTTGATAATTCTTTGCGCCAGCGTTTTGGCATACCAGCGTGAACCAATTTCCCTGCCGTTCTCACCCTGTTTAATAAAACGCGCGCCTTCAGCCAGAATGCCACCGTGAATCGTTCGTTTCTTCACAATAGTCTGAAAGGCTTTCTCTCGCGTCGTTGCCGGTGAGCGTTGTAGCTCTGCTTCAACTGCTTCTCTCGTCATCGTGAAGGTGAGAAATGGAGGATGAAGTCCTGTACCCGCCACACACGATCGTTCGCACGATAAATTCGTAGCGACCGGTTGGAGACGAGGACATATTGCTCATTAGTAACAATTCTTACGCGTATTGATTGAACATAAGATCAGTCAGCTGCAATCACGCTTTCAGTTCTTCGCTCTCGGCGCTCGCTTTACATACAGTACAATCTTCCTTTTAACCTGTTCAACTCGCACAACTTCCACTCTAGCGGCGTCCTTAGCCGGACGATATGCAGGTACACCAGCTTCCCGTTTCAGCAGGGCGAACATCTCTGGATAGCCGGGCACTTCGATACGGAAAAACTCATCATCGGCTTCTAACACCTTACCGGTGAAAACATCTCCCACTTGCTTCGGTGTTTTCAGCGTTGTTTGACTATTCTCAGCCGACGTAGGATTAGACAACGATTCCGATGAAGAAACTTGCTGCGCGTTCGTTTGTTCTGGCTCGGTTACAGGAGAAGTGGATGATACTTCCGTTTGTTCGACAGCACTTTCAGGTGTTTCATGAACCTTAACTTTACGATAATATCGCAACAGGCGCAGTGCCCAGCCCAGCGTTTGCGCTGCATCACTATAATTCATTCCCTGCAGGTAGTCGCGACAGGCTTCTTTCAGCTTTTCGTAGTATCTCCTGGTCTGTTGAGAACGGATTACTACTTTACCATTCTTGACAATTGCGTCAAGGTAGGCAAACAGCGCTTTCAGATCGCGCTTGCTACGCAGGTAGGCCAGCGCCTTCTGCGCTTCGTTGGGGTCAACTTCGGCGGTGGCAAGGTCTTTGGCGAGCTGGTCGGCAATGTTAAAATCGATCATAACTGTTCTGCCAGGATGAAAACCCTTCTTATCAGTAACTTCGGTCAGGACAATTCCGGTCTGTGTTCGGACAGCGCAAGATGTTAGCCAGTTTTTGTACTTGATGTTCAATGATCAGACCTTGCGCCTCGCGTATCAGCTCAGCATGATCGGGGCCGGATGCAGGCTGGTGATTACCAGTATAACGAGCGTAAGGGTTGTCGTAGTTGATTACCGGCTCTCTGATCTTGATCGTTCCCAGACAAACCGGCTTCCCACCGCCGAGTTTCGGACAAAAGGACAGTTTGCCTAACCCCATTGCTACTAAAATGACACCTAGCTGAGCCCCGGTTAGGTTAATGAAGTCCATACGTAACTGGAACTGACTGTTGATGGAGCAAGCTTCGAGCGGCAGATTCCCTTTAGCCAGTTGACCGTGCAGATAAAACTTTCGTCCACGCGGCTTATTATTATCAAAGTAGATATGTCTGGCAGCGGGACGAGGCGCAAAGAGTGGGAGGGATGTCACGATCTCAGCATTTCCATTTATAAGCGGAGCGTCAGCAAAATTCACCAACCCCTGATAACCGAGCGCGCCAAAGATGTGTTGCGCAGAGTCTAATTTAATTTGCCCGCTTTGCTGCGATTGGCAAGGTTTATACTTCTTATCTATGGATGCTTTCGTCAGCAACACACCTGAATTGGTAATCGCCTCAACGATACTACGAATACATCCTTTCAGCGAAGTGCCCGGAATAGCCAGGATGCCGTTGGTGCGGAAGTGAGCTTTAAAAAGGGGATACTGAGCTTTGCCCGGCTTATGTTCGATCAATCCCGAGGCAACGTGAACCGGAGAAAGGGCAACGATGGTAGCGGTAAGTGTGCCACTGAGCGTATCACGCTGGTAACGATGGTGACCGGCTACCCTGGTATCACAACTGGTTTCGGTCAGCGGTACAAAAGCGTATGGTTTTGATATGGGGTTTTGATGCTGATTGCTGCGATCTTCCATAAGTTATCCCTGCACATAGCGAATAAACTGGGCTGCGCCGTTAGGAGCGTGGTAGGTCAGGTATTCTATAGACGGGCGATTACCGCTCTGGAGCAGCCTGCGCGGAGTATGCTGACGAACTTCCCATCCATCGACCAGCGTTTGCGCACCATTAACAGTACGTGCTTGTTCACTCAAAATGAGCACATCGTATTCGTCATCTCCTAGCCGCTTCCAGCGCACCTCAGCCTGGGGCGAAAAGGCATGACCAAAATCGCCGCTGAGCGTGATATCCGTGATGTTCGTCGATTTAACCAGCGGGCGAAGGTGCTGTGAACTGCTTGGACTCAAATCCCACATATGGGATCCGCTGAAATGCCAGCAAGGAAGAGAAACATAGCGGGTAATCAGATCGCGCACCTGAGCAGCCGTTGCTGGTGTGATCCGATAGATATATCCCTTCATAGCCCAATCTCCCATCGCCACGCCGGCATACATGCTTGCCAAACCGCGATGACCTGATCGTGACCGTTCGCCTGCAAGAGCACGCCAAGAAACTGATCCGGCTGGTAGGCTAAGCCAGCAGGTAGATCGACCTGATCAACCTCTGCCGGAGGCAAACCGTATGCTTGAAAGCGCTGATCGAGGCAAAGAGCACCCAGCCCAACCAGCCTGTTCGCCGGCGCTACCGTTGTGCCGTTGAGCAGATGCAGGGTATTGTTGGTTACTTCACAGGTCGGGTAATAGATGCGGAGGCCGTCAAACCTGATGTTTACCCGTCCGAGTCCCCGTGATTTGCCGAAGCCGATCCCGATGCGACCCTCAGCCAGATCGCGGAGTGCCAGTCCAAGCAACGCCAGTTGAGCCAGGGTCAGATTCTTGAAGGTGATCTGGGTCTGGAATGAGCCGGCGACGACGGTTTCGTAGTTAAAAGGCCCATGAGCGACTGAGCCATAGATGCGGTCGATGGCTACTCCATTACGCTCTTCAATTGTGATCTCACCAACTGGATAAGCGTCCGCGAAACGAACGCGACTGGCGAGGCTGGTGTGACCGAAGATCTGACTAACCAGGCTTGATCGACGGTAAATGACAGCTGTGTTTTGGGCCAGATCCCTCTCTTCGTTGCGCAATTCTTCGAAATAGATTCCGCAGGAGAAGCGCATGTCATCGCCATCTCGCTGATATTCCTGATAACAGCTACGATCAAGCAAAGGGTTGTCGGCCAGTGGCGGAATGAAATCGTTAGACAGACGTCGTTGACGAGCGATGTCGTAGCGAGAAGGGCCATCAAGTGAGCGGCAGATTCGTTCACACTGAGCGCGGATGACACCCTTCAATGACGAACCGGGGATATAGACGCGGCCCAAGCTGCGGACAAACTCCATATCGGGGAGTGTCGGATCTGCGCCGCCAGTCTCGCCAGCTTTGATCAGGATAGGGCCAGCAGGCTGAATGTTGAGCTGAATCCTGCCTTCCAGAAATGTGGCTTTATGCATCGTGCTGTACCTCCTGCGCGCGGCGCCGCAATTCGTCACGAAAGGCTTGCTTCCACTGCGTGATTGTTTCTAAGTCAGGAGGGGGAAGCACAGCGCTGTCTAAGAAGGTAAAGATACTGTCGGCATCGCCCGGGCGCAATTCAGCGAATGTATACGAGACTTGCTCGAGCTTCACGTAACCAAGTCCCCGACTGCGAAAACCTCCGATCTGTATTTCGCCACGCAGCCATGGTTGCAAACCAAGGATAACCATTCCCAACTGCCAGTCTGCTCCATTTTCCAGCACCAGTTCGAAGTCGAAGCGAGTGCCTGCAGGCACTACCTCGTAATCGTAGAGCAACCCCTGCTCAATGGTCTCGGTATCGCGATTCAGCGCAACGCCATTGCGTACCTCAAATTGATTGAACCAGAAATCAGAGCGAACCAGCGCATCTTTGAACAATAGTCGCCCGGCCAACCACGGCGCACCAAACGTCAACTCAATCATCGTTGAGTGACGCCAGATGTCTTCTTCAGGTAAATCGGCGATACCGTTGCGCATCTGCTTCTCGATGGCATCGAAATCGCGCACCTGGTGCTCGGTAACACTCCGAATGAGGCCTTCAAGTTGGGCGCGAAATGATCCCTTTAGGGATGAGCCAGGGATAAACGGCCTGCCCAACGCATCACGGATAACCGGGAGATCGTTACCGATGATATTAGTTTCACGACCAGCGCCAATGCGAAGACCAGTCAATGATACCAGATCGCCGCGCACAGTCAGGCGATTGCGCAGCGCAGCAAAAGAGTAGATCGTTCCATCAGGCATTGACTAGCTCCCTCAAATGCTGAAAACCGTCCCTGACCTCTATAGCGTAATAGAAGGCCCGGTTCAAGTAGCCAATGAACAACTGTATCAGACGCACATAAGCCTGATGAAACAATTGTTCCCGGTCAGGAACGTCGTTCATCGCCTGTAACACTTCATTAGCTACGTCTTGAGCCCATGATTTAATCGTTTGGCGGATCTGGCAGATCAGTTTGTGCCCGAAATCATTTTGACCTTCGCCCCATTTACTACCTTCACGCGCAATCTGATAGCGAATGAAGTTGATAATCACCTCTGGTGAGCGTGACGTCATCGCTACGTTCTGTAAATTGCGGAGTTGATTCTTCTCCATCGCCTTTCCTTCCAGCAAAGTGGCAGTCTCGCTTGCCTGTTTCACCAATAGATCGAGGCGGCGTTCGATTGCCGCTTCAAGCAAGAGATCACGTCGCAATATCTTTGGATCAAAGACGCTGGCGTCACTCATAGGTCCCCCTCAACGCAGGTGAAATTCATCGCAAACCCGGATCTGACCATAGCCTTCTTGCCGGCGCTCACCGATGCCAACAAGTTGCAATGCAGCCAATTGCTTATAATCGTGGTCGGTAAGATGACGTTGGGTTGCAAATACATACACACTCCCCATTGTAACTGCCACGTTCGTGGGCTTAGGCCGTTGCCAGAGCGCCTGCCAGCCGCCGACAGTTTTGGTAGCAGTGAATGCACGCACCAGCTCAGCATCAATTCCGGTAAGAGCTTTCAGATGGGTGGCGCTGAGTTCCTGGGTCGGGAGCCAGCCATCTGCAAGCAGGATGGTATCAGCCAGCAAATTGATGGTGAAGACATGACCGGTGATCTGCCAGGATCGACCGCCAAGACGTTCATACCTTCCGGCTTGCTGCTGGAAGCGTTCCGTCATTTCCATAACGCGCTGGCGGATAGCAGAAACCGGTTCGAAAGCTTGTTCTCGTGGCGTGATCTGAACGGCGCCAAAGCCACTGGTTTGCCGACCACCGATGTACGTGATCTGTTGCAGAGCCTGAAGGATAGTGGCATTGTACGCATCGGGTACCGTCATGCTGCCAACAAAGCGGGTAGGCATGAGCTGGTCGCTATTATAGCCACGCACTGTTTCCCGAATTGCCAGGAGCGAGTAAAGCCGTTCGTTTTGAGCAACACCGCGCTGACGATTGATTGCAACCCGGGTGTGCATGCGTTGCTGAACGCTACGGTAGACGAGTTGTTGATCGCGGAGCGTGTAGAACTTTTGTCCAACCGTTTCCCAAGGTCGTCCTTCATCGTCGGTTGGCGCATAGACAAGCGCCTGCGGTTGTTGACGTTCCCAACACACCCGCCGGTACAACGAATCTTGCACCATCTCAGTTGATCCCTTGGGTTGGATTGCGGTTGCAGGAATTGGACGAACCCAGGAGTCGCCGGGTAAAGCCGGGTAGGCATTGTGGCAGCGCAGCGCGCGCAGGATCGCGGGCAGATCTGGGTGGTTCGCCAGCACTTGTCCCAGGGCACCGAAGATGACACTTCCCGGTACGTAAGGCAGGCTACGGTTGAACTGGGTACCAGGCTTACGCTCGGGAAACACCAGTGGCGCTAGAGCTTCAATCTCATACTGGATTATCAAGGCCGGCCTCCCACATCGGCGATCAGGGCCCGGAGAGCAGTGCGAAGCTCGTCTTCCGTACACGCTTGGCCATCAACGAATACGTTCGTCTCCACTTTTGCCCATCCCAGGCCGCGGGATTTGGCACCGCCCCAACGCGAGCTGAGACGCGCAGCAATCCAGAGGAGCGCAGCCTGAGACAGATCATTAATCTGGCCAGTGATGGCGCGAGATGAGTGAAACCGGGTCGTCTCCAGAGCAGTTTCCTGGAACAATAGAAGGCTTTCTGCCGCTGTGCGTCGGTGACGATTAATTGTTACAGAGGGTCGAATCTGACTCAGATGCTGGGTGGGTTGGGCACGGATTGACTCTGCTTGAGACAGATCGCCAATGATACCGGGTAGATGGGCGAAGAAGAGAGGCGATCGCGACATCGGGCTGCCGAACAATTGCCGCACCGGCGTATCATGTTCTTCTCGTTGCGCGCCTTCAAACGGCGCAGGGATATCCTTCCCTAATCCGCGCAACAGTTGTTCAGCGGCCCAGCGCAGTTTCCCTTTCACTTGGGAACCCGGAATCAGCGGTCGCCCCCAGCCATCGCGCACGATACTCTTATCAGCGATGGTAGCAATACTCCCGCCAGCGCCAACACTGATGGCAGTCTGACTGATGACGGTTAGCTCAATCCGAAGCTGCATGGTACCCTCATTCCGCAACAAACTCGTAAGCTTCCAGCATGTCGGCCCAGATTGTCTCGTAACGTGGTTTCACTTGACGGGACAGCGGTGTTCGTGATGACCACGGCGGGACGTGTATACGTTGAGGCTGGTTGGGTGATGGGTAACACCAGGCATAATCAACGTGTTTAATCAACACATCACTTAGCCGGTGTAACCGGCTGCGAGTATAGAGATATTCCAGAGCACTGTCGAAGACTCCTTCACGATTGCGGTCCAGAATGCTGCGTAACCGATAAAGCTGTGACCGAGGTACTTGCGCGCGCTTCAATTCGCGAACAGTTGCCAGCAATCCGGCAAACTCGGCCCAGGTGTAGGGACGGGCAGTTAGACGTTGCGGGCTGTCGTCGGTATCGCGCAATGCCTCAGCGCGGAAGGAGGTTATATCGTCGCTCACCATCGGAACCGATTTTAATACCATAAAATCGACCGTGCCACCAAAGAAGCCTTGTCTGGCGTTTGTTGTAGCCAGCTTTTTTGCCTTTTTTAAGAGTTCTTCCACCAGGTCGCGCACCAGGAAAAAGGGTGTGTTCTCTTGGGCGATCAATACCCCTGCCGAAAGACCGGCAGCAGGCCGGAATGATCGAACTGCAGCCGCAACCGGATCTGTTCCGTTGTAGCGCAGCGGTATCGACTGCGACTCCAGCAGGTTCAGGCTAGCTGAAGCAGCTATCTGCTTAAAGCGCTGGGTCAATTCTTGCTCGAAGAGTTGGGCAATAGCAATGGCAATATCGAAGGCTTTGTGAGCCGGTACGACAATAAACAGGTCGTCGCCGCCAATCGTCAAGATCTCGAAGGGGTGAATCCATTGCCTGGCGACCTGAACAGGTCTCAGATGATTGGCCAGGGCAGTAAATACTGCTTGTTGAGCGACCTCACTCAATGCGCGCGAGACCTGATGATAGACCTCTGGTGTTGTCAACGTTGCCATCAGCCGGCCAATATTGTTTCCGTCAGCATAGATCACACTGATGTAGCGTTTCGGCTCGGATGCAGCACCAATGTCACTTAAGTCGCCGGCTGCAATGGCGTGATGCCGGTTCTGATCCTGGGCATATGGCGAATCAGACTGGTGTTGAGTAAGAAACTGCTGCCAGCGCTGCTCCCACGACTGATCTTTAAGGTCGGCTGGTAGATTCCACGGCTTCAGATCATTTGCCAGGCTTCCCACCGCTACTCCCTTTACCAGGCGGCCGACAGCTAGCTTGCGCGCAGAGGCTTCGCTTAAGAGGCGGGTGTCGTTGCCGATCTGGACCCGAATAACTGCCGGCCGAACATCGCTACTGCGGCACTTCTCATCCCACGGCATCAGTTCGTAATGGGGCAAATGGCGTGTTTCACCGTGGCTGGCACGTTCATCGCGACGGCGATGATACATCGTAGTCAGGATTGTAACCAATTCACCGAAGGTTTTGCGGTTAAAAAATCGTTGACGTAGCGCTGTCTCATCAGTCCGATCGGGTGGCTGTCCGGCAGGTGGGTAATAGTAATGTTTAAGCTCTTCCCAAAGGTCTGCATCCTGACAGTCTGTGAGAAAATCGTCGATCCAGTAGATCTGACCGGGACGATCAGGGTGAAAGAGCCGCCCATAACGCAGTTCGAGCAGGTCGAAACATGCCGCTACGGCAACGCTGTTGGCTGTTAGAGTATGTTCAGTATAGACTCGTTCCACCTCAGTAGCCAGCGCATCAGCGCAGCAGCAGGGGGTAAAGGCGAGAAATGACCCGCCGCTAGCATAAATCACGTAGGGATGAGGTGGGTTACCGGTAGTGCTGCTTAATGGGAAATGTCTATGCCAGATGCGATGCACTTCCTGCTCGCCGATCCAGTCGAGTAATGCGCTTGCGCCGCGAATTTCCGGTAGTTTGGGCGCTTCGAAGACGTAACTTTTGATCCTGGTTGCTCCGCCGTAGACTAGCGCCAAGCGTCGTGGGTGCGCGCCGATCTGGTTGTTGAGTTCCCAGAGACTCGCTGCAGAAGGTTGAGACCCGGCATTGAGAATGGTAGTCACGACGTTAAGCAGTTCGTCTGAGGGTTGGCCAGGGTAGGACAGACATTCGGCAATAATCCGACAATAGTCTGGTCTATTTAACATAAAAGCCTCAAGCGATCGATCGGCAGTTGCGATGCTGATATTATAACAACGCGCTACCAGCAAAGCAAAACAGCTTTATTTACGTGCAATATGCCGTCAGGAAAATAGTTGAAAACAGTCATTAGATGTCATTCAACGGTTCCAACCTGTATGAAGATTATGGATCGATGCTGTTACACGCGCGGGTAGGTTGGTTTTCTGGCTTCTTGTTCCAATATGGAAGGAAGTTCGGTCAGTTGTTCGCCGGTTACGACCACGATCTCGCGCGCTTTGGCCTGATCTTCGAAGGAGCGAAGGGTGTCAGGGTTCACCTGCTGCCGACTACGCGCGGTGATGAAGAGTTTTCCCACAAATGATCCACCGATCATATCGGCGATCGAACTGAGCTGATCGAGGTGTGCTGTTTTAAAGGGATCCTTTTCAGTTTTGCATTCGCCAATCAACATCGAGGCGGCAAAGGTGAGCGCCAGATCGATCTGATTGTTGGCGCTTTGCCCGGCGACAGGTATCTCGACACCGAAGCAACAGTCGTCAAAACATCCGGCCCGGCGCGCGGCATCCCAGGCCACTATCTCGAGCCAGAGACCGTCGAAAAATTTCCAGAGATCAGGATGACACTGATGCAGGTCATAGCCGTTGCTGTGCGCTTGAACCTGATCGATCAGACCGGCAGCCAGGATGTTGGGCAACCACGCTGCTATTGATGGTGTCAATGGCAATTGCTGTAGCCAGCGTGGAGCGGTATATGATGTATTCGTTTTTGCCTGGCGGAGCAACTCGCGAAAATCCAACACTTCATCGGGGGTACCGGCCAGGATCCAGGCCAGATCGATCCAGGATTGAGCTGGCGGCTCCGATGGTTTGACTATCCGTCCATAAATCTGGAGATAGTCGGCCACGGATAACCTGTAGGGGTTTCCCTGCGGCGCCTGTCCGGCCAAGACTACAACTTGACGCCCATTGGTGTTGAAGTACCAGATGCTGGCCTGACACGCCTTGCCAGCTTCGTAGGCGCCGATGCTCATGATGGTGGTCGCGCAGGTGATGTTGCATATCCAGTGCATGTCGTGATATTGCTGCATAATAGTCGTGCATGCAGTCTGCACGTCGTTCAGGTCAAAGGCATTGACTGCTTGCGGAGAAAGGAGCTGCGATGAAAGCTGTTTGAGAATCGGCTTCACCTTATCCCATTCCCTCCCCGGTTGGAGCGCTTGCTGAGAGGCGATAGGCGCAATGATCTGCGGACGCAGGAATTGCGCGCTTAAAATATTGGGGGTTTGCCGACCGCCAATGAGCAGGAGCAGCGCTGTGGGCGCATTTGAAACGCTCATATCTGGTATCCTTTTCTGGTAGAGATGCGGATTCGGTCGCGCTCAATTCACGCCTATTTTACGATACTTTCGTTGTCGTGAGCTGCCATCATCTTGGGAAATTATCAAAATTAAAACGTTTGTTCTAAAATGCCCGGCATCGCTGTGGGATAGTGTGGGATAATGTGGGATAGTGTGGGATAATGTGGGATTGTCGGGATTACGTGATGTCGATCTCAGACATGATCGTGAAGGTTCTCGGCTATAATACTGAAGTAAACGTTGTAGTTCTGCCGTAGCTGAACCAAAAGATTATTTGTTTTGTCTGCTGCGGGGTATTGCGAGCTTACGTGACGACTCCATCTCCTGCAACCGATTTGCGCGCGTTAGCCAGGTTTGCCGAACTGGTGCGGGCTAACGTCGAACAGGTGATTGTCGGTAAGACTGCGGCAATTGACCTGTTGTTAATTGCTTTACTGTGTGGCGGGCACGTGTTGATCGAAGATGTGCCCGGCGTGGGCAAGACGATGCTGGCACGCGCGCTGGCCGTTTCGCTTGGTCTGAGTTTTCGGCGGGTGCAGTGTACGCCTGATCTGTTGCCCAATGATCTGATCGGGGTAAGCATCTACCGTCCCCAAACCGGTCAATTCGCCTTCCAGCCAGGCCCCCTCTTCAGCCATGTGGTGTTGATTGATGAAATTAATCGGGCAACGCCACGCACGCAGAGCGCGCTGCTTGAGGCGATGGGTGAAGGTCAGGTAACGGTAGATGGCGAGACGTACCGGTTACCACAGCCGTTTTTGGTATTGGCAACTCAGAATCCGGTGGAGTTTGAAGGGACGTTCCCCTTGCCTGAAGCGCAACTTGACCGCTTTCTGGCGCGAGTGCGGCTCGGTTATCCCTCGCCTGCTGAAGAGGTGCAAATGCTGGAAGTGCTGGCCGCCGAGCATCCGATTGAGCGACTTACGGCTGTCGTTGATGGCAGGCAATTGCCAGAGTTACAGCGAGCTATCTACACAGTACGGGTTGCGGCATCGTTGCGTGAGTATCTGGTGCGGCTGGCTCAGGCGCTTCGCGCTCACCCCGACCTGGCGCTATCGATGAGTCCGCGGGCGACACTGGCGCTATTTCGGGCCGGGCAGGCGCGCGCGGCGCTTGATGGTCGCGATTACGTGTTGCCCGACGATTATAAGGAACTGGCTGCGCCGGTGCTCGGTCATCGGTTGCTGGTGCGGCCTGCGGCCAGTGTCCGTGGCCGCACATCGCTCGATATTCTGGCCGAGACGCTGGCAACAGTTGAACTGCCGCTCGAATAGTCTGCGCCCATGCATCTGTCTGACGGAGGATGATATGTCATCCGTGCTTAGCCTGACGCGCAACGGCCCCATTGCTACTCTCACCTTACACCGGCCTGCTGTTCACAATGCGTTTAACCCAGAGGTGATCGCCGGCATCACCGAGGTCTGCCAGGAGGTGCGTGATGATCCGATGGTGCGTGTGCTGGTATTGCAGGGAGAAGGGCCATCGTTTTGCGCCGGCGCCGATCTCAACTGGATGCGCGCCAGTTTGACCTTCACGCGCGAAGAGAATCTGGCCGACGCTGCCCGGCTTGATGCCATGTTTACTGCGCTCGATACCTTGCCGCAAGCGGTGGTGGCGCGCGTGCATGGCGCGGCGTTGGGTGGTGGCGTGGGACTCGTATGTTGCGCCGACTACGCCGTTGCCGCTGAGGATGCTGTCTTCGGCTTGACAGAAGTGCGGTTGGGCTTGTTACCGGCGGTTATCGCTCGCTTCGTGGTTGGCCGGATCGGTTTTGGTCATGCGCGAGCTTTGTTTGTCACCGGGCGCCGGATGAAGGCGGCGCAGGCGCTGGCGATCGGTCTGGTGCATGAGGTGGCGCCGGCAGCGCAGCTTGATACGGCAGTCGATCGTGTTGTCAGTGATATGTTACGCGGCGGCCCACAGGCTATTGCGGCCAGCAAGGCGTTGCTGCGCGCAGTGCGCACCGAGTCACTCGCCGAAGTGCGCCGGTTATCAATTGAGGCGATTGCTACCGCTCGCGCAGGCGCAGAGGGGCAGGCCGGCTTGCGCGCTTTTCTTGAGCGACAGTCGCCGCCGTGGGCGCCTGAGTAATGTAACCGGTAATGACTCCAGTCGCACTGAATACCTTCTTGTCGTCGAAGAGAATGGTGTCATGGCTGCATTCACGATTCGACCTGCAACCGAGTCTGATATACCCGACCTGGCCCGACTGATCGTTGAGCTGTATCACGCCGAGGTACCCGGCGCATTGAGTGGCGCGCGCTCCGGGCAAGAGCGCTTGATCGCGTATACGTTGCGCGCCAATGGAGCGGCGGCGCTGGCTCATCGCTATGTAGTGTGCGATTCGCAACAGCGCGTCATCGGTACCGGTATGGTGCAATTTGCCGATGCGCCGGTCTTTGAGCGCGCGCCGCGCGGCACGCTGGTGGCTGCGTTGCGCGAGATCGGAATAGGGCCAACGTTGAAGCTGGTTGCCGTTGTTGCCCGTACCTTGTTTGGCGTTTATCGCCACGCTGACCCGCAGAGTGCCTTGATCCACAGTGTCGTCGTCGATCCGGCGGCGCGAGGTCAGGGCGCCGGTTTCGCTTTGATGATGGCTCTGGAAGCAGCGATCCGTCAGTACGGCCTGCCACGCGCTCGTCTACAGGTGTTGGCGAGCAATACCGGCGCGCAGCGACTGTATCGCCGCCTGGGTTATCGCGAGATCTGGCGGCTGACCGGCTGGCGCGCCCGGTTGGGATGGCCGAGTCTGGTGATGGAGAAGGAGGTAGCCGATGCTGAAGGGGCAGTCATCGGCTATTCGCAGCAATCTGTGGCATCACCGCGGCAACCATAACTGTGACGATGGCAATATCCCACCCACACGCATTGCCGATCACCGGTATCGGTCGCCAGCGACTTCAGCATCCATTTCGACTCACCGCGCGGCACGTAAGGCGGCAATTGCGCCGTTCAGGATCAGATCGCTATCATTGACAATTGTGATGAAGTTGAAGCCAAGCGTGGCCAAATCTGCGACCAGTTCAGGCCGGGCATAGATACCGGCAGCCAGGTTGTGCTGTCGGCAGGCCGCCGTGATGCGGGTGAGCGCAGCGCGGAAGGATGGCGCTGCGAAATCGACCGGTACCGGCAACCCAAGGCTCAGACTAAGATCGGCTGGCCCAACGTAGAGGCCATCGATGCCGGGAACGGCGGCAATCTCTTCGACCTGGGCCAGCGCGCTCGCCGTTTCAATCATAGGCATCAGAATCGGCAACCGGGCCACTGCTGCCGGTTCGGCCACGCCATGGGCCACGCTAACCCGCACCGGGCCATAGCTCCGCATCCCTTCCGGCGGGAAGCGACACGCAGCCACCAGGGCGCGCGCGTCGGCAGGGCTATTGATAAGCGGCGCGATAATGCCGGCAGCGCCGCGATCGAGGGCGCGCATGATCGCAGCCGGTTCGTTCCAGGCCAGCCTGACCAGCACCGGACACCGCTGTTGATCGATCGCGTGGAAGATGTGAAGCGCAGTCGGATCGTCAATCAGCCCATGCTGTAAGTCGATGGTGAGAGAGGGGAAACCTGCGGTCGCAAGGAGTTCGGCGCTCCAGGGACTGGGGATGGTGAGCCAGGCATTGTAGACCACGCTACCGTTTGCCCACTGCTGACGAAGATTATGCGTCATACGGCTTCTCCGCATACATTCCGGAATGCGCTCATGGTAGCATACCTTTGCGATGCCTCCGGCAGGTGGCGAGAGCGCATCCGCGATTCTGTGCCCAATCTATCAACGGTGTGTAGGACAGGGCCATCTGGCGCTCCTGCGTACACGTGAGGGTTGCGTCTGGCGGCTATAAATAATGTGGCGCGACTTCAGGTTTGTGCCTCTGCCGCAGTTTGTATGCGATCCACAGCGCAGAATAGTGCGGGATACGGACTTGTGTTCCGATCCACGACACCATAGATTGCCAATTGGCAACCGGACGGTTTCACCTTTCACCGGCCACACGATTGTTACAAAGCCTGCCGGCTTTCAAGGTTCCTGCTCGTCGCTGATAGGTACCCCTAAGGCGCGTTCGATTCGGTCGAGGCGAGCGCTAACGTTGCGGCGCCATGCCTCTTGTTCGACCAGATTGGCCCGGGTTCGGTAAAGAATCTCTTCCTGCAAGCGGCGCACTCCGCCAACGCGATCGGCCAGCAGCCCGATCAAAAAGATGATGAGCGACATCAGCACCAGCACACTGCCAACCAGCAACGACTGATCATTCGTCGCAGATAGCAGGCTCAGGCGACGACCGATAAACACGATGGCCGCCCAACTGAGCAGAATGAAGCCGGGGATTGCGAAGAAGAGGGCAATGTAGCTGAAGACCTTTAGCGGCTCGTAAGTCGTGTAGGTGCGGGCGATAATTGCTGCCTGCCGCTTGATAAAATTCCAGTTCCCGCGATGGAGGCGCGAAGGGCGCTGAACGGGATTGGTCGTAATCGGCACTGCGACAATCGTTAACCGGCGCTTGCCGGCCTGGATCAGATTCTCGACCGTGTAGGAAAAATCTGATGTGACGAATGTGCGCAGAGCTGCCTCACGCGAGAGCGCGCGAAACCCGGAGACGGTATCGGGGATGTTGGTTTCGGAGGCCCAGCGCACGACCGCGCTGCCGACGTGTTGCAGCGCCTTTTTAAGCGGCGAGAAGTGTTCAATCTGGTGTACCTGGCGGTCGCCGATCACAATATCGGCCTTGCCGGCCAGAATCGGCGCAATCAGGTTGGGAATCTCGCTGCCGGGATACTGATTATCGGCGTCGGTATTGACAATAATATCGGCGCCCAGGCGCAGCGCCGTATCGATGCCGGTCTGATAGGCGGTAGCTAACCCTTTATTGGCGGTATGGCGCACCACGTGATCGGCGCCCGCCGCCAATGCCACGGTCACAGTATCGTCAGTGCAGCCGTCATCAATAATCAACACCTCAACCTGATCCACGCCGGGGATATGGCGCGGCACGGCGCGAACGACCTCGGCGATAGTATCACGCTCGTTGAGGGCTGGAATCTGCACGATCAGTTTCATGCCAGTCCTGTTCAGTGAAAGGTGACGCAAAGAGGCGCCGATGTGAAGTCAGGCAACGCATCAGCGTAAAGTCCTGAGGATCGCTCATGTCGTCCAATTCCTTCACATTGCCCCATCTTTGCGTCGCTGTCTCACTTTGCTCCGATCTCGCCGCGAATGAAGCGTTCGGTAAGATCGCGCGCCTCGTAATCGGTAAACTGGCGCGGTGGCGTCTTCATGAAATAGCTGCTTGGCCCGTACAATGCGCCGCCGATCCCGCGGTCAAGGGCCAGTTTGGCGCAGCGAATGGCATCGATCACCACACCCGCCGAGTTGGGCGAATCCCACACCTCTAGTTTCAGTTCAAGGTTGAGCGGCACATCGCCGAAAGTCGTGCCTTCCATACGGATATAGCACCACTTGCGGTCACCGAGCCACGGCACATAGTCGCTCGGCCCGACGTGAACATTCTCGGCGGGCAGCTCATAACCCAACTGCGACGTGACGGCATTGGTCTTGCTAATCTTCTTGCTCTCGAGGCGTTCGCGCTCAAGCATATTGAGGAAGTCGGTATTGCCACCGAAATTTAACTGATAGGTACGATCAAGGCGGACGCCGCGTTCTTTGAAGAGCGTTGTCAGAACGCGGTGGGTGATGGTCGCGCCAACCTGGCTCTTAATATCATCGCCGATAATGGGCAAGCCCTTCTCTTCAAACCGGCGTCGCCAGTATTCCTGGCTGGCAATAAAGACGGGGATACAGTTGATGAAAGCGCAGCCGGCATCGAGCACCTGTTCGACATACCACTTGGTTGCCATCTCGCTGCCGACAGGGAGGAAATTGACGACGACATCGGTCTGCGTCTCACGCAAAATGCGCACAATGTCGTCGGTATCGCGCTTCGATTTGCGAATGACAGTGCTGAGATACTTGCCGATACCGTCGTGAGTCATCCCGCGCGAAACCGGCACACCGAGCCTTGGCACATCGGCAAAGCGATAAGTGTTATTGGGTTCGGCGAAAATCGCCTCAGCCAGATCGCGATCGACTTTGGTATCGGCGATGTCAAACGCAGCCGAAAACTCGATATCGCCGATGTGATAACCGCCCAGATTGACGTGCATCAGTCCGGGGATGTCATCGCCATCACGGGCATTGCGGTAGTAGTGAACCCCTTGCACCAGAGAAGAGGCGCAATTGCCAACACCAATAATCGCAACGCGGATTTTCTTGCTCACAGCGCTTTGTTCCTTTCAACACGGTTTCTTGCGACAACAGCCGCGACGTGGCGGCGTGGATCGACTTGCCATTGTACTCTCGTCGCGGCGCTTTGTAAAATGACTCACAGATGAGACCTCGCTTAGATAAAGCATCCAATCTGAAGCTGGTCAGGATTGTACCCTCTCACCGTAGCCAACCGGTCAGCCGATTGTTAAACTAATTTCAGGTGCAGATGTTGCACAGTGCCTGCGCAGGCATCGTGGCCGACACTGAGGTGGCCTGGCTGCCCGGAAATCCGGTTTGTTGATGCGAAGTCGCATTGATGTTAACCGGTTCTGGCATCTGTCAGGATGGTCACATTCACATGCGCATTACACGCCTCTCTGCCAGAGAGGTTTACAGGAAGCATACGACGCCGCTGGTCATCATTATACCGCGGCGTCGTTGCCTGTTTCAGGACCACGTTCGTTCTGGAGGACCGCGTTCGTTCTTCGTAGTAGATGCAAGGAGCAGTATCTCATGGCTATGGATGCAAAAGACGTAATCGACCTGATCAAAGCCAAAGGAATTCAAATTGTTGATACGCGCTTCACCGATCTCTTCGGTGGATGGCAGCACTATTCATTGCCGGCTTCACGACTGACCGAGGACATGATTCGGGAAGGATTGGGCTTTGACGGCTCGTCGATCAAGGGCTTTCAGGCTATCAATGAGAGCGACATGTTAATGTTGCCCGATCCGTCAACTGCTTTCGTTGATCCGACGCTCAAGGTGCCAACGCTGGTGTTGATCTGCGACATTATCGACCCGATCACGCGCCAGCCCTATACACGCGACCCGCGCACGGTTGCCAAGAAGGCTGAGGCATACCTGAAGACGACCGGAATTGCCGATACGGCCTACTTCGGACCGGAAGCCGAGTTCTTCCTCTTCAGCGATGTGCGGTTCGGGCAGGCTGCCAATCACGGCTTCTACTACATCGACAGCCCTGAAGCGGTCTGGAACACCGGCGCGGAGGTGCCCGGCGGCAACAAAGGCTATCGCATTCGCCACAAAGAGGGCTATTTCCCGGTGCCGCCGACCGATACCTTGCAAGACATCCGTTCAGAGATGATCTTGAAGATGATGGAGATCGGGATCGAGATCGAGCTCCATCACCACGAGGTTGCGACTGCCGGCCAGTGCGAGATCGACATGCGGTTCGACTCGCTGGTAAACATGGCCGACAAGGTGCAGAAATACAAGTACATCGTGCGCAATGTGGCTCGGGCCCACGGCTACAGCGCGACCTTCATGCCCAAGCCAATCTTTGGCGATAATGGATCGGGCATGCACACCCACCAGAGCCTGTGGAAGGATGGGGAACCGCTCTTCTTCGACGAAACGCAATACGCCCTGCTCTCGAAGACGGCGCAATACTACATCGGTGGCATTCTCAAGCACGCTCCGGCGTTGCTGGCAATCTGCGCGCCGACGACCAATAGCTACCGACGGTTGGTTCCCGGCTTTGAAGCGCCGATCAACCTGGTCTACTCGATGCGCAACCGCTCGGCGGCGATCCGAATTCCAACGTACAGCTCGTCGCCGAAGGCGCGCCGAATCGAATTCCGCGCTCCCGATGCGATGTGTAACCCGTACCTGGCCTTCGCTGCCATGATGATGGCCGGTCTCGATGGTATTCAGAACAAGATTGAGCCGCCGCCGCCGCTAGATGTGGACATCTATGAACTCTCACCGGAAGAGAAGGCGGACATCCGCGGCACGCCGGGTTCGCTCAACGAAGCGCTTAACGCGCTTGAGCAGGATTATCATTTCCTGTTGAAGGGTGGCGTTTTCACGACTGACCTGCTCGAAACCTATATCGAGACCAAGCGCAAAGAGGCTGTTGGGATTGCGCTGCGTCCGCACCCGTATGAGTTTATGATGTATTACGATGCGTAGAGCGACTGGGGCGCGACCACGCCGCGCTCCACCAGAAATTGCCATCACAAAAGGGCACGGTCATGCCGTGCCCTTTTGGTGTCTGCTCACCGTTGTCATGATGCCGATCCAGATTGTGCATCATTGTGTCACGCTCAGCGCGCCCGCTTACGCCCGCGCGCGCCGATCAGCAGCAGCGCGGCCAGCAGAATGGTAGAGACGCCGATAAACAGCGCTGCCGTATCAATCGTGATCGCCCCACTGCGCACGAACGTGCCGAAACCAGGAATCATCCACACCAGCCAGCTACACACGATCACGGCCCGTTGCTCGATTGACGAGAGCCGTTGTGTGCCAAGCGCCATGATTGCCGTTGCCGCCCATCCAGTCAAGCCGATCAGGATACCTTGCACTTCCATCGCTTCCTCCGCGCTGCCGCATTGCAACTACCGTTCAGCTCTCCATTGAGACTGACGGGAGCCATCGGTCGCTCATGATGGCTATCTGCTCGCATCATAGCAGAGGATTTGGATGATTTCAACAACTAAAACGCTGCATGATTTGTGCAAAATGTCTAAATTTCACAACCGAATGAACCGGATGGTGACTGCGATCACGGTGATGATCAACACCAGCACGAGCGAGAAACGGCGGAGGCCAAGCAGGATCGGATCTGAGCGAACAAAGACTTCGGCATCGGGAAAGAACTGAGCCAGATGGAGTAATCCGAGCACGATGATGATAAGCGTCAGCACCAGACTGCCGGTCAGCAGCCAGGCAAAGCAGAGCAGCGCCGTGATACCGACAATACTCCAGTAGGTCAGATGGTTGCCCATATCTGGGCCGTTACTGCGTTGAGGTTCATCCATATCATACTCCGCCATTCTGTGGAAATCTATCTTGCAGTATACCTGAATTGGGCTGGCGCAGGAAGGTAAAGGTCGATCCGGTTTGGCGGAATGTACGGTTCACAGGCTGCCAATGGTTACACAGTCGGGCTACAATACCAAGGGGTGCTATGAGCGCCGACAATGCCGCTATTCAGGTAGGCAGGATATGATTGAAGCCATTCATCTCAGCAAGCAATTCGGTGATTTTGTCGCAGTTCGTGACCTCGATCTGATCGTGCAGCCTGGTGAACTGGTCGCGCTGTTAGGGCCAAATGGCGCCGGCAAGACGACTACGGTGCGTATGCTGGCGGCAATTTTGCCGCCGAGCAGTGGGCAAGCGCGTATTTGCGGACACGATGTTGCGCGCGATGCCCCCCGCGTGCGCGGTATGGTCGGTCTGCTGACCGAATATCCCGGTTTGTACGGGCGGATGGCAGCGCTTGAGTATCTGGCTTTCTTCGGCGCGTTGCTCGGTCTTGAGGCCAGGCAGTGCCGTCAGCGCAGTGAAATGCTCTTGCGCCAGTTTGGCCTGTGGGAAGTGCGCGATCGCCATCTTGAGAGTTTTTCCAAGGGCATGCGCCAGAAAATGGCGTTGATCCGCGCCATGATCCACGATCCACCGGTGCTGTTTCTCGATGAGCCGACGACGGCGATGGATCCGCAGAGCGCGCGCACGGTGCGCGACGCAATCGGTGAATTGCGCAGCGCAAAGCGCAGTATCTTGCTGACCACCCATAATCTCAGCGAAGCAGAGGAGCTAGCCGATCGGATTGCGATTATTCGCGGCGGGCAGATCATTGCCGCCGGCACGTTTGCTGAGCTGAGTCAGCAGTTGCTCGGTGAGCCGACCTTTGAACTGGCGCTCGCGCGATCAACCGATCTGGATCGGGCGCTGATGATCACTCGCGATCTGGTTGCTGCGCAACCTGTTGGCGCCGATCGATTGGTCTGGCAAACTGGCGAACCTCATCTGCTCAATCCAGTTATTCTGGAGCGTTTGCTAACTGCCGGGATTGCGGTCTACCGCCTGGCCGAGCGACCGCGTCGGCTGGAAGACCTGTATTTGCGGATCGTTGCCGAAGATGAAGCGCTCCCCGCGACACGGTGACAATGATGAAACGATTTTCGCTCTCTCGATCGGTTTCGGCGACCAGTACTGCCCGTTCTCTGCCGGCGTGGTGGGTCATTACCAGGCGCGAGCTGCGTGATACCTTGACCGATTGGCGCCTGCTGATCCCGCTCATTATGCTGGCGCTGGCGTTGCCGCTCCTGGTTGCCTCGGCCATGCTGGTCTTTATCCGGTTTACCGAACAGCTTGAACTTGCCACTCAGATCGTGCCGTTTGCTATCCTGCTGGTTGGTTTCTTGCCCGCCGGTTTTTCGCTCATTCTGGCGCTCGAGTCGTTTGCAGGCGAACGCGAACGGCAGACACTGGAGACGTTGCTGGCCATGCCGCTGGGTGATCGTGAGCTGTATCTGGCGAAGCTGGTGGCGGCGCTGGCACTACCGTTGCTAGGCACGCTGCTCAGTCAACTGGTCTTTAGCGCGATCCTCTGGCTCTTTGCGGTAGATGTGGCGTTGGTCGCGTTTCAGCCATTGCGTGTGATGTTGTTGCTGGCGCTGGTGATGACTATGGCGCTGGTGATGGTCAGCGGCGCAGTTATCATCTCGTCGCACGTGATGACGGTGCGGGCGGCAAGTCTGCTCTCTAGCCTGATTTTGGTGCCATTGGCGCTGATCGTGCAATTGATCGCGTTCCTCATCGTGGGCGAACGCTGGGATCTGGTGGTAGCAGTCTGGTTAGGTTTGAATGCGCTGGTTGTGCTGCTAGTGCAGACCGGTATGCGTTCCTTCAGTCGCGAAGAGTTGCTGGCGCGCGAGCAGCTCCGACGGCCCTGGTTTGGACTCCGTCCTCGGCGGCAGATTACGTGGTTTCACGGCGGCCCGATTTGGGTGATTGCCCGACGTGAAATGATCGAGATCACCCGCGATTGGCGCTCGATGATGCTGCTCGTTTTTCTAACCATTTTGATGCCAACGGGGTTGGTCGCCGGTATTCATGCGCTCTTGCCCCGCCTTGACGATCCGCTGGCAATCGCGCCACTGATTCCATTCGGTGGCGTGCTGGCTGGTTTTGTGCCGATCAGTTTTGCGCTGGTCGCCGCACTCGAGTCATTCGTCGGCGAGCGGGAACGCAATACGCTTGAGTCGCTCTGCGCATTACCGGTTTCGGATCGTCAACTCTTTCTTGGCAAACTGGTCGGTACGCTCACCATTCCACTTGTGACCGGGCTGGCGACGCAATATCTCTTCTATGGGATGGTAGCGTTTGGTCTGCCGGCGTTGTATACCGATAGTATGTCACCTGACTTGTTGATGCAGATGGGCTTGCTTACGGTAACGGTGGCGTTAGCGCTGGTGACCGGCGCTGTCAGTCTCTCGATCCATGCCGGCAGCGTGCGCGAAGCATCGCTGCTGGCGTCGGGTATTCTGCTGCCAACCACTGCGCTCTTGCAGACGCAAGCGCCGTATTTCATCGCGCGTCGGTTTGATGTGATCTGGCTGGCGATGCTGGCGATATTTGTGATCGGATTGGCGTTTCTCCGCAGCGGTTTGCAAACGTTTCGGCGGGCGGCCATCTTTTCGCGCAGCCGCGAGGAGATTGGTTTGCGCCGACTCTGGCAGGTTTTCCGTCGTTTCTTCAACGAGTATCAACCGGCGGGAACGCCACTCTATGCCTATGCTGGATTGCCCTTCTCGCCAGTTCGCTTTTACCGCTACGAATTGCTGGCTTTGCTGCGCGAGTTGCGGCTGCCGCTGGCAGTAAGCCTCCTGGCGGCGATTGGTGGGTTTGGTTTCGGGTGGATTCAGGCGCGGGTCGTCGTGTTTCCAGCAGTTGAACGCGCGCTTGATCTGATTGCAGTTGGCCCGGCGCCTTCGCTGTTGCTGGCATTGTTTGTCTTCTTCAACAACCTGCGGGTGTCCATTTTGTCGAATCTGCTGGCGCCAGTGAGCCTTGGGGTCTTTCCATTTCTGGTGCCGGCAACAGTCTTTGCCCAGATTGGCTATGTCTGTGGCCGCTTGATCGAACGCGGTGGGGTGGGGCTGGATAGTCCGATTGCTTTTCTGGTCGCTTACCTGTTGCCGCACGGCATCATCGAACTGCCAGTCTTCATGATCAGTGCCGCGTTGGGTTTGCGCATGGGAGCGGCCTTGCTGACCGCTCCAGGCGAGTTTACGGTGGGCGAGAATCTGCTCTGGGCAGTGGCGCAGGCGGTGAAGGTCTGGCTCTTGCTGATTGCGCCGCTGGTGTTACTGGCGGCGCTGGTCGAAGGGTTGCTCACGCCGCTGGTGATCATGTGGGTGTATTGATGTCAAGCACGATAATCGGCACTGTTCGTTTTGCCCGCCGCGCATATGCGGCAAAGCCAGGGTAATAACGCGCCGCTCGCTCCCACAACTCGATATACTCGATGCCGGTCGCCTCGCGTGCCCGACAGGTATAAGTGTGGCCGTAGATATTCACTTTGGCCTCAGGATTCGCGCGGAGATTGTAGTACCAGCCAGGAAGTTGGGCGCGACCAAAATTTGAGGCCACGATCACGACTCGACTCCCATCGGGCAGGAAGAGTAGCGGCGCGCGACGCTGCTTCCCGCTGCGGGCACCGGTTGTGATTAAGACCAGGGTTGGATAGACGAGCGAGACGACTCCGAATCGGCCTCCACTGACCCGTAACACAAGGCGATCGAGCGGTTGCACGCATGCGCGCGCGAACCATGCGCCGGCTCGAGTCGATGATATACGGGCGATCATGAGCTGGAACTGACGGAAGATGCGCATATTGGCAGAAGCTACCGGCAAAGGCAGCAGTGATGTGAAAGGCGATGGACAAGTTGCCGCGTTGGTTGACAAATCTACTCAATGGGATTTCGCCTATCCCCGATAGTAACCAGGGCGCCGAGTGTAGCGACAGGGCTGGATGTCATCGTTTTACCGGTTTGCAGGCAGTTGCTTAGAGTTCGCTTTTTGTTGGCGCAACTGTAGCTTTTTGATCTAATGATACTAGTAACGCTTTCATTAAGAGGTGGCCGAATATTCTGCATCATACCATAGAACAAGTCACTGAGTTGGCTTCTGCGCGAAGCAAGGTTGCGGCTATCAATATCAGGTGGTGGGACAGAGGAGGTCTGGCGCGGCGGCGTTACCGATTCCACACAGCAGGTGATATTGCCGCAAGGCGTCTGAGTGAAAACAATGATCAGGGCGACTGGAGCGAACAAAAGTTCAAGCTTCATTATGGCAATATTTGACACAGCAAAATCTGTTATACTGGCATCTGAGCAGGCAATGTGATCGGTAGCAGACGCAGATAGCGACGTTATCGATGCGCTGTTATCGCGGCCTGCCACGTGGTCTGATTTGAGTATCACCCCATCAGTACGGAGCAGGCGTCGTGTTTCCAAGCCCCGTTGATCAAGCCGCAGTCACCCGCCGTATCATCGGCACACTATTCGTGGCGCAAAGTTTAGCTTCAGCCGCCTTCATCGCCAATATCGCGGTTAACGCCATCGCCGGCGCGCAATTGAGTGGCAACGATGCGCTGGCCGGTCTGCCGGCAACTCTGATGCTGGCCGGGGCAGCGCTGTCGGCCTATCCATCGGGTCGGGCGATGCAACAGTTTGGCCGGCGCCCCGGCCTGATTATCGGGATGCTCCTGGGCATCGGCGGGATGCTGATCGACGGTATTGCCGTGCTCAATCAGTCGTTTTTCCTCTTTCTGTGCGGACTGTTCCTGGTTGGCACAGCGCGTGGCATCACCGATCAGAGCCGCTATGCCGCTGCCGATGCCGTGATGCCGGATCGGCGGGCCGGCGCAATCAGCACCGTCGTGTTTGCCGGCACGATTGGGGCCGTTGGCGGGCCATTACTGGTTGGGCCGTTAGGCCAGCTCGCGGCAGCGCGTGGATTACCCGAATTGACCGGCCCTATGTTCGGTGGCGCATTGCTCTTTGCGGTAGCCGCGTCGGCCTTGTTTCTATTTTTACGACCCGATCCGCGTCTGCTCTCGTTGCGTGTGGCAGCCAAAGCATCGACTACCATCGTTACGCCACCTGCTTCAGCGCGGTCGTTATCAATAATTTTGCAATTGTCACTCGCGCGGCTCGGTCTGATCAGTATGGTGCTGGGACAAGTGGTCATGGTGCTGGTGATGAGCGTCACCTCGTTGCACATGAGCCACCATGCGCACGGTCTTGACAGCATCTCATTGGTGATCGGCGCACACACGTTCGGCATGTACGGATTGTCGATGTTTACGGGGCGGGTGGCCGACCGGTTGGGGCGCTCACTCACTATCATTCTCGGCGCGTTAATGTTGATTGCCGGGGCGCTGATTGCGCCAGCTTCGCTGCTAACACCATGGCTGGCATTAGGGCTGTTCCTGGTGGGATTGGGCTGGAATTTTTGCTACATCGCCGGATCATCACTGCTGGCCGATGCCATCACTCCGGCTGAGCGTGGTTCGACGCAGGGTATGAGTGATCTCCTTGTCAATCTCGGTTCAGCGTTCGGTAGCTTGAGTAGTGGTTTTATCCTGTCCGGATTGGGGTATCTGTTGCTGTGCCTGTTTGGGGCGGTGCTGAGCCTGATCCCGTTGAGCGCAGCGCTCTGGTGGGGGCAGCCATCTCGCCGGGTTGTGGCCGGAGCTGATTGACGATGACGATCAAACCATTTCCAACGTTCTGGACTGCTCTCCGGCAGCCGCCGGCCTGTCGTCTCTTGTGTCGGCTACGCCGGATTCATGACCATCCCGACAGCCATCGCAGTCCGATACTGCTGATCCATGGGTTCCCCGACTCGGAACGCATGTTTGACACCTATGTGACTCCAGACGAACGCAAGCGGGACTGGCTGCGCGGGCGCAATATTTATGCGATTGCTTTACCTAACCGGCGCACCAATCCTTCCTGGCCATCGCTGGCCGATCTGCGTCGGGGAAGGCTGGCGCGCGAAGTGGCGGCGTTGATCGACGCGGTGATTGCTGCCAGTCCGACCGGCAAGGTGGTGATTATCGCTCACGATTGGGGCGCAACACTGACCTGGGCGCTGGTGCGACGGCGACCCGATGTGCCAATCGAGAAGATGGTGGCACTTTCGGTAGGATCGTCGTTTCGCTACGATTGGGCCGAACATGGGTTGCGGGCGCTGGCGTGGCTGTACAGCGTGCTCTTTGGTCTGCCCTATTACCTGCCACCGGCGCGACATCTGACCGCAGCCATGCTTATGCTCGGTGGCTACCGCGCGCCAGACGCTGCCAATGCCGCCTGTGATAGTTTTCATTACTGGGATTGGCCATTAACATTGATGCGGTTGCCGCTACGACTGATTGGCTATGGAAGACAACCTCCATTCACCGATATTCGCTTTCCCGTCCTCTTTATGCGTTGTCCGCTCGATCGGATCGCGTCAACTGCCGGTTTCGAACTGGCATTGCAACAGCGACCAGATTGCCAGGTGCATCTCACCGCCAACCCGCACTGGTTTCCCGAGCAGCGACCGGAAGAGGTATTGCGGCTGATCAGGCCGTTTTTAGCCGGGTGAATCATTCCTCAAGGCTCGCGCGTAGATATGATATGAATGGTGACAATGCGCTACAATGCCGGTAGTACATTGTCTTATTTGGACATTGTCCCGATCATTCATGCGTCTACGAACGATAACTATCTGTGTTTTCAGGCACAATAATCCAGAATGGTGGTCACTGCGATGCATTCTTGGTCATGGAGTAACCTTATAACAGTGCCTCTCTCTGATCCTGAACTGCGGCGGCGTGGACAGAACTTGATGGTGATTGGGCTTGTTCTTATCCTTCTGACGCTGCTATCAATCCCTCTGGTTTTGATCCAACCCGATCCGATACCGCAATTAATTTCCTCGCTTATCGGGTTAGCGCTACTGATTGCAATCATGGTGTTGACTCGCTCAGGTCGGGTAGATCAGGCAACAATAGGCTTAATTATCGTTCTGGTGGGCAGTTTTGCCCTGATCCCCTTCGGTACCGGTCAAATCGGTCTGGTACCGGTCTTTGCCGTAGTCGCGGTGGTCACGGCGGCGGTAGTTGGGCGGGTATCCCATGTTGTTCTGTCCGTGCTCGCGAGCGTCGCCGGTTCGATCGGGCAGTGGCTGGCGCTGGCCGGTCAGGCTCAAGACTCACCTGGCCCCGGTGAAGTGGTAGTCGTTGGCGTATTGCTCACAGTGGCATGCGGTGTGATAGCCGGGATTGGTACCCGAAGTGTGCAACACGCCATCGCACTGGCAACTGCGGCGCAGGCCAGAGCCGAAGAGTTGGCCCGGCGGTTGGGTGAGACCAATCAGGCGCTCGAACTGCGCGTGATTGAACGCACAGCGGCGTTGCAGGCTGCCCTGGCTGAGAGTGAGCAGCGGCAGCGAGCGTTATCTGCGGCTTTGAGCGAAAATGAACGACAGCGGCGCGAGATTCAGGCCCTGAGTGTGCCGATTCTGGCCGTTCACGACGACATGCTGATCATGCCGCTGATTGGAGTGCTCGATAGCCAGCGGCTTGCGCTGGCCCAGCAGCGGGCACTCGAGTCACTCGAACAAAGCCGGGCGCGTTCGTTGCTGGTCGATATTACCGGTGTACCATACCTCGATCAGGAGGGGGCTAATGGCTTGATTGCGCTGGCGCGCAGCGCGCGGTTGCTGGGCGCGCGTCTGATCTTGATTGGCGTCAGTCCCGAAGTAGCGCAAACGATAGTAGGACTCGGTATCTCGTTGACCGACATCAAGATTGCGCGCGATCTGCGCGCGGCGGTACAAGAACGTCTCTTTGGTCAGTCACGCCAGAGCTGAATGTTTTTCTTTTGTTACACCCGGTCGAGCGCTCATCAGTTCCATCTGGTCGCGCTTTCTTCCAGGGCAGGAAGCAGTGACCTGAAGCGAACGACACGCGAGCGGGAAGTAGAGCGGCAGGCTGCGGCGGCAGTTGCCGCTATAAATAAGGTTCACGCGGCACAATGAGAGAAAGCCGGTAGTTTGCACCTTTTTATCCGATTCGTGGATGCGGCGCGCGGTACAGATCGAGATGGGCAGCAGCAATGGCAGTCCAGTTAAACCGGTGAGCAACGGCGCGAGCCGCAGCGCCGAGGCGCGCGCGGCTTGTTGGATTGGCGAGTAACGTTTCGATGGCAGTGGCAATTGCTTCAGGTTGAGCTGTCGCGAATTGCACCGCTTCAGCGAGGGATGCCGCAGTCGCCGCTGAGGTAGGTGGTGTGGTGACGACGACACAGCCATGAGCCAGCGCCGCCAGCAGGCTACCGCGACGCAGTGAAGCGCCATCGCGGAAAGGCAGCGCCACAATATCGCAGGCGCTCAGATGGGCAGAGACCTGATCCGGCGCAATATGGCCGGTTATGATCACCCGATCACCGAGAGCGGTTGCGATCCGTTGCTGTACCGTCGCGGCGTAGGCTCGATCGGTTGGCGCAGTGGCAGCGCCACCGATAATCAGTAATCGCCAGCCTGGATGAGTGGCGACCAGATCGAGCAGCACATCGACTCCCTTCCCCGGCGAAAGCAAGCCAAAATACCCGATCAAGGCCTCATCAGCGGCAACGCCGAGGCGCGAGCGCCATGTGGCGCGGTCAAAGTTCGGCGGCAGCATTGGCTCGATATTGGCGCCAATCGGAATGAAGCGCGGTTGCAAGCCGGCGGAGCGCAAAACCATCTCATCTTCAGGATTGGTCGCAATGACTGCGCTGGCTGTGCGGGCCGGCAACAGGGTGACCCAATCGCGCACTATCCCCGCTTTAGGGAACAGGTAAGGTGGCAGCAGATCGTGGTAGGTGATTGCAGTGGCAATCCTCGCTCGCCGCAGCAGCAGGGGAAGGAAATTGATGCCGATCTGCATGCCATAGGCGCCGGTCTGGTATTGAATGTGGCACCAATCGGGTTGGATGCGGTGTATCAGTCTCGCTAGCCGGAGAGCGGTAGTTACATCCCAGCCGGCGCGTCCTCCTGGGGCAACCAATGCCTCATCACCGGCGCCGGTTGACCGCCAGAGTTGCCATCTGCGCTGCGCGGCGGTCAGGATGAGCGCCTCGTGCCCGGCATGCGTCAGCGCTTGCGCCAGCCGTTGCGTGTAGTCGCCGATTCCTCCCGGTTGCGGCGGATATTCGCCAGTGATAAAGAGAATCCGCATCTCGTCTCCGTTGCTATTTCAACGCTGTCATACAATACCACAGCCTGACAGGCGCGTGAGAAGGTGGCCTGTTGTCAGCGAGCGTGGCTGAGCAGGCGTGAGCGGCGCGTTGTCCGGCAAGGGGTTATCTCGCGTTGGGATGAACGCGAATGGTCGGTCGATGGTGAAACTGCAAGGCGCGTGAGAAGGTGGCGCGTTGTCCGGCAAGGGGTTATCTCGCGTTGGGATGAACGCGAATGGTCGGTCGATGGTGAAACCGCAAGGCGCGTGAGAAGGTGGCGCGTTGTCCGGCAAGGGGTTATCTCGCGTTGGGATGAACGATATGATTATGATCGCCGGTCAGTAGAGAAACCAGGAGCGGCTATCGAAATTTGTGACCTGGCGTATGACCGGCAAATGCCGGCGAAGTCTGTGGATTGACGCGAGCAGCGAACCTTTGGGATTGGCAGGAGCGCCTCGCCAGCTCGCCGGTTCTGGCGTAGTCTGTCTCATCCTTTGAGGATCAGCCGGTCATTTCCGTCTTCCATGTTGGCGTGCGACTGTGCGCAGGTGCATTTTCATCCGTGACGTATCCATACTTTACTTTAATATGGCCAAATGTCGGCGAGTGGATGCTGTCCTTGCCGTGATGCTGGCAGATTGGTGATACATTTCATAAAACGCGATACGCCAGCAACGACGGCAACGTGACTTTGTCACTGATCGGTATCTCTGTATCTGCTATAGTCAGATCAGGCAAACCGTTACCGCTCAGAGGAGGAAGGTCATGACACCGAATATGGGAAATATCGATCGGATCGCGCGCGTGGTAGTGGCGCTCGTGATTGCTGTGCTGATCGTTACCAACGTCTTGTCGGGAGTACTGGCCTGGATTGGCGGGATCCTGGCGGTTGTTTTTCTCGCCACGAGCGCGATTGGTTTCTGCCCGCTCTATTTGCCATTCCGGATTCGCACCCGTTAAGGTGAGCAATTGATATTCCGAATACGTCGAGCGCGTGAAGGGCGGCCCATCGGGTCGCCCTTCACCATTGTGTAGTCACGCATGACATTGCGCTGACACGTATCAACCGACGAGCGCGATACGTATTGACGAAACCTCTGTTACCGGGTTACTCAGCGGTGATTGCGGAATCTTTCACCAATTGTGCGCGCCGTCTTCACAACTCTTTCAAATCTGCCTGATACCATCAAACCAGGTAGCAGGTATGAAAACTGGAGTGCAACCGATGAAACAAAACTGGCGCAACTTCCTGATTGATGGCGCGATGTTCATTGCCTTCTTAGTCGCAACTGCGCCCCGCTTCAGTGGACTAACGATCCACGAATGGCTCGGTCTGGCGCTGGCAGCGACGATTATCACGCACTTACTTCTTCACTGGAACTGGATTGTTACGGTCGGCAAGCGATTCTTTGCCAAAACCACGTGGCGTTCACGCTTAAATTATCTGCTGAACGCAATCCTGTTTATTGCCTTTACTGTCACTGTCGCCACCGGTATCTTCATTTCGCGCGAGGCACTGCCGATGCTGGGGTTGACGATGACACGTGATCGCGCGCTCGAGGTCTTGCACCATCAGGCATCCGATCTGACCGTGCTCGTGCTCGGCCTGCACATCGCCATCCACTGGAGCTGGATTGCAGGCATGATTCGACGCATCTTTTCACGACGTAAACCGCAGGCCCGGGCGACGATGACGCCTGCTCGTCTCGAGGAGGTGAACCAATGAAAATTATCGGTCGCATTCTCATCATTCTTGGCGTTGCCTGGCTGATCGTTATGGGAATGAACTGGTTACGGACCGAAAATGTGTTGCCGACTGACCAGTTCGCTACCACTGAAGGTTTCCGCGAGCGTGAGCGACCAAGAGGTGGAATACGGGAAGGCATCTTCTCTGCCGAAGGCAGACCGCCATTTGGTGAGCGGGACGGTCATCCTGGCGAAACCCCTTCGCTGGCCGGCGCTACTGAGATGGTCGGCACTCTGGCCAAACTGGGGATTATTACCATGATTGTGGTTGCGATTGATCTGATACTCAAGTTCTTCAACCGGCGTCGACCAAAACCGGCGACGTGAGAGGTATAGGAAGCGCTATTGGCGATGGCATAGCCCGGCTATGCCATCACGTTCGACTTTGTAGCCGTCGCCACACGCCAACCGGATAGCCAACCATTTTGGCGGTATCGCCTGCCAGTCGAATCAACGGCACCAGCGCCAGCGCGGCCAGCCGTTCGGATATGGCCCGTCCGCGCAGGCGCGGCCAGAGTCGGCGGTAGGGGCCGCGGGTGTAGGCGGCAACTCCGATCCCGACCAGAACGCCGATGGGCAGCCGCAAGCGTGGCTGCGAGATAGCAAGACTGGTCAGGGCGCTCAGCGCCAGATAGACGGCATAGCGCAAAGCATGTCGTTCTGGCCACAAACCGGCCCGGCCATCGCCGCGGGCGTAAGTGTAATACTGGTGCATAAAGGCACGCAATGTCGGTCTTGGCGCGAAATGGACGACAGCCTCGGGCACAAAAACACGGCGAAAGCCGGCTTGCTGCGCCGCCAGATCGAAGAGCAGGTCTTCGCAATGACTGGCCCATTCTGGAAACCCACCCACCGTTTCCCACACCTCTTTGCGGAAGGCCATTGATTTACCAAAGGGCAGGAAGGCTGCCGGATCAATCTCATTGCTCCGGCGATAGTTTGTTTCACCCAACACCAGCCCAAAGAGAGATCGCGGGGTAGGGTGGAAAAATCCTCCCACCAAATCGGCCTCACCCGCTTCAATTGGAGCGATAATGCGCGCCAGCCAGTGCGGATCGAGGGTAAGACCGGCATCGGTGCTGGCAATGATTGGTCCGCGCGCGTGCCGGATAGCATTATTTCGTCCCGATGAGATATTGTGTCCGCCGCGTACCAGCTTGACGTGCGGGTAACGGGCAGCATAAGCGGCTACGATTGCCGGTGTCTCATCGCTGCTTTGACAATCGTTGATCACGATCTCATCGGCGGGTCGCGTCTGCATCAGCATCGAATCGATCAGCGCGGCAATGTTATCGGCTTCGTCGCGCGCAGTGCAGATGATTGAAACGGAGCTATATCTTCGGTTCGCCATTGCCTGAATGCTTCTGGTACAATACTCTGTAAACGCACAATTAATCCCTGTCGCCTATTGTATCAGACGAGGTTGTCATGACGAATATGTACGGATTCGAGCTGCTGCGTGATGAGTTCATCTCTGAACTGAACACGCGCGCCCGCCTCTACCGCCATGTTAAAACCGGCGCCGAACTGCTCTCGCTTGAAAACGATGACGAGAACAAGTGCTTCGGCATTACCTTCCGCACACCGCCGCGTGATTCCACCGGCATTGCCCATATTCTCGAACATTCGGTGTTGTGCGGTTCGCGCAAGTATCCGGTCAAAGACCCCTTCTTCACGCTGGTCAAGGGATCGGTGCATACCTTCCTCAATGCGATGACCTATCCCGACAAGACGACCTATCCCGTTGCCAGCACCAACTTGAAAGATTTCTACAATCTGGTCGATGTCTACCTTGACGCAGTCTTCTTCCCGCGCATCACGCCTGAAGTGCTTAAACAAGAGGGCTGGCATTTCGAGCTGCCCGATCCCGATGCCCCGCTTTCGATCAAGGGTGTGGTCTACAACGAGATGAAAGGGGCATATTCTTCGCCCGATAGCATGCTCTATCGCTATTCGCAACAGTCACTCTTTCCCGATACCACTTATGGCCATTCGTCGGGAGGCGATCCACAGGCTATTCCCGATCTTACCTACGAGGCATTCAAGCAATTCCACCAAACGCTCTACCATCCATCGAATGCGCGAATCTTCTTCTACGGAGACGATCCACCAGAGGAGCGGTTGCGCAAGCTCGATGAATATCTAAGTCAATTTGAGCGGATCGAGCCGCCGTCACAGATCGAACGACAGGCGCGTTTTGCCGAACCGCGCGCGTTTGAACATACCTTCAGCGCGAGTGCCGACAACAACCAGAAGGGCATGGTGATGCTCAACTGGTTGATCGATGACAATCGCGATCCAACCCAGGTGATGGCGCGCGAGCTGCTGAGTTACATTCTGTTGGGGAATGCGGCAGCGCCGCTGCGCAAAGCGTTAATCGATTCAGGTTTAGGTGAAGAGGTCGTCGGTGGCTATGAGAGCGATCTGCTTCAGCAGACTTTCTCGGTCGGGATGAAGGGCATTGATCCCGCCAGCGCTAGCCAGGTTGAGGAATTGATCCTGCGCGTGTTGACCGAACTCGCCGAACAGGGGATCGATCCCGAAACAATTGCGGCTGCCTTCAATACCTTTGAGTTTAGCCTGCGCGAAAACAATACCGGTAGCTTTCCGCGTGGGTTGGTGTTGATGCTGCGCGCATTGAGCACCTGGCTCTACGACGATGATCCGATTGCGCCGCTCCGGTTTGAAGCGCCGCTGGCGGCAGTGCGGGCTGCGGTTGATAGCGGTGAGCGCATCTTTGAACGGATGATCCGCGAACTCTTCCTGGATAATCCGCACCGCACTCGCGTAATGCTGCGCCCCGATCCCGACCATGCGGCCCTTCTGGCCGCTGCCGAACAGGCCCGGATCGATGCTTTTGCGGCAACCCTCGATGCCGAGAAGCGCGCGGCGCTGGTCGCTGAAACGCAGGCGCTGGCCGAGTGGCAACAGACTCCTGATCCGCCCGAAGCACTTGCCACGATTCCGACGCTGCGCCTGGCCGATCTCGACCGGCAGGTTAAGCGTATCCCCACCGAGGTTGACGAGCGCGGCGGGGTGACGCTCTTGCGCCACAATCTCTTCACCAACGGTATCGTCTATCTCGATCTGGCCTTCGATTTGCGCGCGTTGCCGGCTCATCTGTTGCCCTATGCTCCGCTGTTTGCGCGCGCGCTAACCGAAATGGGGACGGCAACCTCGGATTTTGTCCGTCTGTTGCAACGGATCGGGCGCGAAACGGGCGGAATCTACGCCGCAACAATGACGGCGACTGATGTTACCACTGCAACGCCGGTAGGTCGCCTGGTGGTGCGCGGGAAGAGTACGCTGGCCCAGGTCAACGGATTGCTGCGGCTGTTGAGCGAAATTCTGCTTACGGTGAATCTTGATGACTACGAGCGGTTCCGGCAGATTGTGTTGCGGGCCAGAGCCAACAAGGAGTCGTCGCTGGTGCCGGCAGGCAATGCGTATGCCCGGCGGCGTTTGGCTGCCCGCTTCTCGCCTGCCGAATGGGCGGAAGAGCAGATGGGTGGCATTTCCTCCCTCTTCTTCCTGCGCGAGCTGGAACAGCGGATTCAACACGATTGGCCGGGCGTGCTGTCCGATCTTGAAGCCACGCGCGCGGCGTTGATCAACCGGCGCGGATTGGTGGCGAACCTGACCCTCGATGCAGACAATCAGCAGACGGTACTACCGGTGTTGACCTCCTTCCTTGCCGAATTGCCTGAAGCCGACTACACGCCAGTGTCCTGGCCGACACGCAATGTTGATGGCGGGGAAGGTCTCATTATTCCGGCGCAAGTCAACTATGTTGCCAAAGGAGTGAATCTGCACGCTCATGGCATTCGACCCGGTGGTTCGGCCATGGTGGTCTTGCGTCACCTCACGATTGATTATCTGCTCGACCGGATTCGGATTCAGGGTGGAGCATATGGCGCCGGCGGTAACTACGACCGAAGCACCGGTCTGTTTATCGCTACGTCGTATCGCGATCCCAACCTGTTGCGCACCCTCGATGTCTACGACGAGATGGCGGAGTTTCTGCAGCAGGCAGCGCTCGATTCAACGACTATCGAGCGAGCGATTATCGGTACCATCGGCGATATGGATGCGTACCAGTTGCCTGACGCGAAAGGGTATACAGCGCTGGTTCGTTATTTGACTAGCGTGAGCGATGAGTATCGCCAGCAAATCCGTGATCAGGTGCTGGCAACAACGGCTGCCGATTTCGAGGCCTTTGCTGAAGCCGCTGCTGCTCTGCGAGACTACGGGCAGGTGGCGGTATTGGGTTCGGCTGAGGCAATTGAGGCGGCTAACTGCGAGCGACCCGGTTTGTTATCGCCAGTGAAGGTGTTGTAGTAGATGACGGGCTCAGGCGACGGTTCAGGGCGAGTGCTGGGATGATGTACTCAGCAGGCGACGTAAGGGTGCGACGTAAGGGTGCGACGTAAGGGCGAATAATTATTCGCCCTTACGTTACGTCGTCAGGGCGCCGGGACGCCGTCAGGGCGCCGGGACGCCGTCAGGGCGCCGGGACGTCGCCGGGGTGCGGTGCCGGGATGAGGTGCGGGGGTGACGGGTCAGGGTGACAGGCCAGGGTGAGTGCCAGGGCGACGGGCCAGGGCGAGTACCAGGGCGAGTGTCGGGGTGCGGTGCCAGGATGAGGTGCGGGGGTGACGGGTCAGGGTGACGGGCCAGGATGAGGTGCGGGGGTGACGGGTCAGGGTGACGGGCCAGGATGAGGTGCGGGGGTGACGGGTCAGGGTGCGGTGCCAGGGCGAGGTGCTCAGCAGGAGCCGGGAGCCAGGAGCCAGGAGCCGGGAGCCAGGAGCCAGGAGCCAGGAGCCGTAAGGGCGAATAATTATTCGCCCTTACGGCTCACCCACACGTCATATCTCGCCCTTACGGCTCACCCACACGTCATATCTCGCCCTTGCGTCACTCTCTTGCGTCGCTAGTGACCCATCCTCGCCCTTGCGTCACTGGTGTCCCTTACCTCGCCGGGGAAGGGCAAGCGTGGGACGGAGATCGCTCCCTCTCACGCTCATCGGGCAAAGCGTAGCCAGAGATGTCGATTTTAGCGGGGAGGAAAGGCATGACCGATCACGATCCAACACGCCATATTGGAGCCATGGCCTACGAAGCAACCATTGCCGGGCTGCAAGCGGATATGGAAAGTGGCAACCTCACTGCGGAAGCCTTGACAATGGCATGCCTTGAGCGGATCGAAGCGCTCAATCGCGCCGGGCCTTGCCTCAACGCTGTGATTGAGGTTAGTCCATCGGCGCTGGAAACGGCAATTGCGCTCGATACGGAACGCGATGCACTGGGGCCACGCAGTCCGCTGCATGGTATTCCTGTGCTGCTGAAAGACAACATCGATACACTCGATAACACGGCAACCACCGCCGGTTCGCTGGCGTTGCTCGGTTCACGTCCGGCTGCCGAAGCAACCGTAGCGATCCGCCTGCGCGCCGCCGGAGCAGTCATTCTCGGCAAATCTAATATGAGCGAATGGGCCAACTTTCGCAGCACCGCTTCGTCTAGCGGCTGGAGCGCGCGCGGCGGACAGGCGCGCAATCCGCACGTTTTGACCCGGAGTCCCTGTGGTTCAAGTTCGGGATCGGCCATCGCCGTGGCAGCAAGTATGTGCGTGGTTGCCATCGGCACTGAAACCGACGGCTCGATCTCGTGTCCGTCGGCATTGTGTGGGGTGGTTGGGATTAAGCCAACTGTTGGCCTGACAAGTCGCGCCGGCGTGATTCCGATCAGTTCAACCCAGGATACGGTCGGGCCGCACGCTCGTTGTGTGGCCGACGCTGCCACCGTGCTTGGCATCATTGCCGGCCCCGATCCACGCGATCCGGCCACGGCAGCCTCCGTCGGGCATGTGCGCCCTGACTATCGTACCTGTCTCCAATCTGATGCCTTGCGGGGCGCACGGATCGGCGTGCTCCGCAGTGAGCGCTTTGCAAGATTCGGTCGTCACGTCGAACAAGCATTTGCGGCTGCGTTGCAGGCGATGAGCGAGGCTGGCGCGCATGTGGTCGATCCTGTCTCGTTGCCTGATGAGCTGCTGGCTTTCAGTGAAGCTGAATTGACAGTGCTGATCTACGAATTCAAAGCAACGCTCAACCGTTATCTTGCCGAACGCATTCCTGATCCGCAGGCTGCCACTCGCGCGCCACGCTCGCTTGACGAATTGATTGCCTTCAACGAACAGCATGCCGGCATAGAACTTCGCTTCTTTGGTCAGGAGCTATTCCAGCAAGCGGTAGCGGTCGGCGGTCTCGACGATGAGATTTATCAGCAGGCGCTGCAAGCCAGTCGCGACGCTGCGCGCCGGGCAATCGATCAGGTGTTATACGAACAGCAGCTCGATGCGCTGGTGGCTCCGGCAACTGGCCTGGCCTGGCCAATCGACCTGATCGGTGGCGACCACTACCCCGGTGGAAGCAGCTCGCTCGCTGCCCGCGCCGGGTATCCGATAGTGACGGTGCCGGCAGGCATGGCATTCGGATTGCCGGTTGCCATCAACTTTATTGGGAGCGCATGGTCTGAACCGATGCTGATCCGGCTGGCCTATTCCTTCGAGCAGGCGACACGTTTGCGCCAGCCTCCTGCTTACCGGCAGCGGATTGTTGGTGATGATTGAAGCAGGCAACAGACTGCACAGCGACTCAAAAGATACGGTTAACGAGATAATGGCAACAGCAGCGTGCTTCTAACTGCTGTTGCCATCGCGCGCTGGCGACCATTCGCGCTGTGGGTAACGCTTTATTTAGCGCAACTCAAAGACCTCTTTGTCAACCAGTTCCACCTCGACCGGATAACGACCGGTAAAACAGCCGGTGCAGAAGGTGGCGGGATCGCGACCGGTAGAGCGGATCAATCCTTCAAGGCTGAGATAGGCGAGACTGTCGGCACCGAGATGTTGCCGGATACCTTCAATCGTCAGGCGATGCGCGATCAGCTCAGGGTAGGTCGCCATATCCACGCCGAGGAAACAGGGGTGGCGAATCGGTGGCGATGAGACGCGCACATGCACTTCGCGCGCGCCGGCCTCGCGCAATAAGCGCACAATCGGGCCACTTGTGTTACCGCGAACGATACTATCATCGACCAGCACTACCCGTTTACCGGCCAGATTATCGGTCAGCGCATTGAATTTGAGCGCAATGCCAAGCTGACGTAGCCGGTCGTCGGGTTGAATGAAGGTACGTCCAATGTAGCGGTTCTTGATCAAACCTTCAGAATACGGAATCCCCGATTCCTGGGCGTACCCGATTGCCGCTGGAGTAGCGCTATCGGGTACAGCAATCACCACATCAGCATCGCAGGGAGCTTCACGGGCCAATTCACGCCCCTGGGCCACGCGCATCGCGTGTAGTACCTTACCGTCCAGAACGCTATCGGGGCGGGCAAAGTAGATATACTCAAACAGACATGCTGCCCGCTGGATCGATGGTTGCAGTGAGATGACCTGTGGCCCATCGAGAGTCAGTTTGAGAATCTCTCCTGGCTCGATCTCGCGCGCGAATTGAGCGCCGATTGTACCTAACGCACAACTTTCTGAGGCAACCACCCAACCCTGATCGCCAAGCTGGCCGAGGCAAAGCGGGTGCAAACCCCACGGATCGCGAACTGCGTAAAGCGCATCGCGTGTGAGTACCGTGAGGCAGTAGGCACCCTGCGCTCGCACCATGAAGACCTTCAGCTTCTCTTCCCATGTTCGTCCCTCGCCGCCGGCCAGCATCTGGGTAATCACCTCGCTGTCGCTACTGCTGGTAAGACCAACGCCACGCTGCAACAATTCGCGGCGCAAGGCTGAGGCATTGGTTAGATTACCATTGTGACCGACAGCCAGGGGACCCAGTGCGCTCTCAACGACAAACGGTTGCGCATTTTCTAGCTTCGAGGAACCGGTTGTGGAATAGCGCGTATGGCCGATTGCCATATAGCCGGAGAGCGGGCGCAGCTTCTCTTCATCAAAGACTTGCGCTACCAGGCCCATATTTTTGTAGTATCGAATGCTGCGTCCATTGCTAACCGCAATACCGGCACTCTCCTGACCACGGTGCTGGAGGGCATAGAGGCCGAAGAAAGTCAGGCGGGCAACATCAGCGTCGGCGGCAACGATACCAAAGATACCACATTCGTGACCGGGTTTGTCATCACCACTGGTAGGATCGGGGTTACCGCCGGCAATGGTATCATTACGATCAGCTACGCTTGCAAGCGATTGATCGTTCATGGGAAATAATCCTCCTGCGCGCAGGTTTGGGGATGGATTGCATCTTTGCTTTTACAGAGAAAGTATAACACGGATCGCTATGGGATCATTTGATAAAACAGCTTCTTCCGCCGGGTTTTCGAAAGCAAAAGGTTGTCTACTGGCCGCCATTCTGATCATTGCGCTAACCATCGGCGGTTTTTTACGACTGGTGGAACTTGGCGTTAGTCTACTGGGATCAGGTGATACCGGGCAGGCAATTGTTGTCTGGATCAGCCTTGGCATAGGCGCAGTAGCATTCGCGCTCTGGGCATGGCTAAGTGACGGCACCGCGCGCGATGCTGCGTTACGCTGGCTGGCTGCGCTCCCATTGCCGGCATTGCTTGCAGTAACCATCTTCTTGCCGTCGGCGGAGAGTCAGGTGATCGTATTGATCCAACTCGGCCTGAGCCTGCTCTACGCGATCATCGTTGCGTGGCTTATCCGCAGACCGGCGCGGGCTGTCTGGTCGCCGGTTGTGATCAGCACTGGTCTGATCATTAGCTTACCCTGGCTGGCCATCGGTGTACCCGGTTCGTGGCTCGATCTGGCGCTGACATTGTTGCTCGGCGCGACGGTAGGCTGGGCCGGTGGGCAATTGCTGGCATGGCGACCATTGCTAAGCTGGCAGCGAGCCGAAGTTGGAACCGGGGTGTGGCTGGCCGAAGGAGCGACGCTGAGTCTGCTGCTGCTCATTTTAAGCCGGGCGCTAGGGCCGAATAGCGCATCTCTGCTCTTCTTCTTCAGCGCGCCAGCCGGGGGCTGGCTCTGGCTCGCCACAGGTCGTCAGGTCGGTGTTGCGGCTGTGGCGCCGGTTTCGGCGCTGTTTGGTCTGTTCTTTTTTGGGGTGCCGCTGGCGCTGACCGATCCCGATGCGCTGGTGCTGCTGCTGCTCTTTGGCGGTTTTCCCGAAGGGTTCCATCTGGCGCTCCTGGCTGCGGTCGGGCAGGCGCTGCTGGCGCTCCTGGCAACGCCGCTGGCGCTGCTGGTTGCCAATCAGCGCTTTCACATAGTCGGCGCAGGATTAGCGGCATTAACCGGATTGGCGCTGTTGATCAGCGGTGAGAGAGCAGTGCCAACCGGTGACCGCCTGTTTGTAATCCTGCGTGATCAGGCCGATGTCAGTCAACTATCTACCCTGACCAGCTATCAGCAGCGCCGGCTAGCTGTTTACCAGCGACTGACCGATCACGCCATGACTACTCAGGCTGATCTGCGCGCTGCGCTCAACCAGATCGGCGTTCGTTACACTCCTTATTACCTGGTCAATGCGCTCGAAGTTGAGGGTGATTTGCCCTTGCGGCTCTGGTTGCAGAATCGGCCAGAAGTGGCGACAGTGATTCCTGTGCCACATCTAAGGCCATTGCCAGTTGCGCCGATAACGGTAAGCGGTGATCAATCACCACCGACAGAGCCGCTCTGGAATCTGGTCATGATCGGCGCGCCGGAAGTGTGGGCAATGGGGGTGCGTGGCGCCGGTATCATCGTCGGGCAAGCCGATTCAGGGGTCGATGCCGATCATCCCGAACTGAGCGATGCTTACGCTGGTCGCACTGCCAGCGGAACCGACCACGCCTACCACTGGCTCGATCCGTGGACAGGGGCAACCGCTCCTTACGATGTTGGCGGGCATGGCACACATACCCTGGCAACGGTGCTAGGGAACAACGTTGGTGTTGCGCCTGATGCGCAGTGGATCGGATGTGTCAATCTAGCTCGCAATCTCGGCAATGCGCCACGCTACCTCGACTGCATGCAATTTCTCTTTGCGCCCTACCCTCCCAATGGCGATCCATTCCGCGATGGCAACCCAACGCGCGGCGCTCACGTGCTCAACAACTCGTGGGGTTGTCCGCAGGATCTTGAGGGATGCACTCCGACCTCACTCCAGCCCGCAGTGCAGGCCCTGCGGGCCGCCGGTGTCTTCGTTGTTGCCAGTGCCGGCAATGATGGGCCGGCCTGTAGTTCACTCAATGCGCCATTGGCGATCTACGATGAGGTGTTGACGGTCGGCGCTCTCGATGCAGATGGTAACGTGGCAGTGTTTAGCAGTGTCGGGCCGGTGCTGAGCGATGGCAGTGAGCGAGTGAAACCCGATCTGGTTGCGCCGGGGACGGATGTGTTATCAGCCTTTCCCAACCAGAGTTATGCGCGGGCTGATGGCACCTCGATGGCCGGGCCACACGTGGCCGGGGCTGTGGCCCTGATCTGGTCGGCCAACCCGACATTGATCGGCGATATTGTGACAACCGAGCGCATCTTGCTTGAAACTGCCCGACCCTACGCTGCTCCTGATGGCAACCGTTGCGGTGATGGCAATGTGGCTGGCGCCGGCATCCTCGATGTGGCAGCGGCAGTGCGGCGGGCGTTGGGTGAGTAAGTTGCCGCTTGCGTTTCGTTAAACTGTAAACGCTCCCAAGTCATTGCGTGGGTTGTGCCCGATTGGCGATGCGATCAACCTGTTTCGCCTGATGTGATACACTCATAGGTATGAAACATCGCTTGTCGTCATTCATCCAGGCAATAACCTTTCGCTACCAGCGCACTGCCCTTGCGTTGCTGGGGTTGCTCTCGCTGGTGACGCTGGTTATTGCCTTGAGCGGATTGGGTGATGCGACGCTCCGCGCCGAATGGCCGCGTCTGGCTGGCATGCTGGCCTGTCTTGGTGTGTTGTTGGGGCTGGCCTGGTTAACGCCTTTGCGCCTGCTTACGGTCTGGGGGCAACTGGTCTTGCTGGGCCTCGAACTGATGGCGGCGGCAGGCGCGCAACTCTTGACCGCTGCGCCGTTGATCGACTATCTCTACCTGATCATCGTCTTGCAAGGCATCATTCTCTTCCGGCCATGGATATGGGCAATCACGGCGGTGAGTATCTGGGCGATCTGGGCATTGGTGCGCTATCAGCTCTCGAACGATCTGATCGCATGGCTGCAAAGTAACCTGGCGATCGCGTTTCCGGCCACCTGCGCAATCATCGCCGTCTTCATCTACGTCCGTCACCTGCATCGCCGTGAGCAGATGCAGTACATGTTACAGCAGATGCAGCAACGCTACGCAATCTTCTCATCGTTGCTACGCGATATTCAACAGCGGGTGGCGCAAGAAGAACGCCAGCGGTTGTTACATCTGTTGACGCATGAGATACAACAGGCTCTGGCTGTTGCCGAGCAAAGCATGAACTCGGCTCTCATAACGGCTCAATCAAATCTCGGACGTTTGCAAACGGCGCTCGAATTGTCACGCGCAACAGCGGCAACGGCTATCGAACGGTTGCGCTCTACAGTGTTGGCGCTGCGCTATCTGCCGCAACAACCTAAACTATCGTCGCCACTGGCGGCAGTCGGCGCGCTTGACGACAGTTTGATCTCACCACGTCCCAACCACGTCCTGGCATGGATCTTGCCATCACTCTTCGTGAGCATCTCGCTTGGCCTGGCAATGCTTCAGCCGCATCAGCTCTCGGCGAGTGGGTTACTCTGGTTACTGGCGCTCGGTGGGTTACTGATCATTGCCAGTGCCTGCACGCAACAGGCGCGCCGTACCCTCTTCGTTCATCTCGGACTGGCTGCACAGACGCTCACTATCACTTTGATGGCGGCTGTCACCAATCTGCTGCCCCTGCTCTGGGGTTTCTTACTGGTGGCGTGGCAAATGGCCAGTCGGCTCTCGCTTGTGCAGTGGTTGCTCTTTACCGCTCTTTTCCCACTATTGCTGGCATTGACCGGTCTCTGGCAGCCGGTAATCATTGATCCTACTACAACAGTGAGCCTGATCCTCGCCGCGATGTTGGTCAGCGCGCCGTTGTTACTGGCCCGCTACCAGATGCAGCGCCGCCAGCAGGTGGAATTACAGGTCAAGCTGCTCGAGACCGAGATGCAACAACAGGCCGATGAAATCCAGGCGATAACGGTGGCTGCCGAACGGGCGCGACTTGCCCGTGAAATGCATGACGATCTTGGTTCCAAACTGGTCTTGATCAATCTCGAATTGCAACTGGCAGCCGAACTGGCAGCGGAGGATCCGGTTGCCGCGCGCGATCATCTGGTGAATAGTCGCGAATTGTTGCACAGCGCCTGGCGCAATTTGCTGGCCGTTGTTGATGCCAACCTGCCGGTGCATAGCGAGACTCTGGTAGCAGATTTGCGTCAACTGGCCATGCATTGTGCCCATAGCACGCGGTCACGAGTAGAGCTAGACATCCAGGGGCGTCTTGATCAATTGACGGCTGCGGTAGCGCATTGTATTTACCGCGCTGTCCAGGAGGGTTTAACCAACGCTTGCAAACACGCTCGCGCCAGCGTCATTGTGGCGCAGGTGAAGGCCGAAGGTGACTGTGTGGTCGTTACCATCACCAATGACGATCAACCCGATCGCACTTTGCCAGCGATCGATCTTGGCAGTGGCAGCTTTGGCCTGATCGGGTTACGCGAGCGGGTAGAGGCGTTGGGTGGTGGTTTTGAAGCTGGGCCATTGCCCGATGGCGGTTGGCGCTTGCGCCTGGTGTTGCCGACTGAACATAAGGAGTAACTATGGCGATTCGGGTGCTGATTGTTGATGACCAACCTTTGATCCGAACCGGTATCGCCACGTTACTGGCGCGAAAGCCTGACATTGAAGTGGTTGGGCAGGCCGCCAATGGTCGCGAGGCGCTCGAGTTCGTCGCAACGCTCGATCCTGATGTGGTGCTGATGGATGTCCTCATGCCGGTGATGGATGGTGTGGAAGCAACCCGCCAGCTAGCTGCGCGCGGGCCGCGTCCTGCGGTCATCATGCTCACCACCGTTCCTGATGATGAGAAAGTGTTGCAGTCAATTGCCGCTGGCGCGCGCGGCTACCTGCTGAAAGATGTCGATCATCGCGCGCTGGCTGATGGTATCCGGACGGTCGCTACCGGCGGCGCGCTGATCCATCCCCAAATCACGGCACAATTGTTACCTCGACTGAGCCAGTTGGCGGCGACGGCAGCATCTACTCCGCCGCCACCGCCTGAACCTGTCATTTCACTTACGCCCCGCGAACGCGAGATCCTGCGCTTGCTGGCTCAGGGTTACACCAATCAAGAGATCGGTGAATATCTTGCCCTGAGTATCGGGACAGTCAAAAACCATTTGAGCGTCATCTTTGCCAAACTGGCTGTGCGTGACCGCACTCAGGCCGCCTTGTGGGCGCGTGAACATCTCTCGTTACTTTAGCCCTAATACTCCTCTAACACCAGCAACTGCCGCTTGTCGTTGGTAATGGTTGGCAAGTAGACAGCGAAGCTTGAAGGTGATCCCGAACTACTGGCGGCAGGATTTTTTGTGATGATTGGTAGATGTATTTGGTAGGTGGGAGGAGCAAAACTCCCTTTTGCCGTATACATCACCGAATTTCCGGCGCTATCGATAGCAGTAATTATCAACCGCACATCTGGCCAGTTACGCGGCACGCTGGCCGTCCAGAGCCGCGGGTTATGGGAATCCTGCGCAAAGACGAGTGGTGACCACGTAATATTGTCACTCTCCAGATAGACCGCGCTGACAGTTACATCGGGATTGTCAGGGTTATCGGGATCGCTCACCAGAACCTCAATCAGCGTAGAAACTGTCTGCAATCCGGCCTCTTGCCCACCGATCCGCACCTGCTCAATCACGGGTGGATTCTGGTCGGCCAATGCCTCTGCGGCCCCGCTTGCGTCAGGATCGGTGTAGATGACTTGATACACAAGCTGGGTATAGGTGCGGAGCGTGCCGGTCACACCGTCGCTGGCGCGGAACTGAGCCGCTGTGCTGACCAGGGTGTCGCGCTGGTCGGCGCCACTGCCGATGCTACTGTGCCCAAAGAAGCGATCAGGCACCCAGAACCCGATTCCGGCGCTGAAGTCAGGTTCAAACGTGCTTGTAATCAGCGGCGTGAAGGTCTCGGTGACAATCTGGGTCACAGTAGGATCAAAATTATTTACCGTATTGTATTGCCCACCCAGGAAGATCACATCACGCACTACCAGCGGTTTATGTTCGTCATGGTCGCTACCCGAAAGCGCAGTAATGTCGTAGGTGAAAGCGGGTAATCCCGGCATACCGATCAGATTGAGGTCAAAGACGGTGACGGTCGGCGTGACGTTGAAGGTGTCGGCCAGCAGGAAGGTGTCGGTAATGGTGAAGTTTTCCGGGCGCAGGTTGACCGTCTGGCCGGTGCGAGATAGTTGCAGGTAGTTCGAATCATAGCTGATGGTGAAGGTAATCGTGCGCGTCAACTGACTGCCGGCAACCGGCACAGGCGCAGTGCGATCATCGACCGGTAATTCAGCGTTGAGATCTTCGACCGGCGCGCTCAGCGGATTATCGACAAACAGACGTTTCCACGGCAGGCCGTACAGTGTTTTGATTGACAAGACTTTATAGTCATAGGCGTTCAATCCAATCGACGCGCGTAGATAACGCTGTTTCGCATTGACCATCGCCTCGCCGATACTGCGTCCGATGTAGGTAAAGCCGGTTTCTGATCCGCTGTCAGGACGAACCTCATTGCGGGTCAATTCCTGGGTTAACAATCCGGCCAAGCGCTCACTGTAGTCAACGCCGTCGAGCGTGCCGTATCCGTAGCCGGTGTTTCCAATCCAGTTACCGGCGTGTCGATTAAACGCCTGGGCAAAGTCGGCAGCGTAAAAGGCGCGCGGAAGATTTTCAGCCGATTGAATCACCGCATTGAAGGGCACGTTATATCCGCTATGGCACCCTACCGAGTAGTAAATGGTATTGTAGAAAAACCCCGGACATAAACTCGGGTAGTCGTCGCATTGGTGAGAACTGGAGGAGTATTCAACTGATAGGATGCGATCAGCCGGGAAGTTGGGTTGACTGCCGCGCGAGACAGCCGGAATGAGCTGCCAGTGATCGAAGTGCGCATTGAGCGAACTGACGAGAGTCGAGGTCGTGCTAAAGACATCGATGGGCGAGGTAAAAATTTCGTTGAGGTCTTGTTCGAGCCATTGTTGTTCAAAACTGTCGCGATCCCAGTCATTGTTGATGATGGTACGGCTCACGACGGCTGTCGATGACGTTTCGGTTGACCGTCGCAATGTGCCTGAGATGAAGTTTGCGCCATCGATCAGGAAGTCATAGCCGGTAATGGAGTACGAAGGAGTTTGATAATAAATGTCAGCAACAAGTTGAATGTTGGGCTCTCCGAAAGGCACATTCCGACGTAGAAAATCGGCGATCTCTGCCGGAGTTTCGACAATCCGCCCGACAGCAAGATCTGGAATGAAGAGTGGAAAGCCGTAGAAACGGTAGGGCCGATCGGTGCCGTAGGGATTATCGCTCAAGATCATGCGATTGCGTAGAGCTGCTCCTAGCGGGTTGTCAGGCGCAATAATGCTGTCGCCATTGCTGCGACTATCGATCGTTTTCAGGTATTCAAGATAATCGGCTTCGTTAGCAATTGTGGTCAGATCGGGCAGTCGGAAGAAGGGAATGATCTCGTCGCTACCGATCAGGACAATGTTGCGCACATTGGGGTAAGGGGTCTCACGGTTGGTCTCATTGTTGGCTTCAAAGTCATTGTTGGCCCGCAACTGATAGCCGATCCGCACATCGCTGGAACGGCCACTCCCGTCAGAGGCAATGGCTGCTTCGATCACGTGATCGATGATACTGGCGATATAGTTTGCATAAAGTGGATTGCGTTGATTATCCGGTTGCGACCATTCGGTGAGTAAGTCATTGAAGGGAGTTATGCCACTTCTCGATATTACCTCCAGGTTGGCGAGATCGATGATCGCGCCTTTTTCGGTAACGAGCGGAGTTTCTGAGCTGCCCCACACCAGTGTCGTTTGATACGGATACCACCTCTGGAGAGTTGCCGTGATGGTCGTGATATTGGGATCTTCTGGATACAATTCTTCCATCCGGCTTGAATTGACCAGGTAGAGGGTAGTGACTTCAGGGTCTGGCTCATCGGTGAGAAATTCCACGTGTGGCGCCGGGCCGAGCGATTGGAGCGTGCTGCGCTCGAGCGTGATCGTCAACCGGTACGGACGCGCGCCGATCTGGCCGGCGCTGGAAGGCGCTACGGCTACAAAGTAGCGTCCTGGTTGCCAGACAATGGTCTCGATCCGTTCGTCGCGCGTTCCCGGATTGACGCTGATAGAGGCAATCTGGCCGCCGATGGAGGCGATCTGGCCGCCGATGGAGGCGATCTGGCCGCCGATGGAGGCAATCTGGCCGCCGATGGAGGCGATCTGTCCACCGATAGAGGCGATCTGTCCACCGATAGAGGCGATCTGACCGCCAATCTGGGTAATGTCTTCTAACCCTTGCTCGCCGGTGTCAAATTCGAAGGTCTCGGTTGTGCCACCTACACCTGTGGCCGGATCAACGCCGCCGCCAAAAACCAGATCGTAATCGGCATCCAGATTGGTGAGTTCGAGTTTGATCAGCGAGCCTGGCCTATCGATCACAACCATGTAGTAGTCGATGTCGCTCGATGAGGCAATGATACCGCTGATCACCTGTTGCCAGCTATCGGTGCGTTCAGGCGCGATCGGCTGGGCAGTAACCTCGGGTGGGGTAATGCTATTGTTTGGTTCAATTTCGTCGATCGGCGGCAGCTCGGTAATGGTGGTCAGATGGATTGGTGTTGACTCGGTGGCAGTTGCCGGTGTTGGTTGTGGCACAAGCGTGAATGGTGTCAACAGGAGACTGAACAGAGTCAGTGCGAGCAGAAGCCGGTACATAGGATCGCTCCTTCCGATTGAGAACTTGGTGGTAGTCAGACCGGCAATGCCTGAGCAAGGGCCAGATCACGTTGAGCGTCGAGTTCGGTAAAGATGGCAATTGCTTCCGCGCGAGCGGTTACTGCTGCTGCGCTGTCGTGGCGAGCCAGGGCGAGGCGAGCCTGTTGGTAGCGAACTTTGCCTAATTCGTAACGATTATCCAGTTGGGCCAGGGTTGCGCTGCTGCGAGTGAACAGATCCTCGGCTACTGCCAGATCGCCGGCGGCCAGGGCGATTTCACCCAAGACGCGATTCGCAATCGCCGAGTCGTCGACTTGCCCCAACTCTTCGGCAATGGCCAACGAGCGATTGGCATTGCTGCGCGCCTGATCGAGGTCACCCAACGCCAGCGCTGCCAGCGCCGCCAGCCGCAACACTTCGGGAAGAAAGCTCCGGGCATTGATTGATTCAATATCGGCGATAGCAATGGTAAACAACGCTAACGCTTCGCCGGCCCGTCCCTGATTGAGCAACACCTCGCCGCGATTGTAGCCAGTTACTGCTACTCCTAGACGCGAGCCGAGGCGGGCGAAGAGGTCGCTGGCGCGTTGATACAGCTCCGCGGCTCGCTCAAGCTGATTGCGCCCAACCAGCACGACAGCTAAATTATTGGCTGTGCGCGCCGTCGCCAGCACATCGCCAATGTTTTCTGAGATGGCCATCGATTGCTCGAACACGGCAATTGTTTCGGCCCAGCGTCCGGCCTGGGTATAGACCCGCCCAAGATCGTTGAGCACATCACACAACCCAGATAGTGTGGTGGCTTGTTCGTAAAGCGCGCGCGCCCGATTAAGCGCATCAATCGCCTGAGTTCGATCGCCTTGATCGTTCGCAATATTTCCGATAATCTTCAACGCGCGTGCCTGATCGATCGGATTACCAGTCTGCACTGCCAGTTCATACCCGATTTTTGCCCATTCCATTGCGTGAGCATAATCGCCGGTGCGGTAAGCAATCCCGGCCCCCAACAGATAGCAGCGCGCTGTTTCCGCCTGCAGACCGCGATGAGCGCGCGCCATTCCGCTGGTAAGCAGGTCAAAAGCGGCTTGATAACGCGACCGCCGCTCTTCAACCGAGGCCAGCATGCGGTGCATTCGCAGCCAGCGCTCACTGACCGGCTCATTTCCAATCGGCAGACTGAGTTGCAACGCTTCGCGGAAATGATGTTCGGCAGCGTCATATTCGCCTAACACCAGATGCAGCTCGCCAATCGCTTCGTGAATGTCGGCTACCTGCTCGATCAACTGCGCCGGTGGCAGGATAGTGGTCAGCCGAGGCGCGATGTTGAGGGCAGTGGTGTAGAGTGCCACTGCATCATGGTTGGCAAAACGCCGCCGGACCTGCCCGGCAGCCTGCGCGTGGTAATGAAACGCTTGCTGCCACTCTTCGGCTTGCAGGAAGTGCCAGGCCAGAACAGCGTATTGATCTTCGAGCTGATTGGCAGCAATCTCTTCGATCCGGCGAGCCACCCGCGCATGAAGCGCGCGCCGACGAGCGTACAGAATGCCTTCATAGGCCACGTCGCGCAAGAGGGCGTGACGAAAGATATAGGCTAGAATCCGCTCTTGCTGGTCAGCCTGGATCAATTCACTTTCAATCAACCGCTGGATACTCTCGTCGAGTGTGGTTGGGTTGGAATAGACTCCTTCCACCACCGGACGGTGGAAGCGGCGTCCGATTACCGAAGCTACCTGCACCAGTTCCTGGCGCGGTTCGTCAAGCCGGTCGAGTCGCGCGATGAGCAGGCCTTCAATGCTGCGCGGCAGCTCGATCTTATCGATTAGCCTGGTAAGCTGCCATCTGCCGCTGACCACATCGCGCGCCAGCACCCGATCGCGTACCAGCGCCCGTACCAGCTCTTCGATGAAGAAGGGGTTGCCTTGTGTTCGCTCGAGCAAGGGCAGGATTTCAGGTGGTGGCTCTCCTCCTAAGAGTGCGGCCAGCAGCGCTTGACTGTCGCTCACTTGCAATTCGCCCAATTCGATCCGTGCCGTGCCGGGGAGGTTGTCCCACGGCGCTGGCGAAACCATTTCTGGCCGGTAAGTTACGATCAATGCCAGCGCCCTGGTACGCGCCGCTTTGCTCAGCCGTTCAAGCACTTCTAACGAGGGAGAATCGGCCCAATGGCAGTCTTCCAGCACGAGCAAGACCGGCTCACGCGCTGCTGTTGCCAGCACGATCTCAACCAGCAGCTCTTGCAATCGATCATGGCGTTGCTGCGGCGACAGACCGATGGTGAGTGGCGTTTCGGTAAGCGGCAAACCCAACGCATCGGCCAGCAATGGCGTGAAGCGGCTGAAGTCAGGCGCGAGTTGCTGAATGCGCGCCAGCGTGTCGGCGGCGATCTGGTCAGGGGTAGCGCGCAGATCGAGACCCAATGCGCTCAACAAGGGCGCGCGAATAGCCGCATACGCCGTGCGCTGCTCGTAGCTCTGACAATCACCGAACAGAATGGTAAATGGTGGTATTTCCTCAGGATCGTTGTGATGCGCTGTTGAGGCGATCACAAGCTGTTGAATCACCTCCTCGGCCAGACGCGATTTACCTGCTCCCGCTTCGCCCACCACTGCGATTGTGGCGCCCTGTCCCTTGAGCGCTGCCTGCGCTGTTGTCAGCACCCGCCGTAACTCAGCGTCACGCCCGATGAGAGGGGCGTTCAGTAGATGTTCGTCAGCATGACGAGTAGCGACGGCAGCAATCTGGGTGACTTGGGCCGGCACAACGGCCTCGCTAAACCCCTTGAGCTGGAGTGGCTCACCTGGTTCCAGCACAAACTGGCCTTCAACTGTCGCTCGCGTGCTCGGTGAAAGGTAGATGGCACCTGTCGGCGCGGCTGCCATCAAGCGCGCAGCCAGATTCACTGCCGGCCCCATTACCGTGTATTCGTAACGGGTAGCTCCTCCGACTCGGCCAGCGAAGACGGTGCCGGTATTAATCCCAATCTTTTGTTCTAATAGCGGGATGTTCTCCTCAATGAGTTCGGCGATTGCGCGATTGGCCTCGCGCAGTGTCTGGCGCAATTCAAGGGCGCAGCGCGCGGCGCGGATAGGGTCGTCTTCGTGCGCAGTTGGCGCGCCGAAGAGCGCCATCAGCTTATCGCCGTGAGTATACATGTCAACTTTATTGATAATTCCTTCGTAGCGATGAACTACTGCCTGAGCACGCTGGTAATAGGTATTGAAGATCGTAGCTGCCAGCTCAGGCGCATCTGGTAACATCGTTAGATAGCCCGAAAAATCGTAGACATTGGCAAAGAGTACTGTCACCGGACGGAATTCGCCCAGCTCGCCAGCGCCCGGATCGAGAAAGCGTCGCGGCAGTCGATGAACGAGATAAGGTTTAAGTGCGGCAAGCTGGCGAGCCAGATGGTTCAGTGTGGCCAGGTCGTCGGAGTCGGCGAGCGACAGTGACTGCGGCGCCGTGATGTCAGTAGCCGTAAAATCCAGCTCGAGCAGGCGCGAGAATCCCGCGTGGCGTGGCTCAACTCGATGCCCTCCCAGCAGTCGTCGAGTGTGTTCGGTGATGACCACTTCACCCGGCGCAGCAATCTCTTGCGCCAGTGCGACCCGGTTGACTTCCGGCCCGGTGACAACCAGCTCGATATGACTGGTATCGCCGACTTCAGCGGCGAATACCCGACCGGCATGCACGCCAACCCGCAGGCGTAACGTGAATGTGCCGGCGCGAGTTTCCAGGTGGGCAAATTCTTCCATGCGGCGCTGCATCGCCAGTGCTGCTGCGCAGGCTGCTAAAGCGTGTTGATCGCCGAGTGTTGCCGAGTCGAAGAAGACGGTAAGCGCATCGCCGCCAAACTTGAGCAGCATACCGCTCCGCATTTGCACCTCTTGGAGCAGCGCAGCGAACAAGCGATTGACGAGCGCAGAGACTTCCTCGGCACCCTGCCGTCCCAGTACGGATAACCGTTCCGATAAATTGGTGAAGCCGGAGAGATCGGCAAACAGGAGAGTTCCTTCCCAGAAAGCGCCGGTCGTGCGGCCAGGCTGGGGATGCGCAAGCTGGTGTTGGACAATCCGGGCCGGAATATAAGCAGCATAGGCGACAATTTGTTCGCGCAGGCGACGAGCAATTTCGGCGCGCGTTGCGGCGGCCAGATTACCAGTGGAAGCAATTTCGGCAACCTGAAGATCGGTAAGATGCTCTCGCAGATCGCGCCATTCGATCAACGGACTAACCATAACTGTTTCCATGCGGTATTCCTGGCGATGAGAGGTTTATATGCATCTACATCTGTAAACGTATTGTCGCTGAAGATTGTTTCGCGGTTACGTCACAACTTCATCGCCAGGGCAAAAGGTGATTATCTGTATGCGTAAAACGACGTTACGCCATCCTGGTTTTCTATTCGCTTGTCGATAAATCCAACGAGATAAGAGTGACCGGCGGCTCGCCGATGTAACAAAATCTAAACGGTTGATTGCCTGGCCAGCGATTGGTGATGGTCAAGATGGTTGATGGTCTCTTCTCACTGATATGCCATCATTGTGCAACCAAAGTGCCGAAAAGAGAAGGGGGAAAATGGTAGGGATATGATAAAAAATTTTTTAGTGACCTCTTGACAATATCTTGTCGGCGGTGTATACTCATCGCAATTGTTAAAAGTGTAATATTAACACTAATTTCGAGGAACAACTATGGTCGCCCAACTCTCCGAATCTACCGGCGCAACGGCTGCCGATCTGATTGCTGAGATTAACGAATTACGTCGTCAGCGCAATGCCATCATTCTGGCCCACAACTACGAATACGGCGAAATCCAGGAGATTGCCGATTATGTCGGCGATTCGTTAGGGATGGCCCAGGCCGCGGCGCGCGCTGAAGCCGATGTGATCGTGGTCTGCGGCGTCTACTTTATGGCCGAAACGGCGGCGATCCTCAACCCCCAGCGCATAGTGCTGATCCCTGATTCCAATGCCGGATGCTCGCTGGCCGACTCGATAACCGTCGAACAATTGCGGGCATGGAAAGCAGCCAATCCCGGCGCAGTGGTGGTGAGCTACGTGAATACCAGCGCCGCTGTCAAAGCCGAGAGCGATTATTGCTGCACGTCGGGCAATGCCGAGCGGGTGATCAACGCTATTCCGGCTGACCAGACGATTCTGTTTTTGCCCGATATGTTTCTCGGTAGCTATTTGCGCCAGAAGACGGGGCGGTCTCTCAAGATTTGGGCCGGTGAATGCCACGTTCACGCTGCCATTCGTCCGGCGATGATCGAACAGAAACGGGCAGCTATGCCTGATGCCGAGTTTCTGATTCACCCGGAATGTGGGTGTGTGAGTAGCGCAATGGATTATGTGGCCCGCGGCGCGATTGATAGCCGTGACACGTATATTCTCTCGACCGAGGGCATGATTTCGCATGTCAATCGCTCATCCGCGAGCCGTTTTGTCGTCGCGACCGAGATCGGCGTTCTTCACCGCATGCGCAAGGCCAATCCTGACAAGCAGTTTGTGCCAATCGATGAGTCGATCAGTTGCCGCTACATGAAGATGATCACGCTTGAGAAGGTACGCAATAGCTTGCGCGATTTGCGCGAACCGGTCACCGTTCCCACCGAGATTGCCGAACGGGCGCGGGTGGCGATTGAGCGGATGCTGGCCTTGTAAATTGCCCACTTCATGGCGTACCGTGTACCATCTCGCTTGCCGGAGATTATATTATGGAGTCGCTTCCTGCTTTGCGGAGCATTTTGCAATCTATTCCACCGGCTCGTGTTCGACGCACTGATGTGCTCGTGATCGGCGCTGGTGTGGCCGGTTTAACGGCGGCATTAGCGGCGGCAGCGCGCGGCGCGCGCGTGCTGATGCTGGCGCGTGGTTCATTGCCCGAAAGCAATTCTGCGTGGGCGCAAGGCGGTATCGCCGCCGCGCTTGATCCTGCCGACTCACCGGGGGCGCACATTGCCGATACTCTCGTCGCTGGCGCCGGCCTGTGCGATCCGGCAGCGGTTGCTACGCTCGCCCACGAAGCGCCGGCTTTGATGCGGGATCTGGTTGAACTCGGCGTGCCCTTCGAACGCGAGTCTGATCGGTTTGCGCTGGGTCTGGAAGGCGGCCATTCGCGCCGGCGCATCGTTCATGTTGGCGATGCCACCGGTTGGGCAGTGACGCGGGTCTTGATCGAGCGGGTGCGCAAGACGCCGCTGATTACCATCCGTGAGCAGGCGCAGGCGGTTGAATTGCTGACTGCCGGCGAGCGGGTGGTGGGCGCTCTGGCGCGCCTGGCCGATGGCTCCTGGTTGCGGGTACTGGCCGCAGCGACAGTGCTGGCAAGTGGTGGCGCTGGTGCGTTGTACGGTTTGACCAGCAATCAGCCGGTAGCGTTGGGTGAAGGGATCGCGATGGCGTACCGCGCTGGCGCCGAAGTTGCCGACATGGAGTTTGTTCAGTTTCATCCCACAGTCTACCGCACTCGTGACGGGCAAGGCTTTCTCATCACCGAAGCAGCTCGTGGTGAAGGGGGCTTGCTTTACACACCTGCCGGTCGCCGTTTCATGCCAGACTACGATCCGCGCGCCGAGCTGGCGCCCCGCGATATTGTTACCCGTGGCATCGTAGCTGCAATGCAGGCTGAAGGTTGCGATCACGTCTTGCTGTACCTGTCTCACCTTCCGCCCGATCTCATCGAGCGCCATTTCCCAACCATCTGTGCCCGTCTGCGCGCTGATGGTCTTGACCCGGTTTACCAATCGATCCCGGTGGCGCCGGCAGCGCATTATCTCATGGGGGGAGTGCGCACCGATCTAAACGGCGCAACCAGTCTTCCCGGTCTCTTTGCTGCCGGTGAGGTTGCCTGTACTGGCGTTCATGGCGCTAACCGGCTGGCGAGCAATTCGCTGCTCGAGTGTCTCGTCTTTGGGCGACGGGCTGGCGAAGCCGCGACAGCCGGGTGCGGGTGCGCTGTGCCGGAACCCGATCCGTTGCCGGTCGCGCCGGTCTCGGCGCCGCCACCGGTCAACTGGCGCGCGGCGCTGGCTACCGTTATGCAGGCTGCCGGACCGTTGCGCCACGGCGATGGCCTGTATGTCGCGCTGGAGACGCTTGCGCACTGGCCGGTCAGCGCCGATCCTGGCGATCCGAAGGCGCTCACCGCTGTCAATGCTGCCCTTACTGCCCGCTTGATTGTGGCGTCGGCCCTGATCCGCACTGAGAGTCGCGGCGGACATTTCCGGCAAGATTACCCGCAGCCCAGTGATGAATGGCAAAAACACATCATCCTGCGCCGCAATGCCGCTCCCTTCTTTACGCCGACGATTGCGCTGGCAGTGACGCTCGCCGCAGATTAAGTTTGAGGAGTCATGTGATGGATCTTCCCCGCCACCTCATCGATACGGTCGTCGCTCATGCACTCGCCGAAGACATCGGTAGCGGCGATTTGACGACTCTGGCCGTTATTCCGGTGACGGCCCGGGCTACTGCCCATGTTGTGACTCGCGCCGCCGGTGTGATTGCCGGCTTGCCGGTGCTGGAAGCCGTCTTCCACCACCTCGATCCTGCGCTTCAGGTCGTCTTTCACGTTCAGGATGGCGCCGCCGTGGCTGCCGGCGCTATCATCGCCACGGTGAGCGGTTCTGCTCGCCACATCCTCACCGGTGAGCGCGTGGCGCTCAATCTGTTGCAACGGCTCAGTGGGATTGCCACAATGACCGCGCAATATGTGGCTGCCGTTGCCGGCACGCGGGCGCAGATCCTCGATACGCGCAAAACAACGCCCGGTCTGCGCGCGTTAGAAAAGTATGCCGTGCGCATGGGTGGTGGTCGCAATCACCGGTTTGGGTTGTACGATGGAGTCATGCTCAAAGACAACCATCTGGCCATTCTGGCAGCAGAAGGGATCGACCTGCCGGCAGCAATTGCGCGCGCGCGCGCGCAGCTTGGCCCAATGGTGCGATTGGAAGTGGAAGTTGAGAGTGTTGCAGCCGCCATCAGTGCGGCGGAAGCAGGGGCTGACCTGATTTTGCTTGACAATATGCCGCTCGATCAATTGCGAGCGGCGGTGCAGGCGGTAGCCGGGAGGGCCAAAACTGAAGCGAGCGGCGGCGTGAATCTGCAAACAGTGCGCGCCATTGCTGAAACCGGCGTTGATTACATCTCGGTGGGGGCGCTTACCCATTCGGTGCAGGCGCTCGATATTGGTCTCGATTGGGCAGGATAGCGCTATTCGTCTTCAGCCAGATGCTCGGCGCGTAATTGCCAGAGTAAACCACCTAACGCCGGGCCAAATCGTTCGATCAGGCGCTGACGCGCGCGCCCTTCCTGGTAGCGCTGGCGCGCGTGGTTTTGAATCTGTTGTTCGTTGTCGCCAACGCGCAGGGTCTGCATAAGGGTGAAAGAAACATCATCGAGGCCGAGGGTGGCGGCGACATCAACCAGACGGTTAATCGATTCGTAGGGCGGTTCAAGCGCAACCGTGGCCCGCGTATAGATGCCGTGTTCGCGCGCGCTGGCAATTATTTTGCGCGCTCGCTCGCGGCTGCTGGCCGATTCAAACACGCTGATCGCTGATAGGGTAAAGGATATGGCTTCACAACCGGCTTGTGCCAGTCGCGGAATCCGTTCACTGTGCAGGCGATCAATCGCAACGCCGGCTTGCCATTTCACATTCAGGTTTGCGCCGATCAGGTAGTAGAGCAACTCATCGAACCAGGCCTCATCGTGAGTGAGTTCTGGTTCGTAAAACAGGATATGACGGATCCCTACCTCTTCAGTCAACGCGCGAATCTCTTGCCCGATCAAGCGAGGCTGGCGCATCAACCACCGACCCTGCCACCGCCATCCCGCCACTACCGGGGTCTGGATTTCACCACCCGGCGCGCGTAGTTCGTACTGCTCGAGCGTTAACAGGTGGCGAGAAGGGTAGGGTAACTCTTCGTGAGATGGCGCCGGCAGATGAAAGGCGTTGTCAAACCAGGCCAATACACTGGTTGCAACCGAGAAAGCTTCGCTGCCGCTGCGACGGGTCAAGATCGGCAAGATTTCGGGGTGAGTCTGATGAATCTGGATAACCGCCTGCTCGATCTCGTTACTGGTTTCACCGGCAATAATCACGCGCTGCGGTTGGAACGTCTGCAAGCGGCGATGAATATCTTCCCAATTCCCCTGCGGATCAAGGGCACAATCATAAATGCGCACAATTGCGCGACGTTGTTCAAGGAGCGCCGCAACATAGGCCATCGTCAGTGGTGGCAGATGGCGATCATGTTTGCCGGGTAGGGTAATAATCGCAATCTTCACAGTTTCCCCAACTATAATCGGATCATTCAGTTGTCGATAACGCCTGGTTGCGGATGGCAAGAGTGCTGTATTCTGAAGTGTAGCATATTCCCGCTATGATGAACGTGAAGAGTTTGTCAGCAACATCAATCAATGATATTACACTGTTGTGTCTTGGGTCATAGATTTGGTTTCAGGTTGGAGCGGCAACGAGAACGAAAAGCGCGTTCCTTTTCCAGGTTCACTGTACTCGATCCAGATCGTACCGTTGTGGGCTTCGACGAATTGCTTGCAGATAGCCAGACCAAGCCCCAAACCGGGATGTGATCGAGAGGATGGCCGACCATTGTCTAAGCGGTAGAACGGTTTAAACACTCTCTCGATCTGTTCAGGCGGAATTCCGCTACCGGTATCGGTCACATGAACATAGATACTTTGTTCGCGCAATTCAGCACTAACGGTAATCCTGCCGCCGGGTGGCGTGGCTTTCGCGGCATTTTCGATCAGGTTTGTCAGCACCTGGCCGATACGTTCTTCATCGATGAAAATATCGGGCAACTCTGGAGGAAGATTGTATTCCAATCCGATTTCGCGCTCTTTGACCTGATGCCGCTGCTGGCTACAGGTCGAGATGATAACGTCGATCACATTAGCTCTGGTCAGATTGAGTCGGAGCTGGCCGCTTTCAGAGCGGTTAAAGTCGATCAATTCCTTGATCCGTCTGTTCAGTTTACGAGCGCTATGGCTAGCCTCACGTAAAAACTCGATTTGCTGGTCGTTGAGTGGACCTAATTTTTCGTTGAATACGATTTCCAGGAAACCTATCAATGTATGGATCGGATTGTTCAATTCATGCGCAACTTTCGCGATAAATTCGCGCCGTTGCTGTTCTTGCGCTATTTGGTCGGTAATATCGTGCAATACGAGCACCGCCAGTCGCGTGTCTAACGGGGCATTGACCAGCGAGCCGTGAATTCGGTAGTACCGTGCATGTTCACCATCATTGTCAGCTACTTCACGGCTGATCGTATGCGCCTCCTGATAGAGGCTGGCGGCTATCTCGGCCAGTTTTGTCGCCAGCGTGCCATTATGAGCTGCGCTGCGCGCGAGCGCCTGGCGCGCGCTTGCGTTATCGAGATATGGTAAACCCTGTTCGTCGTAAATAATCAGGCCATCAGCCATATCGTTGAGCACAGCGCTGAGCATTGCCTGTTGCCGCTGTAATTGTACGTGCAGCTCAGCATTGCGGATGGCAATCATCGCCTGGATGCTAAACGAGGTCAGGTAGCGCTCTTCCGCGGGTGAGAATACCTCTTTCTGGCGGCTTACTACGCTCAATGCGCCTCGCGCGGCTCCTTCCTGGTCGGGATCGAATAACGGAACACTGAGCGCAGCGCTAATGTGAGCGCGCGCCAGTGTATTCCATTCTGGTCGTTGTCCAATCTCATAATTGTCCAGGAGGATCGCGCGACCGCTGTTCATCACCGCGTGGCCGAGCGTTGTTGCCCACTCAGAAGCGTTTGGGTTGTCGCGCAACAGTCGATGCTCAAGTTCCGTGCCGTGAATGAGTGTAAGCGCAGCGTTGTCAATTCGTTGCACCCCCAGCATGTTGGTCAGCGAGTCAAGGATCTGGCGCAAGACATCATCAAGGCTTAGTGAACTGTTGATGGCGCGCAGACTTTCGCCCAGCGCTTCCATGCGACGCAGGCGATCACGCAGGTCATTGTTTGAAGCTTCGAGACTGGCAACCTGTTCTTTCTGCTCACGGCGAACGTTGTCATAGCGCGCGCGCCATTCCCGCGCTGCCTGATTACGCCGATCGCCGAGCATAATGAGAGTTATGATCACAACAATGCTGAGGGAGAGACCGCCAAGTTCGACCAACTGGCCAACCTGGAATGATGCAGTTGTGGGGAATAACGGCGCCTGATCAAGCACAGGGATAAATCCGCTTAGCGCCGGTATGAGCGCCAACCAGTGCGAAATGAAGCGGTAGCGCCAGGCGCGCAGGGCGCTGATACCTTGAATAGCGATGATGGCGGGACTCAAATCGGCGACGATGAGACACCAGACGATAGCAACCAGGTCGCTCAACCCTGCGCCAGTCAAGAGCTGATGGCCTTTGTTTGGAAACCGGCGCAGGAAGAAGAGCAGGCCGATGTTTACCGAAGCGTAGACAAGTAGCCCCCCCCAGATGAGAGGCTCTGGCTTGAGTTGGGTGAGAGTCCAGACGAGTCCTAGCGCCGGTAACGGTAACAGGCGACGAATAATAGTTTGCAGTCGCTCGGAGTTAGGGCGCATAACAATGGCTGGCACTTCTTCTACGGCTCGAATTTATACCCAAGGTTGCGTACCGTAATGACATGACGAGGATGATCGGGATCCTCTTCGACTTTGGTGCGTAAACGCCGAATGTAGACCGCGACCAGATTGCTTTCGCCCTCGTAGTCGTAACCCCAGACCTTGCTCAGAATTTGGGTCACGTTCAAAATTCGGCCAGCGTTTTTCATCAGGTAGTAGAGCAGGCGGAATTCTAGTGGAGTCAGCTCAACAACTCGCCCATCGGTAAAGAGGACTTTGTGCTCAACTGGATCGAGGGTAATGTTGCCCTGACTCAAGCGGGTTGAGGTATTGAGCATATCAGCATTGCGCCGTCGCAATACCGCCTCGACCCGGGCCAGCAGTTCTGATGGCTCGAAGGGTTTGACCAGATAATCGTCACCACCAATTTGTAGCCCCATGACCCGATCTTGCAGTTGCGATCGCGCTGAAAGGAAAATGATGGGCACATCTGAGTTGCGTCGGATCTGCCGACAGACATCAAAGCCGTCGATCTTGGGCATCATGATGTCCAGCAAAATCAGGTCGGGGTTGTGCTGTTCGATCATCTGTAAGATGCTGGTGGCGTCGTGGGCGCGAAAGACACGATAGCCGGCCTCTTCAAGCAGGTATGAGGTAAGCTTGGCGCTAGGAATGTCATCATCAACGACCAAAATATTCATGGAGCACTCCCTGTTTGTTATTCTGTTGAGCACACCGCGACGGCCTGCAGATTACAGTATATTCATTGTACCACTTGCTGCTTTGATTTGGCTATAGATAGAAGATTAAAAACGTGTTTCCTGAGTCTGGCGGCACGTTCGTCTGGTTTGTTATCAGCCACCTGTGCCGGAGTTGCGTAGATCGATGAGAGCAGAGGCGACCAAACTGGTCGCCTCTGCCATTATCCTGATAATTGGTGATAGCGTTACGCTTATGCGATACCGGCAATGCGCGCGCGTGGCCGACGACGAGCCGACAAGACGGTAGAGCGCATTGGTTGACGGAATGGCAGCGGCAGCGCGGTGGGTTGTGGTCGATAACCGAGCAGGCGCATGATCGTTGCTTGATCCTGCTGTGGCACGAACCGTGAATTGAGCCGCCCTTGCTGCTCTTCGATGATGAAGCGCGCCGCTTCCGGAGTCAGGCAGTGATGCGCCCCACCGCGACCGGCAATCATCTGCTGATATGCGCCAATCCCGAAGATTGCCAGAATAAGACCGCCTTCGGTCTCCGGAAGCCACAGTGGCTCTTGTTCAGGGCGCGGGTAGATGTCGTCACTGTCGCATGTGCGGCGACCGGCCAGCCGAACCGGGCGTAGCGGTCGATCCCAGTCAGTCAGTGGCAGGATGACAAACTCCTGGCCGCTGACGAAGAGGGTGTCAGGCAGCATGACCATCAGCGATCCGTTCACCAGGTACCAGTCAGGTTGACCGGGCTGGCCGGCTTTGACCGATCCAACCTCAACCAGGTATGCGCTATGCGTGGCAACCGTATAGCGGCCAAATTCACCGATCAATTCAGGCGCCGGCACATTGTATTCGGCGCAAATGTCGCGGATGGTTGCCATCAATCGACTGAGAAATCCCTGGTAATCAAAATGGAAGCTCAACTGGTAGCCCGCGGTAGGCATACCGCCGCCAAAGTTGAAGTAGCGTAGCGTTGGCACGCGCTGACGGAGCCGGCAGTAATGTTCGATCGACGCGCGGAGCGTGGCGAGAAAGTGGTTTGCATCCTCGATCTGGCTGCCGACCATTGCATGGTAGAGCACGAGCGAATGATGGCTGTCGGCAATTCGTTCGACGGCCTGCTCGATTTCGGTCATTGTCAAGCCAAAGCGATCGTTGCCGGGATGGCGACCGTCGCGATTGCCGGCGGCTCGCTCGCGCACACCAAACTGGAGCGGCGCCGGTGTCGCCAGAAGATCGTTCAGTTCTGACAGGTCATCGAGTACCGGAATGACCGTTTCACAACCGTCGAGACGGAGATTGCGGATCGCTTCGCGGTAAGCTGCCTCTTTTGAGCCGTTGCAGCAGATCAGGCGATCCGATGGCAGGATCCCTTGCCGCCAGAGGCCATGGGCAATAATCAGATCGGCTGTTGCCGATGTTTCATAGTGGGCGCCGGCAGCCAGCGCTGTCTGCACTGCCTCGGCGGCAAAGTTGGCTTTGGTGGCGTATGCGTAGTGGAAGGCTGCCGGATATTCGGTCATAGCGCGAGCCTGCTCGGCCCAGTTGCGCATCCGTTGTACCTGAGTAGTAATTTGCGGTGTGTAGACTACTTCGAGTGGCGCGCCGTATTGGCGGGCCAGCCGGTTTAAGTTGAGACGATCGCCGAAATAGAGCTCGCCGTCGTAACGGCTGACGAAATCGGTCAGGCGGCCCTCACCGGCAAAGCCGGTCTGCTGTGCAATCAGGTCGGCAAAGGTTAGCGTCTTCAACTGTACCACATTCCTCCCTAGTACAAGGCGGGAAACCACAACCCGCAAGGCGAAAGACAAGGCAAAGCAAGGCAAGATAAGACCCACCCCACCGCGAGCGGGCCGATTACAGGCGTGCAATGGCTGCGCTGGCCGGTAATGGTGGCCGTGAGCGCGCCATGGATGCGTAGCGATTCAGCGCAAGGGGATTAAAAAAGGCCCTGCACCTGATGCAGTGGCCGGGGGAGCGAGAACGCGCAGCGTCACTCGCGCGCGGTTAGCAGGTCAAACCTGCGCGCGCACGGCGTACATGTGTGCAGTTTGGGAAGCGCTGAATCGCGCGTATGTTGTATGCGCCGTCCATACTGCCTCACACTAGCCCACCCGACGCCGTCTCCCACACAGGGCAACTGTTGTTGCCGCGACGACGATTTCCGCTCGGCGTTCGGTGTTGCGTGTTACGTGTGTCGGGTGCCTTCCCGAAACGCGAAACCCGTAACCCAAACGTAACGGGGGGCGCGAATGACACGGTCGATTGGCTCAACCGAGTGCGCATTATACATCTGATGGGGGCTGTCGTCAATAGGTTGCAGGCGGAATTGAAGTGGCAGTTTTCGTTGCGAGAGCTGACTCGCTTGCCGCGCTATCGGCTGATCGGAATTGTGGCAGTGTGGATATGGTTTGCGGGTTGTGACAGCTCTCTATGAGGTGTGGAGAAGGCAGGCCGGTGATATGTTAGCATCCTGCCGATTGCGATGAGCGCAGATGGCGCGGCTCGCCCGACACCTCATTGTTGTGCTGGCGCGGCGTGCCTGCAACCGTCAGGTGAGTCGTGTGCTGCTATGCCTTATTCAACTTGACCGGATGGCCTTCTTCGGCTATCCTGCTGGCGCTATGCGTCGTTTGCTGTTGATGTTGTTTATCTGCCTGAGTGCCTGCGCAGCGCCTTCCCCGCCGTCGGTAACTCCGACGCCGATGGTGGCTGTGACATCAGCGCCATTGCCTCAACTAGTGGTTACGGCCACTGCGACGATGACGCCTGTCCCAACTGCAACCCCAATCGCAACAGTTACTGTTGTTCCAACAGCGACGCCTGAGCCAGCAATTCATCCGATCTTCGATCCGCAGCGACTGAGCTACGATCATAACTTCAGCACTCCAGAGATACAAGCTTTTTTAGCTGCGCGCAATAGTCCGCTGGCAACTACGCGCATAAACATCGGTCGGCGCAGCCATTCGTTTGTCGAGGTACTGGTGTCGCTCAGCAGCCTCTACAGTGTCAGTCCCCGCCTGTTGTTGAGCTTGATGGAGTTGCAAAGCGGCTTGCTCAGCGCAGAAAGCCCCAGCAATGAGCAACTGGCGTGGGCTGCCGGGTTTCGCGGTGATAACGGTAGCCGGCGCGGTTTGTTTGCTCAATTGCGCTGGCTGACCCGCGAAGTGCGCGCCGCGTTGCGTGACTATGCCCTGCTCGGCCCTGAGGCATTGCCGCCTTTGATTTTCGCCGATGGCAGTCAGATGGCGGCTCCCACCGATCTCAGTCGCTACGTGTTGAGCCGGGCATTAGCGCCTACAACCGCGCCAGCCCGACTCGAGTCGCTGCTTGGGGCAGTTGCGCCTACCTATCAACGGTTGTTTGCGCTCGATCCCCGGCTTGCTCCGCTCGATTGGCCACCGCCGGCTGAGCCGTTCCTGACACGACCGGCAGAACGCAATGTGCCTGTGACCTCGTTCTTTGATCACGATGCCCCCTTTTTGCGCGCGAATGGATCACTCCATACCTTTTGGGGGCGCAGTGAAACCGATCGAGCTTTTGCCTATGATGGTCATACTGGCTGGGATTATGCAATGGGGCCACCTGAACGGGTGCTGGCTGCCGCGCCGGGTCTGGTTGTCTTTGCCGGCTATTCCGATGATGGCTGCGCAACACCTGCTGGAGCCGTCATTATCGATCACGGAAATGGGTACCGTACCCTCTATTGGCATCTGGCCCGGGTAAGTGTGACGACCGGTGATGAGGTTTCGCGCGGCGATGTCCTTGGCATTGCCGGTGATACGGGGTGCGCGCGGGGAGCGCATCTTCATTTGCAGGTGCAGTATTTAGGCCGCGATGTTGATCCATATGGCTGGTGTGGTAGCGATCCCGATCCGTGGGCTGCCAATCCGGTTGGTCAGATTAGCGTCTGGTTGTGGCGCGATATGCCTTCACCCTGCGCCCCGCCACCAGCCGGGGTGATAGTAGTTGATGATGACGATCCGCAATTTCGCGCAACGGGAGACTGGCAATCGATTGCGAGCGGCTATGGTGGCGGGGCGCGGTTTGCGCCGTCATTCCTGGCCGCCAGCGCGCTGCGACCATGGCGCTTGAGCGATTTTGCTGCTCCCCGCGTCGCCGTTTGGCAACCTGAACTGCCGGCAGTGGGGCAGTATCGAGTGCTGGCTTATGTCCCTTTTGCGCTCAACGGCTACGATGACTCACGCGAAGCGCGGTTTCTGATCCGCCACCAGGGTGGTGAAACGGTGATCACCATCGATCTGGAAGCAGAACGTAACTGGTGGGCCGATTTGGGTATCTACACGTTCGATCCGGCAGCGCGACCGCTGGTGGCTACCGGCACTGTAGCCGGAGATCGGCAACGCGGTATTTGGGCCGATGCAATTGCCTTTGTGCCGGTGACCGATTCCGCGACGCGCTAGACGCTGAAGATGAGATCGCGCCGATGGAAACCGTAGCGGGCCAAACCCAGAAATGAGAGGAGTAGCAGGCATTGGGCGAGCAGGTTGGCCCAGGCTGGTGCGCTATCGAAAGCGCGGCTGACACTCAACTGGTAACCGTAAAAAACTGGCACCAACGGGCCACTCAAAATGGTTTGTATGGCGCGCAGCAGGTCAACCAGTAAGGGGTTGATTTCACTGATCTGAGCGATGACCGGTCCGCTGATTACATTGCTCGATAAGGCTAACGCGATCAGTGCCAGCACGAAGAGCCTCCAGCCCGCGCTTAAGACAGGCGGCGAGAGCAACAGGGCAATCGCTGCCACCAGGCCGGTGTTCAGGATGAGGGGCAGGGTAGCGAGTGTCCAGCCGAAGAGGGTAAGATCGGTTGCCCGGTTGAAGAGTGCCACCAGCGCGCAGAGGATGCCATACATGGCCAGAGTAACGATCACGGCGGCAAAGAACAAGCCGAGCAGAAAGGCATCGCGACTGACATTGTGGGTCAGCACGATATAATTCTGCGGTCGATCGCCCAAACCGACAATAAATCCGGTGGTGATAACTGCCATTCCCGGTCCAAATATGCCCAGCACTGCAAAGAGATAGCTGGCGTTCATTGCCGCGCTGGTAGGCCGCAGTAGTATGACGTAACAGGCTATGGTTGCTATCAGTTCGAGGAAGATTCGGCCTGAACGCAGATACTCTAGCAGGGTAAAGCCGGCCACCAAGACAGCTTGTGTCATCTGCCGTATCATTGCTTGCTATCCTTCTGGTCGGGCGAACGATTGCGGTTTTGTCGCAACAGTCGTTTCAATAACGGATCAATCTCGTCAGTCGGTAGTGGAGGAGTAGTTTCACGGAGCACGACCCGTGGCAATGGCGGGTTTTCTACCAGCAAGTTGTCTACCGGTTCGCCCCGCACCGTTCGCGTGTAGATTTGGGCCAGTCTGCTCACCTGTGGTTCGAGTGCCCGAATTGTCACATTAGCCTCGAGCAAGGTTTGTAAGACTCTGGCTTGTGATTCGGGATTGTGCGGGCTGATGATAACTGCCTGTTCTTCGCATTGCACCTCGCTCCCGATCATTTCAAGCCGTTGGCGCAGCGGTAGATCGAGCGGGCCGGTTTGCACGATCATACCGCCAATCTTTTGCTGCACGTCGGCGACATTGACTTCGAGCGCAATGTTGCCATGAGCCAGGATGCCAACGCGATCGCAGAGATATTCGACCTCGGCTAGCCGATGGGTGCAGATCAAGACGGTATGGCCGCGCTGACGCACATTGTTGAGCAGAGTGAGCAATTCTTGCTGGCCATCGAGATCGAGACCGCTGGTCGGTTCATCGATCAGCAAGAGATCGGGGTCATTCAGCAGCGCCTGCGCGATACCGAATCGCTGCAACATCCCTTTCGAGAAAGTGCGGAGATAGCGATTGGCAACCGTGCTGAGGCCGGTGAGTTCAAGTAATTCGTCGATGCGCTGGCGTAAGTGTGCTATTTCCATACCATCGCAGCGACCGAGGAAGGTCAGGTACTCACGTGGCGTACAATGGTTGTGGTAGCGCTGCCGTTCCGGGACGTAGCCGATCATGCGACGTTGAGCTTCGAGATCGGCGCTGCCGAAAATGCGAATCCGACCGCTATCGGGATACAAAAAACCGAGCAGCAGATGCAGGAGCGTGGACTTACCGGCTCCGTTTGGTCCTAACAGTCCATAGACTTCGCCGGTGGAAACACGCAGGTTAACGCCGCGTAACACCGAAACATGACCATAACTTTTGGAAAGACCTTCGACGACGATGATATCGGTCATGGCGTTGCTCTCCACTGCGGATTAACGCTGTTGCAAACCATCCCGGCAACCTATGTTCGGCATAGCGCTCAAGTGCCTTGCGTCTGACTCAGCATTGTCATCGCCAGCACGGCTGGAATTCCTCCCCACACAATGATCGCGCGGATCGCTGCCGGTACACTTAGGCGAGGTAGCCGACCGTGTAACCAGCTCAAACTTGTGATAGTAATCGCGCTACCACCGAAAATAATCAACAGCGCGATGAATGGCGGCAGCAGGGTGGTTGGGAGGCCGGCCAGCCAGACCACGGAAATCAGCGCCGCAGCCAGTGTATCGCGGGCAAAGGTCAGAGTTGTAGCCGAACGCGCAGGTAGCCCTTCCAGGATTCCGCGTGGGCTGAGCGAAGGCTCTGGTCCAAATGGGCCCCAGTTGATCGCTGCCGGTAGAATGACCAGGCCGGCTAATAACAAGAGCAGATGCCCTCCAAGTGACCAGACATTGAGCGCATCGGCGCCGCTAAAGCCGATTGCGGCCACGCCCCACAACATGGCACGCCCCAACATGCCAATTTGGGCTTCGCGCACTGCTGCCCGGACAAGGTGTGGTGTGCCGGCGGTCAACATTGGCCAGAACAGTAGCCATGCTGCCAGTTCCAGTAGCACCCAGGCTCCAGCCCAGCCAAACGCGAACGGCGATGGATGCCACGGCCAGGGCAATCCGGTAAGACCGCCGGCGATGAGGGCCAGCGTAGCCAGGGCTATCCAGCCGATCCATTCCCTGGTCAGAATCAAACTACCATGCTCTGGCAATTGTCGGGTAGCAAGCAACCGATAGCCTAGCCCCAGTCCGAGCGCCAATAATCCACCTGGATAGATGACGAGTGCCAGCAATCCGGCTAACAGCATAAATGTGTTGGTGCCCTTTCTCAGTCTACACGGTGCTTAATGTGGCTAAACTGCGCACAGCCGCTTCAATCGTCGGCAGTAACAGATTGGGAAAGGCGCCAATGATCAGCATCGTAATCAACAAGAGCGCGATCAATCCCGCTACCCCCGCCGGCTCGCCGACGTATCGGGGTGGTGGTGGGCGGTCGAGGATCGTCTCGCCAAGCAACGGTGGTTCTTCATCAGCAGGCACTTCACCTGATCCAATCAAATATTGTACCGCCAGTTGTGCTAATGTTAGCGCCGCCAGCGCCATTGCGATCAACAATGCCAGCAGTTCCAGCCAGTGCATAGCTGCCGCTGTCTGTAAGGCCAGCAGATAGCTCGTTCCACCTGGCGATGGCAGCCATCCGATTAACGCCAGACCACCACCCAGCAACCCTGCCCCGGCCATTGGCCGGTGCCAGAAGAGATCGCTCCGTGATGTTGCTAGCAAGCGGCCATCAGGATATCCAAGGAGAGCCAGGCTGATTAAGACGGTAGTGACGGCCAGGGCAAGGTTGATCACCCCGAGAATCGCACTACTCAATCCTGCTAATGATAACGATACAAAACTGTAAAATATGATACCGCAATTGGTTGCAATCAGGTAAGCGATACGCTGGTGGAGTGAACCGGCAGTCAGCGCCAGGGCGCTGGCCAGCACTGCGCTGATGGCGGCGCCGATCCGGAGCACAACCAGCGCTTGCCCACCTTCGAATATCAGCGTCGGAAAACTTTGCAGCGTAAGCAGAAAGACCAGCAGACTGGCCGGTGTGGGCAGGGCGATGATCAGGATTGCCGCCAGTGATCCGGCGTAAGATACCAGGTCAACCAGCCAGGAGTGGAATGGCGTTAAAGCCATCCGCAAAGCGAAGCCGGCTGCCAGCAGGGCGAGAATGAAGCGCGCTGGCGAGATGCGCCCCGGTAATTCACCCGGACGAAAGATGTCGGTTAACACATAGGCAATGTAGAGCAAAATGCCGGCGATGACCATCAAAACCAGATACTTCAGTGCGGTGACGAGCGTTTGGCGACTGACCAGCACGCCGGCCCCGAAAGGAAGATCAACAATCGCCAGCACCGTGGTGAGACCGATGGTCACCAGGACGAGAGCCGTCACAAACGAGTCTTGCATCAGCAGAATGGCCATCGTCTGCCCGGTGGTGAGTAAGCCGATGGCGCTGAAATGTTCACCGTGCGGTAAAACCAGAGCCGCTATCAGAGTTGTAATTCCCACCCCCAAAAAGAGAAACAAGAAGATCTGATTCAACGGGCTGAGTAAAAAGGTCACGCCCAACACTCGCACCGGATCATCGACCCGCACCTGCACTGCCAGGAGTAGCTCAACAATGAGTGCGCCAATGCCAAGACCGATGGCGATACGTGGCAATCGGCGTAGCAGAAAAGCGCTAAAGGCCATGCTAATTGGAAAAAAGATTAGTAACAGGTAGAGCATGGTTATCCACGATAGAGTTCATTAATAGCCAGTGTTTTCAAGCGTCCGTAGACAAGTCCGGCCAGGTAGGCAATGGCGAGTGCCAGTAAAATTTGCACGACGCTAAGGAGTAAGAGTGGCATGATTTTCAGGCCGCTTGCCGCCGGGTCGCTGATCACGGCGGTGTAAAGCAGGTCGATCCCGCTGATACAGAGCAGCATGCCCAGGCCGATTTTCAAGATGTCGCTGGCTGTCGCAATGCTCAGAATTCCGCTCAGGGCCAGCCAGTACCAGGCAAAATCGAGCGCCGGATTGGGCGCAATTGGATAGATGATCGGCAATACGATACTGGCTACCAGCGCTGCGACCCCCGACCCAAACGGCAGGATATAGTCGATGAGTTGAAACGTCTCTGTGGATCGTTGGCGCGCTGCGGCGCGAAGCGCCCGACGCAGCTCAGCCTGTCCGAACTCGTCAAGGTCTTCAAGTCCATATTCACGCGAAAAGGTCAGCGCTGTCACTGCCAGGATTAGCGTTGTGCAAATACCGGTGATCAATTTAATGAGCGCAAGTGAACTCAGCCCCATCTGACCCAGGTCTGGTTGCACAAAGGGTTGCTCATTCAGTAATCCGGCCAGGACGACATACTTGAGCATCAACAGCCCAACGGTGAGGCGCCAGTCCCGCAGTAATAAGATGCCACCTGCCGCGAGTCCGAGCAGAATGATCCAGATATCGACAACCATGGTGCGTTATCCTTTGCCTCACAATGCGCTATTGTGCCATCAAGACCAGTATGATCAGTAAAGCGATGATAACCCCAAACAGGTAGTAACGTTGTTCAAAGATGATCATCGCAATATGGAGCATACTTGCCGTTCGATCGAGGCCGCGACCAAGGGCGTTAAGCGTCACGCGCCCGGTGGCGAATTCAGTCAGGCCGTGGAGAATTTCACCCAGGCCGTACCAGGTCGGTATGACGGCATGGTCAGTTTCGGTGGAAGCGTAGGGCAAGCTGGCCTGTCGCGCCAGGAACCAGCCCCCTAAACCGATGCTAAGTACCAATCCAACCAATGGCCATGCAATGGGGTCGGCAGGCAATACCGGTGGCGCGAATGGTGACCAGCTCAACCAGAGCGGCCATGCCAGCCAGGGGATCAGACCGGCTAGCGTCAGCGGAGCCAGGATCAGGACGGCAAGAATGTTTTCCGGCCATAATTCATGTTTTCCGGGTTTGCCATACCAGCAACGGATGAGAAGGGGTAAACCGGCGGCCATATTGATCACGGCAGCCGCGATTAAAGGGGCGATGATCCAGGGCAGACGGGTAGTCAGCGCCTCGATTAACCAGCGCCAGCCCCAGAAGCTCCAGACAATCGGTAAACCGATTGCGGTTGCAGTTGTGAAGATCCAGAGGATTCCGGTGAACGGTAAGGCGCGGCGCGCTGGTGAACCATCCAGTGCATCACTACCCTGTCGCTGTTCGATAGTAGCGATAATCAGACCTCCGGCTAGCGCGTGAAGTTGTAATGCCGGCAAGAGGGCTGGCGCAGCCAGACTGGCCAGTGGATCGCTGATCGCAGCAGCGCACACAATCACACCTGCCTGAAATGCGCCTTGCCAGAGCACTAATTCTCGTCCTGAGGTGGATCGCAGCGCGCCGATAGCTGCGCCGAGCGAGCCGAGCGCTCCGATGGCGGCCAGTACGTGACCGGGCAATGGCGGTAATGGCGGCAATTGAGCCAGTAGCCGCACAATAAATCCCAGACCAATAGTCGGTAAGACGAGGCCGACGGTGAGGGTACTGATCAAGGCTGGCGCATTGGCAGTGCCAAACCGTGTTCCGGCGAATGGTGGCGCTCCGGCGATAGCAAGTGCGCCGATCACAGCAAGCGCGAGCAGGGCTGGCTCTGGCAGCGTTTCAGGGGGAAGCAGCGCCATCATCGCGATAATTCCGCACACGGCAGCGACTGCTATTGCGCCGGCAACAAGGTGGGGTGGAAGTTGGGCTGGCGCCGGGATCGCACCGCTACTGATGAGCGCTCCATGCGTGGCCAGTATCGCCAATGCCCAGCTCAATGGAGTCAGAAAGCTGAGCGGTGGAATGGTCAGACTGATGCACGCGGCTGTCAATGCAAGCAATAACCAGCCAAACAAGGCGCCGAAGCCTTCGGCATCAGGCGGCGCTGCCAGCGCTAGCGCCAGCAACCCGATTGCACCGCCAAACAGTAACATTATCACCGGAGCTCGTTCGCTCAGATCGGGTGACATCGGCCACCAGATCGGTACAGCGCCGATGGTGGTAATCGGTTCGGTAACCGCTGGTATTATTGGGTCAAAAATGACGCCGGTGGTTGCAACAGTGGCAGCCAGCGCGGCCAATAAACCGAGTCGGCGCGTGAGGCCGATGTGGGTGAGCGCGAAACACGCTCCTGCGCTCACAATGAGGCTGATCAGACCAATGTACAGGCCCATGAAACCTCTTTGATTGTATGAGCAAAGGCTGACCGTCGTGTCAGGGCTTGACAGCCAACCGGATCAGGCGCAAGAACTCAGGCGCGGCCTATAAGATAAGTGGCTGCTTGCCAGCATGCCGTGCATGGATCGGTCGAAATAGCAATGAGCAAGGCGTCATCAACCGCAGACCGTTGCAACAGCGAGCGCGCCAGCAACCGATCGAGTTGAGGGGCAATGCCGATCTGCGCCTCGCTGAGCCGTTGGCCGTCGCTACGCACAGTATACCGCAGCGGCCCACGGGGAGCTTCAACGGTGGCGGTCGCTTCGCCGGCTCGTAACTGAAAGTCTTCGCGCGCGACGCCTACCGGTAGATTATGCAACCAGCGCGCTGCCAGTCGCAATGACTCAATCGCTTCTAACAGCATCACCACTGCCCGGGCGTGTACATCACCACCTTCTTCTACCACTGGCGTTGGCGTGATGATGGTATATCCGCTGTACGGCAAATCGGTGCGCAGATCGGTTGATATGCCACTGGCCCGCGCAAGTGGTCCGGCCAGACCAAACTGTTTGGCAGCAGCCGTGTTGAGCACTCCTATGTCAACCATCCGGGCCAGCAGCGAGCGCCGTGGAATCACTTGCCCGGCAACACTGATCATTGCTGGTAGCAGCTCGTTAATCTCGCGGTCGGCTTCTCTTAGTGCGGCATCTGTCGGCGCTTCGACCAATCCGCCAGGGCAAATCAATCCTGCATCGTAGCGACCGAGAATTGTGAGCAGGATCGATCGGATACGAGTTTCCAGCCGGCTTAGCCGCGCTGCATCGCTTAGCCCTAATGCGGTGGCAATCGCCGCCAGGGTATTGATATGCGATGCGGCGCGTTCGAGTTCGGCCAGCACAACTCGTATCGCTTGCGCCCGCAACGGCGCGGTAATCTCGGCCAAATGCTCGATGGCCAGACTCAAGGCCAGCGTGTGAGCGATGCGACAGTAAGGGCAGGCCTGAGCCGCTGCGCGCGTGGCGCTCTCGATCTCGCCTCTGGTCAATTGGCGCGCATAGGTTCCGTCGCCCAGTGATGGCCGGTATTCAACGTCAATGATCTGCTCACCGTGAATGGTGAGAGTTATCTGTTCGCTGTGCCATGCGCCGGCAACCGGGTGGAGTGTCAGTTGGTATTTCAAGCTGCCTCTCCTCTCTGTCGCGGCGCATTATACCACGCTCTCATCCGGCAGTCTGTCCCGGCTGATCCAACTGGTTGTTGTCAGGTACGTTGCCTGATCGATACGCTCATCCGGCAACCTGCGGTGGTCGATCCATCCGCGCCTCTGGCGGGAAGGGTTTTCGGCACGGTTCCAGCGCTCTCATATGGCAACCTGTCCCGGCTGATCCAACTGGTTGTTGCCGGGTACGTTGCCAGGGTGATACGCGCATCCGGCGACCTGCGGTGGTCGATCCACCCGCGCCTCTGGCGGGAAGGGTTTTCGGCGCGGTTCCAGCGCTCTCATCCGGCGACTTGATCCTGTCGATCCAACCTCATTCCACCCCCCGATCCATCTAGGGGAGGTAAAGTACCGCAGTTGATAGTGGTACTGTAGAGCTGCGTTGGGCTGGCTCCAGCGCCCCGATCGACACCTGAAGCCAGCATTTCAGGTGTATTTTGTGTTTAGCGGGAGGGTATCACAATGCTATTCTGTCTTGATCACGCTCACCGACTGCTCAAAGGGTCGGCAGCGATGTCATATCAACGGGAAAGTGATAATCCAGTGGAATACCGTCTTTTTGTTGGCAATCAAACCTTGCATATTATCTTTGACCGCAAGCAAAACTGGCATGGTTACATTATCCGTCCATCAGATGGCGTAGAAGCTGCGTTTAGCAGTCGGTCGTGCCTGGAGCATGTGATAGAGGGCCTGCTCGGTCGGCGAGCCTGGACCCAATATCGCCAACAAGTGTTAACGATGATCGACCAGTTTCAGGTATGATAGCCAGGGATACCTGGTTTCGTGATTAGCGCGTCGCTATAGGCGGCGCGCTTTTTCATGTCTGGCGCGATCCAGTTTGATTAGCGCGTCGCTATAGGCGGCGCGCTTTTTCATGTCTGGCGCGATCCAGTTTGATTACCGCGTTTCATCACCCAACCTGATACGTGGATCGAGTAGGGCATAGAGCAGATCGGCCAGAAGGTTGGCAACTGCAAAGATGACAACCGTGATCATCGCCACTGCCTGTAGCAGGATCAGGTCGCGTCGATCGATGGCAAAGGTCAATAGCCGACCGATACCCGGGTAGTTGTACACATTTTCAACCACTATCAATCCACTGATCAGCCAGCCCAGACTGATAGCGATGACCGTAATCACCGGCAGCAGCGCATTGCGTAACACGTGCCGTTGGAGCAAGGTAAAGGGCGCCAGCCCCTTAAGCATCGCTGTGCGCACATAATCTTGATTAAGCTCATGGATCACACCGGCGCGCGTCAGTCGGGCAATATATGCCAGTAGCACCAGAGTTGCAGTCATTGCCGGCAGGATCAACTGTGGGATGATTTCCAGCAGGTTGGCGTCAGGTCGCAGTGATGAATTGGCAGGTAACATGCGCATGCGGAAGGCGAAGAGATCGATCAACAGCAAGCCGGTGACAAATTCAGGCAGACCGGTGACGGCGAGTGTGCTTATACTGATCGCCGTATCGTCGAGCTTGCCGGCGCGTCTTCCGGCCCATACCCCTAGCCCGATACCGAGAGGGATTGCCAGAAGCAGGGTTGCTCCGGCCAGTAGGAGTGAGTTGTGTAAGCGTTCAAATACGAGTGGTCGGATGAGCTGGCGAGTGCTGTACGAAACTCCCCAGTCGCCGCTGACAAAGCCGCGTAGCCAGTCGAGATACTGGATCGGTAATGGCCGGTCGAGTCCGAGTTCGGCGCGCAGAGCTGTCAGTGCTGCTTCACTGGCTTCGCGGCCCAGCAAGACGCGGGCCACGTCACCGGGTAGCAGCCGACAGATGACGAAGATGATGATAGAGCTGATTAACACCGTGACACCGAGCAAGACTACACGGCGCAACAGATAACGAAGGATCATGGATATTTCCGCTCAATTGTTGTCTGGCAAGGAGGAACCTTTCATCTGATGCTGGCAAGCTTTTGCCGGCAGATGCTCGCTCAGCTATCTCAAGATTATCTGAGATAATCTGGCTCATGGTGCCGGCTTGCTACTTCCCAACATGCAACTCTTTCTCCTCATCACGACAGTCAATCCGTCATTTGCGCAGCGCGTAAATCTGGTAACGGGATGTGGCAGCGAATCAGATGTCCACCGCCAGCATCGCGCCACGGTGGCGGGGTGGTGCGACACAATTCACCGATTGCGCGTGGGCAGCGTGGCTGAAACGGGCATCCCGAAACAGGTGGTGGAACAGCGGTGTCAGCTTCGCGCGCCCGAATTCCATCCGGCTGGCTTGCTGACAGCAGTACTTCAGTATAGGGATGCAACGGTGGCGATAGCACTGCCGCGACCGGTCCCTGCTCAACGATCTGGCCCTGGTACATCACAACCACGTCATCAGCCAGATAACTGACTACCGCCAGATCGTGGGTAATGAACACATACGCAATCCCGGTTCGTTCCTTGATCGCGGCCAGCACATTCAAGACCGCCGCCTGCACCGAGACATCGAGCGCCGAAACGGCCTCGTCGAGCACGAGCAGATCGGGCGTTGCCGCCAGTGCGCGCGCAATTGCCACCCGCTGTTTCTCGCCGCCACTAAGCTGATGGGGGCGACGATTGGCATATTCTGGTGGCAGGCTGACCAGGCGTAACAAGTCGGGTATCCGCTGATCTGCTGTCCGCCGGTCAAGACCGCCGAGGCGGATAAGCGGGCGGCGCAGCGCTTCACCAACTGTTAGTGCCGGATTGAGCGCCTCTTGCGGATTTTGCAACACCATCTGCAAGCGTCGAAGCTGTTCAGGCGGTCGTTGCTGAATCGATGGCGCCAGTGGAATATCGATCAATTCAATAGCGCCGCTTGACGGTGGCGTTAGCCCGATGATGCAGCGGGCGAGAGTGGTCTTGCCGCTGCCGCTTTCGCCGACCACCCCCAGGGTGCGGTTGCGGCATACGGTCAGATCGACCCCCGCCAGTGCAATCATCGGCGCAGGTCGCTTCCCGCGAACCAGATCAGCGAATGTGCGGCGAGGTGTGATGGTCTTCGTCAAACGATGGGCTGCCAAAAGCGGTTGGCCGTTCGTCAGCGCGTTGATTGTCGGCGTGGCCGGCGAGGGTGCGTAAGGTTCGACCATCGTCCAGTGGTGACAACGCACCAGGTGGTCAGGAGTCGCCGGTAATAAAGGTGGTCGTTCGCGTCGGCATTGTTCATCGGCCAGCGGACAGCGCGGCGCGAAGATGCAACCAGCCGGCAACGCGCCGGGGTCGGGCAACGTGCCTGCAATTGGTTGCAGGGGATTCTGGTTGTAGCGTAGACCGGGATGAGGCAAACTGGCCAGTAATCCCTGGGTATAGGGATGGCGTGGGTGTTGGAAGAGGAATGTTGTGGGCGCGATTTCAACCAGTTCGCCGGCGTAGAGCACAGCCGCGCGGGTAGCGATGCGCGCAACCAGGCCAAGGTTGTGCGAAATGAACAGAGCGGCTGGTCGGCGTTCGGCGATCAGATCAGCGAGGAGATCGACAACAGCGGCTTCTGTGGTCACATCGAGACTGGTCGTTGGCTCATCGAGTACCAGCAGGCGCGGCGCCCCGTGAAACGTCATGGCAATCATAACTCGTTGCTGCATGCCACCGCTGAGTTCGTGGGGATAACTGCGCAGCACTCGCATTGGATCGGCAATTTGCGCGCGCGCCAGCAATGCAGCAGCCTGGGCGATGGCGTCCTGGCGGCGACCGCCAATCGCTTCAGTCAACTGGTCACCGATTCGCAAAGTTGGATTGAGGGCCGCCAGCGGATTTTGCGGTACCAGTCGCAACGAGCGCGACCACAAGGCGCGCAACGCCGGGCCTTGCACCCGTGTCAGATCAATCCCATCGAGCAGTACCTGCCCGGCTTTGATTCTTCCGTTTGCCGGCAACGCGCGCAAGATCGCCAGCCCCAGCGTACTCTTGCCGCTGCCGCTCTCGCCAACGATACCAAGCGTTTCGCCAGCGCCGACGCTCAGGTTAATGTCACGCACTACCGGTAAAGTCTGGTTGGCAACACGATATTCAATTGTAAGCTGTTGTACTTCCAGACCACTCATTGCAATTACAAATATTGCCAGATCTCATCACCCGGTTTGCGCAGCATACACGTTGACGGTCACCGATGGGTTGATGCGCCAGACCTATCACTCATTTAGCGTCTGACGCACTCCTTCCGCCATCAGATTGACCCCAATTACCAGCAGGGCAATCGCTGCTGCCGGCGCATACAGTGACCAGGGTGCCAGCGCATACTCATTGCGCGCTTCCAGCACCATTAGCCCCCAGTCGGGGCTGGGTGGTTGCACGCCAACGCCGAGAAAGCCAAGCGATGCGACCAGGAAAATTGCGTAGGAAAAGCGCAGCGCAGCTTCGACGGCGAGCGTGGGCATTACCAGCGGCAAGAGTTCGCGCCAGAGGATGTAACTTAACCGTTCGCCTCGCATGCGGGCAGCTTCGATGAAGCCACGTGATTTGAGCGACAACACCGCGCTCCGCGCAACGCGAGCAACGATGGGAGTGTAGACCACCACGATCACCAGCAGTACGCTCGTGCGTGATGGTCCAACTACTCCCAGCAACAGCAGGGCCAGCAGCAGTGCGGGCAAGGCTAACAGCCCGTCAAACAGGCGAAATACCAGCTCTTCGAGCCATCCTCCCAGGTAGCTTACACTAACGCCAATCAGCGTGCCGCAGATGACCGCTAGCGCCGTGCCACTGCCCGCCAGGATCAGAATATCGCGCGCGCCGTAGATGATCCGACTTAGCAAATCACGCCCCAACCGATCAGTGCCGAGAGGATGACCAAACGACGGCGGTTGACGGATCAGCTCTACGTTTTGAGCAGTTGGACTGTACGGCGCGATCGACGGGCCAAATAGCGCCAATCCGAAAAATATCATCACAATGATTGTGCCGGTTGCCGTCGCCGGGTCGGCAAAGAAGGCGCGACCAATTCTCCGCAAATTCACCATTTCTTAATGATTACACTGCAATCACAGACAGATCGGTGCGACCAGGAAAAGCCTTCGCCACATAGTCACTTATCCCCTCACGGTGAGCGCTAAGCTGGGCGAAAAAGTAGGGAATGATAATCGGGCCGCGTTCGATCAAAATGCGCTGAATTTCGCGATAGGCGCGCGTCCGTTCAGCTTCGTCGAGCGTTGTGCGCGCGGTGGCGGCCAGCGCATCAAACTCCGCGTCGCTAAAGTGACTCTCGTTCCACACTGCGCCGCTCACCAGCATCACATCGAGATAGAATTGTGGCACCGGGCGCGAACCCCAGCCGGTAATTCCCAGATTAACTTCGAGCCAGCCGTTATCGCCATAGTAGACGCTTTCTGGCTCGACGATGACATTCACGTCGATTCCGGCTTCAGCCCACTGCTCTTTCAACACAACTGCCAGATCAGGTCGGTCACCCGAATTAGGGACATGGAGATCAAGTTTGAGACCATCGGGATAGCCCGCGGCGCTAAGCAGTTCACGCGCAGCGGCTGGATCGCGGGGTGGCAGCGGTGTCTCTTCAGAGTAGTAGGCGCTGAAGAGTGGGCCGATGGGGCTGTCACGTCCAACCGCGCCCAACCCCGCTTTGACTTGTCGAAAGATTGCTTCGCGGTCGGTGGCAAGTTTCAGCGCGCGGATCACTTCCGGCTTGTTGCCGGGTTCGCGATCAGAGCGGAGACGCACCAGATCGAAGCCATTGGTGGGAGTTTGGACGGCAACAAAGCCGGGTGTTTGCTGCAATGTCTGGAAGAGCGGCGTTGACATGCGTAATACTAGATCAACCTGACCGCCGCGCAGCGCGTCAACGGCTGCCGCCTGATCGGCGAAGAAGATGATTTCGAGATTGGCTACCGCCGGTTTCCCGGTTTGAAAATAGGTGGGATTAGCGGCCAGATCGATCCGGTTCTCGGTGCGATATTCCACCACTCTGAACGGGCCGGTGCCGTTGAAGGTAGTGGCCGGGTCAGTTGTGCCGGCGCGCAGAATGAGTGCGTGATTGTCGGATACATCGTACAGGAAGAACGGGTTGGGTTCGGCGAGGGTAAAGACGACGGCAGTATCGCCATCAGCGGTAATCTCGACGATATTGGCGTAAAGATCGGCGGTTGGCAATTGCAGCGTCGCGTCTCGCAGCCGATTAAATGTCCACACCACATCGCTGGCAGTCAACGGGCTACCATCGTGGAATGTCACCCCATCAGCCAGTGTCAGGCGGTACGTCAGGCCGTCGTCACTCACTGTCCATTCGCGGGCCAGGCGTGGGATGATATTATTGCCGGCATCGACATCGACCAGATAATCGTATACGTGGTTGAGGATCAGAATCTCGGCATCAGAAGAAGCAAAAGCCGGATCAAGCTGCACTGGAATTTCGCTTGCTACGCGCAGTCGTCCGCTGGGAGTACCGGCGCTGATGCCGGTCGGTGCCGCAGCAGGTTGGGTCGTTTGTCCGCCACTGCCGCACGCGACCAGGGCAGTTGTGCCGGCAGATAGACCTAGCGCCAGCCCCAGGCGCAAAAAAGCGCGCCGGCTCATCTGTCCGGTCAAGACCTCAGATCGGGCTATCTGTAGTGTTTTCAGCCGATCATCTTCTTGACTCATCGAAACATCCTTTCTACGGGCAATCCCCATCACAACACAGGGCATTGCGCGACATCCATCGAAACCGTGTTCCGGGTCTAAATTTGGTCATGCGGGCGACAACAACAGAATGGTTTCGGGTATGCGTCTATGCATAGCAAACCATGCCTTACCAGCCCCAGGTGCCCGGCCCCCCTTTAAACGGTCCCACAATATCGCTGGTAATCCAGCCTCCGTAAAATCCGCCCGGTTGTGGTGTGACCAGTTCATCGTCAACATAACATGCATCCATAGGGCTGGCATAAAAGGCGAGATAATTGCGGATGGGAGCAAAGGCTGGAGGCGGGTCAGTGTACGACCAGGCTGCCTGAAGCGCCGAACGATTGCCGACGACTATATCATAGTAGCTGGCTACACCCTTAAATTCGCAGAACGAGCGGGCCAGATTGGGACGCAGCCATTCCATACGCACATCGTCAGGTGGTACGTAGTAAACCGGTGGATGGCTGGTTTCCAGCACGCGAAATGCGCGAACGCTATCAACCAGAGTTACGCCTGCAAAGATCACCCGAATTCGGCGCGAAGTTGGTTCCAGTCTTGGGGGGCGTGGATAATCCCAGACCGATTCCTGGCCGGGGCCGGGAGGAATGCGTTGTGGTTTCATTTTCACCTCACCAGGTTAATGCGCAGACTACTACAACTATACCATGCTTAGAAAACTATTTCATGGCAATACCGGCCATTTTGAACCTTGCCCGACGCGATAATATTGAGTAAAACTGTCAATGATTTTAGTTTCCTTACAAGTTGTGACAAACAGACAGCTAGATTGATCTGCCACTCGAATGCGCAAATGTGCATTCATCGGCTCAGTTGGTATGGCTGTCAACCGTGAACAATCGTTCATGATCCATCTCCTGGTGGTATCTGCTTTCAGGAGCGTTGCCGGTGAATGGTGCGGTAACCGGGCTGAAATCATGGCAACCTGTGCCAGGCACTGAGACAATTTCCGCGGTTTGGTCAATTCTGTCACATCATTGCAGCGGCGAGAACTGTATACTAATAGGGAGGAAAAAAATTGCGCCATACCCCTCTTGCTTCAGTCGCACACTTGTGCTATTATAGTACATATGTACGGGGCAGGCAACGGCGTTGACAGCGCCCTCCCCATCGAGTAGAGTAGCAAGAGGAGCATACGAGTGAGCACGAATAATGGAGGAGCGCCCGCGATGGCAATCACCCCGGAGAAAGAGAAAGCGCTCGCGGCGGCGATGGCTCAGATCGATCGCAAGTTCGGCAAAGGTTCCATCATGAAGATGGGCGAGGTGGGGAATCGGCTGGCTATTGAAGCGATTCCCACCGGTTCGATTGCCCTTGACATCGCGCTGGGCATTGGTGGCGTACCGCGTGGGCGCGTGATCGAGATTTTTGGCCCCGAAAGTAGTGGCAAAACGACTCTGGCCCAGCATATTATTGCTGAAGCGCAGAAGATGGGTGGTGTCTGCGCTTTTATCGACGCTGAGCATGCCTTCGATCCGATTTACGCTGCGCGTTGTGGCGTCAACACCAACGAGCTGCTAGTATCACAGCCTGATACCGGCGAACAGGCACTTGAGATCTGTGAAATGCTGGTGCGTTCAAACGCCATTGACGTGATTGTGATCGACTCGGTGGCAGCATTAGTGCCCCGCGCTGAGATCGAAGGTGATATGGGCGACTCGATGCCCGGCATGCAGGCCCGGTTGATGAGCCAGGCCCTGCGGAAATTGTCCGGCGCGATTAGCAAGAGTCGTACAGTTGTCATCTTCATCAATCAGTTGCGCATGAAGATCGGTGTGATGTTTGGTTCACCCGAAACCACAACCGGTGGGCAGGCGCTGAAGTTTTACGCTTCGGTGCGACTTGATATCCGGCGGATCGAGACGCTCAAGCAGGGTCAAGAGGCGATCGGCTCGCGGGTACGGGTCAAAGTGATTAAAAACAAAGTCGCGCCACCGTTCCGCCAGGCCGAATTTGATATTCTGGCCAATGAGGGTATCTCGCGCGAAGGAAACATCATCGACATCGGTACCGAGCTGGGGATCATTCGCAAGAGTGGAGCCTGGTTCTACCTCGGTGAAGATCGACTCGGTCAGGGACGCGAGAATGTGCGTGAATTTCTCAAGAATAATCCGGCGCTGACCGATGAGATTGAACGCCTGATCAAAGCCCAGGCGCTCACGAACCCGGCAGTGATTGCGCCGAGCGCCGATATTGGTGATGATGACGGTATATTCGAGGAGTAGGAGCGCAGCGTAACAAGAACATTGTGTGCTTGTTGTCAGATGACAATGCCCAGAGCATCGCCACGGCGCGGAGATTGTCGGCTTTAAGCGCCAGAGGAAGCGCCGGGCTACTGCGTCCTGGTAGATAATTGACGGTCATCGAATTATTGCTTTTAGCATATGAGTTCGACGCGCTGCAAAAAACACGCGGCTGGTGTCTACACGCTGCACTATCCATTGCGCTGAGCAATCGCATTGTCCAGGCCTGATCATATAGTCCTGTTGGGAGTGCTGATTATCGCTCAGCGCATGTTTCCCGCCGCAACGATGACATCAGCCTGGGCGCACTGTTCCATACCACTTCTCGATACATACCGAACATCGTTACTGTTCAGGGCAGTCAGGCGCGTTTTTCGCGCTCCTGCTCGCCGCGCGCCACGAAAGGGTGCTCAGCTTTGCCAGGATTGCATATTGCATGCATAGTTAGCCGATTCCTGCGTTTCACAATGTGGCAGATCACGATAATCGGGTGCTGTCTGTTAGCAGGAGGGAAGATAGCTGGCGAGCGGTGTTCCGGGTAATTGCAGCAGTGGTGAAGACAACGGGACGTTGGTCGCCGCGAGGGGTGACGACGACGGGAAAGGCGTCAGATCCCAGGTGGCCGCGCGGTGTGACGGCAGCGCAGGTAACCGGGTCGCGAGTGGCTGCGAGGAGTGACGTGGCGGGAACGGTAGCCA
>NZ_CAKZNK010000126.1 GCF_937129525.1 uncultured Chloroflexus sp. | reverse complement strand
CAACAACGCAGCCCGTCCCACCATTCCCACCAGTCGATGATCGGCATCGACCACTGGCAACCGCTTAATCCGGCGCGCAATCATCAGCTCCACCGCCGCCGATACCGGCGTATCCGGCGTGACGGTTATCACCGGACTGCTCATCACACTGGCGGCCACCTGATTCTTCAGCGCCAGTTCGAGTTCGGGCGGACGAGCGCCACCCCCGATCCAGATAGCAAAACGCTGCAACAAACCGGGCGTGGTTGGCCGCATTGCTCGACGCAAAATATCGCCATCACTGATAATCCCGACAACGTGGCGGTCGGCATCAACAACGACTGCGCGCCGGCGAGGTGTTGACAAAATGCGATCCAGGGTCTCGATCAGCGGCGTATCAGGCGATACGGTAGGCACCTCACGCACCATCACTTCGCCTACCGTCCTGGCTGGCCCCTGGCCGGCGCCCGGCAACGCTTCGGCGCTGATGGCAAAATTGTTCGCCACCGTTTGCAACAGGTCAGACCGGCTGAGCATGCCTACCAACCGACCATCGTTATCAACGACCGGCAATCGCTTGTGGTCATGCTCGGTCATCAACAATGCGGCCTGCGCCAGCTTCGCCGTAGCCAGAATAGTGGTCGGGTTCGGCGTCATGACATCGCTTGCCCGTTCAGGCCGCGTTGCCATGGCTGCCAGTTGCGCTGCCCGTTCCTCACCCGGCAGCAACTGCTGTAAATGCAACGGCAACTGGCTTACTCCGCGTTGCAACAGATCGGCATCGGTCACAATCCCGATCACCTTGCGATGATCATCCACTACCGGCATCGCGCGCAACCCCCGCTCGAGCAGCAGACGCACTAATTCAGCGACCGGCGTGTCAGGTGTGACCGACACAACATCGTGGTTCATAACGTCGGCAACCGTCAGATGGGTCGGCAAGACACCGCCGGCCCGCCGACCAACTTTCACCACCTGCACCGGCGAGAGCACGATCAACCCTTCTTGCACAATTTCACCGAGCTTGGGCATTAACCGTTGCAGGCGATCGCTGCGATCAATACAGGTGATGACCAGTGGCAATCGGCTCGGAATATCGACCAGCAGATCGCTGTGAAAGACGCCATGCGTCCCATACCCGCCCACTCCACGCAAAACGGTCACCCCTGGCGCGCCAGCCGCCCGCAGGACATCGACAATACGCGAGGCGATGGCGCGCCCCTGCATACTGTCACCCTCATCGATGTAGATCCAAAGCTGCTGAGCCAAGGCCTGCTCCATTGGAGACCTCCTCATCTCCTATCCGCCAATCCACCGACCTAGCCCGATGCCGATAATCACTGCAATCAGGCCACCTGCAACACTACCGCCGATGTACCCCAGCGCTGCCAGCCAGTTGCCGGCGCTCAACAGGGTAAAGCTCTCGTAGCCAAATGTTGAAAAGGTCGTAAAGCCGCCTAGCAAACCGGTCACTAACATCAACCGTATCGGTTCACTGACAGTCACGCGGTTTGAGATGATGGTCAACAGCAAACCAATCCCCAAACACCCTAACAGGTTAATGATGAAGGTTCCATACGGCCATTCCGTGCCAAACCGTTGCGAGGCCCACAACCCAATGCCGTAGCGCAGGTTGGCGCCAATCGCCGCCCCCAGTGCAATCGCCAGAATGTTGTTCATGTCTGCCTGTTACTCCTCGATGTTCAAAGGCAGAACCCGACAAAAGCTAGTTGTATTGTACGACGATTAGCGCAATGGTCAATGGAGAGATCGACCTGAAAGCGTAGCAGAGTGTGCTCTATCACATCGCGCGATCCCCGCGCCTGAGTCTTTAACTATGGGGGATATAAGCGAAAAGCCGACCGCGTAGCTCTTGCTAGAGCCATGCGGTCGGCCAAATCCAAATGCTTACGCTCGCACTTCCTGACGCTGGAAGAGGATATAGCCAATGGCAAATAACACAATCGTAGCGGCGATCAAACCGGTAGCGTGCGGCCATGTGAGCAAAATGCTTTGTGAGGCCGGCAACGGCGTGCCGGGAATGGCATTGTGCAACTGGATCGGCAGCACAATCCCCAATGCGCGCACTGCCGGATTCAGCATGGCTAACGCCACCTCAGAAAAGAGGGTGTTAGGCGAAATCCGGGTTAACATCAGTTCCAGTTGAATCTGATTAATCAAGGCCTGAGTATCACCCGGTGGCACCGGTTGCAACACGCGCGCCAGCAGACTGGCGATGATGCCCCAAAAGACGGTGAAGAAGAGCCAGATCGCAATCGCGGCCAGCGCCGCTGTGGCCGGCTGACGGAAAACAATCGAGAAGAGCATGGCCAACGCTAGCCAGATGCCGCCGTAGAAGATCGTGATGAGCAAGAACCAGAGCATGCGCGTTGTCTCTTCACCACTCGGCGGCACACCCAATTGCAGTAAGCCCATCCCGACAATTAACAACCAGATTGCGGTTAACGCCAGCGCCAGCGTGCCCAACCCGGCCAGAAACTTACCCAGCAACAACGCATCACGATAGATCGGCTGGGCTAACACCTTTGAGAGCGTGCGCTGATTGAACTCACCATTGATCGAGTCAAACGCCAGCGCAATTGCCAGCAACGGCACCAACAAGCCCAGAAAACCGACAAAGGCCGGCAACGGCTCGCGAGCCGTCGTGAAGAGGCGCAGGAACAAGAAATCGTCACCGCTGCCAACGCCAGCGCGCAGATTCTGGGAAGCGGCGTAGACCGTGCCAAATGCGGTAAGCAGGATCAATGCCTCCAGGATCAGCATGCGGGCGCTGGTCAGGTAATCGGCCATCTCTTTGGCGACGACCGCCCACAATCCCGTCCAGGGAGATCCTTCGCGCTGGCGAGAAGTTGCAATATTACGCGCTTGCTGCATAGGCCGCTCCTTTCTGGAAATAGCGCGCATAGACTTCATCAAGGCTCGGCGTGTCTATGCTCAAACCGAGCAACTTCCCACCTACATCAACCACTTTGCGCGCAATTTCAGCCCGCAAGTCGGAACGCGCTTCCACATTGTAGGATCGCGCTTCGTGCTGCGACACCTTCACGACATCGGGCAGCTCACGCAGCGCGGACATCACCAAGTCGCCGCCCTCAGCTTCAACACGAATCCGATAGGCCCCACCAAGCACACGCTGGGCAAGTTCGCTCACAGTTCCTTCTAAAACCATGCGCCCCTTGTGGAAGAGGCCAACCCGGTCGCAAACCGCCTGCACCTGCTGCAACAGGTGTGACGAGAGCAAAATTGTGATCCCGTTGGCCTTAAGCTGGCGGATCAGGGCAAGAAACTCGCGCACCGCCTCTGGATCGAGCGCCAGGGTCGGCTCGTCCATAATGATCAACTGCGGTTGCTTGATCAAGATCTCGGCCACACCCAACCGCTGGCGCATACCACGCGAGAAGGTCTTCACCCGCCGGTCGGCAACGTTACTTAGCCCAACCTGCTCAAGGGCCTGCTCAATCCGCCGGCTCATCTCCGGCTCGCGAATGCCGTTGAGTTTGGCGATATAGTTGAGATTTTCACGCGCAGTCAGATTGTCGTAAAACCCCACTTGATCGGGCAAATAGCCAACCCGCGCTTTGACGCTAAGCGGCTGGCGCGCCGGATCAAGCCCAAGCACCCGCGCGATCCCACCGGTTGGCTCGGTCAGACCGAGTAACATCAGGATCGTGGTCGTCTTGCCGGCGCCGTTCGGCCCCAGCAGACCGAAGATTTCGCCTTTGCGCACCGTCAGGTTGAGCCGATCGACAGCGGTGAAGGTATCGTACTGTTTTGTCAGATCGCGGCATTCAACCACTACATCGGTCATAAGCTATTCCTCCTGCACGCCCGGGGAGCGCCGCCTGGTTGGGCGACGCCCCCATCGTATGACCGGTCGTCAGCGCCGTCCAAACCGCATCACCGCCACGCCAACCCCAACCACGGCCACGGCGATCAGCGCAATGCCAACCAGCCCCCAGATCGTCGAAGTCAGCACCGTGAAGCGGAATTCGCTGGTAGCCACCGCTGCATCGGCGGGACGGGCAGTGAAGGTTACGAGATAATCACCGGCAATAGCCTGATTCGACGGTTGCACTTTAGCGGTCACCTCTACCAACTGATCGTTAGCCAGCTCAGGAATCTGCTTCGGTTCGAACTCGACAGTCCAGCCAATCGGTGGCGAGGCGCTTAGCTCGATATTGCGGGCCGGCGCGCTACCGGTGTTGCGCACCACCAGCTTCACTTCCGTCTGCTCGCCGATCCGCGCTTCACCTGACAATCGACCGTCGGGCGTCGTCAGAATCAGTTGCGGTTGACCGGTAATATCGGCGACCAGGCGGGTATTCGCCTGCAAATCACCGCCTCTGGCCAGGATGCCGATCTCATATGAGCCAGCAGGGATGTCGGTTACGGCACGCACTTCAACACTCAGATTCTTCGACTCGTTGGGGCCAAACGGCACGCTAGTAACGCTCTGACCCGACAACTTGAAGTCGACCTGCAACCCACGCGGCGCTTCGGCCAGCAAGTTAACCGGAAGCTCTTCGCTGCTCTCGTTCTTGAGAGTGACATTGTAGCGGAAGGTAGTGCTGGGTGAACCGCGCAATGTCGGCAGATCAACCTTAAACGAGAGACCAGCCGGGTTGACCGTCTTCTCCTTGAGGTTCAATTCAATTGGCAACGTCACTTCCTGATTCACGCCAGTTGCCACGGCAGTCATGCGGTACAAACCGGCTTTCACGTCTGATGGTGGCTCGATGCGCAGGTCAAACGTTGCGTTGCTGTTTGGCTCTACGTAGGCCGACTGAATGACACGTCCATCGCCGCGGAAGGTAACATTCCATCCATTCGGCGCTTCGCGCACGCCGAGACGCACAATCTGTGGCGTCGTTTCAGTGCCAAGGGTCAGTTTAAAGGTAACAACATCGCCAATGGTAGCTTCTTGAGCGGGATAACGAGTGTAGAAAAAGAGGTCACGTCCTTGTGCCAGCGCCGGCGTTGCGCTGACCAGAGCCAACAACGCCAGCGTGACAAGCGCGCTGATAACGCGAACAAGCCGCATCGTCAACCTCCCGTTGTGGTAATGATCATTACTCAAGTGAAGCCTCTCAACTGTGCGACATCCACCACCACAATGCCTTAACTGCGGAGATCCGCTCAATTCCGGGAAGATACTCAGCGATGATTAGAAGAAGATTAGCAGCGTATTAGCGTTGTCTATGAGAAGACCAGTCCACCGAGAAACCGGAATAAGTGGTAGTGCTGTAACGGACTTACTCGTTCTCATATGTTGAAACGATAAACACTTGTATCCGGTATCTACCGGATACAAGTGTCACTGCACTTACGCCAGATCTTCGCCTCAGGGATACGCAGGAGGCACTGGTGTTGGCGTCGGCGGTGGTGGCGCCGGCGTTGCCGTTGGCGGTGGCGGATAGGCCGGGCGCGTCGCCGGCGGTGGCGGTACCGGCGTTGCCGTTGGCGGTGGCGGATAGGCCGGGCGCGT
>NZ_CAKZNK010000125.1 GCF_937129525.1 uncultured Chloroflexus sp. | reverse complement strand
ACTCATCCCGCAATCTCCCAGCCGGCGCGCCGGGACCGGGTGGACTCATCGTTGTCGTTGACGCTGTTCCCAGTCACCAATGCGATGCCGATGAAATGACGCCGCGCGCATACGGAGAGGGCGGGAACGCTCACTGGAGCTATTGTGCGGGCAGCGCGCCGGTCTGTTTAGTCATGCGAGAGACTTAACGTTCGATCCCTCGCAGGCGCTGTGATAATTCGCGCTGTAACGCGAGCGCCGTCTGCTGACGGGCAACCGGATCGGCTATCACCTTCGGAACTGGCTGGCCGAGAGCCTGGAAGAATGCCGTTATTGCCAGCTCAACATGGCGTTCATTGGTTGTCCAGACGGCATGGAAAGCGCGCGAGAGGCGGTGTGGCGCGCGCCGCTCTTCGTCGTGGGCAATGAGCGCGACCGCGCAGGTTGGCCCCCACCCAATGACGACCCACTCGTGGACTAATGGCCAGTTCTCCTCTAACGCAATGGCGGTCACGTTGGGTAATGGCGCCGGCACTACGTCGGGAAAGCCAGCAACGAAACCCTGCGCAAGGCGCGGCGCCAATTGGCGGTAACGGGCCATCTGGCGATGATAATGCGAAAAGCGTTGAAAGGTCGCGATCAGATAGGTGTCGCCTGCGGCAGCGGCTGTGTCTTCGATCAGATAACTCAACGCCAGCATAACGCTGCGACTGCGCAAGACGCGCCGCTGCTGGCTCACGAGTGAATGAAAGCTGAAGGTGGCAAGCGCATGCGTGCCAGTCTCGATCAAGGTGGTTTCCATGGCGGTTCTCTCTACCCAAATCAGCAATTAGATCGTCGGCTACAGCGTCGATGCGTTGCTGAAATACCATTGGTTCAGGGAAGGGAATTGACTGTCCCTCAAGAGGCAATATCTCTTCTGTACATCATACCATGGTTTTAGGGTTCAACATTTAAATTTTCGAGCAATATTGTGCTATGAAAGATAATCCGACTCCTCATTGCGTCCGGCTGGTATGTCCAGTGTCTGAGCCTGATCGTCCGCTGCCGGTGGCGCGCCGACGCATTGAGCGCCGGGTTGGGTGACCGTGATTCCATTTTGAGACCTGATAGACAAAGCGCTGCCATGGCTCGCTATGCGTTCCCCTCTGTCGGCGCGATAACCTTCATTCCCTCACACTGAACTACGTTCATCATACCGACCCGGTGACGCATCGACACAATCCGCTGCGTTCACCGCATCTGCGCCTGTTCGTGTCGCTTGTTTGCGCGTTCGGGTGAATCATGGTATCATTCCGCTAATCCGAGTGACATGAAGTCAATGCAGCGCAATGATGCCGCGAAAGGCCACAATGCCTTATCACCGGAGGGACCGCGCGGTTAGCAGCGCCGGAAGGTCCGGCGTTATCGCGTAACCGTATCAGATTGCACAGGAGAGTGTATGCGCAAATCGGTCATCGTTATTCTGACAGGATTGCTAAGCCTCGTGCTCGCTGCCTGCGGCGGCCAGGCTCAGCAAGCTCCCACCACCGCTCCGGCGCAACCGGCAACGACTGCGCCAGAGCAGCCCACCGCCGCCCCGGCGCAGCCGGCGCCCACCGCTGCCCCGGCGGCAACCGCTGCCCCGGCTGGTGGCACAACCAATCAGCCGGCTGCCGGCGGCCAGATCGAGCGAATTCTGGCCCGTGGCACATTGATCTGCGGCGTGAACAACAACCCTTTGCCCGGTTTTGCCTCGGTTGACTCGGCAGGTGTGTACCGCGGCTTTGACATCGACTTCTGCCGCGCTGTCGCCGCTGCCCTTTTCGATGATCCGAACAAGATTGATTTCCGTCCGCTTAGCGCGCAAGAGCGCTTCACCGCGTTGCAGAGCGGCGAGATCGATGTGCTCATCCGCAACAGCACCTGGACGCTTGGTCGCGATGGTAACCTCGGCCTCGATTGGGCGCCGACTACCTTCTACGACGGTCAGGGCATGATGGTGCGCAAGGATAGCGGTATTGAAACACTGGAAGACATGGATGGCGCGACTATCTGTGTCCAGACCGGCACAACCACCGAGCTGAACCTGGCCGACCAGTTCCGCGCGCGCGGTTTGACCTTTACGCCGGTCGTCTTCCAGGACGGCGACTCGACCCGCGCCGCTTACGATGCCGGTCAGTGTGACGGTTTCACTACCGACAAGTCGGGTCTGGTGTCGAGTCTGACTCTGCTCAGCAACCCGGCTGATCACAAGATCCTGGACGTAACGATGTCGAAGGAGCCGCTCGGCCCGGCGGTGCGCCAGGGCGATCCGCAGTGGTTTGACGCTGTGCGCTGGATCGTCTTTGCCACCTTCCAGGCAGAGGAGTACGGTATCACCTCGCAGAATCTGAACGAGTTCCTCAACAGTGATGTGCCTGAGATCCGTCGCTTCCTGGGGATTGAGGGTGATCTCGCTGGAGGTATCGGTCTTCCGAATGATTTCGCGGTACGGATCATTCGCCACGTCGGTAATTACAAGGAGATCTATGACCGCAACCTTGGGCCTGATACGCCCTTCAACCTGCCGCGCGGTTTGAACGCGCTTTACACCGAGGGTGGTCTGCTCTATTCGCCGCCCTTCCGCTAAAGTCTGCGATCGAGCAATGGCGGAGGGTGTGAAAACCCTCCGCCGTTTCGTTCACGAGTGCTGTGTTTGTGCGATGAAATGGCTACCCTGAAAAAGATCTCGCTTTGACAAAACTGCAAAGATTAAGTTGCCTCTTGCTATATTGCCTGTGAAGTAAGCGTTGTTATCGCCTGGGACTTATTCATCAGGAGTCGCCTATGGCAGCCGGTTCGCCGCCAGTTCCCTCGGGGAAGACTGCAATTCCGTTTTACCGTGATACGCGCGTCATTGCCATTATCGCGCAAGTAGTCTTCGCGCTCGCGGTCATTGCTCTGATCTGGTTTCTGTATTCCAACATGATCAATGGTCTGCGGCAGGCGAATCTCTTGCCCACCTTCTCATTCCTGTCGGTTCCGGCAGGTTTTCCCATCGCGGAGAGTGTCATTGAGTACGATCCCTCGATGACCTATGGTCGGGCCTTTGTGGTTGGGATTCTGAATACGGTGCGGGTGGCCGGTATCGGGATTATTCTCGCCACGCTGCTCGGTCTTATTCTTGGCATTGCCCGGCTCTCTGACAACTGGCTGTTGCGCAATGTCGCGCTGGTCTATGTCGAAATTGTGCGGAATGTGCCGCTGCTTTTGCAGTTGATCTTCTGGTTTTCGTTAACCCGCCTCTTTCCTCGCATTCAAGAGAGTATCAGTGTCTTCGATCTGATCTTTCTTCACAATCGTGGTATTACCCTGGCGTGGCCGCAAGCCGCGAATGATTTTGAGGCATGGATGCAGTGGGTGTATGGCGGGATTGTGATTGGTGTCATCTTTTATGTAGTGCGTCGGATCCAGTTTGCCCGCCGCGACCGCCCCGGCGTTGCCTTGCCTTACGCTTTCCTGATTGCCTTCGGGGTCGGGCTGATCGGGTTTTTTGTCACTTACGCGGTCAATGGCGTCTGGCCGGTAAGTCTTTCTATTCCAGAGTTGCAGCGGTTTAATTTCGTGGGCGGTATTACCGTAACGAATAGCTTCGCTGCTATGCTGGTGGGGTTGGTTATCTATACTGCGGTGTTTATCGGTGAAATCGTGCGTAGCGGCATTCTGGCCGTGAGCAAGGGTCAGCGTGAAGCGGCGCGCGCGTTGGGGCTTACCCCTGGTCAGACGATGCGCCTGGTCATTCTGCCGCAGGCCCTGCGCGTCATTATTCCGCCGTTGACCAGCCAGTATCTTAATCTGACCAAGAATAGTAGCCTGGCAATTGCCATTGCATATCCTGATCTCTTCTACATCGCGAACACGATTAACAATCAGACCGGGCAGGCGGTACCGGTCATTCTCATGCTCATGGCGAGCTATCTGTCGGTCAGTTTGCTGACGTCACTGTTCATGAATTGGTATAACCGCCGTATCCAGCTTGTCGAGCGCTAAGGAGACGCCTGTGGCTACGGAAGTCAGTCGTCCAACTTCTCGCCGCGCGCCGCGTCAGCAGATCGGTCTGATCGAGTGGCTGCGCAAGAACCTTTTTTCAACCTGGTACAACGTCATTATCACGGTAGTGTTGCTCTATATCGTGGCGCAGACCGTGATCAGTTTTGTCTCGTGGGTGGTAACTGCGCCCGGCTGGCCGGCAGCGTTCACCAATATCAAGCTCTTGCTTACCTGGACGTATCCGGTTGATCAGCTCTGGCGACCTCAGGCGGCGATGGCGCTAGTGCTTTTGCTGCTCGGCTTGAGTTCCGGTCTTTGGGGTGGTATCGCGCGTATGGTCGCATGGGGCGCGGCGGCAATCAGCGTGGTCATCGGCCTGGCCGCGTTTACCTTTCCCGATTTGCCTGACCAGACCTCGCTCCCCGGCTGGCTGTTTATGTTTCTCTGCGCAGTATTGCTGGCTGGCGGTGACCTGCTTGCCCGACGCCTGGGCCAGAAGCTGCGCTGGCCACTGATTGTCGCGTGGTTGCTCTCTTATCCGGCTGTCATTCTGATTCTGCGCGGCGGGTTAGGTTTGCCGGTGGTTGAAACGAAGCTTTGGGGCGGTCTGATGTTGACGCTCATTCTCGCGATCAGCGGGATTGTGCTGTCGTTTCCACTCGGCGTGTTGCTCGCTTTGGGCCGGCGTAGCTCGCTCCCGGTGATCCGTACCTTCTGCGTGCTCTACATCGAACTCATTCGCGGTGTGCCGCTGGTAACGGTGCTCTTCATGGGCGCGCTCCTGTTGCCCCTCTTTCTGCCCGGTGGCGAGAGTATCGATGCGCTGGTGCGAGCGACCATCGCCGTCACGCTCTTCAGCGCGGCGTATCTGGCTGAAAATGTGCGCGGCGGTTTGCAGGCTATTCCCAAAGGACAAGTGGAAGCGGCGCGCGCGTTGGGGCTGAATGTGTTTCAGACCACCCTGCTGATCACGCTGCCGCAGGCGCTGCGCGCAGTTGTGCCGGTGCTGGTCGGGCAGTTCATTGCCCTGTTTAAAGACACCTCGCTTGTGGTTATCATCGGTCTGGTTGATCTGCTCGGCGCAGCGCAGAATATCGTCGGTCAACCGCAATGGCTGGGCACTCCCGGCGGGGTCTGGCGCGAGACGTTTCTGGTTATCGCAGCCATCTACTGGGTGTTTAGTTTCACCATGTCGCGCATCAGCAAGCGCATTGAGGATCAGATTGCGCGTAGCCGGCATTAATATATAAGGATCAGGCGTATGAGCGGAAATAGCAGTAACGAACCGATCATCATCTGCGAAAATGTCAATAAATGGTACGGAAACTTTCACGCCTTGAAGGATGTGAGCCTGCGCGTTAAGCGCGGTGAAGTGGTGGTCATTTGTGGCCCTTCAGGTAGCGGCAAGAGTACGTTTATTCGCACCATCAATCGCCTTGAAGAACATCAAGAAGGGCGGATTATTGTTGATGGCATCGAAATGACCAGCGATATTCGCAACATCGATGCCATCCGTCGCGAAGTGGGGATGGTGTTTCAGCAGTTTAACCTCTTTCCCCATCTGACGGTGTTGCAAAATATCACCCTGGCCCCGATCTGGGTGCGCAAGAAGACGCGCAAGGAAGCGGAAGCCAAGGCGTTTGAGTTGCTCGAACGGGTCGGGATTCGCGAGCAGGCGCACAAGTATCCCGGTCAGTTGTCGGGCGGACAACAGCAGCGCGTGGCAATTGCGCGCGCGCTGGCAATGGAGCCGCGGATCATGCTGTTTGACGAGCCAACCTCGGCCCTTGACCCGGAGATGGTGAAGGAAGTGCTTGATGTCATGAAGACGCTGGCCCGCAGTGGCATGACGATGCTCTGTGTCACGCACGAGATGGGGTTTGCTCGCGAAGTCGCTGATCGGATCGTCTTCATGGATCAGGGTCAGATCGTCGAAGAAGGCACTCCCGATCAGTTCTTCAGCAATCCGCGCAACGAGCGCACCAGGCTGTTCCTGAGCCAGATTCTGTAACCGACTTTACTCGTCTTCTTCTTCCTCAGGTTGGCGGCGGGCAATTGCGGCGGCGTAGATCGCTTCAATCGCAATTGCGGCCCGCTCCCATGATAATTCGGCAACCGCCCGCGCTCTGGCGCCGGCAGCGCGGGTGGCTGCCAGCTCGCGATTGGTCAGAGCCAGTTCGAGTTGGGCAGCAAAGTCTTCGGCGCTGCCGAAGCGGGCGTAGAAGCCGTATGGCCCCAGAATCTCGCGATTGACGGGGGTGTCGAAGGCGACGACCGGCAGGCCCATCGCCATATAATTGCCGATCTTGCCGTTGCCCTCCGTGCGACTCATCTTAGGCGCGACAGCCACTTCACCGAGCGCCAGATAACTGTGTAGATCGCGATAGATAATTCTTCCCGGTAGCGTTACGTGGTCGGCAATGCCCAGACTGGCGGCCAGGGTGCGATAACTCTGTGGATCGGGATGACCCATAATGAGAAAATGCAAATCATCGTACTTCTGGCAAAGCTGACGGGCCACTTCGAGCAGCAGGTTGGTGCCCTGGTAAGGCGCCAGTAAACCGATGTAGACCACAATCCGCCGATCAGGTGGAATTCCTAACTGCGCGCGCAGTTCGGCGCGCTGCGCAGCCCATGCTGGCGAGCCGTCATAAGGCCGAAACCGCTCGGTATCAACGCCGTCGGCAATGGTAAAGAGGCGCTCTTCCGGCACCGAACCATCGCGCCGCAACAGGTTGGCTGCGTTGTGGGTCGATGTCATCACCGCGTCAGCCACGCGGTTTAACATTCGCTCCAGCCGGGTGATCGGCACAAAGAGCGGGTTGGTGCGCTTGATAAAGCCGTGATCAAGCATCTCGCTGGTCATGCTGCCCTGGTAGTCAAGGATGAGCGGGCGTTGCAGCAGTTTCTGAAGTGGCAGACCAATGGCAGCGGCTTCGTGGGTGTGCGCATGAATGATGTCGGGACGAAACGCAAGCGCAACGCGAAGCGCGCGCCAGGCCAGACCGACATCGAGGTAGAGTTTGTGGCGCGAGGAACCGACAACAGCCCGCTTGATCCATGGCACATCCCATGAGCGGTAGATGGTAATGCCGGGAATGTCATCACCGTTGTGATAGGTCGCCAGTACGATCCGGTGACCGCGGCGTTGGAGAGCGCGAATCTCTTCAAGAATGCGGACGTGATTCCCGTAGTCAGAGAAGAAACTGGTTGAAGCGATCATCAAGATGTTGTATGGCATGGCAGTTCGTGGCGCTAACCGGACGCAGCGGTTGACGGCGATTCGCCGGCGCTGCGTTGCACGACGAGGTGCAATGGCGGCCCTGCCGACGGTTGTCCGCCGGCCAAAATGGCTTCGTAGTGCAGTTCGGAGTTGGGTAACCTGAGCCGGTCAATCCATTCTTCGGGCATACAATCGGGATCGAACGCGAGATGAACCACCCCACGTTCGCCGTAGAACATCGTCTCGACCGACTCAAACCGCTCTTCGACGATGGTATTACCCTCGTACAGACCACGGGCCCAACTGACACCGTTGCCGCCTACTTCAATCCAGACGGCGCGGGTGTGGAGGCGTTGGGCAAGGGCGCGCGCAAGGCTGCGGTCGGCAAAGTAGCGTGGATCTTCCCAGATTGCAACCCATCCAGATTCTGATGGCGCAACGAAGAAGTGGCGATACGGTTTATCAGGTATCATGATAATGCCGCTGATCGCATGCGGTGGCCGCTCGATAGCGGTATAGCCGCAATCGGTCAGGATTGCCAGCAGCATGCGCGCGACAGCAGTGTGATCGGTATAGGCAACGTAAATAGCAGCGCTGTTGTTCATCATCGGCGCTTATTGTATGCCAGCCATCGTTCTTGCGCAAACGGAGTAGACTGATGGATTTTGCCGAGCTACGCAAAGAATATACCCGGCGCGGCTTGCTCGAAGCCGAAGCTGATCCCGATCCTGTTATTCAATTTACGCGCTGGTTAGGCGAAGCCGTCGAGGCCGGCTTGATTGAGCCAAATGCGATGACGTTAGCAACCGTTGATCCGGATGGCCGACCTTCGGCGCGCATGGTGTTGTTGAAAGGAGTGGACGAACGCGGTTTCGTCTTTTTTACCAACTACGAGAGCCGAAAGGGTCAGGCCCTGGCAGCGCATCCTGCCGTGGCGCTGGTCTTCTACTGGCCGGAGCTTGAGCGGCAGGTGCGCGTTGAAGGCATGGCAGAGCCGATCAGCGCGGAAGAGTCGGATGCCTACTATGCCAGTCGTCCACGCGAGAGTCAGATCGGGGCCTGGGCATCGCCGCAGAGCCGACCAATTGCCGATCGCGCAGAGCTTGAGCAGCGCGTGGCCGCGATCATGGAACGCTTTGCCGGACAAACGCCGCCGCGTCCACCGTTTTGGGGTGGCTATCGCGTCATTCCAGACCGGATCGAATTCTGGCAAGGGCGACCATCGCGGTTGCACGACCGACTCTGCTACACTCGCGCGGCAACCGGTTGGCGCCTTGAACGATTGGCGCCGTAATTGAGCTGTCATAGGGCACGTTGCCCCACTTGCCAGTATCGTTTATAATGGCAACAATGATTTCCCGATCGTGGATCGGGCAAGTCCCCCGGCATTGCCCCGCCCTCAATGAGTATTAGTGAACAGGCAGCCGGCTATGTGGAGGAGGATCGCGCGCATGTTCGGTACGAGCCGTAAATCCGCTCAACCGCAAACTGTGGTCAATGGCCGACCAGAAACGGTGATCGGAGCGAACACTCGCTTTGTGGGTACGTTGAATGCCGAAGGTAATGTCCGCATCGATGGCGCTGTGGAAGGAGATATTGAGGTTGTCGGCAATTTAATCATTGGTGAGACAGGGCGAGTCATTGCGACGATAAAGGCGCGGAATGTGCATGTTTCCGGCGCGGTGAAAGGCCAGATTACCGCCCTTGAGCAACTGGAAATCTCGCCGACCGGCAAGGTCTGGGGTGATATTACCACTGCTGCGCTGCACATCGAACCAGGCGGTCTCTTCCGTGGTCAAAGCTCGATGACGACCAATATCGAAGAACCGTTGCTGCTGGAAGCGCCCCGTTCGTCAAGTTCATCAACAACCGAGTCGTAAGATCTGTCGCGGGATGATACGGCGCGCGAGCGGATCATCGCTGAGCGATTCTCGCGCATCTGGTGGTTATGTCTCGCTATCGCCAGTCATCGTTACAACCTCGCTTTGTAACCGGCCTTCGCCGAAGCTGGGCAATGCTGCGTGGTCGCGCCCGGCGCTGGCTGACAACAACCTTTCCCGGTGGTGGGCGAACGCTAGCCTCGTTGACAGTGATTGCAATTTTGCTGATTATGACGGGGGGGATCACTGTCAATCTGATCAATCAACTGCTGATCGCTCGCCATCTGGAACAGGAACTTGTCGCTGCCGGCGAACGGGTGCGCGCTTTGCAGGCAACCACTCAGGCGCTCGAAGCGCGGGTTGAGTACGAGCGTTCCGATGCGGCAGTTGAGGCATGGGCGCGCGATTTGGGCCTGGCTCGTGAAGGCGATGTCGTGATCGTTCCCGAACTGGTGCCGACACTTGAGCCGGCGGCATCACCGGTTGTTGCGCCTGCTCCTACGCCTTTGCCTCCTTTGCCGCCTAACTGGCAGCGCTGGTGGCGAGCCTTCTTCCCGTAGCTTCAACTCTCGTCTGGTTCGTCAGGCCGGTCGATCTCGCGAGCCAAACCTTCAAGCTGATTTAAAAGCACAAGTTCCAGGATCTCAATTCGGGAACTGTTCGCAATCGCAATCGCCTGCCAGAGCAAACGGCGGGCGTCGTCATATTGATTGCGGTTCGCGTAGAGAAGCGCTTGCGCGCGCAAGCCGAGCACTTGCCCATAACGATCTCCGATTGAGCGCGCAATATGCAAGGCCTGATGTAACTGCCGCTCGATGGTATCGCGCTGATTGCCGATAAGCGTGGTATGGCAAAGTCCGATCAAGGCTCGATTTCCAGTCACCCAATCATTGGCGTTGTGGGCCAGCTCGATTGCGCGCTGAAAGCGACGCCGCGCCTGCTGAAAAGCGTTCAATTCGAATAAAATCCATCCCTGAAGTTCATAACTCTGCGCCATTGTGCTCGCAACCGATAGCAGGCCGGCAACGGTGTGCATTGGCAACATCTGTCGCTGCGAGGTGGAACAAAGTCGCTCGACGCGATGGAGGGTGTCCAGGGCCGCTTTCTGTTGTCCTCGCAATGCTATGTGCCAGGCGTTAACGATCCAGATGTGTGCCTGCAACAAGCGACCGAGTCCGGATTCGCTCTGGCTGAGCTGATCGACCAGGGTTTGAGCATCGTCCAGATGGTTGGTGAAATACTCGAACTGACCACTGATCAGCGTATGGTAGAGGTAGAGAACGGTAGCGATCGCCAGGGTTGACGGCTGATGGCGCTCACGCAGCAGACTTTGCAAGAGCGTAAAATCTTCTCCATGGTGAAGGTGATTGCCGATTTGATGATTGAGGAACATTCTCAACACGAGTAGATCGGCGCGCCGATCGATATAGCCCGGCAATCCGATGCCTTGTTCGATGTAGCGCAGCGCGCTGTTGAAGAGCGAACGGCGCGCGCTAATTATTGCCGCTTGCTGGCAGTGTTCGATCACAATTGACCATTCTTCGGCGCGTAGCGCGTGATCGATGATAACATCGTATACGGCTAGCGGCGCTTCCATATGGGCTAATTCGGTTTGGTATGCGTTGAGGTGCCACTGACAGATCAATCGGTGCAACTCGCGGCGCTGCGCGAAGAGTAAGCTGGTGTAAGCCACTTCGTGGACAACTCCAGCGGGGAAGCGATAGACGGGATTGTAGCCGGCAATTTCACTCTCAATCAACTGGTAGCGCGTTAAGGTGTCGATGTCCTGCTGTAATTCGGCTTCGCTTAATTGTGCCGGGTGAATGTTCTGAAGCAAGCGTAATGGAAAACTGCGCCCGATGACTGCGGCGACCTTGAAGGTCAACCGGGTTCGTTCATCCATTTGATCGATTCGGGCCTGCACAATCCCCATGACCGAACTCGAAAGCTGCGCTGGCGGGAGTGGGCCGAGCAGACGAGCTTCGCCCTGCTCGATTGCGATCAAGCCTTTCTGCAAGAGAAGCCGAATGTATTCTTTAATGAAGAGTGGTTGTCCTTGCGCATACCGTTCAAGGTATTGGAGTAAACGGCTATCTATGGTATTGACGCCAATCAATTCGCGAATCAGATCCGACCGCTCGACTGCCGGCAAGCGTTCGAGCAGGTGATGCGTGGTAAAGGGGTATTGGAGCAGGGTATTGGCAAATGGAGCAAGATGTGTGGGCAAGGGCCGATACGACAACACGATGAAGATCGGCAGTTGTGGAGTGAGCGAGTCAATAATTTCCTGCAACAACATGAACGACTCGACATCGGCCCAGTGCATATCTTCCAGGATGATCAAAATGGGTTCATGTTGCAATCGTTTTATGAGCAATTCAACGACCAGTGGCGCCAGATCGAGCGGTTTGTGCGCGGCAGCAAACCCCTCCACGTCAAGCAGGCTCGCTAATGCTGCGGCGTGATGTGGCAACGCCGCCGGAAGATCGATTAAAGCCTGCTGTAAACGCGCCCGCCGCATTGGCATCGGGAGACTATCGTCAACCACGCATAACTCGCTCACGATCGTCCGCCAGGGGTAGAGTGGTCGTTCCTGCGTGCCGCTACGGCATTCACCGCGAAAGCCACGGTATCCGCGCCTGAGCCATTCTAAGCCAAGATAGTGGAGAATGGTCGATTTGCCGATCCCTGCCTCACCTTCAATCAAGAGGATCTGACTCTGGTGTGTAGCGTTGGCTATCAGGTAGTCGATACTCTGGCGCTCTCGTTCTCGTCCGATAAGCTTCACGTCGTTGGGAAGCGCCAGGCGAAGCGCGCAAGAAGCGTCGCCGTCAATCCGCATCCGTTCCGCAAGCACTGTTGCAGCGGGAATAGGCCGATCGTAGCCTTTGATGTTGAGGAACTCCGGCGCGCTGGCGCGATAGCGTCCGAGTGTGTCCTGTCGCACTCGGCCCGAAATCAGGATATCGCCGGTCGCGGCCCGTTCCATTAAATGCGCTGCCAGGTTCATATCCTCGCCTTGCGCAGTGTATACGCGACGCAGCCTGCTTCCTACCTCGCCAACGAAGAGCGATCCGACCGTAATGCCGGCTTTGCGAATCACGCCACGGTCGCGCAATTCGAGGGCGCAGCCGACCGCGCGACTGGTGTCATCACCCTGCGCCACCGGTGCGCCGAATAAGAAGACCATCACCGCGCCTTTGTTGCCTACTTCGATCTCATTGAGCCAGCCCCCCCAGCGCATCGCCGTCGCTTGCGCTTGAGTGACGATGGCTTGTAGTTCAATCGGGTTTGCCGGGAGATCAAAAGTGGCAAAGACGGGCACGCAGCGGCGATATTCGGCAACAAGCGTGTTGAGGCGTAGACGGCGGGCAAAGCTGGGTGGCAGAAAATGTTCCCAGGTCAGGGTTGGGGTGTCGGCTGGTGGTTGATACTCGATGATCGGTGTCCGTTGCGGGCCGCTGATGAGCAATTGTACTTGACCCGGTTGAGCTTGTTGCTCGGCCAGACTGGCAGCAGTTACCGGCGCGCCGATCAAGACCGGGTGAATGCCCTGATTGGGAATACCGACCAGCAAGAGATGTACAGTGCCAACGCTGATGCCAACCCGTAATTCGAGATGGTACGGACCGGTCGGGGTCATAATTGGATTGAGCGCATTCACGGCATTGTGCAGCGCATAACCACAATGGATTGCCAGCGAGGGATCGGTCAAATTCGGCCACCAGACGCTTAGCGCGTCGCCAGCAATGTGGATGACATCACCGCCATCAGCGGTGATAGTGGCAATCATTGCCTCGAAGTAATCGCGCAAGATGGCATGCAGTCGTTCAGCTCCATCCGGGAGAGCGGCGAAGGTGGCAGTGAGGCGGGTAAACCCACTCAGATCGGTGTAGAGGAAGGTGGCCTGGTAGGTATGCACTTGCCCTGGCCGCAGCAACCCTGCGTCGAGCGCGTCGCGCAGCGTAGCAGGCACGTAGGGTCGGAACAGGTGGTTAGAGGTAGGTGCTTCCATCAGCAGGGATTGTGTAGGTGTTGTTTTTTTTATTGTATCTCGACTCTGATAATGAAAATCAGTATGATATACTGTCAAACGGCGCGAGGCAACATTTCTTGCTCAAATGAGCGCGCGCCGAGATGAAGATTTATCGGATTATCAACGAAAGAAGAGCTGTCTGTGAGTCCTGAACGTTTGCAAAAAGTGTTGGCCAGTGCTGGCATTGCCTCGCGGCGTGATTGTGAAGCCTTGATCGCCGCCGGGCGGGTGATGGTGAATGGTCGAGTAGTGACTGTGCCGGGCACCCGTGTTGATCTTGAGCGCGACGAGGTGCTCGTTGATGGTCAGCCGCTCCAAATGCCGACCCGGCGTACCTATATCATGCTCCATAAACCGGTTGGTGTGGTCTCAACTGCCGAAGATACTCACGGTCGCCCAACAGTGGTTGATCTGGTTGATGTGCCGGCGCGAGTCTTTCCGGTGGGCAGGCTCGATATCGATAGCGAGGGCCTGATTTTGCTTACCGATGATGGTGAGCTGGCATTCGCGTTAACGCATCCGAGTTTTGAGGTTGAGAAAGAGTATCGAGTTTTACTCGATCGAGCATTAACGCCAGAAGCGTTGCGGAGCTGGCGGAACGGCGTTTTGCTTGAGGGTGAGATGACTGCGCCGGCCTGGGTAGAGCTGCTGGAAACGACGCCGGAAGGGGTTTGGGCGCGCATTGTATTGCGTGAAGGGCGGAAGCGCCAGATTCGGGCAGTGGCGAAGCTGCTTGGATACAATGTCTTACGCCTTATCCGGGTGCGCGAAGGTGAACTCGAGCTTGGCGATCTCCCGCCCCGAGCCTGGCGGCATCTTACCAGCGAAGAGGTTGCGGCACTGCGCGCGCATATTGCCTCTCGTCGCGCTTTGCCAGAACGGTCGGCGGTTACAAACGGGCGGGCAATGCCAGATAGGAAGGAATTGCCGACGCCTGGCCCAACCCGCGAGCGGAGCGAAGGGCGAAGCTGGCGCGAGGAGGGGAGCCGTCCGGCGCGGGAGCGGAGCGAAGGGCGAAACTGGCGCGAGGAGGGGAGCCGTCCGG
>NZ_CAKZNK010000124.1 GCF_937129525.1 uncultured Chloroflexus sp. | reverse complement strand
CTGGGACGAAGTCGTAACAAGGTAGCCGTACCGGAAGGTGCGGCTGGATCACCTCCTTTCTAGGGAGTTCGCTCCTAAGACTTCAATCAACACTACTACGGCGCGGCTTCATCACCACGCGTGCCTGTTAAGGTGAACACAATGCCCTCTCTCCAGGCGAGAGAGGGCATTGTATTTTGGGCTGTTGACGTTCCGTGTACCTGTGCTACACGCGGCGCAGGGTGTTGTGAATGCCTTTAACCAACTACCCGCGCCTGCAAAGGCCAGTAACGCCGTCCTAGATAGGCGCGCGCCAATCGGGCTGCATACGCAACTGCTCGTTCGGTGGCCGGACTGAGTGATAAGCTTAAAGACGTGTCGTATGCGGGAATGGTGATGATAATAGCCCGCGGTGCGCGACCATATAAGAGTCGCGCCAGAGTCAGCAAAGTGGCTGGATCACTTTGATGACCAGAGATAAGGGTGGTGGCCGGTTCAATCGCGCGCACTTCGACATTGGTTCGATCGATCGCTGCATCGAGAAAGACGACCCGTCGCGCGCGCGCAATAGCTGCCGCTAGTTCGGGTGTGAGTTGCGCCTGCATAATGACTTGCGCGCCTGCTACACGCCATTGACGTATCCGATCGGCGGCTGCCTGCCCGGCATAGTCGTCGCCACGCACCGGGCTACCGTAGCCGATGATAAGACCTTGCGGCGCTATCGCCGGACGCCGGCACTGGCAGTTGTGCCCCATAGCCAACCCTTTCCGCAGTGATTATCGTATGCCGATAATGACAATTATAACGCATAGAGCGACATCTCACACCCGATAATTGGTTGAGAGTTCTGATTTTTACTGTAAGGTTTCGTTGTCATCGCTCTTGATGGCGATCAGTCTACTTTCGTTTCAGTTGGGTCGATGAGGCAAGCGCATGAGTTGATGTTCCGAAATCGTATGATCTGCCTCTCAACGAGCTAATCGGTTCACTAGTGTACCGCGCGCATCGTACAGCTCCACTTCCATTGCCATGTGCCCAACTGCATGGGTTGAGCAACTCAGGCACGGATCGTAAGCGCGTACACCTGCTTCGATCCGATTAAGGATGCCTTCATCAAATCGGCCAGCGCGGATGTAACTCTGGGCAATCTGGCCTACCGCGCGGTTGATGGCAAGATTATTTTGACCGGTTGCAATAATCAGATTGACGTAAGTAATCAATCCCTTCTCATCAACCTTGTAGTGATGGAAGAGGGTTCCGCGCGGCGCTTCACTCACCCCTACTGCCTCGTGCCGGTTAACACCGGCATCGGCACGCAAATCGTTCGAGAGCAGATCGTCATCTTCAATCAGCATCTCCATCCGTTCGAGCGCGGCAATGATCTCGATCAGGCGCGCATGATGATAGTAGAAACTGCCTTCGATCACCGGTCCGACCTGGGAGCGCAGCTCGCTGAGTTCGGCATCTGCTCGCGGCGCACCCATTGTGGTGCAGACGTTCAGTCGAGCCAGTGGCCCGACCCGGTACATCCCGGCTGGATAGCCCAGCGCTCGAATGTACGGGAATTTCAGATAGCTCCACGGTTCTACCGCTTCGCCGATGACATCGCAATAGTCGATTGGATCAAGCTCGTCGATCAGAATCTGTCCGTGCTGATCAACGATGCGTAGTTTGCCTCCGTAGTGCATCCAGCGTCCGCCCGGACCAACCATGCCCAGATACAGGCTGGGAAAGACCCCGAACGTCTGGATTTCACGCCGGTAGCGTTCACTGAGGCGCTTGAGCCGCTCCATCGCGTCGAGGGCGATAGCTAACATCTCGGGCAACCTGGCCCGAATCTGGTCACGACCACTCTGGCTGAGACCGCTGCGCACTCCTCCTGGCACTGCCCACGCCGGGTGGATCTTCCGTCCTCCGAGTAGTTCGATCACCTCTTGACCAAACTGGCGCAAGCGGATGCCATTGCGAGCAACTTGTGGTTCGGCCTCGATCAGGCCGAAGATGTTGCGGCGGGCTGGATCACTGTCAAAACCAAGCATGAGATCAGGCCCGCTGAGATGGAAAAAGCTGAGCGCATGCGACTGAATGATCTGACCGAGGTTCATCAGCCGGCGTAGCTTTTCGGCTGCCGGGGGAATGATGACAGCCAGCAAACCATCACCGGCGCGCGCCGAAGCGAGCAGGTGACTGACCGGACAGATCCCACAAATGCGCGCGGTAATGCCTGGCATCTCCCAGAATGGTCTTCCGATGCAGAAGCGTTCAAAGCCGCGAAATTCGGTAACATGGAAGCGCGTTTCGGCGACATCGCCCGCATCGTCGAGGTGGATGCTGATTTTGGCATGACCCTCGATGCGCGTGACCGGATCGATGACAATACGTTGGCCCATCACACACTCCTTGTGTAGTTTGCTGGGGCTGGTTGTGCGAGGGCGCTCCAGCGCCCGCGGCATCAGGTGTCAGAACAACGGGCTGTATCATGGTTCTGCTTGACCCTATTCCACCATGTCCGTTGTAACCCTTAGTTGTAACCCTTAGTTGTCGCCGTCTATCCAAATCGCACATCGACCGCTACTTCCCGCCCTTCGATCAAGCTCTCCAGCAATGCTCGTATTCTTGGCGCTGATGGAGGACACCCCGACAGATAGTAGTCAACCGGTATCACCTGATGCACCGGAACTACTTTGTCGAGCAGTACCGGCACGATCCCCGGCTCATAGGGAATGACCCCGCCTGGATCGCTGTGTTCGATGTACACTTGCTGTAACACGTTCTGGCTTGGGCCGAGCGGGTTACGGAGAGCGGTCACATTCCCGGTGACAGCGCAATCGCCAAACGAGACGATGATTTTGCTGTGGCGGCGCGCAGTGCGAGCCAGTTCCAGGTGTTCATCATTGGCAATCGCGCCTTCGATCAAGGTGATGTCTACGTCCGGAGGAAAATGTTTCGTGTCGGCAATCGGGCTGTAGACTAGCTCGGCACGCGCTGCCAGCTCGATCAACCATTCGTCGAGATCGAGTAACGACATATGGCAACCCGAACAGCCGCCCAGCCAGATAGTAGCAATCCGCAATCGGCTCATGCATGGCTCCTTACATCAATGGCTCAAGGTTCGTGAGCCGTGGCACAATGGGGGCAAAGTTACCAATCGAGACGCGCGTCTGGCATGCTGTCTCTTTGCCCCTCTCTATCATCGTCTACCAGCGTTGTTTGCGCGCTTCCACAATCAGCGCAATGCGCTCACTGGCGTGCGGTCGTTCACCTACTGTCACTCCCCGCGGGAAGATAGCACCAGTTGGGCAGGCAAGCTGGCACTTGCCGCAACTGGTACAGGTAGTTGACGTTCCCCACGGCTGGTTCATATCGGTGATCACCCGTGAGTCTATACCGCGCCCAGACACATCCCACGTGTGTACTCCTTCGATCTCATCGCAGGCCCGCACACAGCGTGTGCAAAGCACACAACGGTTGTGATCGATTCCAAACCGTGGATGCGAAATATCAACCGGATAGGCAACCGACATGTATTCATAACGCACGTGATCCATACCGACTAGGGCAGCCAGCCGTTGCAGTTCACAGTTACCGCTGGCGACGCATACAGCGCAGACATGGTTGCGCTCGGCGAAGAGCAGTTCGACGATCTGTCGTCGATACGAACGCAAACGTGGCGTGTTGGTATGCACCACCATCCCTTCACTCACCGTCGTCATGCATGCCGGTTGGAGTCGGCGTTGCCCCTCAATTTCCACCAGACATAGTCGGCACGCGCCAACATCCGACAAGCCATCAAGGTGACAGAGGGTTGGAATGGTAATTCCGGCCTCGCGAATGGTCTCTAACAACATTGCGCCGGGCCGAGCCGACACCAGATGCCCATCAATCGTAAGCGTTTTAGCTGCCATGCTCGACCTCCGCACCGATTAATCGCTCGTATTCATGCCGGAAGTAGTGCAGCGTGCTCATCACGGGATTGGGGGCTGATTGACCCAATCCACAGAGGCTTGTCTCACGCATTAATTCGCACAAGGCCTCGATCTCGATCAGATCGTTACCGCTTCCTTGCCCGTTCCGCAATCGGGTGAGCAGGTTGAAAAGCTGAACAGTGCCTACCCGGCAGGGAATGCACTTGCCGCACGACTCATCTTTGCAGAATTCGATGTAGAAACGCGCGACATCTACCATGTTGGTGTGTTCATCCATCACCACCATGCCGCCCGAACCCATAATCGAGCCAACTGCTGCCAGTGATTCGTAGTCAACCGGGGTATCGAACAGGCTGGCCGGAATACAGCCGCCTGACGGTCCGCCGGTCTGCACTGCCTTCACCGGGATACCGTCAGGCGTGCCACCGCCGATCTCTTCAACGATTTCACGCAAACTAATGCCCATCGGCACCTCAATCAAACCGGTATTGCGAATTTTGCCGGTTAAAGCAAAGACCTTTGTCCCTTTGCTCTTGGCAGTGCCGATGCTGGCATACCATTCTGGCCCGTTTTCGATGATGGCTGTGACGTTAGCAAACGTCTCCACATTATTAATCAGCGTTGGCATACCCCACAGGCCGCTCTCTGCCGGGTATGGAGGGCGCGGACGAGGTTGACCGCGGCGACCTTCAATCGACGCAATCAAAGCCGTCTCTTCACCGCAAACGAATGCGCCGGCGCCAACCCGAATGTCAATGCGGAAGTTGAAACCACTCTCGAAGATCTGGGCGCCGAGGAGACCGAGGCGGCGCGCCTGCACGATGGCTTTCTGCAAACGTTCGATTGCCAACGGATACTCGCCGCGCACGTAGATGAAACCCTGCTCGGCGCCAACGGCGTAAGCGGCAATGGCCATGCCCTCAAGCACCAGATGCGGATCGCTCTCCAGCACGCTGCGATCCATAAATGCGCCTGGATCGCCTTCGTCAGCGTTGCAGACAACGAATTTGCGCTCACCAGGACTCTTGGCCACGGTCGCCCACTTGAGGCCGGTCGGATAGCCGGCGCCGCCCCGTCCTCGCAAACCGCTGCGCGTGATCGCATTGATCACTTCAGCAGGCGTCATTTCGTGGATCACATGATAGAGCGTTCGGTAGCCACCTACCGCGATATAGTCTTCGATCCGCTCAGGGTTGATCTGACCACAGTGGCGTAATACGATCGGTAACTGGCGCGTAAAGAATGGATGGTTGCGATCGCAGCGCGGCACATTGCATGGGCCGCCTTCAAGCGCGGCGACAAGCTCTTCGGCATCAGCCGGCGTCACCCGCTCGAACAACTCACCTGACGGTTCGATACGCACCAGCGGGCCGTGGCCGCACAATCCCATACAGCCAACCGGCATAATATCGACTTCAGCCAGTTTACCGGCAGCCGTCAGCACTGTCTCAAGGCGACGCTTGATTTCGAGTGATCCTGAGGCCTGACATCCGGCGGCAGCGCAGCAGAGGATGCGCAGACGCGCGCGCTGGCTCTGTTCACGTTCAGCAATGGCTTCAAGTTCGTGGAGTTCCATACGCTACTCCTCATGACCGAGCAGCGCTCGAATGCGCGCTGTGAGATCGGAGCGGTCGGCATGGCCAATAACCTCGCCATCGAGCACTGCTGCCGGCGCAATACCACATGCGCCGAGGCAGCGAGCGGTCAGCAGTGAGAAACGGCCATCAGCGCTGGTATGACCCGCTTTGACGCCACTCAACGCTTCAAGTTCGTGGAGCAAGAGCGAAGCGCCGCGCACATAACACGCCGTTCCCAAACAGATAGTACAGGTATGTTCACCCTGGGGAGCGAGCGAGAAGAAGTGGTAGAACGTGGCAACGCCGTAGACCCGGCTCGGCGGTAAGCGCAGCCGTTGCGCCACTTCACTGAGCAATTCCGGCGAGAGGAAACCGTACAGTTCCTGCGCTTTGTGCAGAACTTCGATCAGCGCATCGCCCTGATACTGGAAGCGCTTCATCGTGGCTTCGAGGATCTTGCGCCGGTTGTCGCCAGCGACGCGCGCGCTCCGGTCAACATCGGTATTCGTCGCGGGTGTCGTCATTGAACATCTCCCTGACTGATGAGCGGACGCTATATTGATACTAATTCACTGGCAATTGTTTTGGCGAAAAGAGTTGATTACCGGACGTTAACGTGTTGATAGCAGCAACGGGAGAGTGGCACAGCAGCAGAGATGAAGTGTGAAGGAAAAACGCATAAGGGCGGGTTCTGCTTCCCACCCTTACGCGCATATCTTATAATCGTGTAGTGCGTTTGGTTGCGCTGTCGCTGTTCGCGCTAATCAGCCGATGCCGGCGCCTGAGCAACCTCTTTCAGCGACTCGCTTTCGCGTTTGCTCTGCCAGATTGCCCAGACCAACGCAACCAGACAGATCACCATTGCGACAATCACGCCGGGGTTGCCCGGTTCGATGGTGACGATAATCGGCGCGATGATCAGCGCCACCAGGTTGATCACCTTGATCATCGGGTTAAGCGCGGGGCCAGAGGTGTCCTTCAACGGGTCGCCAACCGTATCGCCGACAACTGCAGCTTTGTGTGGTTCGCTGTGCTTACCGCCGAAGTGTCCCTCTTCAATATACTTCTTGGCGTTGTCCCACGCGCCACCAGCATTAGCCTGGAAGACTGCCATCAACTGGCCGGTGAGGATGATGCCGGCCAGGAAGCCACCGAGCGCCTCAACGCCGAGTGTAAAGCCGACGAGAATGGGCACCAGCACGGCGATCAGGCCGAGGCTGATCAGCTCTTTTTGCGCCGCTGTGGTTGAAATCTGCACGGCGCGCGCGTAATCAGGCAATACCTTGCCTTCCATCAGGCCGGGAATGCGGAACTGCCGGCGCACCTCATTGACGATTTGCGCCGCCGCGCGCGACACGGCGCGGATGGTCAGCGCTGAGAAGAGGAAGGGTACCGCGCCACCGATCAGTAACCCGATAAACACAGTCGGCGCAGCCACATTGATCGATGAGAGCAGCTCGATCCCCTGGGCGCCCTGATCCATCATCTGCTTTAGCACCTTATTAACATCGGTGAAGTACGAGCCATAGAGCGCCACCGCAGCAATCACCGCCGAACCGATGGCAATTCCCTTGGTAACAGCTTTGGTCGTATTGCCCACTGCATCGAGGTCGTCCATGACGTTGCGGGCATTCTTATCAAGACCGGCCATCTCACCGATACCGTTGGCGTTATCGGAAATGGGGCCGAAGCTGTCCATCGAAATGGTGTTACCGGTCAACAACAGCATACCGATACCGGTGAGCGAGACGCCGTAGAGGATGGAGGTAAACTGGGTTGCGGCTGGCTCACCAGCATAGATCAACACCGAAGTGAAGACCGACGCCGAGATGACCAGGATCGCCCATACGCTGCTCTCCATGCCAAGGGCCAGACCGGAGAGGATGTTAGTCGCCGAGCCGGTTTGTGACGACCGGGAGGTCTCTTTCACCGGACTGAAATGGGTGCTGGTGAAGTATTCAGTCAGTTTATCGAGGGCCAGCGCCAGCACCACACCTGACAGGGTGGCAAAGAAGGGTCGCCAGTCAACGTTGCCAGCGGCATCGACCATGAAGACCGGCGTCGCGGCGGCGCTGGCCAGAATTGCCAGGCCAGCAGCGATGTAGAAGCCGCGATTCATTGCCGCCATCGCGTTGCGCTTGCGTTCGTCGGTGGTGACGAACAGATTGCCGATTACCGAGGCAACGACACCGATGGCGCGCAGTACCAGCGGGAAGATGATAAAGCGCAGATCGTACTGGCCGTCGCCGATGGTACCGACCACTGCATCACCCAGCACGATACCGAGGATCATCGCCGATACCAGAGTGACTTCGAAACTCTCGAAAACGTCGGCAGCCATACCGGCGCAGTCACCTACATTGTCACCGACGAGATCGGCGATCACCGCCGCGTTACGTGGATCGTCTTCGGGAATGCCTGCCTCAACTTTACCCACCAGGTCGGCGCCCACATCAGCCGCTTTGGTGTAGATACCGCCGCCTACACGCATGAAGAGCGCGATCAAGGAACCGCCAAAGCCGAAGCCGAGCAGGGCATCAGGAGCAGCAATACCGAAGACCATGAAGATCAACGTGCCGCCCAGCAGACCGAGACCGACGGTCAACATACCGGTCACCGAACCGGATTTGTACGCCACTTGCAGCGCCGGATTATACCCCTTGCGCGAGGCTGCTGCCACTCGCACGTTACCTTCGACCGCCACATTCATGCCCACGAAGCCAACCGCGTAGCTGAAAAGCGATCCCATCAGGAAGGCAACGGCGCGTCCAATTGCAACCCAGAGTGTCGCTGCCTCTTCACTGCCAAACCGTTCGACAGCCTCTGTTGTGGGTGGGATTATGAACACACTTGCCGCCAGGACAAAGGTCAAAATCACGATCAAGATTGAGATGGTGCGGAACTGTTGGCTAAGATAGGCGTTTGCACCGGTCTTGATAAAACCCCAGACCTCACGCATCTTGGGTGTGCCCGTATCTTGAGCGAGAATCTGGCTCCGAATGAAGAAGGCGTATCCGATACCGAGGAGCGATACGACGAGTACGGCCCAGACCGCAAGACTTTGGACGGCTTTCAGATCCTGCATGATCCCAACTCCTTCGTTGCATGAATGCACGACCCAATGTGTGCCGGCGCAGCGCGCAGATTGATGGGATTGCGCGGGGCGCTGGTAGTGGTGAAAATCCCTGCTCCAGACGTGGATTATTCTAGCATAGCCCGGTTACGATTGCAACGAGCGGCACAAACCTGATGTTGGGCAGAAGCGGTGCGAAAACCGTGCATTATTGCCGAACAATCAGCTTCCCGAGCCGACGGAAGGCCAGCTCAATCCCGTTTTGCAAATTGGCGCCAACGGTAAGCCGGCCCAGGTCGACGCCGAGCTGAACAATAGTCTGGGCAATTTCCGGGCCGATCCCGACCAGAATGACCTGCGCGCCGATCAGTTGGGCGGCGCGCGCCGTTTGCAGCAGGTAGTTGGCGACGGCGGTATCGATCACCGGCACGCCGGT
>NZ_CAKZNK010000123.1 GCF_937129525.1 uncultured Chloroflexus sp. | reverse complement strand
ATTTGCGGTTGTTGACGCGCAAAATATGCCGCGTATGGGTTTGTTCCCTGCCTGACGAAATGACCTGAATACCAGTAGGAATGAAAATCAGTCGATCCCGACGGACCACCGTATGCCTTAATGGTCACTTCGATGAGAGTGTGCAGAGACCACAAAACAAAAAAGAGCAATAACCCGATCGCAAATATGTTTGATCGCTTTGAAATCATACTCATTGATGTTCCCTCCTCAAATCGTTGCTATTTACAACCAGGTTGACTTTATACAATGTTACACTAAGATAAACAGCGCTTGCATGCCCCGTCTCCGATCGGCGTCTCTGAGCGCAATAAAACGCCATCACTTGCATTGCCAGAGCATTCGGTTATCACATCTCCCACAACGCTCCATAATTCTCTCCAGAAAGTGCCACGCCAGCGTCAACCCAGCGACCTTTGCGCGATACTAAAGGGCTTCGCTGCCAATCAGCGCGAAACGCTTGTGGGCATTACGTTTAAACCGGTCATCCAGGCCGACAACCATAGCAAGACTACCCGGTTTTGGCGTGGCTCAAGTTGACACGAGCGCGCAATCTACGCAAGTGAAGCGCCGGCCTAAGGACTATACAGCTCTGCAACAAATCGCGCCACAGTGAACGTTGCGTTGGTTATCCGTATTGACATGCAGAGCGATAGACTTGCAGACTCGGAATGCGATATAGCAGGATAAACGTGACCGTCAGGCATGCCATCAAAATAAGAGTAACCAGCGTTTGCCCTGCTTGCTCCCAAACACGAAACACTTGATCCGGCAAGAGCGTCGCAAGCATTTGCTGTGGTCGGCTCAGCCATAGCATCGAAAAGGCCAGAAACAGCGTCAATCCCCGTCGCCACTCCCGCGATAATTGCCAGACGTTCGCGCGCACACCGTAGATCACGAACGCCACAAACACAATCCAGATCACCACATCATATTCGCGATGATAGACAACCAGCAGCGTCCATAACATCAAAATCGTCACGATATGAAAGTCTGCCAGTGACCTGACATTATCCGGCAGGCTGAAATAATAGCGTTTCAACCAGTATGCCAGCGGCGCTCCCACGATAAACGTGGACAAGAGAGTGATGGAGAAGAATACCGGTGTTGAAATAGCATCTGGCATCAATCTGTAGATTGAGTACACCAAATGTATCCCTTTATCGCCCAAATGACCTCCGATCATCAGAATATATTCATGCCACACCTGCATAGGGGAGACATTTGTCAAAATCGACAATCCGAGCAGGCCGATCGCTTGCGCGGCCAGCGCCAATGCGATTACGTTCGATTTACGCTTGAAAAGCAGAAAGAGCAACACGGGCATAGAAAGGGAATACTTCGACAAGGCGATGCCCAGCGCAATCCCCGATAAAACCCAGTTTTTGTTCATCGTCATGAGCGTCAATAACATGAGCGCAAACACAACCAGCGTTGTTTGTCCGGTTATTACAGCCATCCTCGTTGCCAGTAATGACCAAAAACTAAACACAATAATCAAAGATTCGCTGCGAATACCTGCATTGGGAAACCATAATCGCAGAACCATCCACGGTATCATCAATGCGAGCAGCAGATTGACTATCAGCCACACACTTTTGGCCAGCGGCCAGGAAAAGAACGAGAAGAGCGACAGGAGCAGCACGATTGGCGCGGTGTTGGCCGGCACAATTGCCAGGCCCGGCTGCGCGACAGGTTGCGCCGTAACTGCCTTGCCATCGAGGTAATATACTGGTATCTGCGGTTGTTGTTCCGAAAGGAATGCTTCATATGGATCTGTTCCCTGCCTGACGAAATGACCTGAATACCAGTAAGAATGGAAGTCGATTGAACCGCTTGCGCTGAGCGAATCGCGAATCATATAAACAAAACCAAGAAATGACCACAACGCCATGCCAATAATTGCGGCGATCGCCAGCGCATTTGAA
>NZ_CAKZNK010000122.1 GCF_937129525.1 uncultured Chloroflexus sp. | reverse complement strand
CCGACCCGGCGCACCATTCTGCGGATGCTGAACGAGCGCGATATGACGGCAGGCGAGATTGCCGCACTCTTCTTCATAGGATGCGCTGCTGCTCCGGTCAAACCTGCCAGGCTGGTATTTGAGCGGAGTGGAGGTATCGCCGGCTTTGATGATCGATTGGAAATCGATCTGATAACCGGCGCTACTCTTCTCAAACAGGGAACAGAAGTCACCACTACAACTCTTAATGCAGAACAACTCGCATCACTCCAACGTCATATCGCCGACCTGAATCTGGAAAACCTATCGGTCTCCCCACCGTATCAATGTTGTGATCTGCTGCTCTATCGTATCCAGATTGACGCTACAACTATTGAGACTACTGACGCCGATTTGCCAACTCTGTTGCAACCTTTCGTGGCAACATTGAATAACCTGATTGCTGAGATCGATAAGTCTGACACATCATATAATCACTGACTGGCAAAAAGGAGGGGTTATGTGGTCCCGACGATTTGTTTCATGGCTTGCGGCTGCCGCTCTGATCTGGTTGCAGATAGCGGTAATGCTGGCATATCCGCCGACGATTGTAGCGTCGCCGGTAGCTTTTGATGAGCAACCGCGGCGCATTTTTGTTGACACACTGGTATCGCCACATCCTGCGTTGACTGTTGCCCTTTCAAGCGCAACAGTGAATGATCCGAAGCTGGTGGCGCTCGAGTTCTTGCGAGGACCGGGCGCCAGTCTCGTTTCTGTAGCGGACGGTCTTGATTGGGTGCCATTGCGTAGTGAGCAACTTGATGACCTAACGGTCGTGCGGGTGGCACAGTACAAGGATACAGTGCGGATTTGGGGCGCTGATCTGGCATTGCAGGTTGCCGATAACGCGGTGCGGAGTATGAGCGGAGCGTTTGTGCCGGCTGTTGCTGCCGACACAAAGCCGACTCTTGATCTGGCAGAGGCGATAAAGATCGCTACGCTCGCGTTGCAGAACGATCCGCCACGCCATGATGATGAGGAGCTGGCAGTATTGGCTGAGGCTTTCGCCAAGCCGCGCCTTGACGAACACGAGTTGATATTTTTCAATCCAGCTTTGTTTGAGAAAGGAAACGCGACGACCGCACTGGCGTACCGTTTGGTGCTGACAGCGCCAGATGATAGCGCGAGCGCAACGGTGGTGATCGATGCTACTACCGGCAAGGTTTGGCTCAGTTTCGCTAACTACCACAGCGCGTTGAACCGGGTTATTCTCGATGCACGCGGGACGAATACTACCACCGGCACACTATGCTACACCGAGAGAGGCCCGATCGATTCACCGCATCCTGATTGTGTGGCGGCATTTACCAATACCGGTCTGACTTATGACTATTTCTTCACGACCTTTGGGCGTGATAGCTTCGACAATGCTGGCGCAACCATGACGGCGGTTGTCCGTTACGGGACAGTTTCGAACGCATTCTGGAACGGTAGCGTTAGGCTGACCGCATTTGGACCTGGCTTTGCGGTGCGCGATGTGGTGGCTCACGAGTGGGCCCATGCTGTGACCCAATATACGGCCAATCTGGTCTACAACGGTCAATCGGGTGCGCTAAACGAATCATTCTCAGACATATTTGGGGCGATGGTCGATCGCGATGATTGGCTGATAGGAGAGGATACGCCAATTCGCGAGATCCGCAACATGGCCAATCCGCCAGAGCAAGGCCAGCCTGATCGAGTTGGCAACTATGTCTGCACGACCAGTAATCACGGTGGTGTGCATATCAATAGTGGTATTCCGAATAAGTTGGCCTATCTGATGTCAGAAGGTGGCACATTCAACGGACGCACTGTTACAGCCATTGGGCGCAATGCAACTGAGCGCATCTTCTATCGGGCATTGACTGCCAGCCTGACGTCGACATCAACGTTTGTTGACCTTTACAATGCCTTGCTGGCGGCAGCCAGTGCATTATATGGAACCTCATCAACCCAGTACCAGGCTACGCAAACAGCAGCGCAGGCGGTTGAGCTGAATGTGCCGCCGTCGTGTGGTGGTACGGCCACACCTGATAGCTATGAGCCGGATAACAGTGCAGCGGCAGCCAGGTTGATTACTGTCAATGGTTCATCTCAGAGTCACAATTTCCACGTGGCCGGAGACCAGGATTGGGTGACATTCAACGCGGTGGCAGGTACAGTCTATACTATTCAAACAAGTGGTTTGCAGAGTAGAGCCGATACCGTGCTGGCTCTGTTTGGCAACAATGGCACGCTGTTGCTGGCTCAGAATGATGACCATGGGGGTACTCTTGCCTCTCAGATTAGCTGGACGGCAACAGCTAGCGCTCAGCTTCATGTGCGCGTGACCAATTTTCATAGTGTTGGTGGATCCAATACCGGGTATAATCTGTCGATTACTTCGAGTTCGACGCCTTCTTCACCTGACGCTTACGAACCCGACAATACGCTGGCAACGTCAAGAACGATTACAGTTGGTGGCGCAGCGCAACGTCACAATTTCCACGTGGCTGGCGATCAGGATTGGGTGCGATTTAGCGCCACTGCTGGTGCGGCATATATCATCGAGACATTCAACCTGGGTTCCACCTCTGACACGGTGCTCGAGTTGTATAACGGTAGCGGTGTGCTCCTTGCAGCCAATGATGATTACGATGGCACGCTTGCATCGCGGATTCAGTGGGTTGCTCCTGGTGCCGGCACGTTCTTCGTGAAGGTTCGCCACTACAACAGCGCCAGATATGGGAGCACGACCGTATATGATCTGCGGGTAGTGGCGGCGACTATCAGCGGAGATAGCTATGAGCCGGATAATACTCAGAGTGCGGCGCGACCGATTACTGTTAATGGCGCAGCTCAGACGCATACCTTTCATATTGCCGGCGATCAAGACTGGATATACTTTGATACGGTTGATGGCGCAGCATACGTGATCGAAACCTTCAATCTCGCTGCCGGCAACGATACGGTGCTTGAGCTGTACGATAGTGGCGGCGCTCTGCTGGCTTTCAATGATGACTGGAGTGGTCTGGCGTCGCGGATTGGTTACACACCCGGTAGCGCAATGCGGTTATTTGTCAAGGTGCGCCATTACAGTTCGTCTGCCGGAAACAACAATTTACGCTACGATGTGCGAGTCACGGTGACGGCGATTGCCACTGCTGATGATTACGAACCGGATAACACGGCGGCTACTGCCCGCCTGATCACACCGGGCACGCTCGATGCGCCTAACGTTACTCGCCACAATTTCCATATTCCGGGCGATCAAGACTGGGTTCGCTTCACCGCTATCGCCGGCAATTTCTACCGGTTTGAGACTGCGAATCTTGAAGATCGGTCTGATACGGTTATCACGCTGCTAGGGTCAAATGGAACTACGGTGCTAGCTGAAGATGATGATAGCGGAGAAGGTTTGGCATCACGCTTGATTTGGTATGCTCCGGACAGCGCCACGTACTATTTGCGTGTGCGCCACTATAGCAGCGGGGCAAGTGGCGCGCGAACCGGTTACGATCTCCGCATTGGCACTTATGGCACACCCGGAACACCTGATGCTTATGAGCCTGACAACACGCTTTCGGCAGCGCGGCCTATCAGCGCAGGTAGCTCGCAGCTGCACAACTTCCATGTGGCCGGTGATCAAGATTGGGTGTATTTTGATGCAGTCAACGGGGTTTCATATACGATTACGACCAGCAACCTCGAAGCGCGGGCTGATACAGTGCTGGAACTGTACAACAGCAGTGGAACAATGCTCGTTTCCGACGATGATGGCGGTGGCGGATGGGCCTCGCGGATTGTCTGGACAGCTCCTGCCAGCGCGCGTTTCTACGTTAAGGTGCGACAGTATAACAGGAATATCTACGGTGCCAACACTGGTTACCGGCTCAATATTCTCAGCGCTGCCTCCGATGCCTACGAGCCAGACAACACGCTGGCAACCGCGCGTTTGATTACAGTCAACGGCGCGGCGCAGTCTCACAATTTCCACGTTGCCGGCGATCAAGACTGGGTCTTTTTCGCGGCTACGGCTGGCTACAGCTATCGGATCGAGACGCTCAATCTGGCATCGTGTAGCGATACGGTTATCTACCTCTACAATAGCAGTGGTACCCTGCTGGCCGCTAACGATGATGGCGGTGGTGGCTGGGCCTCGCGGATCGATTGGATAGCGCCTGGCAGCGGGAACTTCTATGTCAAGGTCGTTCACTATAGCTCGTTGGCCTATGGTAGCTGTACCGCTTATGATCTGCGTGTAACCGGTAGTAATATTAGTGGGGACGTCTACGAGCCAGATAATACGCTGGCGACTGCCCGTTCGATCACGGTCAATGGCGCGGCTCAAAGTCATAATTTCCATGTTGCCGGCGATCAGGATTGGGTCTATTTCGATGTGACCACCGGTAGTTACACGATACGCTCCTTCAATCTGGGTTCGTGTAGCGATACTGTATTCGAGCTATACAACTCGGGCGGCGTTTTAGTGGCCTGGGATGACGATAGTGGTCCAGGCCTAGCCTCGCTGATCAACTACAATTTCACGTCGAGCATGCGCCTCTACTTAAGGGTGCGGCACTTCAGTTCATCAGCCAGTGGTAACTGCACGCAATACGATCTTGAGGTGACCCGCTCAACGTTGAACCCTGACAGCTACGAGCCTGATGACACAATGGCTGAGGCGCGCACCTTTGTCGTCAATGGTGCCGGGCAAAACCACAATTTCCACGCCACTAGCGATGTCGATTGGGTCGTCTTTAGAGCCGTTGGCGGCACTACCTATACCATTTACACCTACAATCTGGGCGCTGAAGCTGATACCGTCCTCGAATTGTATAACAGCAGTGGAACATTGCTTGCTTTCAACGATGATGGTGGTGGCGGCTGGGCCTCGCGGATTGTCTGGAACGCGCCGACCAGTGGTAACTATTTCGTGAAGATCAGACCCTTTGGTTCCACCGGAGGGAGACCGACGGCAAGCTATTCATTTAGAATTGTCACCGGTACGGCGTTGAGCGAAGCAGCAACGGAAAGCT
>NZ_CAKZNK010000121.1 GCF_937129525.1 uncultured Chloroflexus sp. | reverse complement strand
GTTGGTTCTGGCGTTGGTTCTTCACCCTGTGTAGCGGTCGGTTCCGGCGCGGGCGTTGGCGGTGTTGTCGGCGCAAGCGACGCCTCGGCGGTAGCCGCACTAATTGTTGCCGCCTGGCTTGTGGCCTGATTCGGTGGCACTGTCGCCGCGCGGTTGCGTTGCGAGAGGAAGATGAAACCAATCCCGATACAGGCGACCAGTAAAACACCCAGCAATATGAGTGTAAGCGGTGTCAGCCCACGCTTTGCCGGTACAGTCTCGTCGGCTAGATCGTCGCCGGAAGTTGGTGGGCCAGAGCGTCGGAAGAGATTGCCCAGACTAAAGCCGCCACCGCGAGCCGGTTTGGTCGGCCTGGCCGGTTTTCCACTGCCACGCGCCCAACTGGTGCTGGGTTGTCTTGAACGGGTTGGCGACGGTTCACTCTGCCGGGATGCGCGCGGCGGTGGTGATTGTGGCGCTCGACGTTCTTCGACTCCGGCGTCACCGGGCGTTGACTCCGGTTGCGATACCGGTGACTCACGCCGCACCGGCCCAGAGTCGGTAGCCATAACTTCAGACAGGGCATCAAGCTGCGCGAACGGATCGTCGTCATCGAAATCGGGCACGCTGGTTGCTGGAGGGGCAGTTGGCGCAGGCGCTGGCGGTGGTGTGACCGGCGCTGGTGGCGCGGCTGGTTTGGGAGTTACTCCCAATGCCTGTAATCCTTTCAGCGCCATATCATTGGTTGGATCAAGGCGCAACACCTGCTCGAGCGCCGCCTGTCGCTCCTCACGATTCTCGGCAACGCCGGCCAGCCAGAGCCAGGCCTGAGTATTCTCTGGGTATTCGCGGGTCAGCAGGCGGAAGAGCCGTCGTGCCTCGTCCTTTTCCCCTTTACGCGCGGCTTCAACGCCAAGCTGCATGATGCTATCGGGATCCGCCATGACCTGTCCTTCCTTTTACTCCCGCCTGAAGGCAGCAATCAGGATTCTGTGGTAATCGCGCCTATTCTAGCACGGATACCAGCAACGGTCAACACTTTTTTGTAAGTATATCGCACTCATACGCGCTAGATACCGCGCATGACTGTAAAAAGTGCAAAGAGTTTTTTCATGATCACAAAACGAACGTAGAGAAATTGCTCATCCTCTACGTTCGTTCTGGGCAAGGCGCAGAATGGCGCGTTTCCTAAACTGTAATCGCTCGTCCGCGGTGGATGCGACCGGCGTAGCGCGTATCGGCATCGGGGGGCAATGGGGCCGTAACCAGCATAATGGCGTCAATAAAGCGCTCGAGTTCCTGCTGGCGTTCACGCGGATCGCGCGGCTCTTCCGCTCGCGCCCGTCGCGTCAGATCAATTTGATTGATTAAAATCCGCTGCGCGGTGCGTTCGCTTTCTACTCCGATGGTGGCGGTAAAGGCATGCAGCGTTGTTTTGACAAAGTTAGCCAGCGCAAATTGCTCGGTCGTTGAGGTGGCAGTAGTTTCCGGAGTCACCAGCGCCAGAGTTGCTCCGTCGCTCAAGGCAATTTTGCGCGCCACCCGGAAGTGGTGGGTCAGTTGATGTTCGCACAGCTCGGCAAAATCGGCTTCGCTCAGCACGGTACTCCAATCGCTATCTTTGCGTCCGACCAGCGGCACGGTTGGCAATGGGCGGAAGGGAGTGCAAACGACCGGCCCCGGTCGGCCATAACTGGCAATTGCCCGGTCGATAGCAGCCTCGATCTGATCACCGGCCACGATGATCGGCAACCGGCCTGCCTCAACATGGTCGTGCAGCAGATGGCGCATCGTTTCGGCGCCGGCTTCCGTCTCGACAATCATGACCACCTGACGCGCTCCGTACCGCTCCAGATACGCGCGCGCCAGCAGGTTGAGGTGTTCGGTCAGATGTTCGCCGATAATGTACACCGTTGCGCCAACCAGCTCGGCCAGCCGTTCTGGAGTGGCAACACCAAACAGCTCGCCGCCGGTCGGAGTGCGTTCGTAACGCAACCCACCAGAGGGGTGGAAGGTTTCTCCGCTCACGTTACGGTCGGCGAGATAATAGACCGTTGCCATTGCCACATCAAACTCGGTGGGCATCCGTTGCAGGTAGAGCATGCCCATCACGCCATCGCGTACTTTGCGCGCCTCGCGATCGATTTGCGACCGCGTAAAGAAGGGATCGGGTGGCGCCGGCAACTGCGCAAAGATGTCGGCGGGCAACTCGTAGCCGCCATTGTTCAACCGCGCCAGCAGTTTGGCGGCAATTGAACGGTTGAGCAAGGAGCTGCTCGATGAAGCAGCCGGATCGCCTTCGCTGCGCAGGCGTTTGGCCAGCTCGCGCAATGGCTCCGGCGCTTGTGGATTCTGTTCCAATGCCGCTACATCGTTGGGCAAGAGCAATTCCACCAGCTCATGCATCGAGTGCGTGCCGGCGCGAGCGGCTGCAATCAGCGCGGCATGCAACTCGTTTAACCGCTTGTTTTCCAGGATCAGTCGCGCCCGGCGGGCAAACAGGCCGGGTCGTTCGCCGGTACCGCGCAGGCGATCACCTTCGACCGGCCCGGGAGCAATGGCATTGATCTGCACTTCTGGGCCGAGGAAACGGGCCAGGACTTCGGCCATCGCGCGTTGACCGGCCTTCGAAACGGCGTAATCCGAGCGGTTGGGGTAGGGAATGGCAGCGTCCTTCTCGCCACCAAAGTACGACGAGACGTTGAGGACATAACCGCTGCCCTGCTTCTTCATCAGCGGGGCCAGCTTGCGCATGAGTGAATAGTTGCTGATCAGGTTGGCGGCCAGTGTATGTCGCCAGCCCTCTACCGGCATATCGATCACCATCTCTTCGACACCGGCGATGCCAGCATTGTTGATCAGATAGTCAACCGTGCCGAATGCGGCCAGGGTGCGCTCGACCAGTTCAACCAGATCGTCCTCGTTGCTGACATCGCAGTTAGGGGTGATCTGCACTCGTTCTTCCACATCGGTGTAACCGACTTCGGCCAGTTCGGCCTGAATGGTGGCCTGAATCTGAGCGAGTTTGTGGTAATCGCGCGCCGCCAGCATGACGCGCGCCCCGCTGAGCGCCAGTAACCGTCCGATTTGGCCGCCAATACCGGCGCTACCACCGGTGATCAACGCCACTTTACCCAGATGCAACCCGATCAGACTCTCGGCCCAGCCGACCGAGGCGCTGCGCGCGCCGGTGGTAGCGCTGATGTCGCGTGGCACCGTGAGCGTGATTTCCTGGATCTGGCGCTGACTGTGCAAGAGTTGCGCCGTCCAGGCGCAGGCAAATTCCAGCCCATCAAGGCTGCGGTTATTAAACCGAACAATCTGGTTGGCCCAGACCGGTGGCAAGACCCGCTCGCCGGTCGAGGCGGCACGTTCGTAGTCGAGCGCGGCTTCGTGCCGCCAGACCCGGATCAACTGCTCGATAGCGGCGCACTGAATCTGTCCATAGACATTGCCACCGGCTTCGGCGCCGTTCGAGAGGAAGATCACCCGCGGCCCGCGCGCTCGCGCCCCCGGGGTCAACCGCTGTGATTGCCAGTACCGGGCCAATCGACTGGCGATCACGATGGGGCCGATGATCTCTTCGGTAAGGAAGGTAGTAATATGTGCGTCATCAACTTCAATCACCTGGGTCGCCGATTCGCGACCGGCTGCCGGGAGAATAACTGCCGCATGGATACCGCCGGTATTCTCGCCGGCCCAGTCAAAGACCGCGTCAATTGTGCCCGGATCACCTGGATCGAGGCGCAGCGCAATCGGTGGCGCGAATGTCTCACCGGCCAGTCGCCGACTTTCGTTGACTGCCTGCTCAAACTGGGCAAGCGCACTCTCTGAGCGGAAGCCAATGATTACTTCGCTGCCGCAGGTACGCAGCATACCGGTGAGCGCCATGACTTCCTCGATCTGATCGCCGGCGCAGATCAGGGTTGTGCGTCCTCCGGCATCAATCGTGCGCAAATCGGTGCGCGCCAGCAGAGTTGTTTCACTTCTGGCTGGCAGATCCATTCCGTGGGTCACTTCTATGGTTTCACCGGTAAGCGCGGCAGACTCGTCACTGGCCAGAAAGACCGCAGCATCGGCGACATCACAGACTGTCGGGAACCGACGCTCAAGCTGACCGTGGTCATCGGGCCGGCACAGTCGCATGGTTGCCATAAACAGATTGGCCGTATCGCCCTCTGGTCGGCCTTTCAGTTCATCCATCCGCTGGAAGACGGTGTGGATCCGTTCACTTTCAATCGGGCCGGGGAAGATCGTATTGACACGAATACCGCGCGCGCCAAGTTCACGCGCCGCGATCTGAGTGAGTGTGTTGAGCGCCGCTTTTGGAACAACATACGGAATCCGCCCATAATATTCGGCGCGCGAAAAGATGGTCGAAATGTTGATGATCGCGCTGCCTGCCGGCATGTGAGGCGCAGCTAAACGCATCAGGTTCCATCCCATGCCGAGCAGATTGGCCACGCTCTCTGCCAGAGTCTCTTCAGCGCCGGGACCAAGCTCGGCGGCGGTCAATGGGATCTCTGCCAGTCGGCGCTGTGCGCCGGCGCTTCCCGCATTGTTGACCAAAATATCGATCCGTCCGTGCCGGCTGATGATCGCATCGATGCCGGCGCGCACTGCTGTCGGATCACTGCCGTCCATCACTTCAAGGTCGATCCGTTTAGCCGGTACTCCTGTTTCGGCCTGCACTCGATCGGCCAGGCTGGCCAGTTTGGCGCTGTTGCGACCGCTCATGATGACAGTCGCACCCTCGGCAAGGAAGCGACGAGTCATCTCGCTGCCAATGTTGCCAGAACCGCCGGTAATGAGCGCAATTTTTCCTGCCAGTCGCCCTGTCACACTCATGCCTTCCCCCATCGTCAACCCATTCGGTTGACAATATTCATTGAAACTTCGCCGGTGTGTATAAGTATAGCATAGAGTTGTTCCAAATTTCACGCGCGGTTAACGCTATGCGGCATAACGTTGTGATTTGCTAAGCGTGGTATGATATTGATTATTGCTGGCCAGCGTTCAGGAGGCGCTTATGCCCCAGCTTCCTTCGCCGCGCGCTATTCGTCATTTGCAGCAGCTTCGCCGCGATCCGCTCACCTTATTGAGTACGTTATCGACCCGCGGCGATCTGGTTCCCTTTCGCGCTGGGCCGGAACAAATGCTTCTTGTGAATCATCCGGCGCTCATCCGTGAAGTGCTGGTCACGCAGCATCGTGCCTTCGTGAAGGGGCGTGTGCTGGAACGGACCAAACGATTGCTCGGCGAGGGATTGTTAACCAGTGAGGGTGAAATGCATCTCCGCCAGCGCCGTCTGATTCAGCCCGCCTTTCATCGTCAGCGTATCGCTGCCTACGGCTCAGCGATGGTTGCAGCAGCCGAAGCGCGCGGCGCGCGCTGGCGTCATGGCGCTATCCTTGACATCAGCCGGGAAATGCAGGCGATCACGCTGCAAGTGGTAGGGGCAACCCTCTTTTCGGCCAATACTGCCGCAGATGCCGATGAGGTCTTTGCCGCCATGCACGATCTGGTGGCAATGTTCGATCTGGCGATATTGCCATTTGCCGACTGGCTGATGGCGCTACCCCTGCCGATGGCGCGCCGGTTTCAGCGCGTGAAGGAGCGCCTCGATGCCATTATCTACCGGATCATTGCCGAGCGCCGTGCTGATCCCCATGATCGAGGCGATCTACTCTCACTTCTCTTAACAGCCGTCGATCATCAGGGCGATGGGTATCGCATGACCGATACTCAATTGCGCGATGAGTTGTTGACCATCTTTCTGGCCGGACATGAGACAACAGCCAATGCCATAACATGGGCGCTCTATCTGATTGCCTGGCATCCGGCTATCGCCGAAACGCTGCAAGCAGAACTCGCTACGGCGCTTGGTGATCGCGTTCCGACCGTCGCCGATCTGCCCGCGTTGCGCTACACCGAATGGCTGTTTGCCGAAGCGCTACGATTGTACCCGCCGGCCTGGTTAATCGGACGACGGGCAATTGCGCCGGTGACAATCGGTGATGTGCGGGTCGCTCCCGATACGATTGTCTTGATGAGTCCGTGGCTTATCCATCACGATCCGCGCTTCTTCCCCGATCCATACCGTTGCGATCCACTGCGCCATACTCCCGCTGCCCAGGCTGACCGCCCAAAGTTTGCTTTCTTTCCCTTCGGCGGTGGGCCGCGCAATTGCATCGGTGAGCCATTTGCCTGGATGGAAGGCGTTTTGGTGCTGGCCACACTGCTTCAACGCTGGCGTTTCTTGCCGGTGCCCGATCATCCGGTTGTCTTGCAAACCGGGATCACACTGCGTCCACGATATGGGATGCAGTTGCGCCTCGAATCACGGCAGATCTGACCGCGAACATGCTACAATGAGTGAGGCGATGTTTCTTGCTTTCATTCCGGTCAGGTACGAAGAATGAATTATGGATATGAGCGCTATTACAGCCTACCAGGCCATCTATACCGGCGCAGTTGTAGCCGATGAGACCGACCGGGGACGGCTCTGGATGCGAGGACGTGATCGGGCAGCCTTGCTCCACCGTCTTTCGACCAACCATATTGAGCGATTACAACCCGGTCAGGGAACATTAACCGTTCTAACGACCCCGATCGGGCGGATGATCGATCTTTTGCGCGTGTATGCGTTGCCTGATGCGCTATTGCTTGAAACCGGGCCTGAACATGGCGCGCCGATTCTGCGTCATTTGCGCAAGAATATCTTTTTCAACGATCAGGTAACGGTCGCTGATGCCGGCGCTGAGCTGGGGCAGATCGGCGTATACGGGCCGCAGGCCGGCCAGGTCGCGCAGAAACTGGGTTTGCCGTCTGATTTGTCACGTTACAGTATTGTCGTGGGGCGTTGGGGCGAAATTGAGGTGTTGGTCGCGCGGTGCGATCCGCTTGGCGGCGATGGGTATACCCTCTACCCGCCGGCGTCGCAAACGGCAGCGCTATTGACAGCTCTTACTGCTGCCGGCGCTGTCTTGCTTGATCGTGCCACTGCCGAGATTGCGCGGGTTGAGCACGGTTACCCGCGCTTTGGCCGCGAAATCACACTGGATTATATTCCTTTGGAAGCTGATTTGTGGCGAGCTGTGAGCTTCCAGAAAGGGTGTTACGTCGGTCAAGAGATTATTGCCCGCATGGAAAGTCGGGGCCGGATCGCAAAACAGTTGCGTGGTCTGCAACTACAGGCTCCACCCGAATCATTGCCGGCGAAGGTGCTTGCCGATACCAAGGAGATTGGTGATCTGACCAGTGTGGTCAACTCGCCACGCTATGGCTGGATCGGCCTGGCTTATCTCCGCAGTGTCTATGCTGAAGCAGGGACGACTGTACTGGTGGCCAATCAGCCGGCAACGGTGTGTCGTCTGCCATTTGTGCCGAATCACTCACGGGATAACACACAATGACTCGCGCGGCGCGTCGCCGTCAATTGATAGGAGATCTCGAACGTCAGCGCGATTCGCTCCGTCGTCAGCAGGAGCGTGATCAACAACTCCTCGCGGTCCTGTATGCGATAGGTCTGGCCGCGCGAGGTCGTCCACCGTTGCGCGAAATTTTTGAAACAATTGTGCTGCAATTGCGCAAGGTATTCGATTTTGATGCATGCTATCTGGCGTTTTGCGACGAGCAGCCTGAGTTGTTCAAAGCCGTGCTGCTGTACGATGAAGGGCAGATCGATTATCTCGAAAATCGTGAATATGGCTACCTGACTGGTTTAATTGTGCGTCGGCGAGAGCCGATGCTCTTTCGCGATCTGCTCCATGAACGCGATCCGAGTCTGCCGCCAGTCCCCTTTGGCAACACTGCAAAGCTCTCGCGCTCGTGGATGGGCGTGCCGCTCTTGATTAGCGAGACTGTGGTCGGCGTTATTTCGCTCCAGAGTTATCAGCCCGACCTTTATACCCCCGAAACGCTCGATCTGCTACAACGTGTCGCCAATGTGATTGCGCTGGCGCTGGAAAATGCGGTGCTGGTGGTAGAGCAGGAACGGCTTAGCCGCGAATTAACGACCCAACTGGAGGCGCGCCGCGAAGAGCTAGATGCCCTGAGCGCGCTGGCTTCCACGCTGGTCGATCCGCGACCGCTCGATCATCTGCTCGACCAGGCGTTGGCGATTGCGCTGAACATCCTGCGGTTTGATGCCGGAAATGTGCGTTTGCTCGACGAAACCGGCACGCTTTTGATGTTGCGCGCGCAGCGCGGATTTTCGCCAACTTACGTCGAACAAACTGGCCACATCCCACTGGAAATCAGTCCGTTGCGCGAGGTAGTGCAGACGGCTAAACCCCGGATCATTAACCGAAACTGGCATGCGCTCTACAATCCGATTTCCTTTCCCATTCACCTCTTTCCCTCCTTTGAGGCGGCCCTCAATTTGCCGCTTGTGGTTGGGCGGCGAGTATTGGGTACGCTTAGCTTTTTCGGGTTTGAGCCGCGTGATCTTGCGCCTCACGAACTGGCCCTGGCGCAGTCAATTGCGAATCAGGTCGCGATTCTGGTTGAACATAACCGGTTGGCGCAAGAACGCGAACGCCAGATTATCGAGCTGCGCGCCATGCGTGAGATCGGGCTATCTGCTTCCACTTCTCAGACTGCTCGCGATCTGTTACAGCGCGCCGCTATAGAACTTCGATCGTGCATGGATCTTGATGCCTTCTCGATGGTGATCTACGATCCGATGCGCCATCTGATCAGTGATGGAATTTCGCTTGACGAAGGGCAACTTTACACCTATTGGGTCAGCCAGCCCCCGCCGCCGCGCTCGTTGACCGCCTACATTTTGCGCTCGCGCCAGCCAGTCTTCTTGCGCGATTTGCCGGCAGAGATCTCGTCGTTGCCCGAGGTCGAAAGTGTGATCGTCGGCGCCGATCGCGCAGCCCGTTCGTGGATGGGATGGCCCCTGCTCGATCGTCATGGACGAGCTATCGGTGTGGTGAGCGCGCAGAGCTATCGACCCAATGCATTTACGCCGCGTGATATGGATTTTCTGGGTAATGTGGCGGCTCAGTTAGCGCTTCATGTGCAAAATGTGACTCTCTCGTCTATGCGGAGTCGCCAGATTGCCGAGTTGCAGGCAATTAATCAGATTGGTACCCTGATTGCCGCTTCATATGACCTTGACCGCATTCTGCAAGAGACGCGCCGGGTGATAGTGGATTTGACCAACGCCTCGGTCTTCTACCTGTTGTTGTGCGATCCGGTCTCGCGTATTGTTCAGTATGCCGTTTTTGCCGAACACCAGCGCCTGTTGGGTGATGAACTGATTGGCCACCGAACGCCGTCGGGTTCACTGACCGATTGGCTTCTCAATCACCGGCAATCGCTGCGGTTTGATGATCTGGCGGTTGAGCGCTCAAAGATCGATGGAATGGGAATAAAACCGCATCCAATTGGCTCGGCCCATTTGATGCGCTCATGGGTCGGGGTGCCAGTTCTGGCTCACAACGAAGCTGCTATCGGTGCGCTCATTTTGCAAGATGAGCGTCCATATCAGTATGATGATGGCACCGTCGATTTTCTGGCTCAGATTGCCAGTCTGATCAGTCTGGCGGCGCAAAAGGTGCAACTCTTTGAAGAGCGTGAGCGACAGGCGCGTGAAAATGCGCGCCTGTTTGAGGCTGCTCAGGCCCATGCGATTGCGGCGGAGCGACAGGCTGCGCGTATGGCATTAGTTAACCGAATTGCCGGCTTACTGACGGCGCGTCTCGACCAGCAGGCAATTCTTGATATTGCCGCTCGCGAACTGGTCCAGCTCTTCTGGTCTGATCATACTGGCCTGGTTCTGTTTCACAATGACGAAATCGGTGAAGTTGTCGCCGAATATCCACCGGTTGGTACAGTTGGCGCAAAGGTTGATCTGCGCGATAATCCGCTGGTTGCGGCGCTACGCACTACCCGGCGTCCTCAGGTTATTCTCGACATCGAGAACGATCCACGCGCCGCTGCATCGCGTGACCGCTGGCGCGCAATGGGAGTGCGTTCGCTGGTCGTTGTGCCGCTGATCAGTCGCGAACAAGTCTTCGGTTCCATCTCGTTTGATAGCTTTGGCGAACCGCGCTCGTATGATGAAGAAGAGCTGGAATTGATGATGACAGTCACGACTTCGGTGGCGTCAGCTTACGAAAATGCCCTGCTCTTCGCCGCCGAACAGGAACAACGGCGCACCGCTGAGACATTGCGTGAGGTGGCGCGTGTGCTCAGCTCGAGTTTCGATCCTAATGAGGTGCTCCAACTGGTGCTGGCCGAGTTGCGCAAAGTGATCAACTATGATACCTCGACGATTATGTTGCTTGACGATCAAAACTTGCGTATCGTATCGGCCAGCGGTTGGCCAGCCGATGATATGCCGCTAGGTCGCATCTTGCCGGTTGCCAGCAGTGGCGCCGGGCAGGTAGTGCGCGAGCGGCGTCCGTTGTTGCTCGTTGCTCCGCCTGATGGCACGATCTGGCCGCCTGGCGACATTGGCGAACGCATCCTAACCTGGTTGGGAGTGCCACTGATCGCGAAAGGTCGCGTATTGGGCGTGCTGAATATCGATTCGTACCGCCGATATGCATTCAACGAGCGCGATCTGGATGTGGCGCTGGCGTTTGCCAATCACGCGGCGCTGGCAATTGAGAATGCTCAACTCTACCAGGAGTCGGTGACGCGCGTCGAGCAGGAGCTGGCAATTGCGCGTCAGATTCAGTCGAAGTTGTTCCCGCGCGAGTTGCCGAATTGTCCCGGTCTGAGCGTGGCGGCGCGCTGTTTGCCAGCTCGTGAAACCGGTGGTGATTTTTACGATGTAATCGATCTGGGTTCGCGCATCGGCGTGATTGTCGGTGATGTGAGCGGCAAGTCGTTGCCGGCGGCAATGCTGATGGCGGTTGCCCGTTCCACTGCCCGTTCTGAGGCGCGCAATCACGAACTACCCCGCCTCGTTCTGGCCGAAACAAATCGCTGGCTGGTTGATGATGTTCCCCGCAATGCATTCGTGGCGTTGGGATACGCGCTGATCGATCCAATTGAACAACGGCTGATGCTGGCAAACGCCGGCCAGATCGCGCCGCTCTTGCGTCACGCTGACGGTCGAACCTCCTTTCTCGAAACTGCCGGTGCGCTACCGCTAGGGGTACAGTCTTCTACCCGTTACAATCAGATCGAACTTGACCTCGCTCCCGGTGATACCCTGGTCTTCTGCACTGATGGGGTTGTCGAAGCGCAAAATGCTCAGCGTGAGCTGTTTGGCTTCGATCGCCTCGAACGACTGGTGCGTCATTGGGGTTACCTGTCACCTGCTAGCTTGCTTGATCACATACTGGCCGAAGTGCAAGCCTTTAGTGAAGGTCGAGCAGCGCACGATGATATGACCATCGTGGTGGTGAGGGTAGAAGAGTAGCTGCTGCGGCTGCTTAATGGTCTGCCAGCGCACTATTCGCTGACGATCCGACCGTTGTGATTCTCGAACGGAGCTGACTGTGATAAGCGTGATTGAGCCGTCAGCCCTATGGTTGTTTGCGCTCGTTCTCCCTCTGCTGTGGTTGATGTGGTTGGGTCGCGCCGATCTATGGCGTCGTTTGGGTCGAGTGCGTCTGACCGCGTTAGTCCTGGTTCGACTTCTGATTCTGACTGCGCTGGTGCTGGCGCTGGCCGGCGCGCAAGTAGGTCGGCCTGTGCAGGCTACTGCGACCGTTTTTCTCATCGACGCCAGCGATTCGGTGCCACCGGCGCAACAGGCAGCGGCGCTCGAGTACATTGCTCAGGCCGTGGCTACAGCCGATCCTGATGACCGTATGGCTGTAGTTGTCTTCGGCGCGCGCGCAGTTGTCGAGCGAGTAGCGGAGCCGCCTCGTCCGCTCAATCGGCTTGATACCTTTGTCATCAGCTCGCGAACCAATCTTGAAGATGCAATTCAGCTCGGACTGGCGCTGTTGCCGGGCGCTATGCATCAGCGACTGGTATTGCTCTCTGATGGCGGCGAAAATGAAGGCAATGCCCTTATCGCTGCCCGGCTTGCCGCTGCGCGCGGCGTGCCGATTGATGTCGTAGCCCTGGTTGCCGACCGGGGACCTGATGTGGTTGTCACGAGTCTGATCGCTCCTGCTTCGGCCAGTGTCGAGCAGGAGATCCCCCTGATTGCGCAGGTTGAGAGCGAAGTGAGCGGATTGGCCACGCTGCAACTGATTGCTGATGGTCAGTTACTGAGCGAAGTTGCGGTTGATCTGACGGTTGGGCCTAATCAGATTCCGCTCACGGCGCCAGCCGGCGAGCCTGGTTTTCGTCGCTTTGAAGCGCGCCTGATCGCGCCGTTTGATACGCAAGCAGTCAATAATCGCGCGCTTGCCTTTACCTTCGTGAGCGGCCCGCCGCGCGTATTGTTGCTGACCGTTGATCAAGATCGATCGGCTGCCCTGACTGCGGCCTGGCGAGCTTCTGGCATTGAAGTAACGGTGCAACGTCCAACGCAGGTATCGGCTAACCCACTAGAGTTGCGAACATTTGACGCCATTGCCCTGTTTGATACGCCGGTCAATGCCGTGTCTTCGGCGTTACAACGCGCCTTAATTACATATGTGCGCGAGCTAGGCGGCGGTCTTCTTGTCATTGGCGGCACGCAATCGTTTGGTGCCGGCGGGTGGCGGCGGTCGTTGCTGGAACCGATCTTACCGGTCGCGCTCGATCCGCCGTTACGCGAAGAACGGCCTGATCTGGCGCTGGTACTGGTGATCGATCGCAGTGGCAGCATGAATGAGCTGGTTGCCGATCGCCGCACGCAGCTCGATCTGGCCCGTGAAGCCGTTTACCAGGCCAGTCGCGGTCTGGCTCAGCGCGATCAGATCGCTATCATCGCCTTTGATAGCGCAGCCGATACACTGTTGCCGTTGCAGCCACTCCCTGATCTGTTTACTATCGAAGCTGCGCTTGGCCGTCTGGTTGCTGCCGGCGGTACCGATATTCGCAGTGGCATGGAGCTGGCTGCCACGACGATTACTGGCGCTAATGCGCGGATTCGCCATATCATTTTGTTGACCGACGGCGTGTCAGCGACCGAATATGCCGATCTGGTCGCCGATCTGCGCGCTCAAGGGGTGACCGTCAGTTCCGTTGCGATTGGGCGTGATACCGATCCGGCGCTCGAGCGAGTGGCGCAGCTTGGTGGTGGCAAATATTATCTGGTGCAACGGGCCGAAGATTTGCCGCAAATCTTTCTCGAAGAAACCGTGCGGGTCGCCAACCGTGATCTGATTGAAGAGCCGTTTGTGCCGGCACGCGCCTTGCCTGCTTCCTGGTTGCGCGATGTGGGCGCAGTTCCGCCACTGCGCGGACGCAATGCCGCCGATCATCGCTCAACAGCGCGTACCTTGCTTGTTGCTGACGATGGCTCGCCATTGCTGGCCGTAGCGCAGGTAGGGTTGGGGCGAGTGCTGGCCTGGACGAGCGATTTCAGTGGTCGCTGGGCCGCCAATTGGCTGACATGGTCGGAATTTCCTCGTTTTGCCGCCAATCTGGTGTCCGAAGTTTTGCCGTTGCCGAACAGTGAACGGCTGGCGCTCACAACATCAGTGATGGCCAATCGAGCTGAGATCGATCTCATCGCGCTCGACGAACGCGGTCTGCCGCTCGCATTGAGTGAGATCCGTAGCCGGCTCAGCAATCTGACAACCAGTTTTGATCTGACGTTTTCCCAGGTTGCGCCTGGCCGGTATCGCGCGGTCGTGACCCTCGATCAAGCCGGTGTCTATCTGGTGCAGGTCAGCGCAACCGATCAAAATGGTCAGGCAGTGGGGAGTGTGAATGCCGGTCTGGCGATCAGCTACTCGCCCGAATATAGCCGAATGGCTGTCAATCCGGCTCTGTTGACGGAAATTGCCACTCTAACCGGCGGCGAGGTTGATCCATCGCCTGCTTCCGTCTTTGCGCCTACCGGTCGGGTTGTCTACGAAGTCTGGCCGATTGCAATTCCCTTGCTCTGGCTGGCCCTGATCCTGTTGCCAATCGATATTGCGCTGCGCCGCCTCTTCATCCCCTTCCCTGACCTGTCACCGGAGCGGTTGACTCGCCGGCGAGCTGTCCCAACGCCGACTTCCAGGCCGTCATCGCCGCCGTCGTCTGCTGCCGATCTGCGCGCCGACGAAGAGCGCATTGCGGCGCTGCTGGCGGCAAAACGGCGTCGCCAGCGCCAGGACCAATGATGCTTTATGTTATACTGCCGACAGGTGTTACATTTCGCTGAAAGCGACGGAGTAGCCCATGTCAACTGAACAACCAGCAGTCGTCGTGCGGCCTACCGTCACGTTTACGGTTGCCAGTGATGAAGAGCTTGAGCGTCCTTACCGCGTCATTGTTGAGAATGACGACGTGACGCCGATGGATTTTGTGGTGTTCGTGTTGCGGGTCTTTTTTGAGCTTGACCTGAACCGCGCCACTCAGGTGATGCTTACCGCGCACTACGAAGGACGGGCCCTGGTCACAGTGTTGCCCTTTCAAGAGGCCCAAGAGCGCGTGTATCAGGCTCATCACGTTGCCCGTGAAGCGGGTTATCCGCTCACATTTTACCTGGAGCCTGATAGCTGATCGCGCATCTCCGAGCGGTTGCGGGTTTCTGTTCTGCGTCAGCATTTCCATTCTCGCCTGTAGATTTTAAGGAGTTTAGTTGTCGCTATGAATGTCCGGCCCCGTTTCTTTGCCACTGCCCTGCTCTGCGTGGCGTTACTTGCCGGTTGCGCCTCTTCGCCTGCGCCTCGCCTGGCGCCATCAATTGAACCAGCGGTCACACCTGTATCGCTTGCGCCGACGGCCACGCCTGTGCCTGTCCCGACTCCAATTCCGGTCTACGCTGATGGCACTGAAGTGGCAGGGGTGTCGATTGGTGGTTTGACGGCTACCGAAGCCGAAGCGGCCCTGAATGCCGCGCTGTCAAACCAGATCACGCCGGTGCAATTAGTTGCCGGTGAATATACACAGACTATCATGCCAGAAACGATCAACCTGCGCGCTGATGTGACAGCGCTGCTTACGGCTGCCGATCCCGCGCTCGGCAGTCTCGCGCCGGTAAAAGTGCCCTTGCAGCTTCAGTTCGATCAGACTGCGTTACGTGAGCAACTGGCCGATTTTGCCGCCGCGTCGGCGCTTCCCCCAACCCTGACGGTCATAACCTCGACCGACGTGCTCTCGCGCAGCTTCGCCTACCTGCCCGGTCGGATGATCGACCCTGATCGCTCCTTTGAGATAGTGAGCGGTCTCCTCAGCCGCGGTCGCACTGCTGACCCGATCTTTCTGACCCGGTGGCAGGTCGATGAAGCGCCACGCGCCACTCCTGACCAGATCGCCGAACAACTCGAAGCGATGGTTGATGCGTGGGATGGTGTCGCCGGAGTGTATCTCTACGATCTGACAACCGGCGCGGAAGTTGCCGTCAATGCCCGCAGCGTCTTTGCCGGCGCCAGCACGATCAAGACGGCAATCATGCTTTACGCCTATACGAAACTTGAACGTTTTACCGAACGGCAATGGCGACGCATGCGCCTGATGATCATCGAGAGTGATAATCTGGCCGCCAATGATATCCTTGCCGCTGGCGCTGGCGGCGCCGGCACCGATTGGGCCTTCCGGGGTGCAGTCGAGATGAGTGAGATGCTGGCCGATCTCGGTCTGGAATATCTCTATCTCTATGTGCCTTACGAATCGGCAGATTACATCCGTCTCTACAATGTCAAATATCGTTGCGGGCCAAAAGACCCGGTTGGCGAGCCTCCTTACGCCGAGACCGGTTGCGCTCTGCGCGCGACACCATACGCCATAGCGCAAGTCTACCGGATGATTGATGAATGCGCTCGCGGCGAAGGTGTATTGCTGGAACAGTTTCCCCTCCTCAACCCGGATCGTTGTCAGGAGATGCTCGATTTGCTGGCTGAAAATGCCGACGATAGTCGCATGGTGGCCGGTGTGCCTGCCGGAGTAAGAGTTGAACACAAATCGGGCTGGATCGAGCACACTCAAGCTGATGCTGGTATCGTTCGCTCAGCCGGTGGTGATTACGCGCTGGCGGTGTACGTGTACAAACCGCTTGGCGATCGGCTTGCCTGGCCCGATTCGTTACTCGGCGGCGCGATTGCCGATTTCAGTCGACTCGTTTACACTGCATACAATCCTGTTCGACTCACTGAAATGCCGCAGGAAGGGAGTCCATGATCGGTCTGCCCATTCGACGGATGGTGCTTTACAAACATGGCGTGGCCTATTTTGAACGGCGCGGCTCTTACAGTGGCGATAGCCTGACTCTCAGCTTTCCCCGGCAGGCGATGGATGATGTGCTGAAGAGTCTGGTGGTCATCGACCAGCAGGGGCAGGTGCGCAATATCGATTTTGCCACTCCCGAAAACCGCGACGCCTTGCTCAACCGCAGCAGCATCCATCTCTCGAATGAGCGCAGCCTGCTCGATTTGTTGCGTGATCTGCGCGGTCGTCAGGTTCGACTGACCCTGGTCGGCAAGCAAGGTGAAACGATCAGCGGGTTGGTCATTGGCGTAGATATCGAGGAGGAGCAGCCGTTACGTCGCGCCATTGTCAGCCTCTACCTGAATGAAGAGCGATCAGTGCGCCCGGTTGCGCTCGACGAACTGGCGCGGGTTGAGTTGCTCGATGAAGTGGCGCAGAATGACCTGGCCTTCTTTCTGCGCGTCTCGCAGAGCGATGAGCGTAACCGCACCGCCACCATTCATCTGACTCCTGGCGACCACGATCTGATAATTGGCTATGTTGCCCCCGCTCCGGCCTGGCGGGTGAGCTATCGCCTGCTCGTGACCGACACCGACGATGGCGCTGTTCAGTGTTTCATGCAAGGCTGGGGGCTATTCGACAATCAGTTGGAAGAGGATTTGGTCGATGTCGAGGTAACGCTCGTTGCCGGTTTGCCGGTCTCGTTTCGCTACCGGCTCTACGAACCACAGATTCCCGAACGACCGCAGATCGGTGATTTTCCTCGTTCCGCAGCGCGGGCAGATGCCTTAGAGCGATCGCGAATAAAGAGGAGCTTACTGGTAGATATCTATGATGAAGCTGCTCCAGCCTTCTCGCGTGAAATTTCGCCTGAACCTGCGATGAACAGCGCGCCGCCGATTGCCGTCGGTGAAGAGCGCGGCGCGCTCTTCGCTTACCGGGTCATGCAGCCGGTCAGCGTTGGTCGCGGTCAATCGGCGATGGCGCCAATCGTCGGCGCAACGATTCCGGGTCGGCGCGAGCTGGTTTACAACGAGGCGCGGCGACCGCGCTATCCGCTGGCCGCGTTGCGTTTGAGCAATGAAACCGGCCTGACACTCGAGCAAGGCCCGGCTACGGTGTTGATCAACGGCGAATACGCTGGTGAATCGGTGCTGCCCTTTACCCGTGCCGGCGCCGAGATCGATGTGTTCTACGCGGTAGAGCTGGGGGTGACGGTCAATAAGTACCTGCGCGAAGAGCGTAGACTACACGGTGTTGGCCTATCGGAAGGTGATCTGATCATCGATGAGTATTCGCTCAAATTTTATCGTTATACGATCACCAGTACCCTGGCCGAACCTTGCGTTGTTGTGATCGAGCATCACCGCGACTCCGACGCCGAACTGGCTGACACACCGCCACCGGTCTCAACTACCGACGAACTGGCGCGCTGGCGTGTTCCGGTCGCGGCCTTCGGTCAGGCTGAGCTGACCATCTGCGAACGGACGAAACTTTCCCGCCGCGAGACCATCACCAGTTTGACCGGTGAGCTGTTGCAAGAGCTGTTGCAAGAAAATGTGATTGACAGGGCAACCCTGCAACGTCTCAAGGGTGTTTTCGATCTCTTGCGCCAGATTGACGCTGCCAACCAGGCCATTGCCAATCACGAGCGTGAACGGCAGCTCATTTTCGAGCGTCAACAGCGTCTACAACAGCAAATTGCGCCGCTCCGCAGCGACGGCGAAGAGGGGGCATTGCGGCAGCGCTACGTTACAACCCTGGCTCAGCTCGAAGATCAGCTCGAGCAGATTGATGCCGCAATCGCCGAGCAACGGGCTTTGATCGAGAAACTACAGACGCAGATCAAGCGTCGATTAAGTCGCTTGTAAAAGGTTTACAATGTTGCGTGACATCCGCGCGATGCTGACGATTGCAATTGCCGCTCTGCTTGGGCTGGCAATTGCAATCGCCACGTACAATATCGTTGGCGACAACCGCACTCCCACAATGTTGCGCTGGCTGGCGCTGGTCATTCTCGCCACGCCGCTTACCACCTTTGTGGGTTGGATCGTAGCGCGTCGCAGCGAATGGCGCCTGGCCTTAGCCAGTTGTGGCGCCTTCTACTTCTTCACCCCCTTTATCGCTGCCCGAATTGAAACCATCCTCGCCCCCGAAGCTGCTGCGCAGACCGTCGGACCGCATACAGTCTATTTCACCAGCGTATTGATACTTCATGCCATTGGTGGATTGGCGCTGGCCTGGTGGCGAGGACAGGCCAAAGACACCAATCTAACCTCTGTATGAGTGGGAGGGCATGCCGGTAACTGATTGCATACCCTCTCCTCTATCACCGCGCGCATACCTGCCCATCACCTATCGCCTATCGATCCTACCCCCGAGGAACTATCGGCCATCACACAGGTAGAGACGTTGCATTGCAACGTCTCTACCTCCTCGCGAAAGATGCCGCAAAGCACGCAGACATTCCATCGCCTATCAGCTATCGCCTATCGGCTATCGCCTATCAGCTATCGCCTATCGGCTATCGCCTATCAGCTATCGCCT
>NZ_CAKZNK010000120.1 GCF_937129525.1 uncultured Chloroflexus sp. | reverse complement strand
TTGAAACACAGCAACGCATCGTATCTAACCGAAAGGAGTCACGTCGCCTTCCCTCGCGGAAGGCGTGGATTGAAACAAGGTAACAGGACAGCAACCTGGGTGTCTGGTGATGTCGCCTTCCCTCGCGGAAGGCGTGGATTGAAACAGGCATTGCTGTCTCCTCCCCGAGCACATTATCGGGTCGCCTTCCCTCGCGGAAGGCGTGGATTGAAACGCGCATCAACGCTTGATAGGGGCATTTGCGATGGGTCGCCTTCCCTCGCGGAAGGCGTGGATTGAAACCGGGTGTCTACCCTAGTAGAGGAGGATGATGTATGTCGCCTTCCCTCGCGGAAGGCGTGGATTGAAACTTCGTACCTGGTGTCCCCATCATACATCCGTATGTCGCCTTCCCTCGCGGAAGGCGTGGATTGAAACCTGGGCACATTATCGGACTACAGATTGAGACCTCGTCGCCTTCCCTCGCGGAAGGCGTGGATTGAAACCGCACATCAGCGCTTAATAGGAGCATTTGGTCGCCTTCCCTCGCGGAAGGCGTGGATTGAAACTTATCAATCCGCCATCCGTGTTCGTCGTTGACGGTCGCCTTCCCTCGCGGAAGGCGTGGATTGAAACGGTAACGTAAGTAATGTATCGTACACAGATCGCGTCGCCTTCCCTCGCGGAAGGCGTGGATTGAAACCTCACCAGTTGCCGACTGGTGTCCTAGAGATTGAGGGTCGCCTTCCCTCGCGGAAGGCGTGGATTGAAACGGGCCATTATCCGAATAATCAGGACTGGGTAAAGTCGCCTTCCCTCGCGGAAGGCGTGGATTGAAACGGGCTATTATTCGGATCATTAGAACGGGCTAGCTGTCGCCTTCCCTCGCGGAAGGCGTGGATTGAAACTTCGATGGGTAGGCGGTAAGCAGAAACTAGTTCGGTCGCCTTCCCTCGCGGAAGGCGTGGATTGAAACTGCATTGCATCATGCACACGATGCACTGCATCGGTCGCCTTCCCTCGCGGAAGGCGTGGATTGAAACTTTCTGCCCCTGGCGCGTACTGGATCACGATGGTCGCCTTCCCTCGCGGAAGGCGTGGATTGAAACTGCCAATCGTTACTACCTGAAATAACCACTCGATGTCGCCTTCCCTCGCGGAAGGCGTGGATTGAAACTGCATTGCATCATGCACACGATGCACTGCATCGGTCGCCTTCCCTCGCGGAAGGCGTGGATTGAAACTTTCTGCCCCTGGCGCGTACTGGATCACGATGGTCGCCTTCCCTCGCGGAAGGCGTGGATTGAAACTGCCAATCGTTACTACCTGAAATAACCACTCGATGTCGCCTTCCCTCGCGGAAGGCGTGGATTGAAACGCCACCAATCCAACCCATGCAGAGATATACGAGTCGCCTTCCCTCGCGGAAGGCGTGGATTGAAACGCGCTCTTGAGCGCTCTCTGACCGTGCGGGAGCGTCGCCTTCCCTCGCGGAAGGCGTGGATTGAAACGCCACCCCTGCCTCCGCGCAGGGGTGGTACTGTCGCCTTCCCTCGCGGAAGGCGTGGATTGAAACGCCACCCCTGCCTCCGCGCAGGGGTGGTACTGTCGCCTTCCCTCGCGGAAGGCGTGGATTGACACTGTAGGGGGGTTGAAACCCGCCCCTACGGTGGTCGCCTTTCCGCGCTTAAGGCGTGGTTTGAAACACCCCAACGCTATGCCGCGTCGCGTCGGAAGATCACGCGCAACGACGAGTCTTCAAAGAAGGCATCTTGCGCGCGCAGGCGAGCTAACGATTGCGGCAGAACGATCCGATGACGGTGCCAGCCAACCGAAATTAACAGTTCATCGTCGCTCTGCGCCAGGTGTACCTGATCTTCAGAAGCAAATGGGAGTGGCACGATCAGGTCGTAGCCATATGCCTTCTTCTCAACCCGTTGGGTAGGGCCTTGATAGAGGAAGGCTGCAGGGTCTTGGGCGCCGAAGAGGTGATCGGCCAGTTGCGAGAGCAGTTCAACCCCCACAATTTCTTGCGAAAAGTGGGGCGCGCGCAAGAGTGGTAGTGGCTCGAACATCTCTTCTACCATCGGCGCGTATTGCTGTTGCATGGCTCGCCACTGACCAAAGTGGGCATCAACTTCTGGCGGTAGTATCCGGTTGATGACAATGGCATCGACGGCGTAGCCGAAGAGACTCAGGTAGGTGAGCGAACGCTGCGCTTCGCGGATGACCATCTTTTCCAGATTCATCACGATGCGCGCAGTGCAGATTTGCTGGTTGGTCAGTAACTGCCGCACGTCGATCAGGGCATCAATGGCCTGCTGGGCCGAGGCTAGTACCTCGTCGTCGGCAATCGGCATGTCGGTTACGCGCTTTGCGACCGGACGTACCACCCGCAAGAGCGCGCGCGCAATCGGGAAGAGGCGCGCAATCCACCACCGCATGACATCAGGGAGTGAGAGGAGCCGCAAGGTTTCACCGGTAGGCGCAGCATCGACGACGATGACATCGTATTTGCCTTCGTCGTAGTGGCGTTTGATCTGGAGCAGGCTGAATAGTTCTTCGGTGCCGGGAATTACCGACAATTCGCCTTGCGCGATGGTCTCTACGCCTTGCCACGCCAGAAGATCGGCAAGATAGCGCGATACAATTCCCCAGCTCGACTCCAGTTCGTGCAGAGCGTTGATCTCCTGCGCCCATAAGTTGGGCGCAACCTGTAACGGTTCGGCGCGTAGCTCGACGCCGAGCGAGTCGCCCAATGAGTGGGCTGCATCCGTCGAGAGTACAATCGTGCGGTAACCCAGTTGGGCGCAGCGGAGGGCGCTGGCCGCTGCTACACTGGTTTTGCCTACGCCGCCCTTGCCGGTGTAGAAGAGAATGCGCATACTCGTCTCGATCCAGGCCTTCAGCCGTCTCAATCCAGGCTTGCAACGCGCGAAGGCAGCTTTTCTTTATAATAACGTTGTTTTGTCTTTTATGCAAACCCGCCGTTACCGCAAGAGCTGCCGCGTTGTGGTGGTCGGCGCCAATGTGAGCAATTCGACATACTTGCTCACGTTTTCAGTCAGTATTGAGACCGCCGTGATGTTGTCCGCTACTGTTTCGCAGGGCAACTGCTCATTGCCTGCACTCGCTCTCGCCTGCTAACGCAGCGGCTTTATGCCCATCCAAGATCGTCGGGTTTGGCACTGCTGCTCTCGCTCTCTTCGCCCTCTTTTTTGCCACTTAGCTCTTCCTCGAGCATTTGATCGACCATCTCATCCCAATCTTCCCCAGCGTCTTCCCCCAGTTCCTTGCCGAGTCGTTTGGCCCAGCGCGCAATTGAGCGCGGATCGCTCTCGTCTAAGCCCATAAAGTTTGATGGGTCAGCCAGTGATTCGATCCGATCGTCTTCTGATTTGAGGGTGGCAAAGCGTGAGATGGCGCGCCGCACTTCTGTGTTTCCGCAGCGAGGACATGCCAGGCCAGGTGGATCGCTGAATCCGCGCACCAGTTTCTGAAATTGACCGTTGCACGATGGACAGATGTATTCGTAGATCGGCATAATGTCACCCTTGTTATCAGGCGTCCACACGTTAGCGAATGATCTCTTCTACCAGCGGTAGGGGCGCCGGTGGTGTCTCACTCATAGTATAGGCGTTGCGTAGCCGTTCGGCAACCATCTCGACATCGCTTTGACGGGCGGCATGGATGGTTAGCAGTGGATCGCCGGCTGCCACTTTCGCGCCAACCTTGGCCCGCAACACTAACCCAACCGAGTGGTCAATCGCATCATCTTTGCGGGCGCGACCACCACCGAGCGCGTTGACCGCTAACCCGAGCGCTTGACCGTCAATAGCGGCGATAAAACCGTCTTCGGTTGCAGGCAGATCGACCTGCACTGGCGCAGTCGGCAATCGATCGAGATCTTCAATCGCCTCCGGATCACCGCTCTGGTAAACGACCATCGCTCGAAACTTTTCCCAGGCAGCGCCACTGCGTAGCGCAGTTTCAAGCAAGGCTCGCGCATCGTCACTGCGCTCGCGCAGGCCGGCCAGACGCACCAGTTCGCTGCCCAGGATCAGGCATAATTCGACCAGATCGGATGGGCCTGAGCCGCGCAGGGCAGCTACCGCTTCGCGCACTTCGAGCGCGTTGCCAACCGCAAACCCTAGCGGCTGTTGCATGCTGCTGAGCACGGCGGCCACCTTGCGCCCGGCATGTCGCCCGATCGCTACCATCTTCTGCGCCAGTTGACGCGCATCGTCTAACGTGTGCATAAATGCGCCGCGTCCGTATTTTACGTCGAGCACGATGCAATCAGCGCCGGCTGCCAGCTTTTTGCTCATGACGCTCGCCGCAATGAGGGGGATCGATTCGACGGTGGCAGTGACATCGCGTAAGGCGTAGAGTTTTTTGTCAGCCGGCGCCAGATCACCACTTTGGGCTGCGACCACAAGCCCAACCTCTTGAACGGCGCGGCGGAATTGCTCTACGCTTAACGCAGTGCGAAAACCAGGAATGCTTTCCAGTTTGTCAATTGTGCCGCCGCTAAAACCTAGCCCGCGTCCACTCATTTTCGCTACCGGTAGGCCAACCGCAGCAACCAGTGGCGCTAATACGAGTGTGGTTTTGTCGCCAACCCCGCCGGTGGAATGTTTATCCACAGTCAACGGAGCGACATCGTGTAAATCGAGCATGTCGCCGCTGCGCGCCATCGCCAGAGTCAGATCAGCCGTTTCCCGATCATCCATGCCACGCCAGACGATAGCCATCGCCAGCGCCGCCATCTGGTAGTCCGGAATCTCGCCGGCTGCATAGCCTTTGACGACCCATTCAATTTCAGCCGTTGTCAACGCTCGACCGTCACGTTTGGCGGCGATAATTTCTACCATGCGCATCGCATCGCATCCTTTCCAGTCCTTGGACAGCAGCTCATCCTGCGCGCAGTTCGCGGATTGCCTGAGGCAATAACGGTAGCAGGTCACCAGCGATAACGCCGGCATCACCCAACGTTGCGCGCGCCTGAGCGCCGGCAGCGCCATGCAGGTAGACACCCAGAGCAGCGGCAGCGAATGGCGCACATCCTTGCGCCAGCAGGCCGGCAATGACCCCGGCTAGAACATCGCCCGAACCGGCAGTGGCCAGAGCCGGATTGGCGCCGTCGTGGATCAATGTTCGACCGTCTGGGCCGGCAACAATTGTTGTCGCTCCTTTCAATACGACCGTTTGCCGCCAGCGCTGGGCTGCTTCAGCCGCAACTGCGACAATATCGGACGGCAGCTCGTTTATGTTAAGCAATCGCCGCATCTCGCCGGGATGTGGCGTTAAGACGCAGCGTTCGGGAGGCAAGCGCTCGAACCAGCCATTCGCGCTCGCCAGGAGATTGAGTCCATCGGCATCGATAACAGTTGGCGGCAATTCTACCGTTTTCTGCGGTATCTGCGCAATCGTTTCCCCCACTGCGACAAAACCGACGCGAGCGCGACTACGCATCTGATCCAGCCCGAACAGGCGCAGCACAAGCTGGCGCGTCGCCTCGGCCTGGCCCAATCCCGGCCCGATCAGCAATGCCTGATAGCGAGGCAAATCATCGGCCAGCTCGTCGATTGCCGCTGGCCCGATCGCTCCCCAATCGCCTTCGGCAACCGGAAGCAGGGTCACTTCCGGCGGTAACGTTGCCAGCGCCAGCACGTTCCGCCCGGTGGCCAGTGTCACCAACCCGGCGCCCGACCGTTGCGCGCCGGCACAGGCCAGCACTGCGGCGCCGGGATAGTTGATTGAGCCGGCCAGCACCAGCACTTTGCCAAATACTCCTTTGTGGGCATCAGCCGGACGCGCCGGCAGCAGCGACCGGGCATAGGTTGCTGTCAACAATTCACTCATCGTTAGTGCTCCATCTAGCGCGCTTAAGCCAATGGGCGCAACCAGGATCGCGCCGGCGTACCCTCGACCAGGCCAGAGTAGCAAACCGCGTTTGCGCAAACCGGTCGCTACTGTCACATCGGCCCGAATGGCAACCGTGGAAACCTCTCCATTGTCGGCAGAAACGCCACTGGGAAGGTCGATGGCCAGCACGCGCAGATCAGCGCGGCGCGATCGGACTTCGTTAACTTGCGTGATAATTGCTGCCAGATCATCAGCCGGCGGACGAGCGCCTGTGCCGAGCAAGCCATCGATAACCAGCGTAGCTTGGGCAAGTGCCTCTCCCAACAGCGCGCCATCTGGATCATCAGCCGCCTGCAATTCGCGGATTCCGCGCTCCCGACACGCCAGCAGATTGTCATCAACGACGGTTCGACGCCAGCAGTAGAGGGTTACCTGCGCGCCGGCATCGGCCAGGTGGCGAGCGGCGACCAGACCGTCGCCACCGTTATTACCGGGACCAACCAGCACCAGCACCGCGCGTCCGGTCAGAGGGGCAAACTGTTGCAACGCGACCCTGGACACGCCGGCCCCGGCCTGTTCCATCAACATTGCCCAACCGGTTCCGGCGGCTACCGCAGCCTCTTCCGCCGCTCGCATTTGCGCTGCAGTGACCACAAATGGGAGAGTAGTGGATTCCATCGAACACTCCGCTATGGCTCTGCGCGATATTATGGACAACACGGGCTTATAGTCTGCGCGACCATAACCGGCTCAACCAGACTGCGTATCGGGGCATTCCTCCACCTTCGGCGCCCCCCAGGCTACAACACTGGCCAACGCCAGCTCATTCGTATGTGATAGACTTACCGCCATGGCCTGAATACCCAACGCTGAGGCGGTCTGCTCGGCTACCCCAGCCAATCGCAATTGCGGGCGACCGACAGGATCACGCACCACTTCAATCTCGCGCAGACCGGCGCGCGGGCGATCGGTGACGGCCAGCGCCCCCAGGCCACGCAAGCCGATACCGAGCGCTTTGGCGCAAGCTTCCTTGGCAGCCCAGCGCGCAGCCAGCGCCTCGTAACGCACAACGTCTGTTGTCAGACCGCAATCAGTCTGCTCAGCAGCCGTGTAGACGCGGTCGAGAAATCGCCGACCATAGCGGATCACCGCCTGCCGAACTCGCGCTACTTCGATCACATCGACACCGTGGTAAAGGATCATGGCCCGTTTATTGCATTCCGATTAACGAAACTTCGGCAACTTTCGCATCGTAATCGTGCCCATTGGCATAAATCTCGACGCTGCGAATATAACGATAATCAGGCAACCAGCGTTCATCTCGCAGATCGACCCGGAACTGCGTCCACGTCGCCGGCTCAATCCGTAGATAAAAAATGCCATCGGCGCGCACGCGCAAATCATTGTCACTGGCGGCGGTATAGATACACACAACCCGCTCTTCATCGGGATCAACCGGACTGCTACGCCGCGCTACAATCCGGATCATAACCGGACACTCAGTCCCACGATCGCCGGCTGCCAGCAGCGACTGATAATCAACCCGGACCCAGAGTGAAAAGATCAGCGAGCGAAACTCAGAAACATCCACCCCGGCACCTTGCGCGCCTAACGACTGCCGAATACTGGTCACAAAGCCGTTTACCTGCCCGCCTGTGCGATAAAACCAGGCCGCAGTGCGCCAGTCTTCCGGCGGACACGTCAGCATCGTATTGGTTGGACGACAAATCAGCGCCAGGCGGAAAAAGCCCCGTTCGGGCAACGGTAGACTTGGCGTTCCCGACACCTGCCAGGTTGTGGCGCGTGGCAGGGTTGGATCGTCGGCGCGAGTAGTGTTGTTATACTCAGCTTCGGAGAAGAGCGAGAAACCGCCGTCGCGGATCAACTCCCAACGCGCCGGCACCGACAGACCTGGCAATCCGGCAGGATCCACTTCAATCCGTTGACCGGCAACCAGTCGCGCTGGCTGACCTGCCACACCGGTCACTATGGCGCTACCGGAGCGCGCGGCAATATCGGCAATCAATGCGGGGCGACCATCGATCCGGGTTACTCGCCGCTCGGGCGGATACAAACCGATACTGTAGCTACCACCGGGCATCAACTCAACCCGCGCGTCACCCACCAGCACGGTAAAACGCACCGAATCGAATGGCTGATCGTCACGCAAATCGTAGCGCACATAACCGCCCGTCTGCTCGAGCGTGATTTGCAACGCGCCGCTATACCAGCGTGTCGCGCGCAACTCACTCAAACGCAATTCAGCTCCCGCCCACAGATCAAGCTGGCTGCCCTCAAACAAACGCAACGACGCCACCTGACCATAACCGGCATTTGGTAACGCCCGCACCACATCGCCTTCACCTAGCTCCTGCTGATCGCGAGCGCCCTGAAAGATCGTCCGACCAGCCGGTTGCCAGACGATACTCTCATCGACACTGCGCACGATCAGAGTTGCCTTCTGCGAGTCCGTCGATGAGAGATACCACTGGCGCACTGTGAGCGCGACACCGGTCACCAGCGCTAAAAACAATCCGAAGAAGACAATTAACGTCAGCCACGCAAGCCGTAAAGTGCGGCGTTGAGCGGCCAGGCGATCATTTGGCATAGTTGTCGTGTTCATATGTTCCAATTATACTCGAAGCGACCGGCTTGCCGTGCAGACTCGCCAGTTTGCGCCCAAAACTTGAACAAACGTACTTGACAAAACAAGTGTTCGGAAGCTATAATTGCTACATAAGTTCTAGTTTTTTTGCCGCCGTCCATGCTTGTTGAGGCTGCGGCCTATTGAAAGGATGGCAACTATGCCACGACGAGAGATGTCTGATCGACAAGAGAAAATGTATCAATACATTGTAAGCTTCATCAAAGAGCGGGGTATTTCCCCCTCTATCCGTGACATTCAGCGCGATTTAGACATCTCATCTACCTCAGTGGTCTCGTACAATCTCGAAGTCCTCGAAAAACTCGGCAAGATTGTTCGCAATGATAAAATCTCCCGCGGCATTAGCATTCCCGACCTTTCCCCAGCGCTCTTGAGCCAGAATTTTGGGCGCGTACCGCTCCTTGGCACAATTACTGCCGGTTCTCCCCTACCCGATCCCGAAGAGGTCAATCTCGATCAGGCTGAGCAGGTCACAGTACCGGCTAACATCGTGCCACCCAACCGCTTGAACGGCGTCTATGCGCTGCGGGTGCGCGGACAGTCGATGATCGATGCCCTGATTGATGATGGCGATTATGTCTTGTTGCGGTTCCAGGAGACGGCTGAGAATGGACAGATGGTTGCCGCGCGGTTGATCGACGAAAATGCGGTCACGCTTAAGAAATTCTACCGCGAAAATGGTCGCATCCGCCTCCAACCGGCCAACGCTACGATGCAACCAATCTATACCTCGCCTGAAAATGTGCAGATTCAGGGACGTGTGATCGGTGTGTTACGGAGTCTGTTGTAGAGACAGAACAGGATGGGTAGGGGGCATTATCGCTCCCTGCTCTTTTCTACGGACATGAGAAATAAGCTCTGGATGATTTCATAACCAGAACGCGCACTGCGCCTGAAAAGGCTGGCGTGTTCCGCTCCTGGGATCGCCAGCGCCCTTGTGCAGCTCGGGGCGATTGTCGTTCATTCCCGATAATGTTTCTTCAAATGTGTAACCCACTCAATATTGTTTATGGGCGCAGTATTCAAGCACGCGCAATTTCTGGCGTGCCAGGTCACCTTTCTGCTTTTGGTCGTGAGATGAAACCCTGCAATGGATAGCTGTGCAGTCGTTCGGCAGCCTGAACGCACCACCATCGGGGCCGCCAGGAAGTTCACGCTCGCAGCGTAGCCCACTCACCGCTCGGCCAGCATTTGCGCACCCCGCCAGACCAAGGGGACAACTTGCGTTGCCGCTCGACGTGCTTTGACGAGACGGATCATGCCCTGTGCCCTCGACCAACATCTGAACGTCCCGCCAGAGTACTAGGACCTGCGTGCTCTCACACTATGGCATCGGCTCAAC
>NZ_CAKZNK010000119.1 GCF_937129525.1 uncultured Chloroflexus sp. | reverse complement strand
CAGTATTATGGTCAACAGCGGATCGCCAAAAATGATATTCAGCAAGCCGCGCCCTAACGTGTATGCAGCCATCCCCCATAAGGATGAAGGCCAACCGGCGTTGATCGATGCGCACAAAGCCCTCCTCATTATGCATATTTAGCCGAACCGCTGATCAATCACGCGCCGCACAGCGTCTATGTCCGGAGGCAACTCAATCGGCGGATTGGTATACTGCCCAACTACATCACGCAACGTTCCTTCATGGTATTCGACTTTGAATCGGCTGAATTTCAAACCGTGCGCAGTTGAAATGACAACGACCCGATCACTGCGTTTGATCTCGCCGCGTTGCGCCAGCTTAATCAGCGCAGCCAGCGCCACGCCAGTGTGCGGACAGGCATACGCGCCGGTGCGGTCGGCGCGGGCCGCCGCATCGGCCAGCTCCTGCTCGGTGGCCTGCTCAACAATCCCGTTGAAGCGACGCAATATGCTGATCGCGCGGTTAATGCTCACCGGATCGCCGATCTGAATGGCGCTGGCCGCCGTCGGCTGCGCTTTGATTGGCTGATACTCGCGAAAACCGGTCAGGTATGAGCGGTAAAGCGGATTGGCATTGGCCGCCTGAGCGGTGACAATCCGGGGTAGACGATCGATTAGGCCGAGTTCATGCATCATCAACAAACCCTTGCCTAACGCAAAAGTGTTGCCCAGGTTCCCGCCGGGGATAATGATCCAGTCCGGCACTTCCCAATCAAATTGTTGCACAATCTCGATGCCAACCGTCTTCTGCCCCTCAATGCGCAACGAATTGAGCGAATTGGCCAGGTAAATGCCATTATCAGGATTAGCAGTAATCTCGCGCACGATCCGCATACAGCCATCAAAATCGGTATCGAGCGCCAGCACGAGGGCGCCATGCGCTACCGGTTGCACCAACTGCGCGATGCTCACTTTCCCCTTGGGCAGGAACACAATGGTTGGAATGCCGGCTGCCGCGCCATAGGCTGCGAGCGCCGCCGAAGTATCGCCGGTAGAGGCGCAGGCAATTGCCCGGATCGGTTTGCCCTCACTGATCATCTGTTTGACGACGCTGACCAACACCGTCATCCCAAGGTCTTTAAACGAACCGGTGTGTGAATTGCCGCACATCTTGATCCAGAGGTCATCAAGCCCGATCTCGCGCCCAAACCGCTCGGCCCAGAAGAGGTTTGTGCCACCTTCAAACATGCTGACAACGTTATCATCAGACACGATCGGGCACACCCACTCTTTTTTTCCCCACACACCGCTGCCATACGGCCACGTTGTGCGCATCCAGCGCTCATCGAAGAGGCGTTTCCACTCTTCAGCGCTACGCCGGGCCAGCGCGGCCATATCGTGCTGCACTTCAAGCAATCCACCCGACCGACTGTAGTAAACGACTTCGGTCAATGGGTATCGCTCGTTGGGATCATCTTGCGCGGCAAACCATGCGTGATACATCGTCACTCGCTCCTGCCAACAATGCCCGCTCACCCTGCGCGCGGGAATGAAAGAGGTTTTTAAGCGGTAAAACCATGCCCACCCTTGGACAGCTCGTATTGTACCGCACCCGCGCCACCTTGTCATCGATGCGCAGATTGTGCCGCTTGTCTTCGGTTCCAGATAACACCGCTGCCGGCCCGATCATCTCAAATGTGGTAGTGGCATGCCTGCGCTCTCGCGCGGCGTTGCCCATATCAGTGTACAATGGCAATTGACAGACGCCAACCGTCTGACTACGACAATTCACATTGCGCCGTTCGGCGTGAGGGAGGTTTGCACAATGCGGCATGTCCGCGCACTCTTGCTTGGTCTCTCACTCATTGCGCTGGTCATATCGTGCGCCGGCTACGTTTTGCTGAGTGAATTGCGCGCCACACCCGCCACCGCTGGCGATCCGGTTGAGTTTATCGTTGCTCCCGGCGAGACTGCTGACGCTATTGCTACCCGCCTGGGCGAAGCCGGCCTGATCCGCCAGCCAGCCCTGTTTCGAGCGCTGGTGCGGTGGCGCGGGCTTGATCAACAAATCCAGGCTGGACGCTATGTGCTGAGTCCGACTATGACGATGAGCGACATCTTGATCGTTTTGCAGAGCGGTCGAGTGGTCAACGATGTGCAGGTCACGATTCCCGAAGGTCTTCGCCTTGAAGAGATTGCCACGATCATTGCCGCTGCCGGTCTCGTCAGCGAAGAGGAGTTTCTCGCCGTAGCTCGCGATGGTGAACGTTTCCGCGCCGACTATTTCCTGCTTAGCAGCCTGCCACCCGGCTCCACCCTGGAAGGCTATCTCTTCCCTGATACCTACCGCTTTGCTCCCTCGGCCAACGCCGAAACTATCGTTCGCAAGTTGCTCGATCGCTTTGTCGAGCAGTACAGTACCATCGAACGCTCAGTGCGCGTGCCCGGAGTAACCGTGCATCAGATCGTTACGATGGCTTCGATCATTCAGCGCGAGGCGGCTCTGCTCAGCGAAATGCCGCAGATTAGCGCCGTGTTCTGGAATCGGCTCAAACCCCAATACGCACCCATTTTTGGTGGCGGTCTGCTCGGCGCCGATGCTACGGTGCAGTACGCGCTGGGTTTTGATGCCAGCGAAGGCACCTGGTGGCAACGCGAACTAACCCTCGATGAACTTGCCATTCAAAGCCCTTACAACACGCGAGTGACACCCGGTCTACCACCCGGCCCAATCGCCGCTCCCGGCCTGGCGGCGCTCACTGCGGCGGCCCAGCCCGATGAGTCGGTGCCATATCTCTTCTTTGTTGCCAGTTGCGCGCTCGATGGCTCGCACAAATTTGCAACCACAATCGAGGAATTCCGCGTCTACGAAGCAGAGTGGCTGGCATGCCAATCGAATCAACCATGACACCAGAGATTATCTTGATCGGCGATCCGGTCTCTCATTCTCGCTCGCCGGCGATGCACAATGCTGCCCTGGCAGCGCTCGGCATTGCAGCTCACTACCGCGCCGTGCAGACAACCGCCGCTGAATTGCCAGACCGCATCACCGCGCTACGTCAACCGACATTTCTGGGCGCAAATGTGACTTTGCCTCATAAAGAAGCCGTCATCCCACTCCTCGATGAACTAGAACCGACGGCGGCCCGCATTGGCGCCGTCAATACGATAGTGCGCCAGCCCGATGGTCGGCTGATAGGCGCCAATACCGACGCGCCAGGACTGCTGGCCGACCTTGCTGCCGCTGGCTGGACGGCAACCAGGCAGGAAGTCGTTATTCTCGGCGCATCGGGCGCTGCGCGAGCTGCTGCTTTCGCCCTGGTCGATGCCGGTGTCACCAGTCTCTGGATCGTTAACCGAAACCTGATGCGGGCAGTTGATCTGGTGGCTGCAGTGGCTGCTAACCAGCCAGCGCTGCAAGCGCGGGCACTGGCCCTCTCCGATCCGGTAGTGGCAGAGGTTGTCGCAAACTGCACGCTGCTGATCAATGCGACTGCTCTCGGCTGGCGCGATGGCGAGATACCGCTGCCCGATCCACCGGTCGGCCCGCACTGTCTGGTCTACGATATGGTCTACCGCGAAACCGCTTTGCTCCGTGCTGCTGCTGCTCGCGGCGCGCGCGCGCGCGATGGGCGCGGGATGCTGGTGGAACAGGGGGCGCTGGCTTTTGAACGCTGGACGGGTCGTTCAGCGCCGCGAGCGATAATGTGGCAGGCTGCATTTGGCGAGGAACCAAAACCATGATCGATGTGGTCATAGTCATAGCCGGTCTGGCGCTGGGTAGTCTGCTCAATGTGCTCATCATCCGACTACCCCGCGAAGAGCGCTTGCTAGGCTGGCCGCGCTGCATTCGCACTGGCCAGCCATTGCGATGGTGGCAGATGCTGCCGGTAGTGGGCTGGTTACTGCAACGTGGCCGGGCTGCCAATGGTCAACCCTTGCCCTTGATCTACCCGTTGGTCGAAATTGCCAGCGCACTCTGGCTCTGGCGACTGTTCCATCTTTACGGCCTTAGCCCGCTCTTCGCCTATCTCGCCTTTGTTGGCGCCATCTTGATCGTTACCGGCGTCATCGACTGGCTTCACCGCTGGATCTATACCTTTGTCATTCTGGGTAGCGCCTTGATCGCCTTCGGCTGGGGATCGCTGGTGGGCGCCGGATGGCGCGATCTGCTCCTGGGCGGTCTTGTCGGCGGGGTCGGCTTCTTCTTCCTTTACCTGCTCGCCCTGGTCCTCTTTCCAGGCAAATCGGCTCCCTTTGGGTTGGGCGATGTCTACCTCGCCATCTTCATCGGCGCAGCGCTTGGGTTGCGTCACCTCGGCCCGGCCCTGATCTTCGGCGTCTTCATGGCCGGCTTTGTTGCCGCTGGTATCCTGATTGCCCGCCGGCTGGGTCGCCAAACCCCAGAATATTTGCCTTACGGCGCTTACCTGTGTCTGGGAGTATTGCTCTACGTTGCGCTCGGCGCCTATCAATTGTAAGCCCATCTGTCGCCTGACCTGGTTTTGGATAACGACTCCAGGGGCTTCATACGCCTTACTAGACTGAGCAAGCGCGCTCGCTGTCAGATCGACACGGCGTTAACGTCGATGGCACAACACCCATTCCCGTTCTACACACTGCCTGCTACTAACGCAGTGATACGCTCTATAATGCGCCCGTTTTATCTGGCTCCAGCGCCGGCAACAATTGCTCAGCGGCAACCGCAAGATCGGCCCTCTCGCGCAATACTATCGTCGAGTGCTTGCCATAACCGGTACAATGAAACCAGCCTCCTCACACCGACAAAAGAATGATCGGCTCAATATCCAGCGTCAGTGAGATACGCCTATGATCGGTCTTATCCCTGCTGGCGGAATGGCAACCCGTCTTGGCCCATTACCATGCAGCAAAGAGCTGTTACCTGTGGGCGCTTTTATCGACCCGAACGGCTTGCGGCCAAGGCCCGTTATCACATACCTGCTGGCCCAATGGCAACGCGCCGGTATCGAACGTGCTCTGATCGTCGTGCGGCCAGGGAAATGGGACATCATCAACTATCTGGGCGACGGTCAGGCATTTGGGCCACAGCTTGCCTACCTGACCGTTCACGAACCACACGGCGCTGCGTATACGCTGGCCGCCGCATTGCCGTTCCTGCGCGATCAGACAGTAGCGCTGGGATTGCCCGACGTGATTCTGACACCCGATGAGGTCTTTGCAACCCTAAAGGCGCACCACACCAGCAGCCAGCCCGATCTGACCCTTGGCCTCTTCCCGTGTGAACGACCACACACCGCCGACATGGTAGCCCTGACCACAGACAACCAGGTCACAGCCATCGACATCAAACCATCGCACACTACCCTGCGCTGGACGTGGATGGCTGCGATCTGGTCACCGGCAGTAACTGACATCCTGGCTGAAGTAGTTCAGCGCGACCGCACCGCTCGCCTGCATGATCCAAACCGCGCCGAGTTGCACATCGGCGCGGTCTTTCAAGCGGCAATCAGGCGCGGCTTGCGGGTTGAAGGCGTCACCTTCCCCGCCGGAAGCGCCCTTGACATCGGCACACCAGCGGGGTGGGCAGCAGCCAACGCCATTAAAACACATCCGCAACCATAATTGCCTGATCACGCTCTGGCCCAACCGAAACAATCCCCAACCGGGCGCCCACAAGCTGACAGATCCGGGCAACATACGCCTGCGCCGCTTCTGGCAGATCGGCAAACCGCCGCGCATGGCGCGTTGGCACTGACCAGCCAGGCATCTCTTCGTAGATCGGCTCTACCTGAGCCAGAATAGCCGTCGTCATCGGCGGATATTCCAGCACAGCATCGTTTAGTTTATAGCCAGTACAAATTTTCAGCGTCTCGATCCCATCCAGCACATCGAGCTTGGTAATCGCCAGAGTATCAATCCCGTTTACCTGCGCCGCGTAGCGTGTCATCACTGCATCAAACCACCCCACCCGGCGCAACCGCCCGGTTGTGGTGCCTACCTCGGCCCACGGCGTCCCGATCTGGCGCAACGTATCGGCAATCGGCCCGTCAACCTCTGTTGGAAATGGGCCTTCACCCACGCGAGTCGTATACGCTTTGACCACGCCGATCACCGAATTGAGCCGGGTTGGGCCAATACCACTACCCTGGCAAGCGCCAGCAGCGCCGGGCGGTGATGAAGTCACAAACGGGTAGGTACCGTGGTCAATATCGAGAAGTGCGCCTTGAGCGCCCTCTAGAAGCACCGGCAGATCCTTTTCCAGCGCTCGATGAATGATAGGATGCACATCAGAAATGTGATTGGCCAACCGCCGGCCATACTCTAAATAGGTCATGTAGGTATCGTGCAACGAGAGGGCAGGCGCGCCGTAGAGCCGGGTCAACACGCGATTCTTCTCTTCCAGCACAATCCGCAATCGGTTGAGCAATGTCTCTTCGTGCAGCAGATCTCCCATACGAATGCCGGAACGGCTCATCTTATCAGCGTATGCCGGCCCAATGCCGCGACCGGTGGTGCCGATCCGCGCCTCGCCGCGCGATTGTTCTTGCAACTGATCAAGCTGAATGTGGTAAGGCATGATCACGTGCGCGCGATCGCTGACAAACAATTTGGCCGTCGAAACTCCGCGCGATTCGAGTTCCTCAATCTCTTTGATCAAGGCCTCGGGATTAATCACAACACCGGGGCCAATCACGTTGACGATACCCGGATCAAAAATGCCAGAAGGCACGAGATGTAACTTGAACGTGCCGAGGTAGTTCACAACGGTATGGCCGGCATTATTGCCACCACCGTAGCGAATGACCAGACGGGCGCGGGCCGCCAGTAGATCAACCAGATGGCCTTTGCCTTCATCGCCCCATTGCGCGCCAATTAATGCAACAACCGGCATTGTCTCTCTCCCTGTAGATGGCGCCCATTGCTCGAACTACGGTTGAACGCCTTTGCTTTGCGCAACCGCAGTCTGCATAGTGACGCTTCTGACAACCCGAAAAGCTCTTTCCCTCCAACCGCTGCCCTGCGAGTGTAGCATGCGCCACGACGAATCAAGAGCGGTGACTGAACTCTCTGCTTAGTCACAGGAGACGGTGCCCATGTACTGACGCATTGATACAAGTATCCCGGCAATTCGCCCCGATGGGATGGCTGGCCAGCAAACCGCTTCCCAATGTTCAGACCGATAGCCTGCTGCAATCATTTGCGTCGGCTATCAACCTGATCGCCACACCGCTTTCATGCTCGCAAGACCGCCCGCAGACTGGCCAGTGCCTCATCGACGTGGCGCGGTTCGATAATCAACGGCGGCAAGAGACGCAGCACATCTTCACCCGCAGTAGCAACCAGCAATCCGTGGTGATGGGCCGCTTCACGCGCGGCGCTTGCCGAGCCGGCAATGCGCAGGCCACGCATCAGACCACGTCCGCGCAATTCAAGCACAGTATTGGGCAATTCGGCAGCCAGATCGTGTAACGACTCATCAAGATAATTGCTTACCTGCTGCACATGGGTCAGGAAGGCCGGATCGCTAATCTTGCGAAACACTACTGCGCCCACTGCTGTCGCCAGAGGATTGCCCCCGAAAGTCGTGCCGTGATCGCCAGGCTGGATCGCGTCGGCCACATGTTGACCCATCAAAACGGCACCAATCGGCAATCCACCGGCCAGCGGCTTGGCAACTGTCATGATGTCAGGCTGTACCCCAAGCTGCTCGTGCGCCCAGAGTGTACCGGTGCGGCCAACCCCACATTGAATCTCATCAAAGATTAGCAATGCGTTGTAGCGCTGGCAAAGTTCGTGCGCGCCTTGCGCAAAAGCGGGATCGGCAGCGCGCAAGCCGCCTTCACCCTGCACCGGTTCAAGCACAACTGCGCACACATCGTCACCCATTGCCGCCTCGAGCGAAGCTAGATCGTTGTAGCGGGCAAAGCGCACACCTGGCATGACCGGCATGAATGGTTCACGGTATTTGTCGCGGGCAGTGATCGCGACAGCGCCCATCGTGCGCCCGTGAAAGCTGCCATCAAAGGCAACAAATGTGGTCTTGCCTTCGCCAAAATGAGCGCGGGCGTAGCGACGGGCAAATTTAATCGCCCCCTCGATAGCTTCGGCGCCGCTATTGCAAAAGAACGCTTTCTCGAAAGCGGGGCTGCTCTGCACCAGTAATGCTGCCAGCTCGATTGCCGGACGGGTATGGTAAAGATTCGACACGTGAATCAAGCGAGCTGCCTGCTCATTGATGGCATTCAACACATCTCGATCACCGTAGCCGAGCGCATTGACGGCAATACCGGCGACAAAATCAAGGTAACGCCGCCCCTCGCTGTCGTAGAGATACACCCCTTCACCGCGCTCAATCACAAAATCGGCGCGCACATAACTCTGCAACAGATAATCGTGATCGGCCTGAATCAGGTCTGCGGCGCGCTCGCCGGTCATAGCATATCCTTTCCCTCGCGATTGCCAACCTTACTTACGCGCAATTATACCATCGGCGCGGTCATACCGTAGAGCCGCACTGTGACGCAGTTCCGGGCAGTTGTGTGGTATAACGGAAATGTAGCCAGATTGCTCTTTCATCCGAGTGTCACGCTATGACGAGATAAGCTGCAAACGTGAACATCGCACTGAAATTCTATCAACGTCTCATCCGCTGGTTGTTTCATCGCCTCTACCACGAACTGGCCTGGAGTTACGATTTGATCGCCTGGCTGGTCTCTGCCGGACATTGGCAACGTTGGGTTGAGGCTGCTGTGCCGTCATTGCACGGAAGAGTGCTGGAGCTGGGATGCGGTCCCGGTTATTTGCAACGCGCTCTGGCCGAACGCCCTGATGTGGTCGGGATTGACTCATCGCCGGCAATGCTACGTCGCGCAGCGCGCTTTACCAGGCGACTTGTTCAGGCTGACGCTCGTCAATTGCCATTTGCCGATGCCAGTTTCGATACAGTCTGCGCCACCTTCCCGGCAGAGTATATTCTCGATCCGGCGACTCACGCCGAAATCCGCCGTGTGCTGGCCCCTAACGGCCAACTGGTAATCGTTGATGGCGGGCGGATTGAGGGGGGTTATGGCCGTCTGATTGACGCCGTCTATCGGCTGATCTGGTTGGGACGCAATGCGCGCGATCTTCCTCCAGAGTTCAAGATCGGCGTATTTCACCTGCGCGTCCAGCGCGTTTTTGTCGGTGACAGCAGTGTGTTGGTGATGGTCGGGAGACCGCATGAAACCAGATCTGAGCTTTGAATACGCGCTTCGCGCCCGTGGATACCAGACGCTGGCCGGGATTGACGAAGCCGGACGCGGTTGCTGGGCCGGGCCGGTGGTGGCCGCAGCCGTCGTGTTAGCGCCGATAGTGTACGAACAGCCAGATTTGCTGGCAATGGTCAACGATTCGAAACAGTTGAGCGCCGCCGCTCGCGAGCATGTATACACCATCATACAGACCTGCGCTCAGGGCATCGGTGTAGGTATCGTCCCGGCCTTTTTGATCGACGCTTACGGTATCCTGCCGGCTACTCGCCTGGCAATGACCCTGGCAGTACTATCGCTGCCTTGCGCTGTTGATGCGCTGCTGATCGATGCCGAACGGCTATCCAACCTGAGTCTGCCGCAAGAGTCGCTGGCGCGTGGCGATGCGCGGTCATTGTCGATTGCTGCCGCTTCTATTATTGCCAAAGTTACGCGCGATCGGTTGATGCAAACCGCCGACCTTTGCTATCCACAGTACGGGTTTGCGCTGCATAAAGGGTATGGCACTGCCGCTCATCAGCGCGCGCTCAGGCAACATGGCCCATCGCCAATCCACCGCCAGACTTTTCAACCGGTGCTGGAAGCATTGCATCCCCTGGAGAATCCATGAATCTACGTGAACACCTCATCACTTCAACCCTGCTGGCCGCTGGTTTGTACCTCCGTCGCCCGCAAGCTGCTGCTCTGCTCATTACTGGCGGCGTACTTATCGATCTCGATCATCTCATCCTGTACGCCTGTCGCACCGGCGATTGGAGCATCAGCGGCGCGCTGAGCTACAACCGTTATCGCAACCGGTTGCCCTGGCGCGGTGATAATCGACCGCGCTACGGTTCACTGCGCTCGTGGCTCCACCAGCCGCTCCTGGTCTTGCCACCGCTTTGGACGCTAACCCAACGCTGGCCGCGCCTGCGTCCGTTCGCAATCGGCGTTACCCTTCACCTCTTGCTCGATCACGTCTCGCTACCGTTCATCTGGGCAGCTTACCTGCGCAGCAGAGGTCGTTGCAGTCACTGTGGCAGCCACCAGCACGTCGAAGTCTACCGCCGTCCCCGTCGCGACGATCACCGCCTCGGCTGGATCGCTCTCTGTCGCCGGTGCTCCGATCTCAGAGTGTGGTACACTACTAATGATAGACATACGCAATCAATTGATTACCGCCTGTCTGCTTGAACTGGAAGGAGTGCCTGGGATGGATCCTGATGACGATCTGTTACCCGAAGATCCGATCAATGAACTCAGTCGCCTCGCCAGTGAAGCAATTGATGGCCAGGCCAAAGGCGCTACCTCGGCTGAGCGGCGGCGACGTTGCGAACGAGTGCTAGAACTAGAGGCGCAAGGATTCGTCAACGATGAGCGCGCCTGCTTTCTGGCCGGATTGGTCATGATCTGCGGCGAATCGGTCGCCGATTTTCATCACGCCCACCGCTTTGCCAGGCGAGCAACCCAACTAGGCGATGAACGGGCATGGACATTGCGCGCAATGGCCTGGGACCGACTATTGATCGAATTAGGTCGTCCACAACACTTCGGCACCCAGATCATTCGGATCGGTGGGCGCTGGTCACTCGGCGAGGTCAATCCCAACGTAACCGACTGGGAACGCGCCCTGTTTGGCGTGCCACCACTGTATGTCCAGCTCCAACGAGTAGAAGAACTGCAACGTTCTGAGTAGCTTACCACCCCATACCTGACCTGTTTCGACTCTTGTCACGAGCTGGCGCATGCGCGACTGCGCCGCCGAATCCTCCTGTCTCAACCTCCATCACTGGCTAGCCTGCTTGCAGCGAAATGATACCGGCTCATTATGCTATCGCCGGTCAATGACACACGGAATGGATTAGATGGGTACGGAGCACCGTACCCATCCGCCGCTTATTCGGGCAGCTTGTTTGTTTGCGCGCGCTCCAACAGTTGTTAGCTGTGGAAATGTTATCTGTGCCTGTTAGGTAAGTAGACTATCAAGGCCTGATAATACTTCTGTATACGTACTATGTTGTGTCAGTCGGCAAATTACAATATAAATATATTTTTAATTAATACCAGGAACATAAGTATTAGTTTTTCGCTTAAAACCAGTTATATCAATAAATTATAAACACATGAAACGATCTGTAAACTTGTTTAACAATTCTACTCGTAACGATAGTGTAATCTATGCAACTTGTTCGTTCCTCGCCACGAGGGATACATTTTCATTACGTTATCAGGTTAGTCTCAGAAACGGGGGGTAACAATGAAACGCCTTTCGCCACGTTCGTTGTTCGCTATCGGTTTTAGCGCGGCACTGGCTCTCACGCTGGCCTGGTTTGCGTATGGCGCCGCAGCTTCACGAGCGCGGGTCGAAATCTTTACGCCGCAAGGAGTGGCGCCATGCGCAGCCAGTCGCACCCCAGAGCCGGCTATCTTCCAGACGCAGACGCTGCTGGCACGTTTTGACTTCTATCGAGTACTTGAGCCACCTTTCGGCCCTGAACCCGTCGAAGTAGACATCACCTTTCCCGATGGGCGCGTCTTTACCATCAGTGCCGCTCAATTTCTCGACGGTGTTATCGACATGCCAACCAACGTTCAATTTGCTCGCTTTTCCAACAACGCTGGTCAACTTTCCCTCAACATCACAATCCCGGGCACCTGGCCTTATGGGTGCTACCGCCTGAGCGGGCGCGGTCTCAGCAGTGGTGGCGCCAATACGGCATCAGCCTTCTTTGTCGTCATTCCCGGTGGTCGGCCAGGGCCAACCGGAACCGCCACGCTGCGCGCTACTTTAAATGGGCAGGAAACCAGCGTCATTCAGCAAGGTCAAATTCTGGAAATTGATGGACGCGGCTTCATCGGTGGCGAACAGGTCTCATTCTGGTTGACCGCTCCCGATGGCACGGTCATCGACTTCCCGCCCGGACAGGCCGTTGTGCAGGCCACACCCAGCGGCGCTGTTTCGACTTCGTTCCAGTTTGAAGGCAAGAATCCGGTCGGGCGCTACACGGTAACGGCGCTAGGAAATACCAGTGGGTTCCGGGTCTTCGCTCACTTCGAACTTATCTCGCGGCCCGTGACGCAACGCGGCCCAGCGCGACTGTCGGTAGTGGTGCCGTCCGGAGCGGTGGCGCCGCAACGGTCGATCTTCTATGCGAACGGCGATCTCTTCTTCCCAGGTGAGCGGGTCGATCTGTGGCTAACCCTACCGGATGGCGCGGTGCGCGGCTTTCCCTCCACGTTTGCCGATCCAGTGTCCGGTCAGTTTATGGTAGAACTCTTTCTCGATGAGCGCTTGCCGGTTGGTTTCTACCAGTTGACAGCCCAAGGCGCTGTCAGCCAGCAACTGGTGATCGCCACCTTTACCCTCACGCAAACAGCCGACACTATCGCCAATCCACAACCGGTTCCGCAAGTCGGTTTAGACAACAATCCATCGACACCACCTAATCTGAGCTTCACCGACCCAGATCCGACCAATATCAACGAATACGGTAATCCTGACGAATAAGCGGTATGGGGGTGGGGGTACGGCATGCCGTACCCCCACCATACATTCTGTACACGGCAACGTCGTTGGCCGATAGATTGCCGCTCTCTCTCCGGCGGATAATGATCATCCTCAATCTGCCGGTCTATCTGCCCAACAGGTGCAGATTGCATTTCCAACATCAATAACCGGTAAACTTCGCGCAAACGAACGAGCTGCGCAGAGAAGCGATGTGGGGTACGGTGAGACCGTACCCCTCCAATAGAGCCAGATCGTTGCCTGTTAGACTGCCGCTCTTACTCTGGCGGATGATGAACATCATCAATCTGCCGGTCTCCTTGACCGACGGGTGCAGATTTCATTTCCAGAGTCAATAACTGTTGAACCTCGCGCAAACGAGCAAGCTGCTGTTCGAGCTGCGCAAAAGCCTGAATGTCACCGGCCCGCGCAGCTTCCAAAGCGAGGCTCATCTTTGACTCAATCTCGTCCAGCCACTTAACACTTTGCTTGCGGCGCGTATCGAGATCAGCCGCATAGATTGCGAGCGAAATGTGACAGGCGACCAGTTCCAGGAGATTAAGGTGTGAGCTACCAAAGCGACGACTCTGCGTTGTGGTTACCGTCAACGCTCCCAGCAATCGCTGTCCCCATCGCAACGGCACTGCCATAGCACACCGGGTTGGAGCATCGACCTCATGCACCCGTAACGACAACCAGCGCCGATCTGCGTCAGTTTCATCAATGATCAATGGTTGCCCTTCGCGCAGCACCAGCCCGGCAAACCCATGTTCGCGCACCTCACGCGCGCGATCGGGGGTTGACATATGGCCATTGCTGAGCAAAAGCATCGGCGCTTTATCTTTATCAAGTGGGATTAGCAGGAGAGAAGCCCGCTCGCCGCCAACCATTGCCGGCACCTGAGTGGCCAGTTGCAACCCCAGATGGAGCGGATCGGTCGTCGCGCTAACCACCAGCCGGGCAAACTGCAATAACTGATCGAGCGTATCGGCATGCGCCCGCGCCTGATTCAGGTACTGATCGAGTTGCCCTTGTAGTGATGATTGCTCGAGAACGACGCCAATAATCTGCCCCAATGCAGTCAATAACTCGCGATCATCGCTATCAAACGGCGGCGTTGCTCGCGAAACTTCAATCCGACCAATGACACGCCGCCCGATTGTAATCGGGCCTACCAGCATAGTGGGCGCATGCGATTGCAAACTACCGGTGCCGGCGGGAATAATAATTTCTACCCGATCCGCCAACAGCCATTCACTGCACAGGTCACGCAGCATCGGCAACGGATCGGGCTGGCGAGCGGTTGCAAAGAATGATCCCACCGTCATCAACGCATTGCGCAGACGAGCAGCGCGCCGCTGAACGGTAACGAGTTGGGTAGCGACATCGGATGCAGTCACGGCCACTCCTGAACGAAGACGAGCAAGGTGAATGCGTTTCGATCTCGATCATATCACGATGCCAGTGATTGCAAGATGACAAACCAGGCGTCGTAGATTACAGTTCAGGCATCAAGCGGCTCGGCTGGCCGCCGTTCTTCCATCGTGAGTACACTCCCTCGCTGAAAAACAAGCTGGCCGTGCTCAACATCGACTTCGATCTGGTCGCCAGCCCTGAATGTTCCGCGCAGCAATTCACGCGAGATGGGGGTTTCCAGCAGGCGCTGGATGGCGCGGCGTAGCGGGCGCGCGCCGAAGACTGGATTATAGCCTTCTTTGATCACATATTCCTTGGCCGCCTGCGTCAGCGTCAGCCCGATCTGCTGATCACGCAACCGATTGACCAGTTCAGCCACTTGCAATTCCACGATCCTGGTCAAATCATCCATCGAGAGCGGATGGAAGAGAATAATCTCATCAATCCGATTGAGGAATTCAGGCCGGAACGTCTGCTTAAGCGCCTCATCGACCTTCTTGCGCGCCTCGCGCATGTCAATTGTCCGGGTGCCCTTGCCGGCAACATTGAAACCGATACCGCCACCCTGCAAATGCTCAGTGCCGGCATTGCTGGTCATGATAATGATCGTGTTGCGGAAATCGACGGTGCGGCCTTGCCCATCGGTCAGGCGACCATCATCAAGCACCTGCAACAAGGCGTTGAAGACATCGCGGTGCGCTTTCTCAATTTCGTCGAAGAGCACCACCTGATAGGGGCGCCGGCGAACACTCTCGGTCAACTGGCCACCCTCATCGTAGCCCACATAGCCGGGTGGCGCGCCGATCAAGCGACTAACGGTATGCTGCTCCTGATATTCACTCATATCGACGCGCGTCATCGCCTCTTCGCTATCGAACATAAACTCAGCTAGCGCGCGGGCCAGCTCGGTTTTGCCAACACCGGTTGGGCCAACGAAGAGGAATGAGCCGATTGGGCGGCGAGGATCGCGCAGGCCGGAACGAGCGCGGCGGATAGCATCGCTCAGGGCAACAATGGCTTCATGTTGCCCAATCACCCGCTCGTGCAACCGCTCTTCCATATTAATCAACTTCTCACGCTCCGTTTCGAGCATTCGGCTGACCGGCACACCCGTCCAACTGGCAACGATCTGCGCGACATCTTCGTCATCAACAACCTCGTCAAGGTTATTGCGGGCCAGCCATTCGCTGCGCTCGGCCTCAAACTGGGCTTGCAGAGCCAGATAACGCGCGCGCAGCAACGCGGCGCGCTCGTAGTCGCGGCGAGCGCCGGCCTCTTCCTCTTCGGCCTGCAAACGTTTAAGCTCTTCCTCTTTCGCCTTAAGTTCTGGCGGCATTGAGAAGATGTCGATGCGCAATTTGGCGCTGGCCTCATCGATCAGATCAATCGCCTTGTCGGGCAAAAACCGGTCATTGATGTAGCGGCTCGAAAGTTGCACTGCTGCGCGAAGCGCTTCATCGCTGATCGTCAACTGATGATGCTCTTCGTAACGCTTGCGCAAACCGCGCAGCATCTCGATGGTGGTTTCGGGATCAGGCTCTTCAACAAAGACCGGCGAGAAGCGACGTTCGAGAGCGGCGTCTTTCTCGATGTGTTTGCGATACTCATCGATGGTCGTTGCGCCGATCACCTGAATCTCGCCGCGTGAAAGCGCCGGCTTGAGCATATTCGAGGCATCGATGCTGCCGGTTGCTGCGCCGGCTCCAACCACCGTATGCAACTCATCGATAAACAGAATGATGCGCCCTTTCGCGTTGCGCACCTCGTCCATCACCGCTTTCAACCGCTCTTCGAATTCGCCGCGAAACTTTGAACCTGCCACCATGCCGGCCAGATCGAGCGCCAGCACCTTGCGGTCACGCAGGGTTGGCGGCACATCGCCGCGCGCAATCCGCTGCGCCAGCCCCTCAACAATGGCCGTCTTGCCAACGCCCGTTTCACCTACCAGCACCGGATTATTCTTTGTGCGGCGCGAGAGAATCCGAATAACCCGCGCAATTTCAGCTTCGCGGCCAATCACCGGATCGAGCTTATCTTCTCGCGCCAATTCGGTCAAATCGGTGCTGTATTTCGCCAGGATCTCATAGCGGCTTTCAGCCGACGGATCATCGCTGCGTTGACTGCCTCGAATCTCCATCAACACTTGATAAATCCGCTCCTGATCGATCTGATAACTCTGCAAAATCCGCGCCGACGGGCCGTCGCGCTCACCGGCCAGGCCGATCAACAGGTGATCAAGCCCAACATACTGATCGCCCAACCGGTTCGCTTCATCTTCAGCCCGCTTCACCAGACGCTGGGTGCGCGGTGTAATATACACTTGACCGCTAATGCCATGCGAGCTTAACATTCTGGGGAGCTTCTCCAGCTCGCGCTCGATGCGTCGTTCCACATCAAGTGGATCGACGTTCAGGCGAGTAAGCGCCCGAACCGCCAGACCGTCGCGCTGGCGGAGCATCGCCAGGAAGAGATGCTCAACATCGAGCTGCGAATGCTGATGCTCCTGCATAATTTCTTGCGCAATATGGAAGGCGTTCTGCGCCTTTTCAGTGAATCGCTCCAGTCTCATTGTCGTCCCTCTAGCGTATCCGCCACAAGGCGGGTGAGCAGATCACAACGCTGATCTGCATTGATAGTATAGCACAGTAAGCGAGTAAAAACGGGTCGCTTCCGTTTAATTTATGTTATCGCCTCACCCAAAGGAGTAGTAATGAACCTGCAACAGGCACAGTGGGCACGCGACTTATTGATGAGCCTCTTAATTGCAGTCTGGAGTGGAGTCTGCGCCTGCCTGGCCGGCTTGGCCCTTCCTGCAGGCCACATCGACATCGGCACAACGTATGCCCAGCCCTACCTTAGTGGGTTTCATAGTCTGGAACGCAATCGAGACTTTTCGTACTCGTTTACCAAAGCTGAAGCAATGGTAGAGTTCCCCGGCATTGGATCAAACTGGACAACGGTCACCTTTCGCGCCAGTGGCTATCGACCTGATGACGTATCACCGGCTACATTGACCATCGCGACCGATGGTATGGCGCCGGTGCGCATCGACCTGCGAAATAGCGTTGCCCGATATTATGTTCTCATACCACCCGGAGACGATCATCTTCGCCTACACCTTACCAGTTCAACCTTCAGCACTGTAACCGATCCCCGTCAGCTCGGCATTGCCATCGATTGGATGACGGCACATCAGGTAGAGTATGGCTGGCCATTCTGGCAGGCATTGCACCTGGCGCTGATTGGAGTATTGGGCTACTGGCTAGCACGCCGGGTTGAAGTTGCGCCACTGCCGGCAGCGATCCTGGTCGGATCGATCTCAGTGGTACTGGGTGGTTTGCTGGCAGCCTACCGGATCTGGTGGGCAATCTTTACGCCGGATCTGTGGGGGCTGCTGCTCGGATTACACCTGGCTCTGGGTCCACTCCGCGCGTTCACCCGCTTTGCTTTTGCTCGCGGTGGCGAAACCTTACCCCATTGGCACGAAACCTGGTTATGGCGGATCGTGGTACTGGCGGCGCTGGTCAAGATTGGCGGCGTTATCTACCCGCAAACGATTGTGTACGACGAACGCTGGCACGTGCCGCGCACACAGATGGTGTTAGACGGGCGATTTATCGAACTGATCGTGCCGAGTCGCGTTACGCTGCTGGGCGATACTGTCGGTTTTGAAGGCGGACACTTCCCCTACTCGCCACTCTGGTATCTGATCACAGCGCCATTTGGCCTGGTGGGGATCGATCTGGGGCTGGCCTCGAATGCGCTCAACACTGCGCTCGACGTATCGCGCAGCCTGCTGATAGCCTACATCGCGCTACGACTCTTCGGGCAACCAGGAGTCGCGGTGATGGCCGCTGGCTGTTACCACCTCCTGTTAATGCCGTATTTTCTGATTTCATGGGGCAACTGGCCAACTCAGCTCGGCTTGTGGGGCACGCTGATACTGATTGCCGTGGCGCTGGCGCACCACGATCATCCCGACGAACGGCGGGCGCTCTGGGGAGTAGCCGCCGCCGCCACACTGGCAATGCTGACGTACACAGTAGTCGGCATTATGGCATTTACCATGATGGGCATCTACGCCCTTTGCGAACTTTTTCGTCGCGAAGCGCCGGCAAAGCAACGCGGGTGGCTGATCCTGGCCGGGCTGATCATTGCTGAAGCGGCAGCTTTCCTGATCTACCACATCTGGTATGTGCCGGTGATCGTGAGCGAAACACTGCCGGTCATTGCTTCGGCGCTATCGCAACGCGCCGCCCGAGGCGAATCCTTGCCTCTGCCAACCCCGGCGATTGATGGCGCATTTATGCTCAACCACCTCACCTGGCCGGGTATCATGCTGATCCTGGGCGGGGCAGTGCTGGCCTGGACGACGACACGGCGAGCGCATGCGCTCCTGATCAGTTGGTGGGCGATTTTAATCCTTTATTCAATAGTCAACTGGACGATCGCCGACATGATCCTTAAACATGTCTTTTTCATGCTACCGCTAGCTGCGATCTGCCTGGCGCTGGCACTCGATTGGCTCTGGCGGCAGGGCATTCCCGGTCGCGCTATGAGCAGCCTGGCCGTCACATACCTGCTACTGAGCGTCGCATTGCGATGGTATCATTTCATTATGGAGAAGCGACATATCAGCTAATGTGCCCGGAGAGGTCAATGTAACCCTGACAACGCAACGCGATCTGGCCGCATCCCAACTGATATGATCAGCATAGCATCACGATCTGACCGCGCTGGCAAGAGTTGCCGTCGTGATAACAACCAGTCATGATACAATGGAAAAGAACGATTGAACACCTGCTGATTACCAATCAGTCGGTGGGCATTCCACACTGTGACCAACGTTCCTTGCTTTTAAGGCAACAACGTTGTATGATGCGTAAAAAGCGTTATCAACTACCCGGAGGGCTAGAAAGCAGATTGCCATGGCGCAACGACTGGCACAAGTAGCAAAGATCGGCATTGGCCTGTGGATGGCTGGCGTTACCATTGCAACCTTTCTCATTGTGCCGCAGTATGAAGGGTTAGGAGAAGCGGGCCGGATCGTCATCGTTCATGTGCCAACGGCCTGGGTCAGTGTGATCGCATTTACCATCTCGGCCATCTTCAGCGGTTTGTACCTCTGGCGACGGCGTGAACGCGATGATCACATGGCTGTAGCGGCTGCTGAAGCCGGTCTTCTCTTCACCATTCTGGCCACAGTTACCGGCATGATCTTCTCACAGGTAGCCTGGGGTATCTTCTGGAATTGGGATCCACGCCAGACATCCATTTTCGTGCTCTTGCTGATCTACGCTGCGCTCTTTGCTCTGCGCGCGGCCATTGACGATGTTGACCGTCGCCGCCAATTGAGCGCCGTCTATTCCCTCTTCGCCTTCGTTACTATGCCCTTCCTCTTCTTCGTTGCTCCACGCATTGCCGATAGCACCCTGCATCCAAATTGCGCATTCATTCAGGGCAGCAATTGCGATGGGATTGTGCTCGAAGTCGGTAAGGTCGGTTTGATCGGAGACCAGAAGGTGCAATTGCTTGGCCTAGAGCGTCAGGGAAACCTGATCGTGGCTGAAGTCAAAGTAAGCACACCAGGTTTGCAGCAAGAGGCTATTCTCTACCCCAGTCTTGATCTAGTTGACGGTGGCATGGCAGCCCGGCCTGAATTTCCCGGTTCGCGTTTCCAGTTAGGGTTAGAAGAATACGATGAATCCACCGGCGCTGTGCGCCTGAACATGGAAGCGCCGGGCACGCAGTTGCTGGAAAACCGGCGAACACTCTACGTCTTCTTGGCTGCCAACCTTGGTTTTACTGCACTCTTCTTCTGGATGTGGCAGATCCGTTCACTGGTCTTAAACTTGCAGTGGGCGGTTGCGCAACGCGGGAGGGCCTGAACAATGGATAATGCAGCAATTTTGGTGGCGACTGCCGCAGTGTTGTCAGTCTGGATCGCGATCTTTGTTTATCTGTGGCGCATCGATGCCACAGCGCAGGCATTGCGCCGCGAGCTGGAACGTGAACGCAGGGAATCATTGCCGCCGTCTGCCGAGGTGACCCGGGTACGCGATACGGGTGAACCGGTCGAACGTCACTAGACACGCTGTGACAGATTCCGGCGCCGTTAGACACACTCCAGCTTCGGGAAGCTTCGTTCATTGCATAGATACTATGACAAGATTGAAGGATTAGTGTATGGCTGTTGCAACCACTCCTGTGCGCCGCAGTCTGACCATCAAGCCACTGCATATCGTTGGGCTGGGGATCATTCTGCTGGCTGTGGTATACGGCTTCTTCGGCTTTCAAGATGGTTTCCGCGCCTACACGACCAGCGTCGATGAGGCGATGAGCAGCGCGCGCAGCGTCCAACTGGCCGGTTTTCTCGGTAGCACCGGCGAAATGGACGAGCAAGGCCGCTTCACGTTCATGCTGCAAGATGAAAACGGCAAGATGATCAAGGTCATCTCAGACGATCCGCGTCCGGCCAACTTCGAGCAGGCCATCAGCATCGTAGCCATTGGTCGCTACGATCCCACAGAGCAGGCATTTATGGCCGACGATCTGCTGGTCAAGTGCCCATCGAAGTACCAGGAGATCGATCAGGCTAAACCGTAAGCCCGGTGAGCACATGTCGCTACCCGATTGCTAAAGGCACGGTCGATGCTATCGACCGCTGGAAAGAGTCGCTATGTATCTCTTCGGCACGTTCCTTTTGATGGCCAGCCTTGGCATGACCCTGCTGGCGACGATTAGCTACGGATTGGTGATCCGTGGACAGCGGGCCGCGCTGAGCTATGGCCGGTTTGGCGTCTACGCAGCGCTGGCCGGCGTGCTGATGTCGTGGACACTACTCATTACCGTCTTCCTGGCCCGCCGTTTCGATCTCGATTATGTCTATAACTATAGTTCGCGTGACCTCGAATTCTTCTTCACCATCGCCGCAAGCTGGGCCGGACAACCAGGCAGCTTCATGATCTGGCTGCTATGGGGCGCTATTGCCAGCGCATTGCTGGTGCGTCGCACCAAGCATTTTGAGCCGTATGTGCTGATGGTGGTGATGACTGTGCAGGCTGCTATCATCGGCTTTGTGCTGGCGCTCAATCCGTTCCAGCCCCTCATCGATCCTACGACTGGCGTAGCGCTCACCCCCGGTGATGGCCGCGGCCTCAATCCACTCCTGCACAACTTCTGGATGATTATCCATCCACCAGTACTCTTCGTCGGTTATGCCCTTGCAACGATCCCCTTCGCCTTTGCATTGGCAGCTTTGTGGCGGCGCGACTACGATACCTGGGTCAAGCGCGCGCTACCGTGGACACTGGCGGCATGGTCGTTTCTCGGCCTGGCGCTGCTCCTTGGCGGCTACTGGGCTTATGAGACCCTGGGCTGGGGTGGTTACTGGGGATGGGATCCGGTCGAAAACTCGTCACTGGTGCCCTGGCTCATCCTCACTGCCCTGATCCATGGTATGCTGGTGCAGCGCACTCATGGCGGTTTGCGAAAAACCAATCTGGTATTGGGGGTGACAACCTATATTACTGTCTTCTACGCTACCTTCATGACCCGCAGTGGAGTCTACGCCAATTTCTCAGTGCATTCATTCGTAGCCGAAGGCATCTTTGAAGGGCTGGTCGGATTTCTGGTTGTCCTGCTTGCAATCGGCGTCATCTCGCTGATCAGCCGCTGGAACGACATTCCCGCTCGCCCACTGAGCGATAAATTCTTCTCACGCGATAGCTTCTTCGTGCTGGCAATTATCACGATTGTGATGGTGGCACTGGTGGTTGGCCTCGGCACTTCAATGCCGGTCATCTCGGCCATTCCCGGCGTTGGTCACACCCTGCAAGAATGGATGGGGCGCTACTTTGAGCTTGATGATGGCACATTGATGAATCCGCAAGCGCAGCCGTTTGAGGATGGGCGCTTCTCGCTTGCTCCCTCCTTCTATCAGCGCACTGTGCCACCGTTGGGCGTAGTTGCAATTGTGCTGCTCATTGTCGGCCCGTTACTTGGCTGGCGTGATGCCAACTTCAGCCATCTGTTGCGAGCTTTGCGCTGGCCGGCAGCGCTGGCAGTGGTTGCCGCTATCGTTGCGATGCTGATCAATGTGCGCGATGTGCTGGCGCTGGCTTATGTAGCAGGTGGCGCATTTGCCTTTGGCACAAATCTGCTCATGCTGGTACGCACACTACGCGGTGGTTGGCTCCGCATTGGCGGCTATCTGGCCCACCTCGGCTTTACCGTCATGGCAATCGGGATGGTGGCATCGTCGGCGTATGCCACGCCTGACACGCGCCTGACCCTGGCCCCCGGCGAGTCGGCCCGCCTGTTCGGCTACGAGTTTATTTTCAATGGCTACCAGCTTGATGATCAGCAGCGCGGTGTGCTCGATTTGACGGTCAGCGATGGATCAAGCACCTTCTCGGCCAAACCGTACCTCTATTTCAATCAGCGCATGGGCGCAACCATGCAGACTCCTTCCATCCATAGTTATTTCTGGCACGATCTCTACATCTCTCCGGCTGGCTACGATCCTGAACGCAATCCGGCTCGTCCAGTGCTCGGAGCTGACCAGAGCGCCCAGATGGGGCCATATACCCTCACCTTCCGCGGCTTCAATATCGACCGTGAAGCGATGATGCGCGGTGAAGCAAAGGTCGGCGCGCGGGTTGAAGTCATCTACGAAGGCCAGACTATCGAGGTAGAGCCGCGAGTAGAAGTGGTGATCAACCCGACCACCAATGAGAGCGAGCTGCAATTCATCCCGGTTACGCTCCCTGGTGGCCACGAACTGCGCTTGCTTGAACTCGATCCGACCAACCGCATGGTGTTACTGGAAGGGAGCGGGTCAGGTCTCGACGATCTGCCAGTCGTGCCGGCTAAAGCCGTCATTGCGGTGAGTGTCAAACCGCTGGTGATACTGGTCTGGGTAGGAGTTGTCTTGATGGTGATTGGCGGCGCCATTGCGCTGGTGCGGCGTTACCTCGAAGGAAGTCTGGCGCTGGCCGGCGCCCGTGTGCGCTTGCCCAAAGCATTGCCAGAACTGGCCGCGCAACTGGGCTGGCGTGGCATCGGGCGCTAGTCGCTGATCGCGGCTAAATGCTCCAGAGTGGCGCACTCGCCGATCATGCGCCCCGCGTAATCCGTAGGGGCGCATGATCATGCATTGCATAAGAAATATCGAACTGTGAGACTGATACCGGCAAAGTAATGAACGACTATTACGAAATCCTTCAGGTTCACCCCAAAGCTGACGCTGAGGCGATCAGGGCTGCGTATGAGCGCCTGCGCGAACGCTATGCTCCCGAACGGCTAGAAGGCGCAGCCGAAGAATTGATTGAATTGGCCCGACGGCGACGTGATGAAATCGAACGGGCCTACAGTGTGTTGAGCGATCCGCAGCGACGCGCCGAGTACGATCGTCGTTTGCAAGACATGCTGCGCCCCACACCGCCGGCAGTGCATAGCGAATCCGATCCCGCTCTTGCCGAGGCCGCCACCGATGATGATCTGATCGATTTTCGACCACTACCGCCAGCGCGCCGGCAGGAACGACCACCGGGTTTCAATCCACAACCGTATCTCAATCCGCGCTCAGCTTCGGCTCCGGTTCAACGTGGTCGAGCGGTACCACCATCACAACCAGTCTGGCTGCTGCCATCGTTAATTGTTGCCGCGGCCACATTTAGCATCGTCCTCGGCACGTTGATCAGCACGATGGTCGTGGCGCCAGCGCCAGCCGCGCCGATCAACCCGACGGCGCCGATAGCGCAACCCACGCCAACGCTGCGCGACATTCTGAGCGAGTTTGACGGCCAGGTCATTGCGGCCCAGCAAGTTACCGCTCAAGTACCTGATAATCCAGCAGCCTGGATCAATCTCGGCAACGCCCTGTTTGATAGCGTGGTCTATGTGCGCGAACAACTCGCCAGCGGCGACGCCGAAACTCAGCGTATCTATCAGGAACGACTGCCACGCTGGCTTGAAGCCGTTGACGCCTACCGCAAGGCGCTCGAATTGCAACCAGACAACGATGTCGTGCGAGCCGACATTGCCGCCAGTCTCTGCTATTACGGTCTCGATACAGGCAACCCGCAACGCGCCCAGGAAGGACTGGCGGAAGCTGAAAAGGCTTTACAGGCAGCGCCGCAAAATGCGCGGGTGCTCCTTTCGCACGGTATCTGCCTGGTCGCTATCGAACCACCCCAAACCGAGCGAGCGATTGAGCAATGGCAACTGGTATTGTCAATTCCGGGTGTGAATCCGGGATTGCAACTACAGGCGCAAATATTGATCAACGAATACGGTCAATGATGGTATAAACAAATCGTTAAGGATATGCTAGAATGACGGAAATGACCGGTCACAATTACTACAATCTGCTTGGGGTCAGTGTTGATGCTGATCAGGCAACCATTGCGGCTGCCTACGAACAACAGCGCCAGCGCTACGCGCCTGAACGTCTCGTCGATCTCGATCACGAGCTGCAAGCAGTTGCGCGCGAACGACTGGCTGAACTGGAGCGAGCGTTTCGTATCCTTAGCGATCCAGAACGGCGCCGACAGTATGACATCAGTCAAGGATTGATCACGCCACCGTCCCGGCCTGCGCGACGTGGCTTGAGCCGTAACGAAGCGCTTGGCGCATTGACGTTTGCGTTGCTTGCCGTCGGGTTGGTTGTGGCCGTCTGGGTGTTTACCAATCGCAACACCCTGAGCGGACAGGCCATGGGTGAAATCAACCGCCCGGCTCCCAACTTCAGCGCACAAGAGCTGCGTGGCGGCACTATCGAACTTGCTCAGTATCGCGGCAAAGTGGTGCTGATCAATTTTTGGGGCACCTGGTGTGAACCGTGTAAACGTGAACTGCCGGCGTTACAACAAGCTTACGAGCAATTTTCCGATCAGGGTCTCATGATCATCGGCGTCAATCTCACCGATGATGAACAGATGCAAGGGCAAACAATTGAAGATGTGGCTGCTTTTCTGGCCCAATATGGGGTGACCTACCCAATCGCACTCGATCTCGACGGCAAAATCACCGAGGCCTACCGGGTCTTTCCGCTCCCAACCAGCTTTTTTATCACCACAGACGGCCAGATTCGCTACGTCCACATCGGTGAGCTGACATTGACCGATATTGCGGCCCGCTTTGCCGAACTACGTCCTGCCAGTGGCGCGCAACCGTAAAGACATCATCACTGCGGGGAAGAGATCAATGGAGCAGCAAGCGCAAACGATTCTGGTTGTCGATGATGACACCGGTTTGCAAGAACTGGTACGGGTTCGTCTCGAGCAAGAAGGTTATCGCGTACTTCAAACGTTGAGCGGCGTAGAGGCGCTTACGCTGATACGTAAGCAACGTCCTGACCTTGTCATCCTCGATATTATGTTGCCCGACCTCGATGGCTTAACCGTCTGCCAGCGCGCGCGCGAATTTTCCTCGATACCCATCCTGATGCTGACGGCCAAATCCTTGCCAGGCGATGTCATCACCGGTCTCGACCAGGGCGCCGATGACTACCTGGTCAAGCCCTTTAACTACGATGAATTGCTCGCGCGCATTCGCGCCCTTCTGCGGCGCGTTCCGGCGGTCAATCGTCTGCTGACTGCCGGCAACGGGCTGATCAGTATCGATCCGCGCCAACGCGAGGTGCGAGTGCGCGGAGAACTCATCGATCTAACCCCTACCGAGTATCAGTTACTGCTCGTACTGGCCGAACAGGCTGGCGCGGTGGTTGACCACGAACAGCTTCTGCGCACGGTTTGGGGAAGCCAGCAGGCCCGTGACAACGATTATCTCAAAGTCTATATCTGGCATTTACGGCGCAAAATCGAGCTTGATCCGCGCAATCCGCAACTCTTGCTGACCGAATGGGGGATTGGCTATCGACTACTGCCCTGATTGACAGCTTACAACAAACGTGCTATACTTTCATTCGCAAAAGAGCGGGAGTAACTCAGTTGGTAGAGTGTGTGCTTCCCAAGCACAATGTCGCGGGTTCGAGTCCCGTCTCCCGCTCCAACGAAATCCCCTGACCAAATGGTCAGGGGATTAATATTTTGCGCATCGTTACCGGGAAGTTTGCACTCAACCGCCCTGGCTTCAATCTAACCCCAGATACGCTTTCTGAACCATTGCATTATCGCGCAGATTGGCTGCAGTGTCTTCCAACACGATCTCGCCGCTCTGCAACACATAACCACGATGGGCGATGGAAAGCGCCTGCAATGCGTTCTGCTCCACCAGCAAGACGGTGGTACCCTGTTGATTGATCGTTTGAATGATCTCGAAGATCTGCTCAACCAGGACCGGCGCCAGCCCCATTGACGGTTCGTCGAGCAACAACACCTGTGGACGGGTCATCAAGGCCCGTCCAATGGCCAGCATCTGTTGTTCACCACCTGACAGAGTACCACCCTTCTGACTGACCCGTTCGCGCAAGCGCGGGAAGAGGGTTAACACCCGGTCGAGATCAGCCTGATACTCTGGCGAGCGCGTGTCATAGAGAAAAGCGCCCATCTCTAGATTTTCCAACACAGTCAGGCGGGGAAAGATTCGACGACCTTCCGGCGCCTGAGCAATGCCTAGCCTGACAATCTCGTGAGGTGGTAGGGTATCGATCCGCTGGCCTTTGAACAAAACCTGGCCCTGACGCGGTTTGAGCAAACCGGAAATTGTGCGCAGGGTTGTACTCTTACCGGCGCCGTTCGATCCGATCAAGGTGACAATCTCACCCTGATTAACCGACATTGAAATACCCTTAAGGGCATGAATTTTGCCGTAATACGTATGGACATTCTGCAATTCGAGCAGCGCCATGGAAATCCTCTAACTTTCTGCCACCTGTCACGCCAGCGTTCAGCAAGCGAGGTTACGCCGACGCGATAGCATTCACAAACGGCACGCTTGCCAGAACAGCAGCAACAAGGCGCTGACTGGCGCGCCGAACTATGGTGTCATGCCGCATAGTCAGCAGCGCCCTTGCCCAAATAGGCTTCGATCACCCGTGGATTGGTGCGGATCGCCTGCACATCGCCTTCGGCAATCTTGCTACCGTAGTCAAGCACCGAGATCCGCTCGGAGATCGACATTACCAGCCGCATATCATGCTCGATCAGGATAACCGTAATTCCGCGATCATCGCGCAACCGCCGGATCAGTTGGGTTGCCTCAGCAGTTTCGTGCGGATTCATACCGGCAGTCGGCTCGTCAAGCAGAATGAGCTTGGGTTCACCAGCCAGCGCGCGCGCAATCTCCAGCCGACGCTGATCGCCGTAGGGCAGATTCTTGGCCAATTCATCGCGCTTATCAGCAATACCGACGAAATTGAGTAACTCCATCGCCTTATTGCGCGCCTTCGCCTCTTCACGCAGCATATTGCGGCCTCGGGAAATGATACCCCAGATCGATGCCTGTAAATGGACGTGCATCCCGACCAGGACATTTTCCAGTACCGTCATATTGCCGAAGAGGCGAATATTCTGGAAAGTGCGCCGCATGCCAAGAGCTGCAATCTGATCAGATCGCCAGCCGGTAATATCCTGCCCGGCAAAAATAACCCGACCTTTCTCTGGCTTATAGATACCGGTCAGCACATTGAAGAAAGTTGTTTTTCCGGCGCCATTTGGGCCGATCACACTTACAATACTGCCCGGCTCGACGGTGAAAGTGACATCATTCACCGCCACCAGACCACCGAACACCTTGGTAATGTTTGTAGCTTCTAAAAGCGCCATGATCATCTCCCCGTCTCGGCGCCGGTTGGTTTCGTCAACTTATCGGCTTCCAGCTCTTCGTCGGTAATTTCGACCTCATGCTGCTCTTCGCGCCGTCGTTCATCGGGCCACAACCCTTCAGGACGGAAAATCATCATAATGACAAGCAAGAGACCGAAGAAGAGGCGCTGGTACTGAGTCGGATCAAACTGACGCGGAATCGGCGCGCCAGCAGCCTGCGCTTCGCGCAGCACTGACGCCAATCGCGGCAAGATTTGCAGATCGAGCATTGTGACGATGATAGCGCCCAGCATCGCACCGGGAATTGATCCCATCCCGCCCAGGATCACCATTGCCAGAATATTGATCGAGCGCAGCAGGTCGAACGTTGGTGGATTGATAAAGAGCTGTTTTGAAGCAAAGACGACTCCCATCACACCGGCAAATGACGCGCCGATAGCGAAGGCGAGCAATTTCATCCGCACCCGGGGAATGCCTTGCGCCACTGCGGCCACTTCATCTTCACGAATGGCTTCCCAGGCGCGACCGATCCGCGAGTTCTTGAGGCGCGCTACGACAATCACTGTCAGCAGCACAATGATCAGCACCAGATAATAGAAAAAGAGCTGGTAGAGGCGGTTATCATCGGCAACAACCCCCAGGTTGCGCACCAGATCGACCAGGACGAGCGGCGGACGCTCGATGTCGCGGATCCCTTGCGAGCCATTCGTGATATTGATCGGTCGGTCAAGATTATTTGCCACGACCCGGATCACTTCACCGAAACCAAGGGTCACGATAGCGAGATAGTCACCACGCAGCCGCAGTACAGGCAAACCGAGCAACACACCGGTAATTAAACCAAGGATCAAACCGATGATGAGGAAGGGATAAAACATCACCGGATCGACCGGCCCCCAGGCCGGGTTAATATTCGAGATTTGAGTTGTGCTGAAGATACCCCAGGCATATGCGCCGACAGCGAAAAAGGCAACGTAACCCAGGTCGAGCAGACCGGCAAAACCGACCACCACATTCAAACCCAGTGCCAGCGCGGTAAAGATACCAGCCTGGGTTGCAACATCAATATAAAACGGGTTTAGCGTGCCGAAATAGGGCAACACGATACCCAAAGCAATCACTCCGAGCACTACCTTAAACCAGGTTGCCACCCGCGCCCGATAAGCTACCAGCATTGACAGCATGAAGAGGACAAAGACAATATCTGTGCTCAATTCGGTGCGCGGATTGGTTAACAGGAGAAAGGAACAGATCAGCACATAGAAGGCGAGAAAGGCATACGCCGTTGGCCCGCTGCTGAGCGGAGCAGTCACCCGTTGCCAGAGGCTTTGCGACGAAGCACCGGTAGTCATAAGCTACACCTTTTGTGTGGTCGCCTCACCGAGCAGACCGGAGGGCCGGAAGATCAATAGCAAGATCAGAATGCTGAAAGCGGCAATATCGGCATACGCCGCGCCTGAGAAGTTGCCACCGGTGAAAATCGACAGATAAGCGGCAACGAATGCTTCGAGGAAGCCCAGCACCACGCCGCCAACCATTGCGCCGGTAATGTTACCAATCCCACCCAGCACGGCGGCAGTAAACGCTTTTAGGCCGGGGATGAGACCCATATATGGATTAACAGTACCAATGCGCAGACCGAACAACGCTCCAGCGGCGCCGCCAAGCGCACCGCCAATCAGGAAGGTCAGCGCAATGATCCGGTTGACATCGATCCCCATCAAGCTGGCAGTCGGCATATCTTGCGCCGTCGCTCGAATCGCCTTGCCCAGTTTAGTCACATTGACGATATAGTTTAGAACAATCAACATTAACGTAGCTGTAATAATAAAGATCAGGTCACGCGGGCCTAAAATAACCGGCACACTTCGCTCGCCAACCTGCATCGAAAATAATTGAATCGGCTGGCCAAAATCAGGAGTCTGGTAACGGGCATTGAAACCAAGTGGACTGTTGGTCATCACGAGCCGGGCGAAATCTTGCAGGATCAGCGACATACCGATCGCTGAAATCAATGGAACCAGGCGGGGTGCGCCACGGAGCGGACGATACGCAATCCGCTCAACAGTAACGGCCAGCATCCCGCAGAACGCCATAGCAACCAATACCACCAGCAACACAAAGACCAGCGGCGGAATACTATCCATTGCGCCGGCGCTCACCAGCAAGAAACTGACCGTTGCGCCAACAACGCCACCGATCATGAAAACTTCACCATGGGCGAAATTGATAAACTCCAGAACGCCATAGACCATCGTATAACCAAGCGCGATGGTGGCGAAGAGGAAACCGCGCACCAGCCCATCGATAATGACCTGTGGCAGGATGATCACCACACGCTGCATAATATCAGGCTGGCCGGGTGAAAAGACGAGGGCGAGCAAAATCACGATCAGGCTCAGGCTGGCGGCGCTACCAACAATAAATGCCAGCAACTGCCCGACCGGACCGAAGACAACCCCCAGCAATTCGCCGAGCGACCGGCGAGCGGCAGCCGGGGCAACCGTTGCATCAACAGCCATGCAAGCTCCCGAACGAATAGGGCAAGTGTGCGAGAGTGAATAACGCTCGCACACTGCCGTGCAGAACAACCGAACGTTTATTTATTGCGGCGGCGCAATCTCCAGGCGGCTAATCAGCTCATTCTGGTTCCAATCAGCCGCATTCACCTTCAACACGAAGTAGGTTGCCACAGTCGGGTCACCCTCCGCATTGAAGTCAAACGTACCGGTGATGCCAGGAAACGGTGGCAGGTTGCGAATTGCTTCTACCACCTGAGCGCGGGTCGGCTTGCCGCCGGCAGCAATAGCTGCCGACAGGATGCCTGCGGCGCAGATATTGGCCGCATCGTAGGCCTGCGCTGAGAAGGCGGGCGCAACATCGCCGAAGGCAGCCTGGTAGTCCTGAGCATATTTTGCTGCCTTGGGGAACTGGCTCACCGGCGCAGCCACGGTGGTATAGTGCATCCCATCGACTGCATCGCCAGCCAGATCGACCAGTTCCGCCGACTCGAGGCCGTCGGGACCCATAAACTGCGCGGTAATACCACGGTCGCGGGCCTGGCGGAAGAACGGCCCGGCCTGGTCGTAGATGCCGCCAAAGAAGACCAGATCCGGATTGGCTGCCAGGATCGGGGTCAGGATGGCCGAGAAATCACTCCGTTCCTCCGTGCCCTCAAAGCCCAGCACCTGCAACCCGTTCGCCAGCGCATTCTGGCGGAAGAACTCGGCCACACCCTGACCGTAGGCTGTCGTGTCGTGAATGATGTAGACCGACTTCACCCCCAGCTCTTCGCGGGCAAACTTCTCGGCCACCGCACCCTGCACGTCGTCGCGACCGACCACGCGGAAGGCCACTTCATAGCCACCCTCGGTGATGTTCGGGTTGGTGTTGGCTGGCGAAACCATCGCCAGGCGGGCATTCTTGTAATCAGGTAGCGCCGCCAGCGCCACACCCGAATTGAGGTGACCGACTACGCAGAGAATGTCCTGATCGGAGACGATATTCTTGGCGTTGGCCGAACCAACCTCTGGCCGGGCCTGGTCGTCAAACGGCACCAGCTCGAACTTGATGCCCAGTGCGCCCAGTTGAGCATTGAGCTGCTCGACTGCCAGCTCCGCCGCATTCTTCATACCGGTACCCAGCGCGGCCTGACCACCTGACAGCGGACCCTGCGTCGCGATCTTGATTGTGCCGAGCCGGCCAGCAACCGCACCGAGTTGGGCGGCCAGCGCCGCCAGATCGAATTGCGTCGCACCGCCAGCCGGAGCTTCGCCAGGAGGCGCAATTTCGAGGCGGGTCACCAGCCGGTTCTCATTCCAGTTGGCCGCATTGACCTGCAACACGAAATAGGTTGCCGGATTGGGGTCACCCTTGGGGCTGAAGGTGTAAGTGCCGGTGATGCCCTTATACGAAGTCAGCGCCTTGATTGCCGCCAACACCTGCTCGCGGGTCGGCTTGCCGCCGGCAGCCTTCGCGGCGTTAGCAATTGCGGTCAAGCAGATGCCGGTGGCATCGTAGGCCTGGGCCGAGAATGCCGGGGCCGCGTCACCGAAGGCAGCCTGATAGTCTTGCGCATACTTCGCGGCATCGGGGAATTGGCTCACCGGCGCAGCCACGGTGGTGTAGTACATCCCATCAACCGCATCGCCGGCCAGGGTCACCAATTCTTCTGATTCGAGACCGTCAGGACCCATAAACTGCGCGGTAATACCGCGGTCGCGGGCCTGGCGGAAGAGGGGCCCGGCCTGGTCGTAGATGCCGCCAAAGAAGACCAGATCCGGATTGGCTGCCAGGATCGGGGTCAGGATGGCCGAGAAATCACTCCGTTCCTCCGTGCCCTCAAAGCCCAGCACCTGCAACCCGTTCGCCAGCGCATTCTGGCGGAAGAACTCGGCCACACCCTGACCGTAGGCTGTCGTGTCGTGAATGATGTAGACCGACTTCACCCCCAGCTCTTCGCGGGCAAACTTCTCGGCCACCGCACCCTGCACGTCGTCGCGACCGACCACGCGGAAGGCCACTTCATAGCCACCCTCGGTGATGTTCGGGTTGGTGTTGGCTGGCGAAACCATCGCCAGGCGGGCATTCTTGTAATCAGGTAGCGCCGCCAGCGCCACACCCGAATTGAGGTGACCGACTACGCAGAGAATGTCCTGATCGGAGACGATATTCTTGGCGTTGGCCGAACCAACCTCTGGCCGGGCCTGGTCGTCAAACGGCTCGAGGACAACCGTAAACCCAAGCTCAGCCAGCGGACCGGAGAGCTGCTTGACTGCCAGCTCCGCCGCATTCTTGATACCGGTACCCAGCGCGGCCTGACCACCCGACAACGGGCTTTGAGTCGCAATCTTAATCACCTGACCGGGAGTTGCTGCCGGAGCTGTCGGCTGCGGCGCTGCTGTGGGGGCAGGAGCCGTCGTCGCCTGCGCAGCCGGCTGCGGCGTCGCTGTCGGCTGGGCCTGGCCGCCGCCACAAGCGGCGAGCATCGAGGCCAGCATACCGACCAGCAACAACAGACTGATCGAACGCTTCATAACCGATTTCTCCTTGAAACTTTAAACCGGTAATCTGCTGTCACCAACAGGCTGTTGCTCGTAACACAACCATGCAGGCTCGCCTGGCATCAGCCCTGCGCATCATTGCGTTACGAACAATTAGCCATACGTGGATGACAGTAGGCGAATATACGCGATCCGCGCCAGTTTGTCAAGCATTATCGCCTTGAATACAATAAGCAAGATGTGTATGATTCTTGCGACACTGGTGAGTCGCGACAGAGGCGCATGGTTATGATGCACGACAATTCGCCGGCTATCCCGTTTTGGATCATCGGTCTACTTGGGGCGATCTTTTTGATCGGGATTAGCATCTGGATGCAGCAATTCCGCACAGTTGAACTGCGTGATCAGTTTGCCCGCCAGCCTGCGCCGGCAATCGCGTTGCCAGCATTGCCGCAACTGGAATTACAGAACCTGGGGCCGGAAGCGCAGGCGGTAGCGCGCGCGCTCTGGCAGCAGATTACTACCGGTAATCCCGGTCAACCGATCGAACCGATTGCCAGCAACCAGCGACTGCGGATCGCGATTAATGCGCTTGAACCGACCGGCGACGGAATTCGAATTAAAGGAACGGTCACCAACCTTACAAACGCCGACTTGATTGTGCCGATCAGCGCGTTTGAATTGCGTGACAGCGCGGGCGAGAGCTATCGAGCGCCGGGTTCGACAATGGCAAGCCTGCCACCGGGAGGCTCGACGCCGCTCGAGTTGAGCGTACCTTTGCCGCCGGGGCGAGGGTTATTGCTGATCACCAATTTACCGCCGGATCCGCCGCTCGAACAACGGTTGCTGATCGATGTGCAGGGAACGTCGTCATGAACGCAGAGTTACGCCAACGCCTGGTCGCGGTACACGAGCAGATTGCCGCCGCTGCCGAAGCTGCCGGACGCAACCCGAACGAGATTCAATTGATCGCAGTCAGCAAGACCCATCCGGCTGAAGTGATTGCGGCAGCAGTTGCTGCCGGCGTGACCGATCTGGGTGAGAATCGGGTTCAAGAGGCCCACCAAAAGATTAGCGCATTGCAGTCGCTACACCCAAAACCGCGCTGGCATTTGATCGGTCATTTGCAGCGCAACAAGGCCAAACTGGCGGTTGAATTGTTCGATCTCATCCATTCAGTCGATAGTGTACGGCTGGCTGAAACCCTTGATCGCCACGCGCGCGAGCGGGATCGACGTTTGCCAGTTTTATTACAGGTTAACGTCAGTGGCGAAGAGAGTAAAGAAGGCTTCTGGGTGCCGGGTGGAATAGCAAATAGCGTGGCTTATAGTTCATTCCTGCGCGAGATCGAAGCCATTCTCGCCTTGCCGACGCTAGAGGTACGCGGTTTGATGACAATTGCCCCAATCGTCGCGCGCGCTGATGAAGCGCGTCCCTATTTCGCTGCCCTGCGGCAGTTGCGTGATGATCTGGCCCGTCGCTACCCACAGATCAACTGGCGCGAGCTTTCGATGGGGATGAGTGACGATCTCTCCGCAGCCATTGCTGAAGGCGCTACAATGGTGCGGATCGGGCGAGCAATTTTCGGCGAGCGGCAAATTGGGTGAAAACGGTTACTCCAAACTCCGATCGGCAAGTGGTGCAAGTACATTTATGTATGTGTGACCAGGGCAGCAGGATGTGGCACTGACAGAACAGGTGGAAATTGTACGAACATGAATCAGCTTTCAGACGATTTTACCATCCTCGCCATCGAGACCTCGTGTGACGAGACAGCGGCTGCAGTAGTACGCGGCGGGCGGACAGTGATCAGCAATGTGGTGGCATCACAGATGGCGACGCACGAGCGATATGGCGGTGTCGTCCCTGAAATTGCTTCCCGTCAGCATATTCTTAGTCTGGCGCCAGTGGTACGCGCTGCGTTGGCGGCGCTGCCACGAGGCTGGGCCGATGTGCATGCGGTTGCAGCCACTCATGGCCCCGGTTTGAGTGGCGCATTACTGACCGGCCTGAACGCGGCAAAAGCGATGGCCTGGCAACGCGGATTACCATTTGTGGCAGTGAACCATCTCGAAGCACACCTGTATGCCGGCTGGTTGGGTGATGAGCCACCGCCGCCATTTCCCCTGGTGGCGCTGCTGGTCAGCGGTGGACATACTCTGCTGACCCTGATTCGCGACCATGGACGCTACGAACTGCTGGGACAAACGCGCGATGATGCGGCGGGTGAAGCTTTCGACAAGGTAGCGCGGATTCTGGGGTTGGGGTACCCAGGAGGACCGGCGATTCAGGCCGCAGCGGCGCAGGCGACGCCGGGAGGCGTATTGCCGCGGGCCTGGCTCCGCGATAGCTACGACTTTTCGTTTAGCGGACTGAAGACGGCTGTCTTGCACCGCGTGCAAGATCGGCTGGCGCAAGCGGCCCGACTAAGCGGACGCAAAGGCGCCAACGAGCCACCACAGCTTGATGCGCCGTTTGTCGCGCAAATGGCCTATGCATTTCAGGAATCGGTCGTTGATGTGCTGGTGAGCAAAACGGTTGATGCCGCGCGCAAATACGAAGCACAGGCTATCTTACTGGCCGGCGGAGTTGCAGCGAACCGGCGCTTGCGCGAAGAGCTGATCCGACGCGCCAGCGTTCCGGTGCGAATACCGGCATTTGATCTCTGCACCGATAACGCTGCAATGGTGGCAGCAGCGGCTTTCTACCGGTTTGAGGCCGGAGTGCAACACAACTGGGACGTTGATGTAACGGCCAATCTGCCGCTTGGCGCAGGGTAGAGCTAATCAAGCAATTGCAACCAGCCCTACCTGATTTGCCATAGCCAGGATGATTATACCGACCTTATCAATTCAACGGCACTGCCAGTATCTGGTTGGCGATACGGGCAATTGCCTCGCCATAATTATGACCGGGACTGGCCCAACCGGCGCCTTGCGCGCCGAGTGGATTGTGAGCGCGCCCCAACTGTTTGATCGTTTGGGCACTCCCGCGAAAGGCGCGCGGGAATGGCCGATAGCTGAGCGCTTTGGCAATCAGCTCGCGTTGCGGTGGCGTTTCGTCCCCTTCGCGCAGCGCATAGGCCAGCAAGCGACCAATCTGAGCTGGAATGGCATCGTCAGCCCAGGTTGCGAAACTTACTCCTGCTTCCCACCGCTGACGCTGGACATTATATGCCCATCCGGTCAGATTGGCCGGCTGGTGAGGCTGCCACTGACCGGTCACGCCGATTCCGGCGGGATTGCGCTGAGGTCGCTGGCTCCAGAAACTGGTTAGATTGCCGGTTTCGTGAATCATTTGCGCCACGGCAAGCACCGGATCAACTCCCACCGGCAGACAAATACGGACATACGCCGGAATGATAACATCGGCTATATCCTTTTCAGTATATTCACCGTGTGGACGCGAGAGCATGTAGCGACTCATCTGATCCATCGCGGCGGTTTGCGGTCCCAGAATTGGGCTATCGGCGGTATACATCACTGCCATACTCCTTCACGTCCGCATGATTGTCGGCGCATAATCAACCCGTGGATGATAGATAGACTGCAAGGTATTCACAAACACCTGCTTGATCTGCCCCAATTCGCGCATCGTCAGCGGCGCGTCGCTCAATTCACCCTCGCGCACCCGGGCATCGAGAATCGACTGCACCAATTCATCAAGAGTGACAGCGCCATTGACGGATCGTTCCATCATATCGTTATTGCGTTTCGCGATTAACTTGCCGTGTTGGGCCTTGGAGCGCACGGTTGCCTCAACCGAGTCGGCCAGCATCAGAATTGCCTGTTCACGGGTTTGCGGACGTGGGCCGGGGTAGCGAAAATCGCGTTCATCAACGTGATCGTAACGCTGGAGAGCCTGCTGGTAAAAGTGTCGCACCAGGCCGGTTCCGTGATGGGTAGCGATGAAATCGATGATCTGTTCGGGCAGACCGGCAGCGCGCGCCATTTTGACACCCTCGCGCACGTGGTCGATGATGATCTGCGCGCTAACGTAGGGATCGAGATCATCGTGGACATTTTCGCGTCCCATCTGGTTATCGGTAAAAAACGCGGGCCGAATCGTCTTGCCGATGTCATGGTAGTAAGCTGCCACACGCAACAAGAGCGCATCGGCGCCGATTGCTTCAGCCGCCGCTTCAGCCAGATTACCAACAGCCACACTATGGTAGTAAGTCCCTGGCGCTTCACGGATCAGCTTCCGCAACAACGGGCGTGACGGATGTGCCAGCTCCATCAACTGCAACACCGTTACCTGTCCGGCCATCCGCCCCACAACATTGAACAGACCGAGCGAAAGGATGCCAGTCAGGCCACCGCTGATCAGCGCATTAAGGATCGTGGTAACCATCCAGCCACCAAAACCAGAGAGGGTAAAGATGGCTTGCTGGCTCAGCCAGAAGGTAGTCTCGAGTGCGACAATGGTCACCGTCACTCCCAGACCGGCGATGACGAACGAACGCAACCGTTCAGCGGAACGCACCAGCAAAATCGCGCTCACACAACTGGCAAAGAGGGTCACGGTCAGCGTAAGGTCATTGCCCTCCATAACGCCAAGCGCGAGCGCCGCCAGCAGGCTCACCGCAAACCCGATCTGTCCGGAAAAGACAGTTGTCACCACCACCGCCAGCACTGCTAGCGGGAAGAAGATTGGACGGGCATCAATCACCAGCAACATAATCCGCGCTATTATCAGCGTGATGATGACGCAACCTACCAATACCATCAGCGATCGCGTCTGCTGCGAGAGAGCGGGTTGAAAGACACTAAGGTAGCCGAAGAGACCGGCGCTGAGTAAAGCGGCCAACAGCCCATAACCGGTTAATTCCGACCAACCGAGCGGGCGAGGCATGGCGCCGGTAGCCTGCAATTTTTCGATGTGAGCCGGGGTCACGATCTCGCCGGCGCGAATAATCATTTCACCGGCCAGCACCTTCACCTCAACCGGTTCAATCTTCGACGCCGCTTCAGCCCGACGCTCCTCAGTAGCCTGCACATCGAGCGTGCGGTTTACACGCAAAAATGCAACGATGATTGTATGGGCCAGCTCACGCTGGGGCGCATCAAGCGAGGTGGTTGCCAGCCAAAAGCTCAACCAGCGTTCGCGCAATTGTTCCAGCGCGCGCTCATCGATAGCGTAATCGTAGCGCTCAACTGAGCGATCGTACAGGCTCAAGATAGTAGTGCGCAACGACGACCAGGACTCATCGTCAAGGGAGAGAATAAGGCGAGCTTGTTCGGTGGAAAAGCGGATATCGGCACTCGGCAAGTCGCGCAACGCGGCCAATCGGCCAGCGTCATCGAGAAGTGGATCATTGCGCGCGCGCCCGATCATATCGAGTAAGTTGAAGAGATTACGACGCTGCTCGATGGGAATCTTGGGGTCGTTGAAATAGACGAGATTCTCGGAACTGTTTGCCGCCTGCTTACGCCGTTCAGCAGTCAGAACTTCACTGGTATAGATGACTTCAGCGGGCGCAGCGATGCTCAATGGGCTGGGCTGGCCGACCTGCAAACCACTGGCGCCGGGGAGACGAAAAGCCAACACCGACCAGAGCCCAGCCCACAACAACAGCGCCATCAATAGAGACCGCAACTGCATCCGGGCAAGGTTCAGCTTTCGCGGTTTGACAAACCAGCGAGCGAAACGATGGCGCGAAAGGGCTTTCATAGCAATCTTTGGACGCGAGAAGATCATGACGCGCTCAACAACTCGCGCGCAACCTGGCTCAGGAGGCGATTTTCCGCCTTGCCCTTGAAGCGTTCCAGCAAGACCGGCATAACCTTGCCCATTGCCGCCGGGCCGCTGACACCCAGCTCAGCAATGACTGCCGCCACCAGCGGGCGCAATTCTTCTGGGCCGAGCATCTTGGGCAAATACTCGCTCAACACGGCGATTTCAGCCTCTTCAGCAGCCGCCAGATCGGCCCGACCGGCTTTATGGTAGATGTCGGCGGCATCGCGACGCCGCTTAATCTCACGGGCAATGACAGCCTCTTGCTCAGATTCGCTGAGCGGCGCATGGCTGTCAATCGCAATCGCAGCTTTAGCCGCTTCAATTGCAGCCGGATCGCCGGCATGTTCAGCCTCAATCGCAGCCACAGCGGCATCAAACCGTTGCTTGGCTGCTTCAAGCTGCGCAGCTTGCAGAGCGGCGCGCGCAGCGCGGATCGCATTCACGCGCACTTTATCGCCAGCGCGCATCGCTTCTTTCAGATCGCTGGTCAATCGTTCTTGAATACTCATCATCGTCTCCTGCATAACCATAACCGGCCTGAGAACTCCAAAACGCCGGCTCATTGAACGCGCGCCTGTTACGCGACCACAGCTTTGATGCCAGCTATCATTACAATATCACCCGGCGCGGATAGACGCGCGCTTTCTCGGCGCTGATAATCGCTCGAATCTGACCAACCGCCTCATCGAGGCGATCGGCATGATTGATAACCACATAATCGAAATTAGGCAATTGCGCCAACTCATCAGCTACCATCGCCAGACGACGCTCAACCTCGTCTGGCGACTCGGTGCGGCGCAACAACAGGCGATGGCGCAATTCATCTAGCGATGCCGGGGCGAGAAAGATAAACACTGCTTCGGGAGCGAGACGTTTGATCGTGGCTGCGCCATCCACATTAATCCGCAAAATCACATCACGCCCGCTCGCCATGGCCTGCCGAATCTCAAATTTGGGAATACCTTTATACTGACCGTACACCTCGGCCCACTCGATCAGCTCATCATTGTCGATCATTTCGCGAAAGCGCTCGGTGGTCACAAAATGGTAATCCACTCCGTCGATCTCACCCGGTCGCCGCGGTCGGCTATTAGCTGTCACGACGAAGTGAAAGGGAAAACCCAATTCGCGCATCCGCATCAACACCGAGTCTTTACCGACTCCGGATGGCCCTGAGATGACGACAAGTAGTGGTTGTGGCGGTCGCCCTTGCAATATCGGATTGAGAAGCTGTTCCATGCCTGCGCCCATCTTGTGGTATGCTGCTAGCAGTATTTTTTTACAGCTTGCGGTTCAAAGATGTACTTTGACGCTCTGACGCTTACTGCCGTTGTGGAAGAATTGCGCGCAACGGTGCTCTCAGGTCGGATCCAACGTGTCGTCCTGGTTGGCCCACTCGCCATTGGGTTAGAGGTTTACGCCCATAGCCAGCGCCACTATCTGTTTGCTTCAGCCGACCCTCAGGCAGCGCGGATTCATCTGGTTAATCAGCGCCTGACGCGCGGTGTTGATGGCGAACCGCCCTTTTTACTCTTGTTGCGTAAGTATGTATTGGGCGGTCGTATCGTGAATATTGAACAACCACCCTACGAGCGGGTCGTTTTGTTCAGTATAACGAAAGCAGCGGAGTCGCGCAAACGGTCAGTCAACACCGACGAAATAACAATCGACGATCTGGATGATGATGAGACGGATCAGGTCGAGGAATGGTTGCACTGCGACCTGATTATCGAGCCACAGGATCGGCGCAGCAATATCATCCTGGTTGACGACAACAATCTCATTCTTGACGCGATCAAGCGGGTGACGCCGCGGATGAGCAGCCGCGTCATTCTACCGCGACGCGCCTATGAGCTGCCGCCGGCGCCACCCAAACGCGACCCGCTACGCGCCACAGCCGCCGACATTGAAGCGGCGCTAGGGCATGGCGATCCGGTCAAGGCGCTGGTCGCAGCTTATCGGGGCATCTCGCCACAGACCGCGCGCGAGGTATTGATGCGCGCCTGTGGCGCCGTGCCAAAGAGCGGCCAGGGCTTGCCGGCCTACACGATTGCCGCCCGTTTGCGCGAGATTGTGGCCGAACCGCCTGCGCCACATCTGGCAAGCGACGAGAACGGCCCTATCGCCTATGCTCCCTACCGACCGCTTCACCTGCCTGGCGCAGCGCCTGTCACGAGCATGAGCGCAGCGTTAGATGCCTTTTACGCCACTCGTCAGCCACCATCAGGACGCGATCAGCGACGGGCCGATCTGGCAGCGCAATTGCAAAACAGTCGCGAACATCTCGCGCGCCAACGCGAGCAGATTGCCGCCGAGCTGGCGCGGGTCAACGAACTCGACCGCTTGCGCTGGGAAGGGGAGATGATCTTTGCTTTCCTGCACCAGATTCCACGCGGCGCTACCGAACTGATCGTGGAAGGTGAACGGATCGCGCTCGATCCGGGCCGCTCGCCAATCGAGCAAGCCCAAGAGCGCTTTAAGGCGTATGAAAAAGCCAAAAGTGCCCGTTCCATCCTGCCGGAACGATTGGCCGAAACGGAGACCCGGCTGGCCGGGATTGATCAACTCCTGGCACTACTGGCTGTCGCTGATGATACCACTCAGATCGATCTGATTGCCGCCGAAGCGGAAGAGGCGGGCTACCTGCGCCCATCAACCGGTCGGCGACGCCTGCAACGCGCCCGCCCATTGCAGATACGCTCAAGCGAGGGCCTGCCAATATACGTTGGTCGCACTGCGCGCCAAAATGAAGAGGTCACGTTTCGCCTGGCCCGACCCACCGATCTCTGGCTGCATGCGCGCAACATTCACGGCGCACATGTCATTATTCGAGCCGATAATCCGCCTGAACGCACGATCGCAGAAGCAGCGGCGCTGGCTGCCTATTACAGTCAGGCCCGTCATGATGCAGCAGTCGAAGTAGACATCTGTCGCCGCCGCGCCGTGCGCAAGATACCCGGTGGGCCGGTTGGACTGGTCAGCTATCACCCTGAGCGCACAGTACGAGCGCGGCCACAACTTTGCGGTGAAGTGGTACAAAAGTGGTAGACGCCATCGGGCTGGTTATAGTAATCTGAATACAAACAACCATGGTAAAGGTTCCTCTCTGTCAAAGGTCAGGAAGGAGACGTTTGTGCCGTACATTATTGCTGAGCCGTGTATTGGAACCAAAGACGCCTCATGCGTAGCGGTTTGCCCGGTCGATTGCATCTACGAGGGCGAGGATCAATACTACATCAACCCAGACGAGTGCATCGACTGTGGCGCGTGCGAGCCGGAGTGTCCGGTCGAGGCAATCTTCGCCGACGACTCGGTGCCGGAGCAGTGGCGCAGCTACATCGAGAAGAATCGCAAGTTCTTTGGAGCGTAATCAAACAATGCGCGGGCAAGAGATTCATCTTGCCCGCCATTCTTATCGCAACCGAAAAACCCGCAGCAGCCAGGAGCACTGCATGTCGCGATCAAAACCAACCTCAACCGGCGCCAGTTTGCTCGATGCGCTGCGCATCCCGTTACCGGGTCTAAGAGCCAAACAACCACCTATGATACCCGACAACCGACCGGACTGGCAGCGCCAGCTTCAAGCCGTGATCGAAGTGCAACTGGCACGTTTCCCGTTTCTAATCCAGCTCCGGGCAACGTGGCGATTGCTGCGCGAAGAACGGCATGACTGGCCGTGGTTGTTGCCATTATTGGCCGTTATCTTCGCGCGTACCTATCGGCGTGAACGGCAACGACTACGGCAACAGTGATCACTCCTCGTCGCTGATCCATTCGGGATCGGCGACCAGATCAAAGCGCGGAATAATCGCAGTGAAGAAGGTATTTTCCAGCGTCCGGAAGTAGTATTCGCCCTCCATCCAGCCCCGGGATGATTTGAGCACACAAAAGCTCTGATACTCATGCACGTCACCGTGGTGTAAGATCGGCTGCAATCCCACCACTCCGTCCCCGACTACCTCGAGTTCCTCGCCGATTGAGTCGTAAATCGTCCAGCGTCGGCTCATCAACTGAGCGGTACGGCGCCCGATATTCTCGATCCGAACCTCATACGCGAACACAAAGCGTTGCAGCGGTGGAAATGAGTGGCCCGGCAGATACTGCGGGCGCACACTGATTCGCATTCCCTCACTGAGACGGTAATAGAAGGGGCGTCGCATAGGATGATCCCGGTGCATAAATGACCGCAGCGCGCGATTACGCTATGAAAGTGTACCACAATCGGCGCGGTACGCGACGACAATGCCCATCAAATCAGGAGATAGTCGCGGCAGGGATAACGATCCCACAGCTCCATTCCTGCCAGCATTGACTGCGCGCTCGATTTGTCGGCGTTGTATAGGCAGGCAAGGGCAATGAACTGCACTGCCCTTGCCGAAACGATGATGGAAGTCGGAGCGGCATGGATTGCCGGGGTGTCAATTTGCCGGCCTCCAATACTGCGCCTACTTCAAATAGGTACGGAACCAGCTAATCTGCTCTTGCGCTGCGTAGAGCTGGTTTTCCGGCAGCCCTAACCCATGCCCTTCGAAGATGAAACGTACCATCCGGGCCGGCACACCCCGATTGACCAGTTGCAGATGGAAGTTTTCGTTCTGGACGATAGGCAGGAAGTCTTCGGTGCCGTGGAAGGTAAGCACTGCCGCCTTGACCTTGTCAGCAGCATAACTTGGCGAGTCATTCACGTACTCATTGAACGCCTTGTAGGGTGGCAACCCTTCGAGATAGGGCGGGAGGATAACCACGCCGAGCGTCCACTCGCTGATCACGTCGATAAATGCGCACTGCGGGTTGGCTGCCGCGTAGAGATCGGGATAACGCGCGATGCTTTGCAACACGAAATAGCCGCCATACGAACAACCGGTAATCCCCACCTTGCCGGCGCTTGTCCAGCCACGAGCAATCGCCTGCCGCACAATCTCGGCCTGCTCGTCAATATCGATCTGACCGAAATTAGCATTATCAACCAGTGAATTATATACTGCCGGCGTATAGCCATGACGACCGGCAACCGGCGTAATCAGGAGCGCAAAGCCGAACGAGGGCAAGAGCGCATATGGATTTTCGACATTGGCAGCCCACTGATTCAGCATCGGCACATTTGGTCCACCCTCTTGCCAGACGATCAGCGGCACATTTTTGGGCGGGAAGGGAGCATCAGCCGATTGGATCAGCGTCCCAACGCGCACCTGACCGTTGCGGAGCGTGAATCTTACCGGATCCTGGCGCAGATTGGCCTCGATACGCAATTCCTCATTTTGCCACGTCAACCGATAAAGCGCGCTGCCATCCCAACGCAGGCGGTAGATGTCAGGTGGATCGGTGTAAGAGGTATAGGTAAAGACGATCTGGCGCGCGCTGCTACTGGTAGCAACAACGTTAAAATATGAACCAGCGCGGTCGGCCAGATTGCGCAATTCACCCGACACGCGATTGTAGTAGTAGGGATGGCGATCATTGCCGGTAAAACCGCGCAGAATCATTTCATCAGGGCTAACAAAATCGGCAATGCTCGCGAAGAGAACATCACCACCCGACAGCATCGGATGCTCGAAAGTGCCGGTCTGGCGAAACTGACCATCACTATCGCGGTCGTAGAAGCGAAAACTGGTGCGGCTGGCAAAGCGCGGATTGTAGACGGGATGCGCCCGGCCTTTGAGATAGGCCGGATGGTGAGCTTTGATCAGGAGCGACTGTCCACCAGGCGCCCAATCGTGCGCTTCGAGAATTGGCGCGCCAGCGGCGGTATCGGGGCGAATAACCTGGGTTTGCCCGCTGGCAACATCGATCACGTAGGTATTGTTATTCTGGATGAACGGATTCTGGCGCGGTGGCAAATTGCCACTGGCATCGCGATAGATCTCTTCTGAGAAGAGCGCCCCGAAATAGGCGGCGCGCCCCTCAGCATCGGGCACGCCATAGAATGAGATTGCCAGTTGGGACGAATCGGCAGTCCAGGTATCGTTGAGCAAGGCAGAAGCGTAAGGAATACTGGTGATATAACGCTCTGCACCTGTAGTTACATCGTAGAGAAAGAGGTCATACGGCGCGCGTGTTGCCTCAACTGTAGCGCCATCGGTCTGCTCTTGAAAGAGGAAGCGGGCCAGCAGATCGGCATGGCTTTGCCGGAAGCGATCAACCCGCGCTTGAACCCGCGCCGGCAGCTCGATCCGATTGGCGCGAGCCGCGATCGGCGCCGGCAACCCAAAGGTATAACGTTTGGTGAATGGCGTCACGCTGCCCACTGCCACTTCATCCTCAGCTTCCGGCGGCTCACGCACAATCAGCCAGGTGGTCAGACTGGGCGAGATCGAGACGATGCCGATATTTTCGTCAGGAATGCCAACCGGAAACCCGCTTATCTCGCCAGTAAAACGGTCAATCAACAGCGCAACCAGCGCATCTTGCAGGCCGGTGGCGAAAAAGTTGATCGCCAGCACGCCAAGGGTGCGGTCATCTTGCCAGCTAAAGCTCCCCACTCCGAGGAAGGGAAGAGGGACAACGACATCGAACACGGACGCATCGACCGGCACGGTATCACCGGTTTCGATAGAGAGGAAAGCGAAACCTTCCCTGGAGCTGATGAATACCGCTGCATCGTCCGGGCTCATTTCGCTGATTGCAAGCGGTGAAGAAGCGCCATTTTGCAATCGGTCGATCCGCTCAATCTCTTCGTCACTGAGGAGATTGGGAGGCAAATCCGCTTCATCACCAAACTGATCCACATTGACGATATTATTCCGAACGGGCGCCGCTGCTGTCGGTGCCACCAAACCCACGATCGCGACCAGCACACCGATCCACCATAACTGGCGGGAGAGTCGCATAAAAATCCTCCTTGCTTTAGACGAAAGGCTGTTGAAGCCCGCGTTGATTTATGATAGCAGATAGAAATGCAGAATGGTATACTACAACTCAGCATATTACTTCATTTGCCATTGTTCTGGTATGCATCTGGATGTGATCACTGGCATTGTCAGATCAGACATTGCAACCGGTGATCAGATTGCACTTCTATGACCTGTAGTGAAGCGCGCGCCTTGATTGCCGCAGGCATTCGGCCAGGTTCCCGATCGACAACAGAACTGCGGTTGCGCGATCATTTAGCCCAGTGCCCGCGGTGCCGCGCGCTGGCAGAAGCGTCAGATCGGGCACTGTTAGCTGCTCTGCTGGCGAAGCCGCTGCCGGCCCGATCACCGCAACGGCGGTATGGATCATATGTCCTGCTCATGCTACTGGCGCTGTTCACCGGCTGGTTGGGCTTTCAGACGGGGCGGGTGGTGCTGGCAGCGATGACTATTAAGCAGAATGTCGCCGCAATGCAGTTGCCTTCACCATCGCTCGCTACGCCGCCAACGATTGCGACAATCCTGCCTTCGCCGCCAACCACAGAGCCACCAACTCAGCAGCCATCGCCTTCACCGGCTTTACCCCCTGCTGATTCCACCGTCATCAGCGCCGCAAGTCCGGCACTGCCTTCACCTACCCCGGCAACGCTCGCAGTGTCTGTTGCGGCATCGTCCACTCCGATCCGATTGCCGGCTATTGATGGCCGAGCGCCGGTACCAACCCTGATACCGACGGTTGGCGCGCGTCTGCCAGACGATAACGATGTCATTCACATGTTGTTGCTGGGCAGTGATCGGCGACCTGGCGAGAGTTGGGCCACTCGCGCTGACGCGATCATGCTGATACGGATCGAACCAGGAAGGCAGCGAGTAGCGTTGCTCTCGCTGCCACGCGATCTCATTGTTGAAATTCCCGGCTACGGGTATGGGCGGATCAATAGCGCAACAGTCTACGGTGAAATGAACCCGGCCATCGGCGGCGCGGAGCTAGCGCGGCGAACGGTCAGCACGCTATTGGGGCTGCGGATCGATCATATCGTGTGGGTCGATTTTACCGGTTTTACCGCTGCGGTTGACGCTATCGGTGGGATCGAGATTGAACTCGAACAGGCAATTTACGACCCGGCCTACCCAACAATGGATTACGGTTACACTACGGTCTACTTTCCGGCAGGCAAACAGTGGCTCAACGGCGAACAGGCCTTGATTTTGAGCCGCACGCGCCACGCCGATAGCGCGTATGCGCGCGAAGCGCGCCAGCAGATGATCATCCTGGCGATTGCCCGTCGTATCCGCGAACATGATCCGGTGCGGCAGATCGAGCTGGCCGCGCACGTGACCACTGCGCTCCGCCCCCACATTCGCACAGACCTGAGCGCCGATGATCTGCTCGGGCTGGCGTGGTCATTGCGCGATGTGAACCTGAGCTCCATCGAGCGATTTGCCCTGGGGCCTGACGGGGTTTACGAAGGATTAAACGAAGCCGACCCCTATGCCTTGACACCACGCCCCGGCGCGGTAGCAGCGCTGGTGCAGGCGTTTATCAATGGACGGTAGTGCCACATCGCTACGATACATCATCGCAACTGACGACAATCACCAGACTTCCGGTCTGAACCGAATCGAGCATTCTCTAAGAGGAGATCAATCAATATGCGTGCCGCCACCGGCCAGGGCCTGTGAAATACTGGCCGGAACGCGGGCGTCGGCCAGAATAACCCGCTGCACGCCACCAGCCAGGGCCTCCTGAGCGCCAAGCAATTTCTTCTTCATGCGCCCGGCGGCGTAATCGAGATACGATTCAAGGTCGGCGCGGGGGATGTGGCTGATCAGTGACGCCTCATCAGGAAAGTTGCGCAGCAAGCCGGGCACGTTTGACAGCAACACCAACGTCTGAGCGCCCAGCGCGGCAGCAATCGCCGCGGCGGCGCGGTCGCCATCGACATTAACCGCTTCACCGACAGTAGAACAGGCCAGCGGCGCCACAACTGGCAGATAGCCGGCATCGAGCAACGCGCGCAACAGCGACACATTGACCCGATCGATGGTGCCAGTCCAGTCATCACGCAAGATCATTTGGCGACCTTGTTCGATCACTCTGATGGTTGATTTTCGCTTTCCTTCCAGCAATCGCCCATCGATACCGCTCAAGCCAAGCGCCATGACACCGCGCATTTGCAACCGTTCGACCAGTTGTTTGTTGATCAGACCGGCGGTTGCCATCATAAAGATTTCGAGCGAGCGGCGGTCGGTATAGCGGCTGGTGTGGCCTCCCGGCGAGGTAACGAAACGAGGCGGATGGCCAAGCGCCTCGGCCAGACGGTTAGTCTGATCCGATCCGCCATGCACAAGCACCATTCGCTCGCCGGCCTGCCAGCGCCCGGCAATATCGTCACAGAGCGCGTCGTAGTCGTTGCCGGCGCTGCCGCCTACCTTTACCACTAGCATAGCTGTGCTCCTTTGACTGATTTCTCACCAATTTCTCTAACAACGATTGCAATTTTGCTGATATGATCCGAATAGCCTGTTTAACATTGCGCCATCGCGCTTTGCTGCGAGCATGTTTGCAAAGGAATGTCATTAGAAGCAATGAGACAGTCACTCGCCATTATTTTACTCCACTTATTCATAGTGTCCGCCTGCGCGTCGGCCCCCGACCTGCAACCGGCTGAAGCTTTGCTACCGACGGCCACCACAGCGCCATCCACGCCTCCGGAACCGTTACCCTCGCCAACGTACCAACCATCACCGACAGCATCACCGGCCCGCGTCGCTCAAGCTGCGCTACCGGTGAGCGATGTCGTTGCCGAACCGGCTCTTCCATCACCAACTCCGACACCAATGACGGTTCCCGGCATCATTCCGACACCGACACCGCGCTTGCCAGGCACACCGCCGCGGGTAGGCTTGCAGATCGGACATCTGCGCTCAAATGAGTTGCCCGATGAACAGGCGCATCTCCGCACATCAACAGGGGCGCGTTGGAACGGGATTACCGAGGCGCAGGTCAATGAGGCGATAGCAGTGCGAGTTCGCGACATTTTGACAGCGGCTGGAGTGGAAGTTGATCTGCTACCGGCAACCGTTCCCCCTTCGTATGATGCCGATGCGTTCGTGGCGATTCACGCTGACGGTTCGGTAGAAGGGGCGCGGGGGTGGAAGATTGCCACGCCGTGGCGGACTTCGGCGGCGAGTCGGATGTTGCTGGAGGCAGTGGCATCAACTTACGGCGTCATCACGGGTCTGCCAGAGGATCGCAATGGAATCACGATTAATATGCGCGGGTATTACGTCTTCAACTATCGGCGTCACACCCACGCTATCGCGCGCACCACACCGGCAATCATTGTCGAAACCGGCTTTTTAACCAATGCGGCTGACCGTGAGATTATTGTGGCGCGGCCCGATCTGGCAGCGCGAGGAATTGCCGAGGGGATTTTAAAATATCTGAACCAGCGCGATCCCAATGATGGCGCAGCGTTGTTGCCCCCCGAATGGCCGATCCTTTACACCCGGGTCGAAACTGTAGTGCGGGCCGGACCATCAGACACAGCGCGCGCATTGGCCAATGCGCCAGCCGATAGTCGGGTCTTTGTGTTCAATCAGCAGGATGATTGGTATGAAGCCATGGTGCGGGTTGGCGACAAACGATTTATCGGTTGGGTACGGGCTGACCAGACAAGACCGGCCACCCCGGAAGAAACCCCATCAGCGCAACCTGCTGAACCGCCGGCCACCAATCCGTAAGGCGAACCGTTCAGCGTTGCAGTAACGGCAAATCAATTCGATAGAGTGGTTGCGCGGTAACCGGTGTGAGTGGATCGCCGAGCAAAAGGAACGCGCGCAGCGTCTCTGGCGCTGCGCCACTGAGGGCAAGGGAACGGTAGCCGGCATGGGTCAGCTCGCCAAGCAACGGTCGCCGCGAACCGGCTGCCCACAAGGCTTCGACAAAGCCGAGAAGCAGTTGGCGATGACCGTAAGCGACGCCAAAACCGCTTGAACTCCAGGTAGCAATCGCGCCGCCGGCTGGATTGAGCAGCAGCGCTTCGTCAATGGTTGTGCCGCGGAAAGAGGGGGTCTGAAATGCGCCAGTCAGACACGTCATACTGAGCACAACCGGCAGCGCCGGGGCATTTCGCAGATCGGTAGCATCATCAACGTTGAGCAGGAATGGTTCGCTCACGTTGGCGTCGGTAAAGGCCCATTGGAACTGAAGACCGTGACCGGCGTAGACCAGCAAACCGGCGCCCTGCTGAAACGTGGCGATAACCTGTTGACGCGCGCTCACTGCATTGGCGATGCGACCAGGAGGCCCTGCCGGATCGTAGTAGACGCGGGTAGTGTCGGTGTTGGCCGGCTGGCGGGCAATGGCTTGATCGAGCAGAGCGGCAAAATCGCCACTTGCATCGGGATTATCGGCAAGATACATCGCGTGGCGTTGCCAGATTGCGCCATTATTGCGCTCGTAAGCCAGCAGCTTCGCCACCAGATCGCGCAATTCGGATGGCGACTTCACCGGTAATCGACCCAGCCACAGGTCGGGCAGAAAGAGCGTTTCGGCGAGCGGATCATCGCCATCGAGTTGAACAAAACAGTTCTCGCAGGCGGTTTCACCCAACCAGGGATCCACCACTGCCAGATAAGGGGGAATGAAGGTTGGCCAACCACGACCCAGATAATCACGTGGATCTGAACTGCCATCACCGACCAGAATGACTGCTGCCGGAGCCGGTGACCACGTTGCGATGGCATAGCGCAGAAACGAGCGGATCGCGCCTGGATCGGGTTCGCCACCACTCCATCCGGCGTAAATGTCTTCAACTGCGATTGCTACTGCCGGCCAACCCTGGCTCTGGCGATGCGCAAGCAGTGGTGTCAGTTCGCCAAGAAATGCGCGCGGCGCGATGTAGACGGCGCGCGCATTGCGCGGAGTCGCCAGATCAACCGGCTGATAGCGCGTAACCACTGGCGTATGCAGAGTATCGGTACCGGTTACAAGGTATCGACGCGGCGTGGCAACATCGTCGGTGAAAGCAGTGCCGCTGAACACGAGCCGAACTGGCTGGTTGGGATTACTCACATCGTACACTGTGACATCGGCAGGCGCGCCAGTCAGTGGATAAGAGTACCGTCCAGCTTGACCGATGAAGATCGCGCCGCGATTGGAAAAGGCGGGAATGGCGGGAGCGTTAAACATCACTCGATCAAGATACACGCGGTCAACAACCGTCACCGGATCGAGAGTCACCGTTAACACCGGAGCAGGCATCGGTAGAGTCAGTGTCGGACGATACATACCGGCGCCACTCCACTCGATCAGCGCACTCCAGCCACTATCAGCCTGGATCCGGAGCCGATGAGCGCCACTATGTTTCTCCAGGGTCGCCAGTTCCAGGGTAACTGTCATCGAACCGCTAGCAGCGAATGGCAGCGTGGAAGACAACGCAATCGTGGTCGTTACCGGAGCGCCCGCTGCCGCATCGAGCTGACGGCTGAAGAAGTGATCACCATCAAAACCGGACAGCGTCGATTCGTAGATGCCAGGCGGGATGAGCGACCCGGCTCCCTCAACCCGGATATTTCCCGTCACGTCGCCAGCTTGGGGTTGGGCCGAGCGGGTAGACATCACGGCAGCGCTGCCGGTTGGCTCGACCGTTAACCAGTAGCGGTCAATTGCCGACCAGCGATCACCGGGTGATGGAGCGTAGAAGCGAATCGCTGTTACGGTCGAGCCGGCAATGATCGGTTCAATCAGCACAACCTGATCATGGCGTTGCAGACGTAGCCGAGCAGGATCGATATCATTCAGATCCAGCCCAACAGCGCGCAGCATATCGGCACTGATATGCTGAATTCCCTCAGCGGACACATCGATTATCCACGCCTCACGCGCAGCCAATGGATGCGGCGCAGGGACACTGCTCAGGCCAGGAGAATCAGTCAGTGGCAGCGGTTCCAGTGAAGCATTGGCAATGCGGGCAACCAGACGCAATGTCAGTCGTGGTTCACCATCCTTCAGGAACCATGGCGACAATTCATACAAGGCTATACGAGCGCCACGTTGCCACCCCTCACTTACAAGTCGCAACGGCGCCGGCGGCGGGTCTGGAGTAAATTCGGGCAATGGCGGGCGAAGTTCACCTGCCAGATTCATTGCCGGCAATTCTGACAGCGCGGGTGATGTGGCTAACGCCTGATCATCGAGCGCGCGGATTTCGGGCCTGGCCGTTGCCCCTGGGGCAAGGTACAAGGCAAACCGTTGCGCCGCAAACGAACCATGCCACTGCCAGCGCACTTCCACCCCGTCAGAGAGGGGTATCAGCGTGAGAGCAGACTCTGGCTGCGCTAGCGACGCTGGCGCAGCCGTGATGAGCAGAGCGGCACATGCAGTTATGATAAGCAGGAGTCGCCGCATACAACAATGTCACTCAGCGATGCGAGCGGCGGTACAGTAAACCGCCCAATCCAATCGCAATGATGGCCAGCCCGATAAGAACGAACAAAGGTCGCGCTGAATCGCCTGCGGTTTGAGGCATAATAGAAGGTCGCGCTGAATCGCCTGCGGTTTCAGGTGAAACAGTTGGCAGCACGGCTCGCAATTCCGACCTGCCAGTGTTGTTATCGGTAGTAATTTCGGTGTTACTCGACCGCACGGTAGCCGTATTTGCGCCATTAGGCTCAGCCGTGACAACCGCAGCTACCTGCACGACAATCATCTCACCGGGAGCGAGCGCCGCAGCCCTTGCCGTCACCTGGTTACCGGTAATTTCTACCTCACCGGCTGTAGTGGTTGCGCCGGCAACGGTGAGAAATGCGGGCAGATCATCGATGAGCACCACATCGCTGGCAGGCGCATAGCCGGTGTTGCTGATCACCAGGGTGTAAACGACTCGGTCACCGACTTGCGCTACCGCCGGATCAACCGATTTTGCCAGAACCAGATCCGGCAATGTTGGTTGGAGGATTGAACTGCTTGTGTTGTTATCGGTAGTGATTTCGGTGTCGGTGCTACGCGCTATTGCCACATTTGTATTGTTGGGCGGTAGCGGAAGAGCCACTACTTCAGCCTGAATGGTGACAGTCACCGTCTCGCCGACATTAAGCAACGGCAGGCTTACGCTTACCGCTGAGCCGTTGATCTGCACAACACCGCTGGAGGCTTGAGTATCGATCAGTTGCAGGAAGGACGGCAACTGATCGGCAATCGTTACATTTAAGGCCGGCGCACCGCCTGCATTGGTAAGCGTGAGGGTATACACCACCTGATCGCCGACTTGAGCAACCTCAGGCGCCACCGATTTGGTCAACACCAGATCGGGAATGATACCCGGCGCATTCGGTGGAAGCTGGGGGGTCGGCGTTGCCGTGGCGATTGGTGTGCTCGTTGGTACCACTGGTGTCACCGTGCCCGTCGGCCCCACTGGTGTCACCGTGCCCGTCGGCCCTACCGCCGTCGCCGTACCCGTCGGCCCCACTGCCGTCGCTGTGTTTGTCGGCCCTACCGCCGTCGCCGTGCCCGTCGGCCCTACCGCCGTCGCCGTGCCCGTCGGCCCTACCGCCGTCGCCGTACCCGTCGGCCCTACCGCCGTCGCTGTGTTTGTCGGCCCTACCGCCGTCGCCGTGCCCGTCGGCCCTACCGCCGTCGC
>NZ_CAKZNK010000118.1 GCF_937129525.1 uncultured Chloroflexus sp. | reverse complement strand
AGTAGCAAAGAAGAAACAATGGAGTAAGCGATAACAGCAACCGCAGCCAGCAAACCGGCGCCAAGCAATATTTTCCACCCATTGAGAAGAGCAAGTATGTAAGGCTTCAAATCAAATTCATCATCTCCAACGTTGGATAGCATTTTTGGATTTGTTTCCGTCATCTCATTCCCCTTTCCTGTGTTCAGGTCTAGCGCTCATAATAGTATCACACCTCAACGCTTATTGCAAGCTCATGGGGACTCATGAATGTTTCTATATCCCGCATGCAACATTGCTGGTATACTCGCCAAATCGCAGCGCCAGCTTCACCATTGTATGGGAAGGATACGAGACTCAACACCTACTACATCTTACGACATAGCACACATTGCCACACATCGCTGATCATCAGCGGTAATAATGCCCATGGTTCGATCAGATAGCGATTGGCCAATCGTTGCGGTTCACTGAGCAACCGATAAAGCCATTCCAGCCCAATCCGACCCATCCAGCGCGGTGGGGTAGGAATAGTACCTGCTATGTAATCGAATGCAGCACCCACCATAATGGTTGCATTGGCCTCAATACGATCACGATGATCGATTGTCCAGTGTTCCTGACGCGGCATACCCATCCCGACCATCAAGATATGAGGTTGGAAGGAGGCAATGGTGTTCAGCACCCAATCGTGATCAGCCGATTGCAAGTAGCCGTGATGTGTATCAATAACTAACGATGGATACTGTTGTCGCAAGCGCCCGGCAGCTTTTGCAGCAACTCCTGGCTTTCCACCCAGATAGAAGACCCGCCAGCCCTCCGTTGCAGCAGTTGCTATAATTAGGATCCCACCAATCAACAAACGTTATCCGCTGATTACGACGAACAGAATACCCTAGTAGATGATCCCAATAGATGAAGGGCATGCTATCAATATACACAATTCGCGCCTGCGCATAGAGGGCACGCATCTTTGGATCGCGCTGGAATAAGACAACGCTATGTAAATTATGATGGGCAATGATCCAGCGTTCACGGCGCGCGATTGCCTCGGCAATGACATCAATAAGAGCTGGTATTGTCAGAGGATCTACACCTACGCCCAGCAGATCAATACGGTTTATCATAACGAAATGCTCTATATCAATTTTATTGAGAGCCTATTTTTACATTGCGGTCAAGAATAGCCTTAAGACCTTCCGCCATCTCTTTGACTCGCACCGACCAGGTATGCCGTGAAACGATCAGTTCACGGGCTTTTCTCCCCATCTCTGCCCAACGTGCTCGATTATAGTATGCTAACTCAAATGTTTGTATTAACTCTTCCAGACTCGTGCCATTGACAACAAAACAGGAAATGCCATCGGCAAACCCTATCTGATCTGCTTCAACCTGAGAAAGAATGACTGGTTTTGCCATCGCTGCATATTCGAATATTTTAAGAGACGAGCTAGCAAGAATGCCATCTTTTCTCGGATACTGCATACCAAAACATATATCAAATCCTGCGATGTAAGAAGGAACGATTCGCGGCGCAACATTTCCGACAAACCTAACAACATCTGTCAGCCGTAACTCAGTGCATAACTGCTTACACCGTTCAAACATTACCCCATCACCAACCAGAGTATACCTTATATCACAACCTCTGCTTTTCAATCTGCTAGCAGCTTCCAATAATAAGTCTATTCCGTGCCAAGGCATGAATGAACCAACAAAACCAATCGTAGGATCAGTGAATTCCCGAATGGGTTGAGTCTGTGAGGGATCAAAGATATCAGTATCAACCGCATTAGGCACTACCAGAATTTTTTCACGAGCAACACCGAATTCTCGACACAACGCTCTTGCCAATCCATCGCTAACAGTAACTATTGCATCACACTCGAGACAAGCGCGACGCATCGACTGATACTCGAGACGACTCAAAAATATAGATTTTCGATCGTTCAGAGACTCAGAAAAAAACAACCCATTAACCTCTAAAATCCAAGGAATACCACGACGATGCAGTTTAGTGCCTAGACTTTGAAAAGCGCCATATCTTTCGTACACCCAATCTACATGCAAGAATTTTCTATAACAAATTTCCTGATTTATGATATTCATCCAAATTCTAATCAAATCATTGAACAACAACTTTAATCGAGATTTCGTGATCCTGTCGGTTACTTTTGAAGATGATGGCGATAACATATCACCCACTACATAAGTACAAACCTGCCAGCCATTCATCTGAAATCCTTTGATCACCCCGCGCACGTGAGCGGATGGTCCAGACATTCCTCGCCCCAATATTGTGGATACCATTGGCGATCCGCAAAGATAGGCAAGAGTCTTACCACTGCTGATATCTACTTGACCGTTCGGCAATAATTTCGTCATAGAGATCCTCCAGCTTCTGATTCTGCTTAACCAGATCAAACTCTTGTTCCACCCAACGACGTCCCTGTTCTCCCAGGCTATTGCGCAGATTCCTCTGATCGAGGAGTAGGCCGAGATAGTACGACAACTCGGCGACATTGCGTTCCTCGGCCAGAAAGCCGGTCTGACCATGCACGATTACCTCAGGTATGCCACCGCTACGGAAACTAACCGGCGGCACCTGCATGGCCATCGATTCGAGAAAGACGACACCAAGGCTCTCTGCTTCACCAGTGGGCATTGTGATGCTGGGCATGCAGAAGGCATACGCGCGTTCCAGATACGAATGCACTACCGCGCTGGATTGCGCGCCAAGAAACGTTACCCGATCACCCAGCAAATGGTGCGCCTGCGCCTCGTAATCGGCACGCATCGGCCCATCACCGATAACGGTGAGTCGTAAATCCGGGAAACGACCGCGCAAACGAGCCAGCGCCTCGATGAGAAAAGGTAACCCCTTGCGTTCTATCAGGCGACCGACGTACAGAATGTGTCCCCACTCTGAGCACTGCAGCGCCGGTCGAAAGCGGGACAAATCGATTCCATACCGAATACATACCACCTTTTCTGCCGGCACGCCGTGTCGCGCAGTGACAATCTGGCTGAGAAAATCCGACTGGGTAATGACCCGGCTGACCTGATGCGCGAGCGCGCGTCGGCGCAGCAAGTAGAAGCGATGGGCCATATACGATGAACGCCAGATCGCGGCATCATTCATTGAGACATCGGTACCATGCACACTGACCAGTAACGGCAGCCTCGTCTGCCGCGCAAGTGGTAATGCGATTGCGCCGTATGGAGCAAAGTGAGCATGAATGAGGGACGGTTGTATCCTTTGCAGCCACTGCCAGAGATCGTTTGGAACCCTTCCGAGACCTTTGAATACGAGTTCACGCCACCACCCCGCTGCATCGAGTCGGTTGATCAAATACATCGGCTGATTTGTCGGCTCAATCCGTGGTGGCGGCGGCAGCTTGGCCCCCAGTATAGCGACCTCGTATCGGCTCAGTCTGGCCACTTGATTGTAAACGAATGTTTCAGAAAGAGCAAAAGGCTGATTCCAAAAAGCAAGAATGGTTCGCTGCATGACACTATCTCGAAGCGACATATCTATTCATTACCCAAAAGTAGCAGCATGAGAGCATAATCCATAGAATAGACTTCCCTAAATTTGGTTCTAAAAGTCTTGCTTCCGCAATATTTATGAACAGTAAATATGGAATGAACAGAACAATAAACCATGCGCCAAAGGGTATACCAGGCGTATCGATCAACTTCAGCGAACGCCATAAAACGATAAGCAGAACGATGAGTGTTAACAGTAACCCAACAAGACCAAGTTCTAGCCAGATATCGAGGTAGCCATTGTGTGCCTGTAATGCCCACCCGAAACGTAATCGCATTAAGGCGATGTCTACTTCCATCTCTTGGCCAGTATCGAGCCAGAATGCGCCAAACCCATAACCGAGCAGCGGTCGCTGCCAACCAATCGACCAGAGTGCTGACCATAAGGGCAATCGTCCGGTCAACGATACATCTCTTCCCAACAAACTGAGCAGTTCTGGTAAATTGAGAAATAGCAAACTTCCACCCGGCAAGATGAGACTTGCGCCGAGAAAAGATAACCGCAGGCGATCCCAACCTGAGAAGTAAATTGCCGTTTTAAGGACGAACCAGGTTGTCACTGTAAGAATTGTTACAGCGATCGCAGTTGCCGAACGCGATCCAATGACAAGAACCACTGCTCCGCAAGCAATACCCACCCAAAACAGCCGCCATGGCATAGCCGATACTTGGGTTAGTATTCCCGCGACAATTAACGCCAGTACGCATGTGAGCCCCAGATGATTTTTGTGAAGCGTAATACCTCGCCAAGCCCCCGGATGCGGATATCCCATGACCGACCATTCAGCGCCGACCCCGATACTGATAGCGCTGGCAATGACGATAATGGCCATAGCCGAACCCAGTAAGTAGAGGACGGTTGTCAATGGATAGCGCACCGCGAGCAACAGACCGTAGCATGTTGCCAGGAGTAGCGTGACACTGCGCCGGAACGTCAGATCGGGACTCTGCGACCAGAGCAGTGAGGTAAAAGCCCACCCAACTATCAACCAGAGCAACCAGCCTTTGAGAGCGATAGCGCTAGCAGATCGGGGCTGAGCCAGCAACAATACCAGACCGGCAAAGGAAAACAACAGCACAGCCTGCTGAACGGGATCAGAACTTCTTTCTCCGCGCCACAGTGATACAAACGCGCCTGATAACAGCGTGAATGCTACGACATGCCAGATATATTCGAGCCAGCGCAGCTTGATTTTCATGCCAGTCTACCATCCTTAGAGGATTTACGTGCAACCATTAAGTAGCCACAAGTTAGCCACTGATTAATCTCTTCTATAATCCCATAACGGCTAAGGCTACATGCCAGCGATTGCAATCCTTTGCTAAAGAACGCATTGCCAACAATTCTGCGACGGAGCCAACGCGACACTCCTACATACCACACATTGCGGCAAGCAGAGCAGTCGCCGCGTACCAGGTCGATAGTACAGCGGAGGATCGCAATGGCAAACCTTGCTCACCAGATTGACCATGCGCACAACGATGTTGTGCATAAGCACAAGCATGGCAACAAACACCCCACCCTTTGAACAGATATTCACTACGTCCAGGCCGTTGTCTCGACATAGCTTGCTCAAGCCATAAGCGGTAAAACGCCAGTGATCGAAGGGGGCTTCGTGTATCGGATACAGGAAAGGCACCGACAGAATCAGGTATCCTCCGGGTTTTAGCACGCGAGCCATTTCTTGCATTGCCTG
>NZ_CAKZNK010000117.1 GCF_937129525.1 uncultured Chloroflexus sp. | reverse complement strand
AGCGGATCGCCGCGCGCAGATTGGGGAGATTATCGTCGATTTGACCGAGGATGCTGGCTGCTGAAGCACCTTCAAGCATAGGTCCGGCAGCCTCGGCAAATGCGGCATAGTGAGCGGCATGACGCAGGTAGGTTACAGCGGAATCAGGCAGATTCTGCAAACGAGTGTCGGCGTAGACCCGAATAGTTTCCAGCAGCCGAAACTGTCCACGCTCGCCAGACTGAACAAGTCCTGCTTCAACCAGTTGGTCTAACTCAGCCACACCGAGCGCATCGGCAGCAGTGGCATCAAACGCGCCCCGAAACACACCCAATCGGGCGAATGAGAGCTGCGCTACCGGCGAGAGCATTCGTTCACTCCAGGCAATGGTGGCATTCAACGAACGCTGATGTGCGGGCAGATCGGCAAAACCACTGTCGAGATCGTCTAAATTATCCCTGAGACCGGCCAGAATCGCAGCCGGTTCCAGCGTATCGATGCGAGCTGCGGCCAACTCTATCGCCAGTGGCACCCCATCAAGGAAATGGCAAAGCGACGTTACGGCCTCGACATTGGCGGCATTGAGTGTAAACGACGGTTCGACTGCCCGGGCGCGTTCGCAAAACAGGCGGATGGCCGGCGCCGAGACGACTGCACTGAGATGCCGTTTTGTCGGCAATGCCAGCGGCTTCACCCGCACGCGAGTCTCGGCCCGCAAGCGCAGCGGTACCCGACTGGTCACGAGAATAATAATACCAGGCGCCACAGCGAGGATCCGGGCAAGCAATGGCGCGGCTGTCGTGAGATGCTCGAAATTGTCAAGGCAGAGCAGAAGAGAACGCTGAGATAGAAACGACAGTATTGCCGCTTCCACATCCTCCCCGGTAATCCCCAGGCGCAACGCGATCTTGGCCGCAACCGCAGAGGGATCGTCTAGCTCAGCCAGTTCAACAAAGTATGCGCCATCGACAAAAGTTGACTGCGCCGCCCAGGTGGCGGCTAACGCCAGGCGTGATTTACCTACCCCCGGCGGGCCGACTAACGTGATCAGCCGGGTCGAACCCGATCGAATCAAGCGGGTAAGCTCCGACAGAGCTGCTTCACGTCCCAATAAGGGAGTCGGCGCTACCGGTAAACGGGTATGCAATACGCCACCGGCAGACGCCCCATTCCCGGCATTCGTTGCGGGAAGCCGCTGAAAGCGAACCGCGTCGAGCAGAGCGCCACGCTCTTCACCGCGCAAACCTAACGCATCGGCCAGACGAACTGCCATTGCCAATGGCGGGAGCCGCGCGCCAGACTCATATTTTCGCAGAAGAGAAAGTGAAATGGCCGCGCGCGCAGCCAGTTGCGCCTGCGTCAACCCAAGTTCGGTGCGACACTGCTTGAGAATGGTGGCAAATGTGATAGCGATAGGTATGCTCGACTTTCCAGCGCCGGATGCCGGCTCAGCGTCAGCAATGCCGTGATCAACCTGCGAAAGATAGTATATCCTTGCGCCGACAAACACAAACGATATGGACATTTCTCAGAGTCCAGATCACCACTTGTCGGCATACGGGCATGTGTCACTCTTGTGTTACTTCATTGTAGCATTTGCGGCTTGTTATTGGCTGAAGAGTTTGTTACAACCAGAATATCGTCGGGTAAAGCTTTCGTTAGACAATGTTTGCAAGAGAAAACAGCGCTCAAGATGGTCTTGCCTGGCTTTCCGCCAGAGCCGAAGTGCCTCTTCGTCCGACTTCGTGAGCGAAGGCAGAGTCTGCTTCCTGCCTTGAACGAGTATAGCAGAGAAAGGAGCTGAAATAAGATCGAATTGTAAGCGCATACCGATTGGGAAATATCATCGTTCAATGCAGGAGAATCCATGATCCACTTCACCAGTCTCATTCAATCGGTCGGACTAACCCCGGCATTGTCGGCCTACCCGTTCACCAGCGTTCTGGTGTTGCTGTTCATCGGCGGCCTGGTGCAACAGCACATGCTAAATCCCGAACAGATCGCCCGTGAAACGATGGGGTTCTCAACCTTGTTCGCGAGTCAAGTCGGTGGAGTCGATCTGCCGGCATGGGCGTTTGAAGGGCCATTTCTATTCTTGATTGCGCTTGGCGTCATCTACGAGTGGTCAAGCGAACGCAGCGCCACGGCGCAAGAAATGATGGGATTTGTCAACCGTATGGTCAAGACCTTTGCCGGCTTCTCAGTGCAGTACGGTATGGTCAATAGCCAGATGGAGGAAATTCTCAATCTGTTAGCGCAAACGTTGCCACCCGACGCGCTCGCGCTGCTGAGCGGTGGCGTGGCAGTGGCAACCGTTGCGCCGATGGCAGTGCAGCCGGCTGAGGCATTAGCATGGCTGGCCCAACCAATCGCAATTATCTGGTCAACTATTGCCAGTGTCGCGATCTGGATTATCTCTGGCATTCGCGCTGCTATTATCGGGTTGATTTCACTGATGGATCCGGGCGGACATCTCGGCCTGTTGCGGCTCTTCTCGCTTGGTGATGGCGGGTGGGCGATTACCACGACTATCGTACTGATTTTCTTCCCGTTATTGGCCTTACTCCTGGCCGGGATTACTGTGCTGAGTCTCTGGTTGATCCGACGTTATTTCGAGGCGCGGGAACGCAAGCAGCTCATTGCATGTGCCAGTTGCGGCAGTCAGATGCATCCCTCGGCGCTGGAATGCCCTTCATGCCGCCAGCTCAACCAGCAGCCCCGCATGGTGGGCATGTTTGGCCAACCACGACCAGAACCGGTAACCGACCCGGCGGCCCATAGGATTGCCCTGATCAAGAATCGCCGCTGCCCAAGCTGCGCCACCCGGCTCAAGAAACGTGATATCCAACAGGCATGCCCGGCGTGCGCGACTGTCACCTTTGCCGATATTGCGCAGGTCAATACGTTCATCCGCACACTTGATCGGCAACTGCCGCGTGCGTTACTGATCAGTGGACTGCTCGGATTAGTGCCTGTCATTGGCGTGGTACCGGCAATCATCTATTATCGGCTCAGCCTGATTTCCAGCTTGCAGAGTTATGTACCGGTAGGAATTGGCTGCTTTACCAATTGGGGGCTGCGGTTTGTGGCCATCTTTCTGATCGCGTTGCAATCGGCGCCTGGGATTGGAATCTTTGCCATTCCGGCCCTATGCCTCATCAACTATACGGTATATCGCCAGATTATTTACGGTCAGGCCACGAACAAGATCCGTCGCGCTGAAACCGTTGTGCCCGATGGCAGCACAGTATCATCATAGCGATTGCGAAAGGCGACAGATTCATCATCTGTCGCCTTAATCCTGATGATGAAGGCAAGAGGGCGCGCCAACCCGACAGCTCTACGCCGTCTTGCGCGCCTTGCCACCTGACTTGCGACTCGACGGCGCCGGTTTTTCTGCCGTAGCAGGAGCCACAGCGGAATTACCGGTTGCCGCCTCTACCACCACACCGGCCTGCGCTTCATCGAGCGAGTTGGCAATATAATCGCACTTGGGGTAGCGCGAGCAACCGTAGAACGGACGACCAAACTTGCCGCGTCGGCGCAACAATTCGCCTTCACCGCACTTTGGGCACGGCACGCCAGTTGGTTCGGGCAACGGCACCGGTTTGCCATCACGCCCAAGCCGGCGAGTATTCGCGCATTCGGGATAGCCCGAACAGCCGAGGAAAGGACCAAAGCGGCTCTTTTTGATCACCATCGGTCGCCCGCAGAGATTGCACAGGACATCGCTCGTTTCGGGGGCACTGGCCTTGTCGAGCACGATTTGACCGTTTTCGTCGCGGTGAAAATCGCTGGTGAAATCGCACGACTCACTATCATCGTCACGGTTGTAACGCGAACAGGCCAGAAACTCACCGTTGCGGCCAAACTTGATCACCAGCTTACCCTGGCCACACTTCGGACAGTCAAGATCAGTTGTGATCTCTTCGCGCTTGATGTTGCGCATCTGGCGCTGAGCTGTCTCGAGTGTCGAGCGGAAGGGGCCGTAAAACTCGCGCAGCACCGGCACCCATTTCTTCGCCCCTTCAGCAATATCATCGAGCTGCTGTTCGAGCGCCGAGGTAAAGTCATAATCGACGATGTTACCAAAATATTCAACCAGTAAATCGGTCACCACGCGCCCTAAGGTAGTCGGCACCAGCTTCTTATCGACCATCTCGACGTATTCGCGCTCCTGGATGGTCGAGAGGATGGTCGCATAGGTGCTGGGCCGCCCGATTCCCAACCGTTCCAGTTCTTTGACCAGACTGGCTTCGGTATAGCGCGGCGGCGGTTCCGTGAAGTGTTGCACTGGCAACAACTCAACCAGTTCTAACGACTCACCTTCGGCCAGTGGCGGCAAACGGCGCTCGCTATCTTCATCTTCTTCGCCTTCGTCAAGACTGACGTTGTAGACGGCGAGGAAGCCGGGGAACTTGAGCACTGAGCCGGTAGCGCGGAAGAGGTACAGCGGCGCCGTGGCAATCGCTGGCCGGGCAGTAATATCAACCGTCGTGCTATCGAATATGGCAGGGGCCATCTGGGAAGCAATAAATCGCTTCCAGATCAGATCGTAAAGCCGCCAGAGGTCAGGTTCGAGCTGTTTGACCAATCGTTCGGGCACGCGGGCACTGCTGGTAGGACGGATGGCTTCGTGCGCTTCTTGCGCGCCTTTCGCTTTGGTCTTATAGACCGGCGGTTGATCGGGGAGGTAATCAGCGCCAAATCGCTGATCAATGACTTCGCGCGCTTCGGCCTGCGCCTCGGCTGCTACCTGGACGCTATCGGTGCGCATATAGGTGATCAGGCCGACCATTCCCTCATCGCCGCCAATATCCACTCCTTCATAAAGGCGCTGGGCCAGCGTCATTGTCTTCTTGGCGCTAAAACCCAACTTGCGCGCCGCTTCTTGTTGCAGGGTACTGGTGGTAAACGGCGGCGCAGGATTACGCCGTTTATCGCGTCGCACAACCCGCGTAACGGTATACCCGGCCCCCTGGAGATCGGCGACAATTGCTTCGGCCTGCTCGCGGTTTTCTATCGAAAATTTCTCCAGCTTTTTACCGTCGCGCTCGACCAGGGTTGCCCGGAACAGATCACGTGGCGCTACCCCTGCCACTTTCAACAGATCGGCTTCAATCGTCCAGTACTCTTGCGGTTGGAAGTTTTCGATTTCGCGTTCGCGCTCAACGATCAACCGCACTGCCACCGATTGCACGCGCCCGGCGCTCAGGCCACGCTTCACCTTATCCCACAGCAATGGGCTAAGCTGATAACCGACCAACCGGTCAAGCACCCGCCGGGCCTGTTGCGCATCGACCAGATTCTGATCGATCTGGCGCGGTTGCTGCAACGCCTGTTGCACCGCATTGCGGGTAATCTCTTGAAACACTACGCGGTAGACCGGCGTCTTCTTTGGCGGCTTGACTGCCTGGGTAATATGCCAGGCAATCGCTTCACCTTCGCGATCCGGGTCGGTCGCCAGGTAGACGGCATCGGCATTGCGCACCACCTGACTCAGCTCACTCACGACTTTCGGTTTGACAATCTCGTAAGAAGGGGCAAAATCGTGCTCTATATCGATCGCCAGCCCACTCTTTGGTAGATCGCGCACGTGACCCATGCTCGAGGTCACTTTATAGCCTTTGCCCAAATATTTTTGAATCGTCCGCGCCTTGGCCGGCGACTCAACGATCACAACTTTTTCGCCCATGTGACAGTTTCCATTATGTAATATATGAGTTAACCGGTTTTCATCTATCGTCATCGCACTATACGCGGCGCCGGCTTGCTTGTCAAGAGCGATCGTTCCCGCTTTCAGCAATAATCCCACTCCCAATGCGACAGCAATAGGTTATTGAACTGTAACTCGCTCGCTTACGATGAACTATTGACAAGCGGCATTGATCAGATACCCTGTGGTTAGAACCAGCAGTTTTTACCCGACGTCGGTCAGGTTGATTGCGCCCGTTTTTGCCTCGATCTGCTGTTATACTAACGGTATCGAGGATTGACGCGGGCTGCCGGTAAGGAGTTTTGCTATGGCTCCAGAGACGCAAACGACGGCGCAGCACGTCCCGTTATTCGATATGTTTGAGCCTGCCACTTACGAAGCGTGGCGGGCAGCGGCAGAACAAACCCTCAAGGGCGCGCCGTTCGAAAAGCGCCTGATCACCAAAACCTACGAGCAGATCCTGCTCCAACCGATTTACAACGCTGCCGATATTGCCGATCTTCCACACCTGGCCTCCCTGCCCGGTTTTGCGCCATTCACGCGCGATACTCGCGTGTTGGGGCCACTGCTGGAACGCTGGCAGGTTGCGCAGGAACTGCCCTACCCAACGGCAACCGAAATCAATCAGGCGGCCCATGCCGATCTCCCACGTGGGTTGACGGCACTCAACCTACCGCTCGATCAGGCTACGTTGCACGGCCTCGATCCCGACTCTGCCGCGCCAGCTCAGGTCGGCGCCGGCGGGTTGTCACTGGCAACTCTGGCCGATGCGCGCCGTCTGCTCGATCAACTTGATCTGAGTCGGGTGGCGTTATTCATCAATGCCGGCGCGCAAGCATTGCCGGTTGCCGCCATCCTGCTGACTGCCGCAACCGAACAGGGCGCGGCGCTCGATCAGGTACACGGCTGTCTGGGCGCAGACCCGCTCGGGATACTGGCCGCCAGCGGCACGCTGCCGGCCTCACTCGATCGCTGTTACGACCTCCTGGCCGAATGGACGCGATGGGCGATCGCCAATACGCCTCGCCTGCGCTCGATTATTGTCAGCACCCACGTCTACCACAATAGCGGCGCGCACGCCGCGCAAGAGCTTGGCTGCGCGCTCGCCACCGGCGTGGCTTATCTCCGCGCTATGCAAGCGCGCGGTTTGAGCGTTAACGAGGTAGCACCCCGCATCCAGTTTGCCTGTTCGGTTGGATCGCAGTTTTTCCTCGAGGTAGCGCGTTTGCGGGCGGCGCGAATGCTGTGGGCGCGCGTGGTTGCCGCATTTGCCGGTGATGAAGCGGCGCAACGGATGCATCTACACGTCCGTACCTCGGCCTGGACGAAAACGCGCTACGATGTTTATAACAATATGCTGCGCGCCACCGGCGAGGCAATGGCAGCGGTGATGGGTGGAGCGCAGAGTATTCACATCAGTCACTTCGATGAAGCCTGGGGCTTACCTGATGAGTTTTCGCGTCGGATCGCGCGCAATCTGCATGTCATCCTGCAAGAGGAGTGCAATTTCTTCCGCCTGATCGATCCGCCAGGCGGATCGTGGGCAGTCGAGAAGTTGACCGATGAGATTGCTGCCAGGGCATGGGCCTTCTTCCAGGAGATCGAACGCCAGGGTGGTATGGCGGCAGCACTGCAAGCCGGAATACCGCAAACGGCAATTGCCGCTACGCGCGCTGAGCGATTCGATGCAATCGCTCACCGACGCGAAGTGATTGTTGGCGTCAATATGTACCCCAACCTGGCCGAGAAATTACCGGAAGTGCGCCAGATCGATCATGTTCAGTTGCATGCGGCACGCGCCGTTGAGCTGCGCCATGCGCGCGAGACTCGTTCAGAGGAAGCATGCCACGCCGCTCTGTTGGAACTGGCGCAACAACGCACAATGACCGCTACCCTGGCCGCCACACGCGCTGGCGCGACATTGGGCGAGCTGAGCTGCGCGCTGGCTGCTGCCGATAGCGCCGCCCCGCAGGTAACATCGTTGTCAGCCTATCGCGCCGCCGAACAGTTTGAAGCCCTGCGCGCCGCAGCCGATGCCTACACGACCCGCGCAGGTCGTCGTCCGACGGTCTTTCTTGCCAATATGGGACCGATCAGCCAGCACAAGGCACGCGCCGACTTCGCGACCGGCTTCTTTACCGCCGGCGGCTTCGCCGTCATTGGGAATGATGGCTTTGCTACCGCTGCTGAAGCTGCTGCGGCTGCATTGGCCTCTGGCGCCGAAATTGTCACAATCTGCTCAACCGACGAAACCTATCCCGATATTGTGCCGGAATTGGCCCAAACCATTAAAGCGCAACGACCCGATACAACCATTGTCCTGGCCGGGTATCCTACCGATCTGATCGACATGTATCGCGCTGCCGGAGTCGATGAGTTCATCCATCTGCGCGCTAACTGTTATGAAACGCTGGCCCGGCTGCAACGCTTGAAAGGAGTGGCTGAGTGAAAAACCCTGATTTCACCACCCTGTCATACCGCGACGAGCGCCCCGCGCCCGATCTGGCGCAGTGGCAGGCCCTGGCCGAACAAGAGGCCGGCAAGCCACTGCGCGAGCTGGTCTGGCGCACGATGGAGCAGATCGACGTGCGCCCACTCTACACGGCTGCCGACCTGGCCGGCCTCGAGCATCTCGGCTTTACCGCCGGTATCCCCCCTTATCTGCGCGGACCCTACCCAACCATGTACGTCACCCAACCATGGACAATCCGCCAGTACGCTGGCTTCTCAACCGCCGAGGCCAGCAATGCCTTCTATCGGCGTAATCTGGCCGCGGGGCAAAAAGGTCTGTCGGTCGCATTCGACCTGGCCACTCACCGTGGCTACGACTCTGACCACCCCCGAGTCGTGGGTGATGTCGGCAAGGCTGGCGTCGCCATTGACTCGGTGCTTGATATGAAGATTTTGTTTGACGGCATCCCGCTCGATCAGATGTCGGTCTCGATGACGATGAACGGGGCAGTGATTCCGATTATGGCCTTCTACATCGTCGCCGCCGAAGAGCAGGGTGTGCGACCCGAACAGCTCACCGGCACCATCCAAAACGACATCTTGAAAGAGTACATGGTGCGCAATACCTACATCTACCCGCCTGAGCCATCGATGCGCATCATTGCCGATATTTTCGCTTATACTGCCCGCCATATGCCCAAATTTAACAGCATCAGCATTTCGGGCTACCATATGCAAGAGGCTGGCGCCACCGCCGATCTTGAGCTGGCCTATACCCTGGCCGATGGCCTCGAGTATGTGCGCGCCGGCTTGAAGGCGGGGCTGGCCATCGACGCCTTTGCGCCGCGACTCTCGTTCTTCTGGGCGATCGGCATGAACTATTTCATGGAGATCGCCAAGATGCGCGCTGCCCGCCTGCTCTGGGCCAGGATTATCAAGCAATTCAATCCCAAGGATCCGCGTTCGCTGGCGCTGCGCACCCATTGTCAGACATCGGGCTGGAGCCTGACCGAGCAAGACCCGTTCAACAATGTTGCCCGTACCTGCATCGAAGCGATGGCCGCAGCGCTCGGCCACACCCAGTCGTTGCATACCAATTCGCTTGACGAGGCTATCGCTCTACCAACTGACTTCTCGGCCCGCATTGCCCGCAACACGCAGTTGTACCTGCAAGAAGAGACGGGTATCTGCAAGATTGTCGATCCGTGGGGTGGTTCGTACTATCTTGAGTGGCTGACCGATGCCCTGGCCCGGCGGGCATGGGATCACATCCAGGAAGTAGAAGAGCTGGGAGGCATGGCCAAAGCTATCGAAGCCGGCCTGCCCAAACTCCGCATCGAAGAGGCGGCGGCCCGTCGCCAGGCCCATATTGACTCGGGTCGCGAGACGATTGTGGGGGTCAACAAGTATCGGCTCGAGTATGAAGCGCCAATTGAAATTCTGGAAGTGGATAACTCCGCTGTGCGCCAGAAGCAGATCGAGCGCTTGCAGAAGCTGCGCGCCGAACGCGACGAAGCCAAAGTGCAGGCAACCTTAGCCGAACTGACTCGCGTGGCTGCTACCGGCGAAGGTAATCTTCTGGCTGCGGCTATCGAAGCGGCGCGCGCGCGGGCTACCCTCGGTGAGATTTCGCTGGCAATGGAGAAGGTCTTTGGGCGCTTCAAAGCTGACATTCGCTCAGTGTCGGGAGTGTACGGTAGTGAATATAATGATGCCGAGCAGATTCAGCACGTGCGCGCGCTAGCCGACTCTTTTGCCGCCCTCGAAGGCCGCCGGCCCCGCATTCTGGTAGCCAAGATCGGCCAGGATGGTCACGATCGTGGCGCGAAAGTGGTGGCAACCGCCTTCGCCGACCTCGGCTTCGATGTCGATATCGGCTCACTCTTCCAGACCCCAGACGAGGTAGCCCGACAGGCCGTTGAGAACGATGTCCACGTGGTCGGAATCAGCTCACTGGCCGGCGGTCACAAGACGCTGTTGCCGCAACTGGTCGAAGAGTTGCGCAAACTGGGCCGGGACGACATCATGGTTGTAATCGGCGGTGTCATTCCGCCACAGGATTACGACTTCCTGCGCGCGCATGGCGCGGCACTGATCTTTGGTCCTGGCACCATCATTCCGGTCGCCGCCGAGAAGTTACTGCGCGAATTGCAACGTCGTCTGCACGGTGACAGCGTTGCTGCGCCGGCCCAATGATAGATTGGCGCAAGGAGGCTCCATCACTTAGCATGTCAAGAGGTGGGTCTGCGCCACCATGATCGACAAACAGATCAACCCCGCTCTCGTTGACTGAGAGCGGGGGCAGCGTTTGCGAACAAGCGCTGCGGAATGCGTCAGCCATTGCAGAGACCTGTTATGACCAACGAGCATTCAACTACCGATGATATGCCCTTCGCGCTGTCGGTGCTGGCCGGAATTGCCAGCCGTCACGACGGCCTGCCTGGCAGCGCGCCCGCTCCGGCTACTCCATCAGTCGGCTCTCGGCGCCGCCAGCTTACGGTTGAAGAGTACGTCGATGGCGTGCGTCGCGGCGATCGCGCTATCCTTGCTCGCGCTATCACCCTGATTGAGAGTAATGCAACATCGCACATTGCTCAGGCCCAAGAGGTGTTGCGCGCTTTGCTGCCCTTCACCGGCGGCGCCTTGCGGGTCGGTATCACCGGCGTGCCCGGAGTTGGCAAAAGCACCTTTATTGAGGCGCTCGGCACGATGCTCTGCGATCGGGGGCATCGGGTGGCTGTGCTGGCCATCGATCCTTCGAGCAGCATTTCACGCGGCAGCATCCTCGGCGATAAAACGCGCATGGAGCGGCTCGCCCGTCATCCCAATGCCTATATTCGTCCTTCGCCATCGGGCGGTAGTTTGGGCGGCGTGGCCCGCAAAACGCGCGAAACACTGCTGCTCTGCGAGGCAGCCGGTTTCGACATTGTGCTGGTCGAGACGGTCGGCGTTGGACAGAGTGAGACTGCTGTGCGCGGCATGGTTGACTTCTTTTTGCTGTTAATGCTGGCCGGCGCCGGCGATGAGCTGCAAGGGATCAAGAAGGGTGTGATCGAGCTGGCTGATGCGCTGGTCATCACGAAAGCCGATGGCGATAATAAGGCGCGAGCGCTGGCGGCGCAGGCCGAATATCGCCACGCGCTGCGGTACCTCGCGCCGGCGACACCGGGATGGAAACCACCGGTGCGCACCTGCTCGGCACTCACCGGAGACGGGATAGCGGCGGTGTGGAATGAGATTGAACGCTTCCGCGCCGAGACTACGGCGAGCGGCGTCCTGGCCTCCCGCCGCCGCGAACAGGCCCGCGACTGGCTCTACTCGCTGATCGATGAGCAGTTGCGCGCGCTCTTCTTCGCCCATCCGACGGTGCGTGCCCGATTGCCGGTGATTGAGCAGGCAGTGGTGGAAGGTAGTCTGCCGGTAGTGAGTGCCGTGCAGCAGTTGCTGGCCGCATTAGGGGAATCGTGAACGCACCTTTGCGGATGGCAGTGGGGTATGAGATCGAATGCTTCCGCGCCGAAGCCACAGCGCGCGGCAATCCTGGGATCCCACCGCCGCGAACAGGAGCGCGACTGGCTCTACTCGCTGATCGATGAGCAGTTGCGCGCGCTCAACGCATATCCAATGACCGGCACCTGTACAGGCTGTAGTGGTGAGTGACGCGCCACAGTTGCTGCTGGGTTGGGGAATCGTGAACGAGCGTCAGCGCCGTGTCATGACCCATCTTCACGCAGAATGTAGCCTACACTGCGCACAGTATGGATCAAGCGCGGTTCGCCATTTGCCTCAAGCTTCTGGCGCAAGTAACGCACATACACTTCGATAATATTGCTCTCGCCGCCAAAGTCGTAGTTCCAAACCCGGTCGTAGATGATGTCGCGGGTCAACACCTGATTCGGGTGGCGCATAAAGAGTTCAAGCAAATCATACTCTTTGGCAGTCAATTCTACCCGCCGATCTCCCACCCGCAGCTCGCGCGAACGAGTATCAAGGGTCAGATTAGCAAATCGTAATATATCCTGGCGCTGACCGGCCTGCTGGCGTCGCAACTGGGCGCGGATCCGAGCCAGCAGCTCTTCAAACGCAAACGGCTTCACCAGGTAATCATCAGCGCCGGCTTCCAAACCGGCCACGCGGTCACGCACGGCATCGCGCGCCGTTAACATGATGATCGGGATGCTTGACTCGACACGCAGGCGACGGGCCACTTCAAACCCATCAACTTCCGGCAACATCAGATCAAGCACAATGAGATCATAGTTGCCGGTAGCTGCCATGTTCAGGCCTTGCGCGCCATCAAAAGCCACGTCTACCCGGTAGCCTTCAAGGCTCAGGCCGCGTCGTAGATAAGAAGCAATTTCCGTCTCGTCTTCAATGATCAAAATTCGCGCCATGCCTGTAGTATACGAAGAGACCGTTCGTTCGTCAACGGATTTACAGGTTAATGCGGTTCACTATCAAGTTCGTTCAAAAAATCTTCAGGATGCTGGCGAATCTCCAGACTCCGTTGCTCAATCTCGCGACGCAACTCCCGCCGCAAGCGAGCTGCCATCCAGCGCCGACGCTGTTCGGCGGTTTCGATCCGCACGGGTGGTACCGGACAGGGACGAAAATGCTCATCAACAGCCACCATTGTAAAGTAGCACGTCATCACGTGGCGCTGCGTGCGCGCAGTAATATTCTCGGCCACCACCCGAATCCCGACCTCCATCGAGGTATTGCCGGTATAGTTAATCGACGCCAAAAACGTCACCAGTTCCCCCACATGAATGCGGGCGCGAAAGATCACCTGATCGACAGAAACGGTCACCACATACCGGCCCGAATAGCGTGACGCACAGGCATATGCCACCTGATCAAGTAATTTCAGGATATGACCACCGTGAACATTGCCGGCGAAATTCGCCATATCGGGCGTCATCAAGACTGTCATTTGCAAGGTGCGAAACTGCTCGGTCTGGTGAGTTCCTCCATTCGTTTCCATACATCACCCCGCGAGCTGGATCCTGTCGAAGATGCTGCTTTGTCAAGTATACTCGCGAGAGATACGGCCAGATGGCTTGTCAAACCGCAGTAAACAGTAACGCCAGAGGCCGGCGTTGAAGGTGTGAGTCTGGGCAATACAACCGCGCATTGCCGCAATCTGGAGATCGGATTGCAGGCGCAGAGCGCGCAATACCAGCGCAGCCGGCAGGGTCAGTTGAGCAAAGTGACCGAGAAAGCGAAGCGATGGCCCGGCGCTGAGTGTCAGATCGGTGCGCTGACTCAGTTGCAGGCCGGCCAGAGCGGCCAGTTCAATCAACTCATCAGCCGTGACCAGATCGGGCATTGCCCATGGATACAGCCACGATCGGAGGGCATCACGCTCGGCGGGGCTAAGATCAGGCCGCGCAGCAAAGCGGTCGGCGATAACCAATCGACCGCCTGGACGCAACAAACGGACAATTTCGTCCAACAATGCCGGCTTGTCAGGAGCGTGACAAATGCTCTCCAGCATCCACACAACATCGCAGCTCGCGTCACACAGCGGTGTAGCGGCATAGTCGGCGCAGAGAAACTGAGCTTTTCCTCCACGTCGAGCGCGTTTTGCCTGCTCTGGAACCAGAGTGAGACCGATGACAGGCCCCTCGTGGTGAGCGGCAATACTATTGGCGCTCGCGCCGGCGCCGCAACCGGCATCGAGCAGGCACTCACCAGGTGCCAGTTGGGCAGCAGTCAACATTGTCTCATCGATTGAGCGGAGCGCCGCGCGATGTGTGCGCGCCTGCTGCCACAAACCGGCATGCATAGCCTGGGAACCGCGAATCACGCCAAGCACGCGAAACATCCAATCGGTTTGGCGATAGAATAGGCGCACCGCGCAATGATGAGCTGACATGATCACTGATAAGACCAGATGCGCACGGTTGAGTCAAAGCTGCCACTGGCGAGCACATCACCACCGGGCGCAAATGCAACCGCAGTGACACTCTCATTATGACCGCTCAGTTCCCACGATAGAGTGCCATCTTGCACCTTCCAGATCCGCGCGATACGACCGAAATGAGCGCTGGCCAGATAGCGATTATCGGGGCTAAACGCAAGGCTAAAGCAAGCGCCAGAAGGGGTTGCCATGATTTGCAGCGGATGACCGTCACTAACCCGCCAGACCACGATCATCCCATCACCACCAGCGCTCGCCGCCAGTTGACCGTCAGAACTAAACGCCACGCTGAAGACTGCATCGCTGTGAAATTGCATCGTCCGCATCAGTGACCAGCTCTGTGTTTGCCAGAGCCGCGCGACGCGATCGTGACCGGCAGAGAGCAACAATTTGCCATCAGGACTAAAAGCAACACTGTTGATGACCCCTTCATGCCCAGACAAGGAATGGCTCAACCGACCATCAGCAGCATTCCAGATACCAACAACCGGCTCCCAGCCGCCAGTTGCGATCACATTGCCGTGTGGTTGAAAGGCAACGCTGAAAAACGCGCCACTACGCTGTTCATCACCGAGATGGAACAGCAATTCACCATCGCTCACCCGCCAGACACGCGCGCCGTGTTGACGACCGGCAGCCGCAATCAACCGGCCATCGGCGCTAAAAGACACTGCGTTAATCTCGCCGATATTGCCGCTAATAACGCGCTGCAACTGTCCATCAGGCAACCGCCAGAGCCGTACCATCCCATCCCACGAACCGGTAGCCAGCCACTGCTGGTCAGGGCTAAACGCGATACTATTCACCCAACTCTGCACCGACAACATCTGGCGCAGCAACGGACGCTGAACGGCGAGCATATCGGACATCGGTCGTTCGAGCTGAAAGAAGCGGTGGTGAGCGGCCAGCAGATGACGATCGGGGCGCAAGGACAGGCGACTGGGCTGGCGCAACCGTCTGCCAGCCAGAGCACCGTATTCGCTATCACGTAGCTCCGGCGCAACCAGCACTTCTAGCGTCATGGCATCAATTGTCAGGAGACCGGCTTGAAAGAGGATTTGCAGATCGGCGCGCAATAACAATGCATTGTGTGGTTCTGCTGGACCCTGTGAGTCGATCAAAACCGGGCGCAACACAGCGCTCACCTTACAGCCACTCATCGCGCAGGCGCCATCGTAGGCCACCAGCAATCTTGCCCGCAAGGCGTCTAGCGCCGACGAACCTTGATCGAGGGCCGAATCAAAGACCAGGTTGGGGATGGAACGTTGCTGCATTGTGCTCATTCCGGTCGTTATGTGGACTACAATGTCCATGATAGCATTGACATTGCAAGAATCATACCGGAACTACATAAATGTTACCTGTGTTATTACGGCCTGCCAGATAACACTTCTTTCATGATACCATCAACTAACGATAATGAATGTGGGCTTCAACATGGCGAATTGCTCTTCAGCCATGCCTGAACCATGGCTAAATCATCTGGGGTATTCAGATTCATCAGCGAGCGCGCGAGGGGATCGTAACGTTGCCAGAGTTCAGGGCCAGGATCAACCCAGGACAGCGACCTCAAAGCAGTCTGCAACCGGCGCTCGCCGCGATCGAAAACGCGGCGCAATGGCGGTAAAGCGCTTTGGCGGTAGACTGCCAGCAGCGGTTGCGGTCGGTCAGGCTGACCGGGGAGCGTTGGCGCCAGCGCATCGCCGGTAAAGGGCCACTGCGCCAGCGCAGCCAGCAATTGTGGCGCGATCAGTGGCATATCGGCAGCAATCACCAGAGCTGCCGGCGCGCGCATCGCCTGCAAACCACTGATTAAACCACCGATCGCTCCGCTCCCCGGCTGTTCATCGCACACCAGTCGCGCTGGTATATCAGGCCATGCCTCGGCATCATTGAGCACAACAATTGTCTCAACGCATAGTGGCTGCAACAGCGCAACCGCATGATCGAGCAATCGCGGCCCACAATCGCCCCACAGCCGCAGCCTTCGCTTATCAGTGCCAAAACGACGACTGCGGCCACCGGCGATCACGATCCCGCTCAGGAACGTTTGCTCAGTCATCGTTGTCGCAATACGCTGGAGTGAAAGAAAGTGTTATGAACCAACTTTGCCGAGCGAGGCAAGGAACTCGGCATTACTCTTCGTTTTGGCCATTCGGGTCAGCATCAATTCGGCGCCTTCGTTCTCGCCCAACATGCTGACCATCCGGCGCAGCATCCAGCTCTGACGCAGTGTCACCGGATCGAGCAACAGGTCCTCGCGGCGCGTACCCGAACGCTGAATATCAACTGCGGGGAAGATGCGCTTCTCGGCCAGCTTGCGGTCGAGGTGCAACTCCATATTACCGGTGCCCTTAAACTCCTCGTAGATCACATCGTCCATGCGCGAGCCGGTATCAACCAGACAGGTAGCAATAATCGTAAGCGAGCCACCGTCTTCGATATTACGCGCCGAACCGAAGAACCGTTTAGGAGGATACAGCGCCGCCGGATCAACACCGCCAGAGAGGGTACGCCCGCTCGGCGGCATCGCAATATTGTAGGCGCGGGTCAAGCGAGTGAGTGAATCCATCAAGATCACCACATGGCGTCCGTGCTCAACCTGTCGTTTCGCCTTTTCCAACACCAGCTCGGCCACTTTGATATGCTGCTCAACCGGCTCATCGAAGGTGGCTGCAACCACTTCGCCCTGCACCGAACGGCGCATATCGGTCACTTCTTCAGGGCGCTCGCCGATCAAAAGCACGATGAGCTGAATATCGGGAGCATTGGTTGTAACGCCATTTGCAATTGCCTTGAGCAGCATCGTCTTGCCCGCCTTTGGCGGCGCGACAATCAACCCGCGCTGGCCGCGACCAATCGGCGCAATCACATCAACAATGCGCGTCGGCAAAATATTTGGCTCGGTTGACAGCACAATCTGAACATTTGGATGGATTGGGGTTAATTGCTCAAATTGGGGCCGCTTCTGCGCAGCTTCCGCCGGTAGACCGTTAATCCGTTCAACATAAAGCAGAGATGGATATCGTTCTACCTCTTTTGGCGGACGCACACGGCCCTCAATCATATCGCCGGTGCGCAGATTGAAGCGCCGGATCTGCGACTGGGCAACATACACGTCATCAGTGCTAGGGCTAAGCCGGGGATTACGCAGGAATCCGTGACCATCCGGCACAATCTCTAACAAACCGGAACCCTGCATCGTTACCGGTTCTTCGACTACAGACGTGGTAGTGGCGGTACTTACAGGTAGCGCAGTGAGAGACTCGCTACCCGTTGTCGCGCTTTGGTCACCATTGATACGGCGCCGACGGCGGCGCGCCTTGTCGGTTTGTTCGGAGGTTCCTGAAGTCATACGCTTGTCATCCATTGCGTGTGTTATCACTCCTCTGTATGGGGGGTATTGGTGGGCGGAGTGGCCTGATCGGTCAGCGAGGCAGATGCCCGGCCAGCGCCAGATTCACCACTGCGATAGCCGAGAGCGGCCAGCCGGAGATGGATTTCTTCGATCCCTTTGGCGCCTAAATTGCGGATTCCCATCAGGCCGCGCTCGTCAAGACGCAACAACTGGCCGATAGTATGGATCTCTGCCCGGCGCAAACTATTGTAGGTACGGGTGCTTAGGCCAAGTTCATCAATCGTGCGGTTAGCAATCTCATCAGGGATGGGCGGTGGCAGATTGGGTGATTGCTCTTGCTCCACCGGCTGGTTCAGACTGACAATCCGACCAAAATACTGGCTCAAAATCTGAGCAGCATGGCTCAACGCATCACCCGGCTTGATGGTGCCATCGGTCCAGATCTCGATAATCAGGCGGTCGTACCCGGTGAGCAGATCATCGCCAATCTCTTCCACCACAAAGTTCACGCGCGGGATCGGGCTAAAGAGCGCATCGACCGCAATCTCGCCAATCGGCATCCCGCTCACCGTATCGGCCAGTTGCACACCACGACCGCGCTCGACCGTCAACTGCATCTCAAACGTCGTATGTTCATCGTCGATGGTGCAGAGATAGTGTTGCGGATTGACGATCTCAACGGTGCTGGGAGCGTCAATATCGCCGGCGAAGACCGGGCCTGGGCCTTGCTTTACTAGTTGCAACGCCACTGCGCGATCGCTGTACGAGCGCAGACGAATGCCTTTGATATTGAGCACCAATTGCGTTCCGTCTTCAACAACGCCGGGAATGGCAGAAAATTCGTGAATGACCCCTGCAATCTTAATCCGCGTGACCGCAGCGCCGGGAATCGACGAGATGAGCACCCGGCGCAACGCATTGCCGAGCGACGAGCCGTGGCCGCGCTGCAAAGGCGCAATGGCGAAGCGGCCATAGTTTTCAGCCGCAGTGATCAGGGTAACCCTTGGCGTAATCAGCGACAATTCAAGCGTTTCCATATTCCTGTTCCGAAAGGCTCCGCAATAGCTATCGCGCCCGTTATTGCCATGCCACGTTAGCCTGGCAATGAATGGTACGCCTCGCCAATCAATTGGCGTATCGAACCTGCAAACGCAACCACAAGTGATGAGAACGGGAAGCTGTGCCTACAGTGCGCCCCATTGGCGGCGCTGCAACGCAGTTGGCGGCGGCAAGACGCCTGCATATGCGCGTGACCTAATCATAGTGATGAGAGTTACATGCTGTGCAGGCCACAGACTCCTTATATGATACCATAAAATTGTGACTTGCGTTGCAATGCGGGTCTGGCGCATTATTTGATGTTTCTCGCCGAGGTTGCGGCGCGCAACACTGGCCTGCCGCCTGGAGATGCCTATGCTTACCGGAGTCTGGCGTGATTGGTTGACCATCGCTCTTATTATTGCTGGCATTGGCTGGATTGTGATCAGTCGCCCGCCGGATACGCAACCTGCTCTTGTCAGCCCACGACCGGGTTTCATTGCGCCCGATCTGACTCTGCCACTGACTAACGGCGAGACACTCTCGCTGGCCGATATGCGTGGCCGCGTGGTGGTAGTGAATTTCTGGGCAAGCTGGTGTGGGCCTTGCCGGGCCGAAATGCCGGCATTTGAGCGTATCTACCGGGAAGAGCGTGAGCGCGGGTTAACAATTCTGGCAGTTAATAGTACCAGTCAGGACGATATAACTGCGGTCAACGCCATGCAACGCGAGTTTGGTCTGAGTTTTCCTATTGCCCTTGATCGCACCGGTGAAACCGCCAACCGGTACGGCATTCGCATGCTCCCTACCACCTTCATCGTTGATCGGAACGGCATCATTCGCCAGGTCTTCTTTGGCGGACCGTTGAGCGAGGCCAGTTTACGAAGCGTGATTGAGCCATTACTCGCCGGACAAGAACCGTAAACAATGCGCAGATATGCGACGCAAACGCACCGAGACTGTCGCCACCCCGTCTATAACCTGCGTTGTTTGCAGTCAGAGTGCTGCGCATTCTAATGGTCTGAACGTAATTTTTTCTATTGTATGATTTGGTGTGAAATGATTGCGGGACATTGTCAGTATATAATCATTTATAATATATAATAACAAAGTGATCTAAAAGCTGACATACAAATTCCCAGACTCTATGCTTCCTGTGCTTAATCTTGGTCCCTTCGCTATATACACTCCTGGCCTCATCATGCTGCTCGGCGGGTGGCTATTGCTGCAAGCCATTGAACGAGCTGCGCGCAGACGACAGCTTGATGGCGAACGGCTCGCTCTGACCGTCTTTGTGGCGCTTCTGGCCGGAGTAGTCGGCGCGCGACTGGGGTATGCTCTGGCGGCCTGGCCGAGCTATCTGGCCGATCCGTGGGCTTTGCTATCACGCGATTTGCAAGCCTTCTCGCTGCCGGCTGGCGTTGTCACCGCTGTCGGTCTTGGTGGCTGGTTACTCTGGCGACGCGGCTGGCCGCTCTGGCCGACCCTCGATGCGCTCGCTCCCGGTCTTGCGCTGGCAGCGCTCACCTATGCCCTGGCCCAACTCGCCAGTGGCGATGGCTATGGGTTACCTGCCGATCTGCCGTGGGCCATCCAGCTCTGGGGTGAATCACGCCATCCCACTCAGCTCTACGCCGCATTCACTGCGCTGATCGCCCTGATCGTCTGGCGCGCGCGCTATCGCCAACCGCAACCTGCCGGCGCAGCCTTCCTCACGACAACAGCTATCCTGGCTGCCGGTACGTTGATCGGCGAAGGATTTGCTGCCACCGGATGGCTGCTGCCGGGTAATGTTCGCCTGTCTCAGGTCGTCGCGTTGACAATACTTGTCATTATTATCCGAATATGGTCAGAAATCTTTCCGCAACACCAACCTTCATGACGCGGTATACTAGCACTACCAGCAAAATCCTTGCACTGGAAGTTTACGAGAAGACACATGCGGGTGTTGATCGTCGAAGACGAACTGATTATCGCGCAAGACTTGAGTCAGACCTTACGGCGCATTGGCCATTCAGTCCTCGATGTAGTGACAAGTGGTGAAGCAGCTCTGATCACGGTTGCGCGCCAACAGCCTGACCTGGTTTTAATGGATATCCGTCTGAGCGGCGCGATGGATGGCATTGAAGCCGCGCGCCAGATTTATAGCCGCTGGGGAGTGCCAGTTGTATTTTTGACTGCTCACGCCGACGATCAAACAGTGCGCGAGGCCTTACTCGCCGAACCATGGGCTTACCTGCTGAAGCCGTTTGACGAGCGTGAACTTGAGGTGGCAATTGCCGTTGCCGCGTATAAGCATCGGTTAGAATGCCGTCTTCAGGCCAGTGAACGGCATCTCCGCACAACGCTGACCAGTATCGGCGACGGGGTCATTGTCACTGATCCGCAGAGCCGGATCACCTTTGTCAATCCGGTTGCGGCGCGCTTATTGGGAATCACTCCTGAAGAAGCAATTGGCTGGCCGCTGTCACGTTTCTACACTCTGATCGCAACCAACACCGGGTTGCCCGCCGACAGTGTGACGGCAACCACTGATAATGGTCTGCCACCACCAGTAACCCTGCTGACCAAGAACGGCAATCGCTTACTGGTCGAGCATACCGTTGCTCAGATCTCCGGCGACGATGGCGCCAACGAAGGTGTGGTCATCGTCTTCCGTGATGTGAGTGAGCGGCAGCGTGTGATCAATCAATTGCAAGACGCGAAACGACAATTGCATACGTTCCAATCCATCCTGGAACAACGCGAGAAAGCTATGGTCACGCTCGGCACATTGGCCCATGCCCTCGGTGAAGCTCGCTCACCCCAGGAGGTGTATACCGCAATTATTAACGCTGGCGCCACGCTCTTGCCAGGACACCGGGGCACCCTGTTAATCTACAATCCCACAACCGATCTCGTCCATCCGGTTGGACATTGGGGCGAGCCGCTCGTGCATCGACCGGTGCCTCGTTGCTCGTGCTGGGGTGAACGTCGTTGGGCTTTGAGTCTGGCCGGTGATAGTCATGTCTGCCATTTTATTCCGCATGGATTGCTGGGTGAGCGGATGTGCCTGCCCATTCGGCAACACGGCAACGTCATCGGTTTGCTCAGCCTGTACCATCCTGATCCGGTTAATGGCGGTAGTTACCAGACGGCTGCCGTGCTGGCTGAGCTGGCCAGTCTTGGGTTTAGCGCGCTGACAGAACAATCTCTACCCGGATAACTCACCGGACTGCATCAGCCTGCGTAAGTCGACGCATTGAACGGCGCGTCACTCATCAAAGGGCTGGTATCGCTCAAGCAGGAGAGGAGCTGGTTGGTGGAACAGAAGATCGCTGTCAGCTTGCCTAAAGCGCCAACCGGGATCCGTGGCCTTGATGAAATCACTGGCGGCGGTCTGCCGCGTGGTCGGCCAACGCTGATTTGTGGCGGTCCCGGCTGTGGCAAAACCCTGCTCGCGTTTGAGGCGCTGGCTCGCGGCGCAGCACTCTACGGTGAGCCTGGTCTGTTTATCTCGTTCGAAGAAAGTCCAGCCGATCTCCGGCTCAATATGGCCAGTATCGCTATTGATGTAGCCGATCTGGAACAGCGTGGATTGCTGCTGATCGAGTGGATTGACCTTGAGCAGGGTGAAGTAGCCGAAGTTGGCGAGTATGATCTCGAAGGATTATTCATCCGGCTCGGCCTGTTGATCGATCGGATCGGGGCAAAGCGAATCGCGCTTGACACGATCGAAACCCTCTTCAGCGCTTTTGGTAATCAGACGATTCTGCGCGGTGAATTACAACGACTCTTCCGCTGGTTACGCCAGCGTGGCTTGACGGCTATCATCACCGCCGAACGAGCCGGCCCAGGCCTGAGCCGGTTTGGCATCGAAGAGTTCGTGGCCGATTGCGTGATTTTGCTCGATTATCGGATTACCGAACACGTGTTGACCCGCTCAGCCCGGATCGTCAAATACCGTGGTTCAGCTCACGGCGTCAACGAGTATCCATTCACTATCGGGCCACACGGAATCGTGATGATGCCAATTACCTCGTTGAATCTCTCCTACCCGGCTTCAACCGAGCGCCTGTCAAGCGGATTTCCCGATCTCGATCGGCTTTTCGAGGGTGGTGGCTATTATCGCGGCTCGCGAATTCTGGTCAGCGGCCCGACCGGTTCGGGCAAAACGAGCCTGGGCGCACTGTTTGTCACAGCGGCATGCGCGCGCGGCGAGCCGGCAGTATTTTTCGCCTTCGAGGAGTCGGCAGAACAGGTCGCGCGTAATATGCGTTCAATTGGAATTGATCTCCAGCCGTGGCGCGAGCGCGGCCTGTTGCACATTATCAGCAGCCGACCGGCGCTCGCCGGGATGGAGACCCATCTGGTTACCATGCTCGATACCGTCGAACGGAGCGGCGCGCGGGTGGTTGTGATCGATCCAATCACCGGCTTTCACACTATCGGGCGACCGGTCGATATTACCGCTATGCTCTTCCGGCTCTTCGATGGCCTGAGCGCGCTTGGCGCGACTACGCTTGCCACCAGCCTGACCAATGCTGGCGCCGACCCCACTCAAAGCGAAGTCAACATTTCCTCGCTCGTTGATACGTGGATTGTGCTTCGTCATCACGAAGGCAACGGCGAACGAAACCGCAGTCTGCTGGTGCTCAAATCACGTGGCATGCGCCACTCAAATCAGGTGCGCGAACTGGTGATGAATGAACGGGGGCTGGCCCTGGTTGAGATTTTCGCCACCGGCGAGAATATTCTGGTCGGCGCGGCGCGTATTGCCGCGCAAGTCAGGGAACAGCAAGAATATGAACTGCTCCAGCGCGAAGCGCAACAACGCCAGCGTCGCTATGCATGGCAACGCCGGCAGTTGGCGCTGCAAATTGAAGCGTTACAATCAGAACTTGCCGCGCTTGAAGAGGAGATGCAGACCGATGCCGTGTTAACCGAGGCGCGGGCGCGTGCCCAGGCTCAGAGCCGGCTAGCCGCTGCCCGATACCGTAGCGCGAGCCAAGAGGATAGCGATGGATAATCAACTACCGGAGTACGATCTCTGGCTTTATATTGCCGGTCAGACTCCGAAAAGCTTGCTCGCAATTGCCAATTTGCGTCGCATTTGCGATCAGTATCTGGGTGGTCGCTACCGTGTCCAGGTCATCGATCTTCATCACGAACCCGAACGGGCTATCAGCGACAACATTCTGGCCATTCCAACTCTGGTGCGTAAATTGCCACCACCTATGCGAAAAATCGTTGGCGATCTCTCGAATACCGAACGGGTGCTGGTTGGTCTTGATCTGACGCCCCGGCGACATACAGGGAGCTGAGCCGATGGATATTACCAATCAGCCAGTTGTGCCATTACTGCGGTTGTACGTCGCCGGCGCGACCAGTCGTTCAACTCGCGCGATTACAACCGTGCGCCGGTTGTGCGAACGCTATATGCCCGGTCGCTATCGGCTTGAAGTGATTGATGTATATCAGCAACCGGATCGAGCGCGCGAAGATCATATCATCGCCACGCCAACCTTGCTGGTTGTCGAACCCGGCCCGCCAACGGCATTTATTGGTGAGCTGCGTTCTTCTGATTGGCCGCGGGTGGCTGCCGCATTGAATATCTTAACCGAAGATGATTAAGGCGCGAGGGCTACGCAGTGAGTCGCCCTCCTCCGTCTGCGCAATGATCTCGTACAGATAGGGAAGTGCCGTATGGGAAACGAACTGCAGATGAGTCCGGCAGAGATAGCTCGCCTGCAAGCGCGCCTCGCCGAGCTCGAAGATCTGGTGCGCGCCTTACAGATGGGCGAGGCAGATGCTCTGGTGATTGACGGGCCACGCGGGCCGTTGATCTACACCTTACGCGGCGCTGAACATCCCTACCGGGTACTGGTCGAAACGATGAATGAAGGCGCTTTGACCCTCCTGGCCGATGGCACTATTCTCTACTGTAACGGTAAATTTGCCGAGATGGTCGGCTTGCCGCAAGATCAGTTGACCGGACGTTCCCTGCTTGATCTGGTTGCGCCCGCCGATCGTCTGCTCTGCGCAGAGTTGCTGGCTGCCGGCGCCACCGGCTCGAGTAAAGGTCCAATCACGCTGCAAGCGATCGATGGTTCGCAGCGTCCGGCCCAAATCTCATTGCGCGCTTTGCAAGATGAGACTGAAGCCAACATGTGCGCAGTTGTAACCGATCTTTCGGGGCCGCAAGCGGTAGCCGCTCAGTTACGGGCCGCGCTGGCTGAGAAAGATCTCTTGCTGCGTGAAGTCCATCATCGCGTGAAAAACAATTTACAGATCGTGTCGAGTCTGTTGCGCTTGCAAGCCGAGAATATCAGTGATGAACGGGTCAGTGCCGCTGTGCAAGACAGTCAGAATCGGATCCGAGCGCTGGCGCTGGTTCACGAGCAACTCTACCGTTCCGAAAGCCTGGCTCATATCGACATTGGCGAATATTTGCAAAGCATTGCCACCAGCGTCTGGCGTTCGCTGAGCATGCGCGGTAGCCCGATCCGCCTGGCCAGCGAAGTGAGCCACGGTGTCAGCATTAATATCGATCAGGCGATTGCCCTGGGCCTGATTGTGACCGAACTGGTCTCAAACAGCGTCAAACACGCCTTTCCGACCGGCGATCGTGATGGCGTTATTAGCTTGCGAGTCCGCAAGGAATCCGATGCCTTGCATGTCGAGGTTTCTGACAATGGGGTCGGGATGCCGGTGCCGATCAATGCCGGCGGTGGCAGTCTGGGCATGCAACTGGTTCACGGTCTCTGTCGCCAGATCGGAGCCACACTGCAATTCGGCTCTGGCCCAGGGACAACCGTCATCATCCGCGTTCCAACTGAAAAGGTCGAGCAGCGCTAACTATCGCAAGGTCATCACGGTTCCAGGCGCCCTTCTAATGCGCGCATTGCTGCGGTCAGTTGTTCCTGGCGAATAGCAGCCGTGACATCGCCGCGCGTGCGTTCGAGCACGGCGCGCAATGCATCGGTTGCGCGACGGAGACCGCCGGTGATGGCTTCCGGATAGTCAACCGTGATCAGTGAGCCGTAAACGTTATCCATGATCTCGAGCAATCGCTCACTCCGTTCCACCTCACCCCGGCGCAATCCATCGAGAATAGCGCGGCGCAGCTCGCTGGCAGCTTCAGCCAGACCGTTGAGATAGGCCGCCGGTTCAACGCCAATCACTTCGCCAGTTGGCGGTTCTTCACCAGACAGAAAAGCCAGCACGAGATGAGCTTCGGCGTATTCTTTCAGCGCGTCCTGGGTGTATCCAGCGTAGCGCACCTCTATAGCGCCAGCCGTGGCATCGTTGATTTCAGCAACCACCTCTCCCGCCAGATCCAGCAAATGACGGGCAGTCACAAAATCACCGCGATGGGCAGCGCGAATGCTGTTAGCGCTTTGTCGAACCAACACTCGCGTCGCTGCAATGGTTCGTTCGCGCGCGGCGTGGATGCTTTCCAGTTGCACCACACACCCGGCCACAATGTGCTCGATGCTCATACTCAACCTCTCGCTCGCTGAAGGTATTGTATTATAGCATCAACATCTTGTATTCGCGCTACCATTGCGCCGACATCTCGCTGATTCACGACTGTTTCAGCGATGATCAGACCACCTGCGTCAAACGTAGCTCCTCCCTGTATGGCGCAGAGCAGGTAATCACGCGGCCACCCACACTCGATTGCGACCGGACACTTTGGCAACGTAGAGCGCCTCGTCAGCCCGCGCCAGCAGACTCTGCAGATCGTCAGTTGCGCGATATTCGGCGATGCCAAAGCTGGCGGTGACCGGCTGATTTCGCAGGGTAATTTTAGCCATGATCTCGCGGCGCAGACGGTTGATCAAGGCTTCAGCTTCAGTCTGGCGGGTGCGAGGTAACAGCAAACAGAATTCCTCGCCACCCCAGCGCGCAATGGTGTCGGTTTCACGAATGGTGGCCTGCGCCAGTTGCGCCACCCGACGCAACACCTGATCGCCTTCCGCATGACCATACGTGTCGTTAATGCGCTTGAAATAATCGAGATCCCACAGGCAGATGGTCAACGGTTCGTTGTAGCGCCGGCTATGAGCAATTGCTTCTACCAAAACCTGTTCACCCCGGCGACGGTTGGCAACGCCGGTGAGCATATCGATAAATGCCCATGTTTCGACCAGTTCATACTCGATCTGCAAGCGTTGTGATTGGGATCGATAACGACTGACAATGTAGATCAAGCAGAGAAAGAGTGCGCCCATACCGTAAATTTGCAATGCCTGCAATCCCGGACCAATGTCGATCCCACGTATTCCGGCCAGTGTTATCTGGCCGGCAACAATCGCAATCGATACGCCATACAGGCCAGCGACAATTATGAGACCGGTACGATGGCGAAAGAGATGAAACCCTAACGTGCAGATCATCAACAAAAACCAGATGTCATCATTGATAGTCTGTTGCTGCAACTGCGTGAGGGTCTGACCGAGAATCGGCGGCACAATACCATTGAAGAGGAGCGACTCGGCGCTAAAGACAATAAACGTGAATCGCTCAACTGTCACCAGCCTGCCACGCCGGAAGGTCACCATCCAGATCACAGCGAGCGACACACCGATCAGCGCCAGATCATTGCCGATGTAAATGAGTCGAACCCAGAGCGGTTGAACCTGATCGAAGATCAGGTTGATAATATCAAACGCTACCAGGAGAATGCCAAGCGAACCAGCGATCTGGTATGTGCGACGCCGTTGCTGATCGAAACGGTTGCGTTCTTGTTCAATCATCGTTTGCATAGAAAAACATCTTGTCCTGGCGCAAACATATATTCACCTCACCGTCATAATCTCATTTCACGCCATCCGTCATCGGTAACCGTAAGCCTCAATTACCCTATCGCGTCGAAATATGAAGTACCCTTCGAGCAACACCGAAATCAGCTCACTCATATCATACCTGACAACAGGCATCAGCGGCAGAGAACAGGGAGATTTTTTGCGCTATTGCCCTGGCGATGATGTTTCCAGTGCGCCAGAATCAGCAATCAGACCGGGGTAGTAACAGGAAACGCAGCGTCGCTACCGGAGTGGGGAAACAAAATCGGTTGCCGACCAGGCCAGCGCGCGCACCGGCGATCCGTCGGCAGCAACCAGCGGAAGCGGCAAGAAGGCAAAGGTGTAGCGCTCACCGCACACGAGCGCAGCGAGGTTACAGAGGTTTTCCACAATGAGCACCTGCTGACTCAGCAATGTCACATGGGCGGCATCACCACCATCAACCGTTGAGTCAACGCTCAAGGCGTCGATCCCGACCAGGGTCACGCCACGTTGGGCCAGCGCCTGCGCCAGTGTTGCGCTCAGATAGGGATGGCGGAAATACTCATCCCGGCTCCAATACTCTTCCCAACCGGTGCGGATCACAACTATCATCCCCGGCTGGAGATTGTAGCCGTCTAGCACTGCCGGGTCAATTGCGGCATTGGCCGGGTAACCCCGCGCATCAATCACCAGCCCCGGCCCGATAAATCGCTCGACAGGGATCGCCTCAACGCTGACACCATCGGCGAAACGGTGGCGCGGCGCGTCGAGATGCGTGCCGCTATGACTTCCCAGACGCAATGCGCTGATCTGCCAGGGTGGATCGATCAGTGCATTGATCTGCACGGCGGGATCGCCAGGATACACCGGCATATTCGTGTGCAATGGGCGAGTCAGGTCGTAGATCATTGACAATGACTCCTAATTGAGACTGCTGGCGCGCGAGCGTCGCGCTCGCGCCATTCATGGCCTTACCATCAAGCGCGATGACAAAGCGATGGATGGTCTGCAACCTGCGCGCTCGCCTCCGTCGTTCCACCATCTGGAATGATAATAACACTTTCAGGGCGAAATCCGATCTGCACATGACAACCCAAGCCGGTTTCAAGATCGGCGTAGGCAGCGTAGGGATGAGCGATCTCCAGCGCCGTTTCCCCTACTGCAACCTGCAAATAATATAGACGCCAGCCCGGTCGCCGCTCAATAATTCGCCCCGGCAACAGATTATGGCCCGCGAAGCGATGCAATGGTCGATCTGGATAGACCAGCCTGATTTCTTCCGGTCGAATGAAGGCAGTAACCACAGTGCCGGGCGTTGGCGGCTGCGCCGGCAGAGCGGCTGCGATCTGCCAGCCTTGCCAATCAAGCCAGACCCCTTCCAGATCGCGCCTGATCACACGAGCGCGAATGATGTTGGTCAGGCCAAGAAGCTGTGCCACTCGCACATTGATTGGATATCGACACACCTCGGGAAGTGAACCGATCTGCTCAATCCGCCCCTCGCGCACAATAGCTATCCGATGACCGATAGCAAAGGCGTCATTGAGATTGTGGGTGACATAGATCACTACCAGATCACGCTCGGCTTGCAATGCGCGCAGATCAGCGTGCAGTCGATCGCGCACCGGCTGATCAAGCGCCGAGAATGACTCATCGAACAGAATGACAGGTGACTCGGTCGCCAGCGCGCGAGCAATGGCAACCCGTTGCTGTTGCCCGCCTGACAATTCGTGTGGTTTGCGCCAGGCCAGGTGAGCCAGATGCATCCGTTCGAGCAAGTCATAGGCGCGGCGGCGCGCCTGAGCGCCATTCCCCAGCGGAAAGGCTACATTGTCCAGCGCCGTCATATGGGGAAAGAGGGCATTATGCTGGAAGACATACCCGATCCGGCGTCGGCGCGGCGGCAGATTGATCGCCGGAGAACCAGACTGGCGACGAAACAGGATCGTATCATTGAGACAAATCAAACCCTCATCAGGCGTCATCAGACCGGCAATCGCCTGTAACGTCTGGGTCTTGCCGGCGCCAGACGGACCAAACAGTACCAGGATCTCGCTACCCATCTCGAAGCGAATATCGAGCTGGAGCTGATCAAGTCGTCGCCGAAGCTCAACGCGCAAACGCGGTTGCATCCTCTTCTCCCTGCTCGGTCACCACCGGAGAAGACCGCAGCGGACGAGCGCGTTCCAATTGACGCACCCACCACAATCCCACAAACGCTATCGCCGTCATCACCAACACCATCAGATGGGCATCGGCATAACGCTGCGCCTGCACTGCGTCATAAATCGCCACCGGCAATGTCTGAGTGCGACCAGGAATATTGCCGGTCACCATTAGGGTAGCGCCAAACTCGCCCAAAGCGCGCGCCCCACCCAATACGATGCCGGCGATGATACCGCGTCGGGCTAATGGCAGGGTGATGCGCAAGAAAATGCGCAATTCGCTCGCGCCCAGCGTGCGCGCCGCCTGTTCAAGGCGCAGATCGACATTCGCCAACGCAGCTTTGCTGCTCTGAATCATCAGCGGCAACCCGACAACCACTGCGGCCACGACGGCTGCCGGCCACGAAAACAGAATGCGGATTTGAAACCATTCTACCAGCGGACTACCCCGCCCTAAAGCGAGCAGCAGATAATACCCAACAACACTTGGCGGTAATACCAGTGGCAACATCAACGCCGTCTCGACAAGCGTTTGACCGGGAAACTTGACTCTTGCCAGCCAGATCGCGATTGGCAAACCAATCACGAAAATGCCGCACGTTGCCAGCGCCGTCACCTGTAATGAGAGCCAGAAAGCCGGCCAATTCATCTCGCGCTACCTCGCTGATTCACGTATCTCGCCGGGTAGAACAAAACCGTATTTCTGCATAATTTCGCGTCCGGCGGGACTGTCAACAAACCCCATAAACTGGCGTGAACGTTCGTATTGTCTGGAGTCGGCAACAATTGCTACCATCTGGATCAGGGGATTCTCAGGATGCAACTCAGCCGGAATCAGCACCCACGAGCCACTGCTCTGCACACTCAGCGAGAGGGCCACAATGGCTACTTCAACATTGCCAGTATCAGCCAGCATGAGGGTCTGAGCCACATTTTCCCCAAATACCAGTCGACTCTCAATCTGATCCCAAATTCCGACCCGCACAAGCGCTTCCCGCGCTGCCTGTCCATACGGCGCATGTTCGGGATTGGCAATAGCAATGCGCCGATATGCCGGGTCAACGAGATCGTGCAATTGCTGTGGATGCAACGATTGATCGGCCCGCGTCCAGATCGTGATGCGTCCTTGGGCGTAGACCCTCATTGATGACGGATCGACATACCCTTTCGCAGCCAGATCTTCAATAAAGTTCTTATTGGCAGCGTAGAAGAGATCAAATGGCGCGCCACGTTCGATCTGTTGGGCAAGTTGACCGCTTGAACCAAAATTGAATACTACCGGAATGCCGGTGCGTTCGGTAAACAAAGCGCCGATCTCCTGAAATGCCGGTGTCAGATCGGCAGCAGCCGCAACCGTAAGCTCACTACTGACAGGCGCTCGCGGCGCGCTACAACCCACCAGTACCCACAGAACGATCAACAACAGATGAAAGCGGGGCATCGCGCGCATCCTTATGAGTTTTCTGACACCTCGACCAGCGCTTGCCGACAAGACTCTAACCAGGCAAGTGTCGCCTGTAGTTGCCCGAAACGATAGCTGAGCACCATCTGTTCCACCGAATCAGCCGGTAACGAAGTCATCCGCGTATGAGTGTCACGTAACCATTGGCGGCAAGAGTCGATCTGTCGTTCAAGCAATTGCGCAGTGAGTGCGCTTCCTTCGCGGCGCGCAAAGTACAGTTTGGCCAGAAATTCCAGCCGAATATCACGCCCATGGAATACCGGCGTGGTTAACCACGCGATGAAGACAGTTTCTCCCTGAGCCGTCACCGAGAGTACTTTACGCCATGGCCGATTGCCTTGACTCTCAAAGTGATGGCTGAGATATCCCTCTGCTTCTAAGCGGTCGAGCAAGGCATATAGATGGCTCTGTTTTAATCGCCAGATGCTACCTAAGCCATCACGCTGCTGCATTTGGCGAAACAACTCGTATGGATGCATCGGTTGCTGACGCAGTAAGCCTAACAGCGCCAGTTCAATCGTCAAGGATTGTTTCGGCAACGACATGCGGGTATCACTTCTACCGACGCAATTGCGCTTGCGCAGGTCAGGCAACCTGACAGCGCGCGCATATCCTTTTTGTGAATATTCACAATATGAGTATCATACTGCAAGCGATTACCCATCGTCAAGGTCGGCGCAGTTCATCAGGCAGCGTGGCACTGGCGCTGCCCTTCCCGCCCGGTACGTTCCGCAACATGCGCGCAAAGCTCTGGTCAAAACGCAAATGGGTGGCGCGAGGCGCAGGCATTCCACACTCCTGGACAAATCAGTTGTTAAACGTTTTGTAGCCTGACGATGATCCTTTTTCATCATTTTTGCAAGCAGCCGCCATATACTACTGCCAGCTTACGATCGCTTCTCCAGCGCAGGGCATTATTATGTCAACAAGTACAATTAACAAACCGTTCCCGGCGCCGCCATCTATCAAAGACACCGGCCTGCTTCGGCATACTGACGGCCAGCTTAAATTTGATCCATCTCTTTCGATCCTGGACGAAGCTGTCACTGCGCTCGATCACATGTTCGCGCGTAACCAACAACCAGTCCCTGACCTTCATCCTACCAATTGGGAATTATCGATCGATGGTCTGGTGCGACATCCACTGACTATCGACTACCACGATTTATACCGCCAGCCACTGAGCAGTATGTTTGCCGCCTTGATCGGGAGTCGGCACGACCGTGACAGCCATGCGGCCATAGCCAATGCTGAGTGGATCGGCGCGCCAGTGGCGCTCTTTCTCTCCGCAGCCGGCGTTAAACCCCAGGCCAGCTTCGCGGCCTGCTGGAGTTACGGTCCTCAACCTATCGCGCGGTATCTGCCCATCGCCAAACTCTGGCAAGACGGCATGCTGGCGTATGCCGTCAATGGGCAACCCTTGCCGGCAATCCACGGCGGGCCGGTGCGGCTGGTTGTGCCGGGGTGGGCCGGTACGTACTGGGTCAAATGGATTAAGCGCATTACGCTGCTATCGGCAGATTCAGCTCCGCCGGAAGCGCATCTCAGTGGTGAATTGGAGATCGATTGCCAGCTCTTTAATCTCGCCGAGGTCGCGCACCTTCACAATCGTTCGCAACCGTTGCGCGGCGTGGCATGGTCTGCTGCGCGCGGTGTTGCGCAGGTGTCTCTGTCGCTCGATGAGGGTTCATGGGAAGAGGCAATCCTCGATTGCGATCTTGGACCGCGAGCCTGGCGACGCTTCGTTTATCACGGGCCACCTCTTGGCAACCACCATCTGCTTGCCGTGAGGGTGACTGACTATCACGGCCAGAGTGTGATACGTCAATGGCAGCTCAATATCAATTGAAGCTGTTTTGAGCAAAAGGTTGACCGGCGCAGCGCGGCTACGCCGGTCGCAACAATGTATCACCCACTTTGTCGCGCAAGTATCCTTCTCATTCGGCGCTCAACACAACCCGAGATCACCGATTACCCGCGCACTTTTTCGCGCAAATATCCTTCTAATTCGGCAATCGGCACACGCTCTTGAGTCATAGTATCGCGATCACGTACCGTCACCGTTCCGGCTAATGCCGGGTCTTTACCCTGACCAATCGTATCAAAATCGACCGTGATGCAAAACGGTGTGCCGATCTCATCCTGGCGGCGGTAGAGCTTGCCGATGGCCCCGGTATCATCATAAATAGTTCGCATCTCGCCGCCTGTCTGCAACTGCCGCCGCACCGCTTTAGCAGTGGCAACAAGCTGATCGTGATTGCGCTTAAGCGGAAAGACCGCCACTTTGATCGGCGCCAGCCGCGGCTTGAGCCGCAATACGGTGCGGTAATGCTCATCGATCAGTGGCTGGGCCTGGCCGCGCAGCTTTTTACCCACTTCAATCTGATCGGCGCCGGGCATTGCCAGCAACTGCTCAACTTCAGGCAAACGTTCGGTTAGCGCCTGAGCCAGCTCCTGACCGCGAGCCAGAATAGCATCGCGCGCCTCGCCGCTGAGCTTCTCATTGCGCCCAACCGACTTCAGGAATGACTGCAACGCCTCACCGACTGCTGCCAGCCGCTCAGCCGGCGGCGCCTTAGTCAACTCCTCAGCATATCCCTCACACAACACCGCCAGCATACAGCGCCCCACACCCGCTGAGGGTTCGATCACGTAAGGCACGAGGTGACGACCACTCGCCTGATCGAAATAGGTGAGGCGAGCAATACTGTCTTCGTTGTGGTTGACACGGGCGGTCAGATTGAGCTGAGCCTGATCTTTGCTATGGGAACCGAGATCGTAGTCGGTTCGGTTTGCAATCCCCTCAATCTCCTGCACCCCAATATTGGGGTAATCGTACATCAGATCGAAGGTGCGTTTCGAGTAGTGAGCCAGCTCATCAGCCGGCACATCGTAGATCGTGATTCGACTCCGCGGGATCCCAATCTGCTCCCACCACTTCAGGCGATCCTCCAGCCAGCGCTGATGCCACTCTTCGTCAGTGCCGGGCATCACAAAATATTCGATCTCCATCTGCTCGAATTCACGCACGCGGAAGAGGAAATTGCGCGGGTTGATCTCGTTGCGAAACGCCTTCCCTACCTGCGCGATCCCAAACGGCAACTTACGCGCCGTGGTCGTCAGTACATTGGCGAAGTTAACAAAGATGCCTTGCGCCGTTTCTGGTCGCAAGTAGGCAAAGGAGCCGCTATCGGCGACCGGCCCAATCTGAGTCCGAAACATCATATTGAATGGGCGCGGTTCGGTCAGGTCACGCGAACCACAGTTCGGACAGACGCCATGAATATGGTCTGCCCGCCAGCGCATCTTGCAGGTACGGCAATCGACCAGCGGATCATTGAACGTCTCTTCGTGACCGGAATACTTCCAGACCAGCCGATTCATCAAAATCGCGGCATCGAGACCTTCCATATCATCGCGTTCGTAGACGTTAGTGCGCCACCAATCCGCGATAATGTTATTTTTCAACTCAACGCCGAGCGGACCGTAATCATACACTCCTTGCAGGCCGCCATAAATCTCGCTACTGGGAAAGATGAAGCCACGACGCTTGGCCAGCGCCACGATCTGATCAAGTGATGTAGCCGGCATTACCTTCCTCCTTCGCACACAATAGATGTTCAGCAGCGCATCAGGATACAGTATTGCAACATCAAGACAGCCTTACTTCCGACTCACTCATCTGCATAGCAAACTCACGAACGCAGCGCAATAAAAAAACCGGGCGACGAATCGCCCGGGGACGCATCACAATCTGACGCGCGGTTCCACCCCGGTTAGCGGCCATAGCCGCTCACCTCAATCAAATCTACGGCTCCCCGGCGCCCTTCCGCCATTCTGAGCAACCGGGCTTGCACCATCCCCGGCTCGCTGGATGCCCATCGCGACGTACTCCTCCGGATCTTCGCCAGCATTACGAGTATAGCACAGGCAATGTGAGGCTGCAAACATCATGGGCAACGGCAATCATGCCCCGGGAAGGCGCCCATACGTCTCTCCGGTCACGATATGGGAGGAGCCACCTTGCTGCGAGCGTTTGCTGCTCACGCCCCGTCGGTCAGCGCGCGTCGGGCACTAGCACACTCCGCCGGTCACAATATGGAAGGGGCACGGCGACACCGTGCCCCTCCTTACGCCAGGCTTCGCTCAACGACGGGTATGACCATTACTATCAGCAGGGGACGAAGAGACCTCTGCCGTCAGATGAGTGTAGATCTGAGTTGTGGCGATTGAAGCATGCCCCAGGCGCTCTTGCAATTCGCGCAGATCGACCCCACTACGCAACTGATGCGCGGCAAAAGAATGGCGCAACATGTGTGGAGTCAAATCGTGCATACCCACCTGCTCGGCGTAGCTCTTGAGGATAAGCCAGAAACCCTGGCGCGTCAGTCGTTTGCCCCGGTGATTGAGGAAGAGAGCATCACTATCACCGTTGGGATGCCGGGCCAACTGTGGACGGGCAATGTCAAGATACTCTTCCAGCGCCGTTAAGGCTGGCTCGCTAAGCGGAATGACCCGTTCGCGGCTTTGCCGGCCCAAACAACGCACCGTCTTTGTGTCAAAAGCAATATCATCAACATTGAGCGCGACCAGCTCACTGACCCGCATCCCGGTCGCGTAGAGCACTTCGAGCATTGCCTTGTCGCGCAATCCTTCCGGAGTGCCGTTTTGCAATGGCAATTCCAGCAACTCATCAACCTGATGCTGGGAGATGGCGCGCGGCGGGAACCGATCAACGCGCGGTGTATCGAGCTGCCCGGTGGGATCGTGGCTGATAACGTTGCGTTCTTTAAGGAAACCAAAAAACGACTTCACCGCAGCTAACCGGCGCGCTACTGTCGAATTAGCGTACTTTTTCTCCTTCAGATTGAGCACAAAGGCAATCATAGCCTCGGTGTCAACATCTTCCCAGCGTTCTACACCTCGCTCCCGCAAAAATTCACAGAGCTGGTCAAGATCGGTGCGGTACGCCGCAGTAGTGTTGGCCGACATCTTCCGTTCATCGGCCATATACGTGAGAAATTGCGCTACATACTGGTTCATGCGTCTGCCCGGTCACTGTTCGCTACCTGTGTAGCGGTCTGCGTAGCGGTTATGGTAATGGAAAGATGGCGGCGTGTCAATTTAGAAACAGCAGCTCTCTTTGTATCCACAATACCGACAACGGTAGAAACCTGCCCAGAGATGCATCTGCATCTGACAAACGGGGCATTCGTTCTCATCATCATCAACCCCGTGGAAACTGCAACCATCTGGTTGCAACGGCTCTTCCGGTTCGGTCGATGATTGTTCGGCTAGCAATATCTTCATCAGTTTTCCCCCACTCCTGTATCCAGGCGCTCCTATTGTACCATGCACAACTGGTCGGCAATGGTTTCTGTGATGGATTCTGCTATACTGACCATAGTTCGATTGCGAAGAGGTCACATTTGCATGCGCACGCTTATCATCTTTAATCCAAAAGCCGGCCACGCAGAGCAGTTAGAAGCTGAACTGGAAGCAGCGGCCAATGTCTGGCGTGAGCGGGGCTGGATAGTCGAATTGCAACCCACCAACGGTCCCGACGAAGGCCGCTTCCTTGCCAGACAGGCGGCAACCAGCGGATACGACCTTGTGGTAGCCGCCGGCGGCGATGGCACCATCAACGAAGTCGTCAATGGCCTGGTTGGCAGTCAAACCATACTGGCAACCTTGCCGCTTGGCACCATGAATGTCTGGGCGCGTGAATTAGGTCTGCCGCTTCAACCACGCGCTGCTGCGCAGACCATTCTGTCGTGGTCGCCGCGCGTCATTGATCTGGGTCGGGCCGGTGAGCGCTACTTTCTTTTGATGGCAGGCATCGGTTTTGACGCCGCAATCACGGCGAATGTTCGCCCCGACGAAAAGCGTCGATTTGGCGCGCTGGCCTATGTCGCGCGCGGCATTGAAGAGGTGATGCGTATCCGCGGCACGCGCGCGCGCATCCGACTCGACGGTCGTCAGATCAAAGCGCGCGTGCTGATGATCGTGATTGGTAATTCTCAGTTGTATGGTGGATTGGTCAAAATCACCCACCGCGCCAGCATTGATGATGGTTTGCTCGATGTCTGCGTGATTAAGGGTGATAATGGCATCAATGCGATTGGACACCTGATCGCCATTTTACGCCGTCGCTTCAGCCTCAACCCTGACATTGCCTATTACCGCGCCCACACGATCGAAGTAGTAACGCGCCCACCACTGCCGGTGCAGGTTGATGGCGACCCCATTGGCACAACTCCCTTAAGCTTTAGCGTTGTGCCGGCGGCGTTACGCGCCTTATTACCACCTGAATTGCCCGATGATTTGATCCAGCAACCACCACCCAGTGCTCGCCGTTGGCCGCAACGACTGCTGGCATGGCTCCGTCGTCGTCGAGTAGAATAGAGCCGGCGCAGCATGATCAATCGCGGGACATGATTTTTGCGCTTCACTGCTGCATAGACTCGCCCGAATAATGCCGCTTATCACGCAATCCTGCCACAACACTGTATGTCTGGCTATCGATTTCTGATCGTTCTAACATTGCTGCTCACCGCCTGCGTCGCCCCTTCTACGCCAGCGCCATCACCAACGCCGGCCACCCTGCGCGGCGAAGAAGTGAACGGACGACTACTTTTCAGTCGCAGTGGCGGTATCTGGCTCTGGGAAGGGCGCACTGCGCGACAATTGATCGCGCCGCCAGCATCCCAGGCGGCCTTCGATCCTGACGGCGAACGAATTGTGTTCGTTATTGCCCGGGCCGGCGCTAGCGATCTCGTGGTAGCCGATCGCGCCGGCGCCATCGTGACCCGCCTGACCCGCAACGATCCGCCAGCGCCACCGGGGAGTCTCGAGCGCGTCTACGCAGCAATGTGGGCGCTCTACCCGACCTGGCTACCCGATGGCAGTGGCATTCTGGCCGCAGCCCAGGCAGCGCCACCAACGGGCGATCCGCCTGCCGATGCACCATTGGCTATCTTCCGCTACGATCTCGCCGGTCAACGTCAACCGATCTTTGCCGATCCGAATGCCCACCTTGGTCGCGCAGTGGCGCTACCCAACGGCAATCTGATTGTCACGCGCACTCCGCTCGGTAGTGAAGGCCAGCAACAGCTCTATCAGATTGTGGATGGTCGAGCAACGCCGCTTCCCGGAGCGCCAGCGCCGGCTTACGATCCGACTCTCAGCCCTGATGGACGCTGGCTGGTATTTGCGGTGACAATCAACGGCGGTAGCGATCTCTACGCGCTGCCGTCTGATGGTGGTTCGGCAACGCGCCTGACCGACTTCGGCACGGCGCGATCACCGGTCTTTTCTCCCGATGGCTCAATGCTGGCCTTTCTCGCCATTCCACCCGGAGGACATGGGTTTGATCTCTACCTGACTGAGGTAACGGTTGCCAACGAAGGGTTGCAGATCGGCACGCCGCGCCGTATCTCCACCGATTTCGCTATCAATGCTGATGCCGGGTTGTCCTGGGCGAAACCATAAACGGGCACGCTCAACGTGCCCGTCTCAACCCACCCTCTGGCGTACCTTCACCCTGCCAGCTCAGTTGACTGGACAGTTAGCGGAATGGTTACTGCTGCCGGACGTTCGCCAAGCAGGTAGGCGATAACATCGGCGGCTGAATATCCCTGGGTGAGATCAAAGATCGCGCGCAAGCGTAGCAGATCGTCACCGCTGGTCAGGAGCGGCGGTTCGACGCCAATATCTGCGCGCGCTTGCCCAACCCCAATATTGGCCATCAGCGCGTTGCACAGACACCGCCGGCCTTCAGTTTCAGCCAGATCGCCACCCTTCTTCACAAATGTCGCAATCGGTTCGCTCGCGCAGCGATAACCGATTGTTCCTTTTGGTGTGCGATACATCGTCCGCAGATAGCCAAGGTCGCAAATCCGCTGGCGCGGCACACCTTGCGCCGGATCGGTATCCCAGCGCACCACTTTAAAAGGATAGCCAGTAGGCGAGGCGCGCGGATCCGTAAAAACATCAACCGCGCCCCGAACCGCAGCTTCGAGCACCGAACGGCGTAGTGGCTCAGCCAGACCCGAATCGTTACAGAATGCAAACAGCGTCCCGACCTGAATACCCATCGCGCCGGCAGCGCGAGCCGCCGCCAGACCTTCAGGCGAGGCCGTGCCGCCTGCCAGCCAGAAGGGCAACCCTAATGCGGCAATTTTGGTTGGATCGACCAGATCGCGCGGGCCATAGATCGGTTCGCCACGTTCATTGAGTTGCAGTTCGCCACGCGGCGGCGCATTGTGACCACCGGCAGTCGGGCCTTCGATCACGAGACCATCGACACCGGCGATTTTACGCGCAAACATCGTTGCCAGGGTCACACTCGCGACAATCGGCAAAAACAGGGGACGACGCAACGACGGCGGGTTGCCGGGCCAATGCTCGGCAGGATCAAACGTGATATATGTTGGTGGCGCGCCATCATCACCCTCGATTTCCGCCGTCAGGCGCGCCGGCTGATTGGCGACCAAGGCATCAAGGGCTGCCGGAATTTCACGCGGGATCCCTGCACCCATAATAATCACATCAACCCCGGCCAGCAAAGCCCCGTAGAGCAGCGCCAGATTCGGCAACTGAATCTTGGTCAGCAGATTCATCCCGATTGGGCGATCGTGCCCCTCTTTTGCCAGCCACACCTCCACAAATGCAGCCAGCATTGCTACCTGCTGCCGTTCTTTACTCACCTTCAGGTTGTACATTGGCAACAATGCGTAGGGTTCGCCAGGCGCTCGGCCAGATGGCCGAAAGTAGACATCAAGCACGCGCTCGGCCACCCCGGGGATTGGGAAGTGAGCCATTGCCCGCCGCATCGCACCGTCCGGATCGCCATCTTGCAAGCGCCGGATCAGGATCGTATCGATACCGGTGCCTGAGACGACGCCAAGCTGGCCACACGCGGCAACAGCCCGCGCCAGCCGCCAATCGGAAACGGCGGCACCCATGCCACCCTGAATGATCATCGGCAAATCGGTGGCGCGCATTGTTCAAGACTCCTTAAATATTGCAAAACACAGGCGATTACATACGCTGCCGTAACGGAAACGGAGCGACTGGGTATAGTTCCACAGGCTAGTCATCGGGGTTGGTGGAATACATCAGCAATCATCGGTAGCCTGACCCTCTGCATCTTATCATACCGCAGAGGCGAAACTGGCGCTAGGTAAGAATTCGCTACCAAACGACTTCAGTGACTGCTACGCACCCCATCTTCGCAAACCACCATGTCAAGTCGCCGATCATGCGGCTCGCGTGGTAGATAATCAACCGCTTGCGCCGCAAAAGCGACACCAACTGCAATCGTTGGCATCGCCGCAAGGAGAGTATCGTAGTAACCGCCGCCGTATCCTAACCGGTACAAATCACGATCGAATGCGAGCAATGGCACTACCGTTAACGACCAATCACCCGGTCGGGCCGGGATGATATGACGTGGTTGGAGCGTGCCAAACCGTCCGCGCACCCATTCAGTGTCAGCCAGACTACCGATCCAGCTATGTTCAAGCTGGCGCGGGCCGACCACCACCGGCACAGCTACCGCCTTGCCAGCAGCCAGCGCTGCGGCAATCAATGGTCGCGTATCTACCTCTGAGCGCATCGGCATATAGCAATGAATTGCCGATGCATTCATAAACGCCGGCAATGTCAACATCAGCTTGCAAATGTGGCTACTGTGCCGATCACGATCAGATAAAGCGTCACGGCGCGCTATCATCTCGGCACGCAAAGCGGCTTTCTGCGCGGCAAGCTCTGTCATTACACATTACATTTCTACATTTCTGCTATGACATTTCCAAAAGAATACGAAAGCGCGGAGCGGGCAAGCGCCAGAGGGCTCGCCATCCATTACTCCGCGCCTTCGTTGGCGCGCTACAGATGCGGCGCTTTAATCTTGCGAATAATTGATACAAACGGCGGCAACGGCTTTGGGCGGGGGTTGCGCCGGAACCAACCCAGCTCAGCCCGCACCGCCTGCTCTTTCAACTCCGTTGCCCCCCAGATAAAAGAGGCGCCGGTCACACCGAGCAGCGCCGACCAGCCGGCATCCGCCACAAAAAGCGAAAGAGCGATCATACCGATACCGAACAGTAAAGGGTACGGCCACCAGAGATAGCCGAGATAGTACTCCATCCGAATCACCCAAAAGAAGCCAAAGCCGATAATCCCCAGGCTAAACAGGCCGATAGCCAGACCTTCCCACATCATATTAGTACCCTCACCATTTGCAACAACACACAACTTGTCACGCTACACAATTGCCAACCTCAAGCCAATTCGGGATTTCGCTCACGCACAGTCGGCTGCTCAGCTTCTGACGGATCGCTCGGCTCACGATCCAGGGGATCGTGCAGCGTTGCCTTCCCTTCAGCCAGATAACGGGCATGGCGCGGATTGTTGGGATTTGCCGGAGCATGGCCGTGGCGCACTCGTCGATCCTGGCGTACCAGCTCGAAGGCATCCCACCAGAGCGAGATACCGACCACGCTACATACACCACCAATGGCGATGCTGGGCGCGAAGAGAGCGGCAACATTCAGAATCAAACCGGCAATGATCAAGATGACCATCGGAGGCCGAATATCAGCGCTGTGCGCCTCGAGCCAGCGAACGCCAACGTGTCCCCACCAGATGCTGAGAAATGTAGCCAGCGCTAACCAGAGACCACTTGTTTGCAGCATGTAAACCCTCCTAAATCTACTTAAATCATAGCAATCCCTTGCAGTATTACACAGAAGCGCAGGTGTGTCAAGCGAAGCGTATGACAGGGAAAAAGGGGCAATCGAACCCACGCGCTGACAAAGCGCAAATCAAACGCCATGCTCGCGAGGAAAGAGTATCGATAACCGGTAAACTCACTTAGCGAAGAGCATCTATGATGTTCACAAGCCTGCCAGCAATCTGGCAACCTCTTCGTGCATCACGGCGCGAAACCGTCCCCAACTGGCCCAGCGGCCATTAATCGCGGGATCATCATGTTCAGGCAACCCATTGAGACGCTGCGCCAATGCCGGCAGGTCAGCAGGAGACACCGCGCGCAGCTCGGCCACCTGCTCGTCTGGATCGGCCACGTGAAGCACGCCATCTAACTCATCAAGCAAGAAGACGTAGCTCACAAACCGGCGCTGCGCCGAGAGAGGTGATTCATAGGTGATGACACTCAGAAAGCGCCGTATCTGCACGGTCAGGCTCGTTTCTTCGGCCACTTCGCGGGACAGCGCCGCGGTAATCGACTCAACCGGGCCAACGCCACCGGTCAGCAACCGAAACACTTCGGGAGGGTAATAGGTCTTGCGCGCCACCAGGATCCCGCCATCACGTCGCCGCACAACCATCCCGACTTCGCCCACCCGATCGGTCTTTGTCAACGGATCAAACTCGCCGTCGTCTAATATTGCGTGACGATGGTGGGGCGCGCCATACTGTTCGGCCAACGCAGTAACTTCGTCTTGATGGTGGGCAGGAATATACTTGAATAGCGATTGCATCGTCATAGCCATAACCTCTGCACTGTGGCAAACATCAGAACGCGACCCGGCAGTAACGGCTCGCCGGGTCGCTCGCTGTGGAATGCCTCCTCTGAGGCAAGCTTACCCTCGTAATTGCGCGACAATTGTCAGGTCTTGCTCACGCCACGCTGCCAGATCCTGATGCGGATGGTGCGAGTCACTCCCCCCCGACACCAGCAACCCGTAGCGAGCTGCGGCGTTTAATAGCCGCGCGCGAGTGGCAGCATCGTGGGTTGGATAATAGACTTCGATTCCATCAAGACCGGCAGCCGCCAGCGCTGCAATGTCTTCATCCGTAGCCGGGATAGCATAAATCCCCTTCTCTCGACCGGGGTGCGCTAACACTGCCAGCCCACCCAGATCGTGGGCGACGCTGATGATCTCGTGAACCCCCACCGGATGGTACGCAGCGGCAAAGTGGGTGAGAATGAACCGCATGCCGGCCTCTTCATCGCCTTCCCCGACTACCCGCCCGGGCAGATCATTATGTCGAGCCAGTGTCGTTGCGACCTCGGCTACGGTTGGTGGTCGGTCGCGGTCGGTCATGCCGGGCAAGACAAAGCCAGCGGCAGGCAAATCGCGCATCAATTGCGCCGCATCAGCCGCATTGCGCTGCACAACTTCGGCGCACAGATCGAGCAACGCCGGCGCTTCCGGATCAACACCGTAGACCAGCGTATGCCAGAGCTTACCGCCAAAGGCGCTATCGATTTCCACCCCGCTGATGACCCGCACACCGTAGTGCATCCCGGCCATCGCTGTCGTGATCACATTCGCCGTGGTATTGTGATCGGTCACTGCAATCATCGTCAAGCCGCGCGCTGCCGCCGCTACTGCCAGCGCCACCGGTGTCCAGGTCGCGTGGTGCGGTGTGGCATTGGTGTGAATGTGCAAATCGATCATGGTCGCTCCAACGGCAGATTAGCCGCCTGCCAGGCTTCAATCCCACCCTCTAGTTCCGCGACCGGCCCATAGCCAAGATCGCGGAAGATCTGCGCTCCTCGCTGCCCGGCAGTCGGACGGTTGACATCGCCGTAGGTGATAATGATTCCATCGGGTGGCAATGCCGCCAGCCGCTGATTGAGATCTGGCGTGGCCAGGTTCAGCGCGCCGGGCAAATGTGCCTGGCGATACTCGTCGCCAGTGCGCATATCGACAAAGATGACGTTGCCGGCCTGCCAGCGTTGGTACGCATCAGTTACCGAAATAACCGGGGCAGGTGGGCTGTTACCGGGATCGCCATGGCCGGCTGCCGTCTCAACGATTGGCGTAGCAGTTGGGGTAACTGCCGTCGATGGCGCGCCGGTTCCGGTCACTACAAAGGCTAAGATTCCGGCCAGGATCACGATACCACCGATGATAGCCGGCAAGCGCCATGCCGGTGGCTGGTTGGATACTGAAGGTTCAAAATGTTCCATACGTCAAATGTGGTATAGTCTATGTCCTCATCGTATTATAATGCCGATAGTCGATCAGCGACCCGCCGCCTTACACAACAGGAATGACTCGATTATGATCACTGCACTACTCCCCGATCTCTACCAGTTACGCCTGCCCCTCCCCTTCGCCCTCAACCATGTTAACGCCTATTTGCTCCGCGATGAACAGGGCTGGACGATTGTTGACACCGGTCTGCACACGCCCGCTGCCGAAGCAGGATGGCAGGCCGCATTCGCCGAACTGGATATCGATCCGCGTCGGATCCATACGATCGTCCTCACCCATTTTCACCCCGATCACTTTGGCATGGCCGGCTGGTTGTACGAACGCTCCGGCGCGCAAGTGTTACTGGCGCCGCGCGAGATCGAACTGGCCGAGGAGGTATGGATCCACCGCGCCGACCATGACGATCCCAGTTTACGCCATTTTCTTCGTCACGGCATGCCGGCAGATCTCGTCCGGCAGGTAGTCGGCGCGATTGCCGCGCTGCGCGCTGCGACCCGACCGCATCCGCCGCTGACACCACTGCCTGCCGGCGCCTGGTTGACGATGGGTGGACGGCGCTTTCAAGCCATCCATGCTCCCGGCCACAGTGACGGGCAGTTGATCTTCTACGCTCCTGCCGAGCGATTGGCGCTGGTAGGCGATCAGGTACTGCTCAAGATCACGCCACACATTGGCGTCTGGCCTGAAAGCGAACCAGATCCCTTACGCAAATATCTGAACTCACTGGCTGAATTGAGGACGTTAGCGGTTGATCTGGCCCTACCCGGTCACGGAAAGACCATTACTACCTGGCAGGAGCGACTGACCGAATTGCAAGCCCACCATCACGAGCGGCTGGCAGCGATGCTCCGGGCCACGCGCGATGGCGCCGATACCGCCTTTACCGTCGCGCGGCGCGTCTTCGATGTCGAACGCTTTACCCCCCACGAGGCGCGATTTGCAATTGCTGAAACGATTGCTCACCTCGAATTACTGGTTGCTGACGGCCTGATCGAGCGGCGGGAAGACGAACTGGTACGTTATATCTCCCTGCAATGATTCGCCAATCTGTAATCTACGCCCGATCTGCATACTTCGACGGCCATGCTACGCTGCAAGCATTGATACGGATACGCATAGCCGCAAGCGGAAATGCTATGGGTCGCTGGAAGCACGCGCCAATCCTGCCGATAACACTCATTCTGACGCCAGGCCTTATCGCGCTCATCGGGCTGGCGATTTCGCACATCATCACCATCTGCGCGCTCAGCGTCTTGATAGTATTCTTGTTGATCGATCGTTTTCTGCTCTTCCGCGCTATGCGCGCGCTGGTCGGCCACTTGCAGGCCGGCCAATTCGACACCAAACTGGAAGTCGGCGCCGGGGTATGGGGTGAGGTCTGTCACGCCATCAACCGCATTTTGCAACAATGGCGCACCGCACAACACATTCAGCGCCTGCAACCAACCCAACCCGCGCTACAGCACATCGATCCACTCACGTTGCATCCACCGGTCGATGGACAGCTCGTATCCATTGCCGTCCTGGCGATTGGTCGATCAGCTATATCTGATCCGATCACCGAAATTCGCGCTTTTGCTCACCTCATTCACGAATCGGCAGAGCGCCAGCAAGCGCTTATCCAGTGGCATAGTGATCACATACTCCTCATCTTTGGCGCGCTGAGTGCCGGGTCAGATCCTATCCGGCAGGCCATTGCTGCTACCAACGCAATCACCACTGCCGCACTCGCTACTGGTCTGCCGCAACCATCCTTCGCGCTTAGCGCAGGTATTGGGCGCGTAGCAGTTGTGCCCTTACTCGGTCTCTACGTCACCGGCACGCCCCTCGAACAGGCCAGCTCGCTCGTTCGGCAGAGCGAGCCGGACATCCTGATGTGTAGCGAAGAGGCCAGTTTTCAGCTCCGCAACACCGGCCTCGCCACCCTGTCAGGCGCGCGCCTGGTGATTGCCACCCGCAACAAAACGCTCGAACGAGGCGCCATCCAGCAGTATCGGCAGCCAGAATAATGATACGATCCTTGCGTTTTACATCAGCCCGGCGTATAATATTCCTACGTATTACTCCGACCAAGCCCCGTCGAATGGCGCGCCGCCGCTTCTGCGCAGGGATCTTTCATGGAAGAGCTGAATCATGCCGGTACTAAATCAAATGACGACGTTCGCCAACCTGATTTGAACGATCTGCTCGACCGTGGCGACCAGGCGCTCATGGAAGAGATACTCCGCGATCCCGCTCATTCGTATCGCAACTTAAAACACGGCGACACGGTTGACGGGCGGATCATGCGGATCGACCGTGATGAGATACTGGTCGATATTGGCGCGAAGGCTGAAGGGATCATTCCTGGCCGTGAAATGCAAACCCTGAGCGACGAAGATCGCGCTGCGCTGAAGGTTGGCGATACCGTGCTGGTCTTCGTTGTACAATCGGAAGATAAAGAAGGGCGCGCAATTCTTTCGATTGACAAAGCCCGCCAGGAGAAGAGCTGGCGCGCATTGCAAGAGTGCTACGAGAGGGGCGAGATCATCTATGCCCGCGTGAAAAATTATAACAAGGGCGGATTGCTGGTCGATCTCGACGGTGTGCGTGGCTTCGTACCCGCTTCACAGGTGTCGAGCATCAGTCGCAGCTCAGAAACCCAAAAACAATCCGAAATGGCCCGGCTGGTGAATGTCGAATTGCCGCTGAAGGTCATTGAGATTAATCGCAACCGCAATCGCCTCATCCTGTCAGAGCGACAGGCCCTGGCTGAGACCCGCGAGACCAAGAAAGATGAGTTGCTCGCTGCGCTGCGCGAAGGAGATGTGCGTGAAGGCGTCGTATCATCGATCTGCGATTTCGGCGTCTTCGTTGATATTGGTGGCGCTGATGGCCTGGTGCATCTGTCCGAGATTTCATGGTCGCGCGTGAAGCATCCCGGAGAGGTGCTCAAGGTCGGTGATAAAGTCAAAGTTACCATTCTCAACATCGACTACGAACGAAAACGCATCGCTCTGTCAATTAAGCGCACGCAAAGCGAGCCATGGTCGCGCGTTGCCGAACGGTATCAATTAGGACAAATCGTCGAAGGCACGATCACACAATTGACATCGTTCGGCGCATTTGCCCGTATTGAAGACGGGGTGGAGGGGCTGATCCATATTTCCGAAATAGGCGATGAGCGGATCCAACACCCACGTGAGGTGTTGAGTGAAGGTCAGGTGGTGCAAGCGCGGATCATTCGGATCGATCCAGCCCGGAAGCGAATGGGGTTAAGCTTGCGACTACACCATGAACCAACTGAGACCGAGAGCGGCGATGAAACGGAGGAGTCCGGCTAGCGCTCGCGGGTTCGTGGCTGAGATGGCGCTCTCACCCACGAGCATTGCAGTGACGGGCATCGTTGTGTATTCCGGTCTGTCTGGCCCAATAGTCGTTTCCTCCAATCGAGCATGCGGAGAATAAGTTATGTCTGACCTCTACAGCAAATTCACCAAGCGTGCCAAGCAGGTGTTGCAACTGGCTGCCGAAGAGGCACGCGCATTCAACCATCCATACATCGGCACCGAGCATATTTTGCTGGGCCTGATCCGAGAAAGTGAAGGGATCGCAGCGCGAGTGCTCGATGAGTTGGGGGTGAAATTACCGCAGGCGCGGAGCGCCGTCGAATTTATCGTCGGCCCCGGCGAGAGTACGCTGGTGACCGATCAGGAATTGACTGCCCGCGCCCAAAAAGTGATCAAATACGCCATCGAAGAAGCGAATCGCCTGAACCATCACTATATTGGCACTGAGCACCTGTTGCTGGGTCTGGTGCGCAACGGTGAAGGCGTCGCCACCGGTGTGCTTGACATTTTGGGTGTATCGCTCGAACAGGTGCGCAATCAGGTGATGCGCACGCTGCGCCACGGCACTGCCGGCGCAACCGGCGAAGCGCGCGCGACACCCACCGGCGCGCCATCGCCGCAACGCCAGTCGAAGACTCCTTATCTCGACGCGCTCGGCACTGATTTGACCGAAATGGCCGAACAAGGTCGGCTCGATCCGATTATCGGTCGCCAGCACGAGATCGAGCGCGTGATTCAGATCCTTTCACGCCGCACCAAGAACAATCCGGCCCTGATCGGCGAACCCGGTGTCGGCAAGACGGCTATTGTGGAAGGGTTGGCGCAGCGAATCGTGCAGGGTGATGTGCCTGATAGCATTAAAGGCAAGCGGGTGGTTACCCTCGATATGGGCGCGCTGGTCGCCGGCACCAAGTATCGCGGCCAGTTTGAAGAGCGTCTCAAGCGCGTGATCGACGAGATTAAAGAGTCGCGCTGCATCCTCTTTATCGATGAGTTCCATACCATTATCGGCGCTGGCGGCGCAGAGGGTACTCTCGACGCGGCCAATATTCTCAAACCGGCGCTTTCCCGCGGTGAATTGCAAACAATTGGCGCTACTACCCTCGATGAGTACCGCAAGTATATCGAGCGTGATGCCGCTCTCGAGCGTCGCTTCCAGCCGGTCATGGTGGATGAGCCGTCGATTGAAGATACCATCCAGATCCTGCGTGGCATCAAGTCGCGCTACGAAGACTTCCACCAGTTACAGATCAGCGACGAAGCGATCCGAGCTGCTGCGGTGTTGTCGGCCCGCTATGTGCCCGACCGTCAGTTGCCCGACAAGGCAATTGACCTGATCGACGAGGCAGCGTCTCGGGTGCGGATGTATCGCTCGGCTACCCCGCCGCGCCTGCGCGATGCCTTGCGCGGCCTTGAAGCGCTGCGCAAAGAGCGCGAAGCCGCGCTGGAAGATCAACAGTTCGAGCTGGCTAACGATCTGCGAGAACGCGAAGAGCGTATGCTCCAACGCATTCAAGAGATTGAAGCCGAACTCGGCACCCGCAGCGATGAACGCTACGAACGACCTTACGTCACCGAGGAAGACATCGCTGAGGTGGTCGGTATGTGGACGGGTGTGCCCGTTACGCGACTGACCGGCAATGAGACACAGCGATTGATGCACATGGAGGAGTTCCTCCACAGTCGGATCGTTGGTCAGCACGAGGCGATTGTTACCATCTCGAAGGCGGTGCGCCGCGCCCGCGCCGGCCTCAAGGATCCCAAACGCCCAATTGGAAGCTTCATCTTCCTCGGCCCTACCGGCGTTGGTAAGACCGAGCTGGCCAAAGCCCTCGCCGAGTTTATGTTCGGCACCGAAGAGGCGCTGATCAAGATCGACATGTCTGAGTTCCAGGAGCGGCACACAACGTCGCGCCTGGTCGGTTCACCGCCCGGCTATATCGGCTACGGCGAAGGTGGTCAGCTTACCGATGCAGTGCGGCGCAAGCCCTACAGTGTCGTGCTGTTCGATGAGATTGAGAAGGCCCATCCCGATGCCTTCAATCTCTTGCTGCAAGTGCTGGAAGATGGTCATTTGACCGATGGCAAGGGGCGGCGGGTTGATTTCCGCAACACCATCATTATCATGACCAGCAACGTCGGTACCGAGCACATCCGCCGCGCCTCCCGGATCGGGTTCGGTAGCAACGCCAACGAGATCGATCAGGCTGATATGCGGCGCAAAGTTGATGATGCGCTCAGAATGCTCTTCCGGCCTGAGTTCCTCAACCGGATCGATGCTACGATCATCTTCCATCCGCTTACCAGCGAAGAGATCCAGTCGATTACCCAACTAATGCTCAAGCGGGTGCAGACCCAGCTCGACGAGCATCAGATTAAGCTGGTGGTGCAACCAGATGCGCTCGAATTTCTGGCGCGCCGCGGCTACGACCCGGCCTTCGGCGCGCGTCCGCTCCGCCGGGTGATTACTAACCTGATCGAAGACCCACTGGCTGAAGGGTTGCTCTCCGGTCAGTTCAGGGATGGCGATACGGTGATCGTCGATACCTGCGAAGATCAGTTGCGCTTGCGCTCGCAACGAGAAATCGATCAGGAGAAGGTCGAAGAGAGTCCGGCGCTGGCCTAGGTCTAGATATATCCGCAGACTGCCGGATAGTCTGCGGATATGTGCTCAGAGGGGTACGACTCTCTCGTACCCCTCTGATTCTGCGCTTTTCAACAACGCAGCCCGTCCCACCATTCCCACCAGTCGATGATCGGCATCGACCACTGGCAACCGCTTAATCCGGCGCGCAATCATCAGCTCCACCGCCGCCGATACCGGCGTATCCGGCGTGACGGTTATCACCGGACTGCTCATCACACTGGCGGCCACCTGATTCTTCAGCGCCAGTTCGAGTTCGGGCGGATATGCGCTCACAGGGGTATGGTTCGCTCATACCCCTATGATTCTGCGCTCTTCAACAACGCTCCCAACAACGCAGCCCGTCCCACCATTCCCACCAGTCGATGATCGGCATCGACCACTGGCAACCGCTTAATCCGGCGCG
>NZ_CAKZNK010000116.1 GCF_937129525.1 uncultured Chloroflexus sp. | reverse complement strand
GCTATCGGCTATCGCCTATCCCAATCAGCCTCAGCTACAAGTTCTGCGGTATAATTGCTTACAACCTCTTGACAGGAACACCCTGTCGGTGGTATAGTTGTTAGTGAAAAGGTTGTAAACAAAACAATGCCTGCTACAACTATTCTCGTTTGGCGTATGTAATGTGAGCAGATTCAGATTCCCTTCGTTGTTCATCTGCAGTTGATCGCAACATCTGGTGGACAACTTCCTCTTGATGCGCTGCTCCGTTTCATTACGCTCAAAATTTATGGCAGGCATATAGGTAGAAAGGAGGCGTCTATCTAACTAAGCAGTAACGGAGTAAGTTTTTTCATATCTCAAGTCTGGTCGCGTAACAGATTTCTGTGCAGTGCTGTAGTCGGAGACGACACAGTCGAAGGAGTACAATTGTGAAGGCAATGAAGCACGCTTTAACCGCTCTATTCCTTGCTGCTGCGATGCTACTGGCCGCATGCGGCTCTGGACAACCGGCAGCGCAACCCACAACCGCGCCAGCAGCGCAACCCACAACCGCGCCGGCAGCGCAACCCACAACCGCGCCGGCAGCTCAGCAGGTAACCATTCGCATCTGGCATCAGTGGGATGGCGCTTACCTGACCGCCATTGAACAGGCATTCCGCGATTACGAAGCTGCCAACCCCAACGTAAAGATTGACCTCTCGAAGCCCGAAGACGTAAGCAATGCGTTGAATGTCGCCATCCCGGCAGGCGAAGGCCCTGACATTATCGGCTGGGCCAACGACCAGATCGGTCAGCAGGCGCTGGTGGGCAATATCGTTGCGCTCAACGACTATGGGATTACCGAGGACTTCTTGCGCAGCACTTACGAGCCGGCTGCCGTTAATGGCGTGATCTGGCAGGGCAAGATCTGGGCTTTGCCGGAGACGCAGGAAGGCATTGCCTTGATCTACAACAAGGCGGTTGTGGGTGATATGAAGTTGCCCAGCAGCCTTGATGAGCTGTTGCAGATGGCGAAAGACTTCCGCGCAGCCAACCCTGACAAGACCCTTGTCTGCAACCAGGGCTTTGGCGGTAGCGATGCCTACCACGTAGCGCCGATCTACTTCGGCTATGGCGTGCCGAGCTATGTTGACGATGAAGGCAAAGTTTACGTCAATACGCCTGAAATGATCAAGGGTGGTGAGTGGCTGGCTGAGATGAGCAAGGTCTCGTTCAGTGAGCAGAGCTACGACATCTGCAAGGCGGCGCTGGCTGAGGGCAAGGCGGCTATGTGGTGGACTGGCCCGTGGGCCATTGCCGGGATCGAGCAGGACGGCGTAGACTACGGCATTCTGCCGCTGGGCAAGCCGTTCGTTGGTATCAAGACTCTGATGCTGACCCGCAATGCGGTTGAGCGCGGCAACGCCGAAGTGGCGCTCGATATTATGAAGTACTTCACCAGCGCTGAAGTGCAGGCCAAGCTGGCCCTGACCAACAAGACAGTGCCGGCAGCGACTGCGGCGCTGCAAAATCCGGAAGTGGCTGCCCTGCCGACCCTGGCCGGCTTTGGCGCCGCGCTGAACCTGGGTGTGCCGATGGCGAATACACCGTTTGCGTCGGCGCAGTGGGGTCCGGTTGGCGATGCCAGCGTTGCTATCTGGACGGGATCGCAGTCGCCCGCTGACGCTCTAGCTGCCGCTGCGCAGGCGATTGAAGCGGCAATTATGCAGATGAAGTAGGTCTGGGCAGGGATAGCGAGACATTGGCGATGTTTGCGCCCTCGCTATATCGTCAGAGTTGATGATAGACGTTGAGCCGGACCTCGTAGTCCGGCTCACTCGCTACCGTTGCGCCGGTCGGGCGCCCGGCGGCCTGTGATGGCCTTCCGGCTGCTTCCAGTGAGGTATGCATATATGGTGTCGTGGTCAAATCGCCGCAAGGCGCTCACCGTTCTGCTCTTTACCGGTCCGACCATTATCGGCATTTTGCTGTTCAATATTTACCCCATTCTGCTCAGCGTTTATACCTCGTTTACCAACCGCAACCGTTTTCGCCCGAATCCCGACTGTGAGATCTTTCTCACCGGTATCCTTGATCCCTTGTGCTGGCCTCAATTTCGCGCCAGCGCGCCAGTGGGTTTGGGCCAGCCATACCGATTGCAAGACCCGATCTTTGCCAACTATGCCAATCTGATCGGTAGTTTGTTTACTCCAGAAGCATTGGGGGCGATGGCGGCGATTGCGCTCTGTTTTGTGCCACTGATTGCAGCGTCTTTCATCAACCGCCGCTTCGAGCGCATGATGGAGCCTCCCGCGCCGCCTTCAGTCGTGTGGTTGGGGGCGTTGGCGCTGGGGTTTATTCTCGCCGCAGTCGTGAATGTCGCGCAAGCCTATGACACGTTGATGCGCGCCGGCGATTTTGTCGTTGTTGTCTTCCGTACCTTGCTGTTTGTGATCGCGCGGGTGCCATTTAGCTTTTTGCTCGGTTTGACGTTTGCGCTCATTTTGAATAGCGATAACCTGCCCGGTCGCACCTTCTTTCGGGTTATGCTCTTTGTGCCATGGGCCGCGTCGTCACTGGCAATTCTGATGGCACTGATCTGGCAGTTCTTCTTTCGCGAGCAGGGTACGATCAATCAGGTACTGGCACTCTTTGGCATTGCCGGACCCTCGTGGCTGCGCGATCCGATCAGCGCGTTCCTTATTGTGGTGCTGGTTGATACCTGGTTCTCGTACCCCTTCTTCATGATCGTCATTCTCGGCGCGTTGCAATCGGTGCCGCGTGATGTCTACGAAGCGGCAGAGCTTGACGGCGCTTCATGGTGGCAACAACTTACCCGAATTACCTTGCCGCTGATTCGCCCGGCAGTCTTGCCGGCCACAGTGCTGACCTCGATCACCGCGTTCCAGATGTTTGGCACCGTTTGGGCAATTACTCAGGGTGGGCCGATCAGCGAAGTTGGTCGTCCCGGCGCAACCGAGTTTGTGATCGTCTACGCCTACAAGCAGATCTTCCAGACCCAAAACTACGGCAACGCCACCGCCTTTGCCGTGATCCTCTTCATCTTCCTCTTCACGGTGACGCTCTACAGTCTGCGGTTGACGCGCATCACGAAAGGGGCTTACGAGTCATGATCCGCAAACCTACCCGACCGGTGCTGGTGTTGCAGTACACTATCCTGATCCTCGGCGTGCTCTTTGCCGTTTACCCGCTCTGGTTTGCCTTTCTGGCTTCAGGACGAAGCGGCGACCGACTCTATACGCTCAATCTGCTCGGTATGTTTTTGCCTACCGAGTGGACATTTGAGAATTATCGGGCGATGATCTTTGATCGTCCTCTGCTCACCTGGTTGCGGAATAGCCTTTACGTGGCCGGCGTAACGACGATTGCGTCACTGGTTATTACGACTTCAGCGGCGTTTGCGTTCTCGCGGTTTAAGTTTTACGGTCGCGAGTTTGCCCTGATCCTGCTACTGGCCATACAGACCTTTCCCGGTGTGCTGAGCCTGGTTGCGGTGGCACAGTTGCTGACGGCTATGGGGTTGTATGGCAAGCACGAGGGTTTGATCCTGGCCTACACTACCGGTACCCTGGTCTTCAGTACCTGGAATATGAAGGGGTACTTCGACACAATCCCGATTGAGCTGGAAGAGGCAGCAATGATTGATGGCTGCGGCCCAATTCAATCGTTTATCCTGATTGCGTTGCCGCTGGCCCGTCCGGCCCTGGCCGTGACTGCGCTGCTCGGCTTTCTGGCCGGTTGGGGCGACTTCATCTTCGCGTCGGTGCTGGTGCCTGCGCCCGACAGCATGAAGCTGGTGGTGCCCGGCCTGTTCAGTCTCGCTAATAGCCAGAGCGTGCCCTGGGGGAACTTTGCTGCCGGTGGGTTGCTGATCATTCTGCCGACCATCATCGTCTTCCTGATGCTCCAGCGCTTCCTCGTGTCGGGGTTGACGGTTGGCGGTGTCAAGGGATAAATGACCGTGAAGAATACGTCGTCGCGTGGCTGGTTGATCGGGGTCATTGTGCTGGCCGCGCTGATAAGATTGTGGGCCGCGTTGACGTTGCCGCTCGATTTTGACGAGCCGGTTTACGTTGGCGCAGCGCTCGATTATGCCCGCCTGATCCGTCAGGGTGATTGGGCCGGTGTAATCGACTATCCCGGCAATCGTCAACATCCGGCGCTGCACAAATTGATCTACACGGCTGGCGCGCTGGCACTGGGTGATGCAGCCAACTCAACAACAACGCTCTACGTATCGCGTATCATGGCTGCGCTGTTCGGCGTAGCTGCGGTGGCCGGCCTGGCCTGGTTTGCCGGGCCGCTGGCTGCCGGTCTGCTCGCCGTGCATACCCTGACCGTGAAATATACCGCGCAGGCCTATCTGGAAGCCTGGCCACTTATGTGGTCGATCCTGGCGGTGGGCGCGTGGGAACGAGCCGGTCAGCCGGGAATTGCGCGCGCTCGTTACTGGTTGTTATGCGGCGCAGTGGCCTGGGGTCTGGCGACTGCCGCCAAGATGAACTATGCCATTGTCGCAGCGCCAGCCATGCTGGCATGGCTGATCGGGCGTGGTTATGCCCGCCAGATCCCGCTGCTCAGCGGAGTGGCGCTGCTAACGTTCGTCGCAGCAAACCCAACTGTCTGGCGCGAGCCGCTAGAGCGATTCGCGGCCATGGCCAGCTTTTGGGCAGCGTATTCACAAGGTCAAGAGGTGCAGGCGGCTGGTTACCCGTGGTATCAGCCGATCATCTGGCTGGCGACCGCGCCGGCGGTTGAATGGCATCCCGAAGTGTTTTTTCTCCCCGGTCTCGATCCGTGGTTCACGCTGCTGGCGCTCATCGGCTTGCCTGTCGCCTGGCGCGATCCTGCGCGTCGGTATCTGGCAATCTGGCTGCTCAGCGGGTTGCTCATCTTGCTTATCTGGCCGACCAAATGGCCGCAATATGCGCTGACGCTCGTTACTCCTATCGTCCTCCTGGCAGCGCCAATTGCGCGACGCGGAATCGAGTGGCTGCGGGAACAGAATGAATACTGGGGCTGGAGCAACGTGATGTTCTTGCGTCCGCCCCGCTATGCCTGGATTGCGCTGGCCTTGCTGGTCGGGTTTGTCGCCACCGTTTACGCGACAGCCCTGATTATGGTGACGGCGGGGAGTATCGGCTGGAGCGTCATTGCGCCCGGCGCCGGTGGTTTGCCACCGGGGCCAATCTACGCCATTCAGCCGCTGCGCGACGGGCGGGTAGCACTCGGCGGCGAGCATGGCTTGACAATCTGGGAAGCGCCGGCTGTGAGCGAAGATCCTCCGCGCTGGAACCACCTGCCGCTTGGGATGGTATACGACATGGCCGAGACAGATACCGGTCTGTGGGTAGCCACTCGACATGGCCTGGCGCTGATAGCGGCAGGCGAACGGTGGGAATGGCAACCACTGCCAGCCGGTCTACGCGAACACGCGGTCGCGCGCGCGCTGGCCAGCGCCCCGGATGGCACGCTCTGGCTGGGAACGAATGCGGGTGGCGCCGCGCGTGATGCGCATGGTCACTGGCAGTTGTTACCGCAGGCGGGACGTGGCGGAATGATCCTCTCTGTTGCGGTTGGGCAACATGGCGAAGTCTGGTTTGGCGGGATTGGGGTTGTCAGTCGCTACCTGTCGCATAGTAACGTCTGGCAACATTTTGATCGCGCCGATGGTTTTGCCGGCGCGGGCATTGCCGACCTGCTGATCGACCAAACCGGCACCGTGTGGGCAGCGACACTTGGCGAGGGGCTGGCGCGGTGGGATGGTACGCGCTGGGAATGGCTGACGACTGCCAACCGGCAATTGCCGGCGCAGACCATCACCACTCTACTCGAAACCGATCCCGGCCAGATCTGGATTGGCGCAGCCCGACCGCTGACCACGGGCGGTTTTCTGCTGCGCTACGACGGGCAAACGTGGCGCAATTTTCTGCCGCGCGACTCTGGCTTTCCCGGCGCAGAGCCACTGGCGCTGGCAGTTGACCACCGGCGGGTGCTCTGGATTGGAACCCGCGCCAACGGCGTGGTCACATATCAATTGGGACCGGTGCCGTAACGCGCCCGGTTAAAGATGACCCCTGGCATTAAAACGCCCCAACCAACACTGCAAAGCCTTTCCATTGGCATCTTGAGAACGAAAGGATCCATCATGCCACTCATCCGCCATCCTGATCTGAGCAGTCGCTACGTCATATCGCGCCCGATCGATGTCTGGATACCGAACAACGCGGGCGATCAACGCCTGCCGGTCATCTATATGCACGACGGGCAAAACCTGTTTGATCCCGCATTGCGCGCCGACGGCGAAGTGTGGGCAGTGGATCAAGCCATCGAACGGCTGCGCGCCAGCCATGGATGGGCCGGCGCAATCGTGGTTGGAATCTGGTGTACCGATCAGCGCTGGCGGGAATATGCGCCACAACAACCCTTTGCCGCCCTGCGGCAGACTCGCGGCTGGCCAACCATTGTCGAACGCATGGGAGGCGAGCCGCTGTCCGATGCCTATCTCGCCTTCATCGTCGAAGAGGTCAAACCCTTCATCGACGCCCACTACCCAACCTTACCCGATCAGGCCAACACCTTCATCATGGGGTCAAGTATGGGTGGTCTCATTTCGCTTTACGGAGTTTGCCGATACCCGCGCCTGTTTGGCGGCGCAGGCTGCCTGTCAACCCACTGGCCGGCTGGCGGCAACATACTGGTTGACGAACTGGCGGCATGCGTGCCGCCACCCGGTCATCACCGTTTCTACTTCGATTACGGCACCGAGGGATTGGACGCCGAATACGAACCATTCCAGCAGCGCATGGATCGATGGATGGAAAAAGCCGGCTACCGTCACGGTTACGACTGGATCACGCGCAAATTTCCAGGCGCGGCGCATAATGAAGCCGCCTGGCGCGCGCGGGTTGCTGACGCCATCGCCTTCGTGGTTGGATTGGGTGTCGGTCAGGACTGATCAGGCGCTCCCGACCGGTCGGCCCGCATCGGCTGACCGGTCGCTGCTCGTTTCCCACTAGAAGCGTGTGGCGCTGTCGCGATGCGGTTTGCTCTCGGCAATCAGCATTGCGATCTACCTGTCGGAGGGAGAGATATTTCTGAAACGCTTAATGCGATATTGAATATCTGACATAACATTTTTGATTTTCTCAAAATCCGTCTGGCTTAAATATTTCGAGATTTCGTTGAGCAACGATGGAACATCTGGCTGATAATAGTGAAGCAACGTTGCAATATCGTTTTCGTACAGACCAACGCGCGCAAAATTGCCCTGACGGTAGAGTGACGGTAGCGCATACAGCTTGAGAAGCAATAAGCCCTCAACACTGGCCAAAGGTATATTTCTATCTAGAAATGATTGGACTGTTGCGTATTCTTTATGTACCTTCTTGAATAACGGATTTTTTGTAAGAAGAATGTCGATTTGTAATTCTCCATAATTAGCGCGAACGACATATGGATCCTGACTGGTAATTTGAAGTTCTGGCAGTTTTTTGAAAGACGATAACGCCATCAATACATCTAAATCTTGAGTGTTTCTTCCTTCAACGTAGTGCAGAAGCGCAATTCCTCCTACCAGAACGTAGTTGATTCTGCGTTCTTTCAACAGAGCAAAAAATTCTGAACAGACTGAATCAGTGGATCGGAATTCATTGCGCTATCAGCCCAGTTCCTGGCATTGAAAACGATGCCATTGCGGATGATTCTTCCGATTTGGTCGCTGCTTTGGATGTTCATCGTAAATATCGCAAACACCGGAAAAGATAAGGATGATAACGGTCAACGTTATTGGAAGTTACTCGTTCCAACACCTGGAGGAAGTGTAGCACAAACGCGGCTATTCATCTACCGCAGAGGACGCGGAGGACACCGAGAACCTATCAGCTATCGCCTATCGCCTATCGCCTATCAGCTATCGCCTATCCCCAAACGCGCCTGTCATCCCCTGGCAGATGGGGGGCGCAGCAG
>NZ_CAKZNK010000115.1 GCF_937129525.1 uncultured Chloroflexus sp. | reverse complement strand
CATAAATTATGATGTCATAACCGGCTTTAAGCAAAACTACAGCAGTGTGTGAGCCGATATAACCGGCTCCACCCGTTATCAAGATTCGCATATTTTCCTCTAATCTTAGCCGATCTAGCACTATGATTTATCAAAATTCAAGAAACTTGGAACAAAGATCATAATACATTCTAACAATTAAGCAGTCATTAATATCGAAAAATCTGATGTTAAAATGAGATCATGCAACGAAACGAAATACGTTTACTAACATACCATACTTCCAGAATCGACAACCTGAATATCATTGACATTATCTCGCATTTGTGTACGGTAATACTTGATGGAACAGTAATAGACAGTTCTACTCTGGCTAACTAACCTTCATCCGGAACCACTTCGCTCCAGGCTGATAGCCTGTTCGTAAATCGCCACTAACTGCTGATAATTCACCTCCACTGCATATCGCTCCTCATATTCGCGCCGCGCTGCCTGCTGCATACGGGTAAGCTCAACTGGATGCGCTAGCAACCATTCCACTTTAGCAGTCAGATCATCAGGATCCTTTGGGCGAAACAGCAAGCCTGTGCGTCCGTGATCAATAAGACTGCCTTGGGAACCCAGGCAGGTAGATAGGATCGGCAACCCACAAGCAAACGCCTCTACAATGACCCGCGGAAACCCCTCATACACCTTCGAAGGGAAAACCAGAAACGAAGCGTTCTTCATCAATGCATACACCGATGAAATATTCTGATAACCGAGCCATTCCACTCCTGCCAGTTGCTGAGCGGCCTGACGCACCTTCTCAGCCAGTGGCCCGTCGCCGACAATCTTAAGCGGAATCTTGCCTTGCAAGCGCTGCCAGGCTGCCAATAGCGTATCCACCCCCTTTTCTGGCGAGAGCCGACCCACAAACAGCGCGTACCCGCCTGCGTTCATTCCCACGCCGGGGTCTGGATCAACGACATTTGGTTTCACGACTATTTTATCAGCCGGCAAACCGCCAGCAATAAACTTCCGGCGCGCAAACTCGGTAAGAGCAATGTAGATTGACACCTTGTCCCACGTCCGCAAGCAACGATGCAGAGACAGCATTGCCGCCACCACCGCGCTTGGCAACCGTCCGCGCCAGCACCCGTGGAGAACGCCGGGCCAGGGAACTGCTTTACCCAGGCATGCTTCCCATACCCGACCGTCCCGGAAGAAGAGAGATACCGGGCACAAAAGCCGATAGTTATGCAGGGTCATTACTACCGGCACCTGCGCTGCACGCGCTGCGTGAACGGCTGCAGGTGACGCCAACGGAAAAGTATTGTGAATGTGGATAATGTCTGGTTTGACTTCGAACGCTAACTTGCGCACCTCGTGATAGGCCTGTGCGTTCCAGAGCGTCACAGTGGTTTGACGCCATACAGCCATACTATCCAGACGCCGGTTGTGAAAAGTTAACGACGCAACCTGGTGACCTTTACGCTGCAGAAGAGATGTTTCAGTTGCAACCACCAGATCTTCACCACCGGGGCTCTGATAGTATGTGTGTAATATCATGACTTTCATGTATGAATCCTTTAAAAATTCCATTTTCGATTTTCAGGCGTGAAAATCATCTCGTTTATCGTATATCAAATCAGCATATAGACATTTCAGCAACATCAATCCTGGAAAAATAGCTTGCGGTATTTCCCAGTAGTTTTCCTGCGTGCCAAGCAGGAAGAAGAAAATAATTCCAGCGCTAACCGACGCCGATTCTAACCGCTTTTTTGACACAGAGACATGCCGGTAAATTCGCCAAATCAGTCGCATCACCAATCCGACTATCAGAACGATGGCCATTGCGCCACCTTCAACGTAAACGCTTAAGAGCGAAAAAAACGGTTTATACACTGCGCTAGAGTTATCCCCGACCACCTCACCTTCCTCATTATATAACGACAGCCAGAGATCATACACGTAGATTCGAAACGGTTCTGACATGCCAGTAGGCAACAAAGGTAAAGGAATTGGATCGAATGGGCCACCGAAAAACATTCCAGTGCCTATCAAGCCGGCTCGACTGCTATACTGGCCTGAACCAAGGCCAAAGACAGGCATCCAGGGGTATTCGGATGGCATCGAATACAAAGCGCGTTGGACAGCCTGTGATCGAGGCGTCTGACCCTCTAATGTCGAGGTTGAAAAAGATTGTATTGATCGAATATTATTAGGTATTAATAATTGGATTAAAAACCCGAGTGTCAGGAAAATGCTTACTAAAGTTAACCCATGCTTTTTAATAAAGACGAACGGAAAGAATATAGTAATACTGATTAATACTGCCGCAGCGAAAATCAGAATCACATGAACAACCGAAGCCATAACCAAAGCTAAAACACCGACGACATAAATGAAATACGGGAAACCTTTTCTCCTGCGCGTTACCAACGGAAAGATCAAAATCAATAGAACAGCAATGTTCACTGCAAACATTGGGTTTGAAAAATCGATAGAATAACCAAATGGGCGAATCGTTCCGGCTACTGCGTCTCCCACGCTTCCGTCGAACGTTCCTGCTCCGAAACCAGCGACAATACCCTGCGCTATACCCCAACAACTCTGGAAGAGGAGTACCCAACGGGAGATGAAGAGGAGAAGATCGGACAATTGCTCTCCTGTGATGCGCCGAGTTGGAACAACCAGCACGAAAACAAAGGAGCCGTATGTGAAGAAAGAGAGCAAGGCGCTATGTACCATGAATCCTGGTGTTAAAAGAAAGTGGAACAAGAGCACCACAAGCCAGAGAAAAGCGATTACAACCAGGCGCAACCATGAGATCTGGCTACGCGAGACAAATAAAAATATTCCTATCGCAAGCCAAGGCGCAAGGTACGCTAAAAGTTTTGATGGTGACCAGCAGAGTAATATAGCTATCAGGAATGAATAGAAGTATGCTTGCTCGTATCGACTATAATCATTTTGAAATCTTGCAATTCTTAAAATCACTAGATGTTTAAAAAATTTATTTAAACCAATAATCATAGACATTTCTCACGAACTAGTAAAAGAGTTAAAAGTTTACAAAGACCACAAAGAATGATCGATTAGGGAGTTATAAGTTTAAAAGTCGTCTTTTAATTAACCAACAAAAGCAGCTCAACCAAAAGCCATCAAACTCCAAACCTAACCACAGAATTTAACATTAATGACTACCAAGAAACTATAGTATATTAATCGATTTAAGACAACATGCATAACTATCAACAATTGTGTATCTAATTCGCGAAACCGGCGAAGTTACTTTCATGTAGCAGCTTAATCAAGATCTCTAAGTAATGTCTACTACTTCAATGACGCTTATCAGCATATCGAGAGAACTTTTCTCTCTCCCTCATTATCTCATAAACATTCAATAGATAACCTGCATATCTATGTATTGTATGTTCTCTCAAGACCTTTTCTCTAGCTTGCATACCCATTTCCACTGTCCGATCAAACTGATCTAACATCTGATCTAATCGCTCAGCAATCTCCGCAGCACTTAATGGCACGCAAAAGCCGACATCCTCTGTCACTAACTTCCTGGTTTCACCGCGATCCGAAGCAATTACCGCACATCCCGAAGCCATTGCCTCCAACAACGCTTGACTTGGATAATTATCATATTCCTGAAGAGACACAAAAACTGCAGCCTTGCTCAAAATTTGCTGCGGTGCTACACTGTAGAACCTCGACATTATCGCGTTTAAGCCCTTCTTTACAATCAGGTTATCAACTAGTCGATCCATGCTGCCACTCCCCAGCATTAATGCATTAAAATCACTTCTTTTTCTTGACAATATTTCAATAGCATCGATAAAAACAACAGGATTTTTAATTTTTTCCATTCGCGCCATAAACACAATGGTACGTTCTTTAGAAGAAACAGAAATTCTCGAATAATCAGTAAAACTGCATGGAGCAACGAATATCTTTTGTAAAAGCGCCGGATGGGATATGCGTCGTTTATATGCATCAGCTATCGACTCTGTAAGACAGCTTATATACGAACCTTTACTAAGCCAGTTGAAAACCATAGGGTTTATTTTTCGCGCTGACATAGAATTTGGTTCTTCTAACAGAACAGGAACTCCTTTTGGCATTAACAAAACAGGATTGGGTGAACAGAAATGCAGTATATCAAATTGTGCAAATGAGCTTTGCAATCGTTTCAATTCTCGCCTCCACAAAGGCAAGAGAGCCAATGTGGTTCCAGGAACTCTGCGTCCTCTAACTTTCATTTCTGGTAACATACTGTAAATAGAATAAGGAAAATCTCTGAATATACTTATTATATTTCGGTCATTGCTTACTAACAATCTCTGATTACGCAGCTTTGCAAGTAATCCTTCTGGTATAAAAAGACAGAATTCAGAACACGTCCGATGATTCGATTGTAAGAAAGAAAACAAGTGTGCAAATCTTTTTTCTACTCCACCTACATTATTCCCCATTACAATTATACCCACACGCATATTATACTCCAGAAATAGTGTTTACACTTTCTTTTCATCAGGTTAAGGTCAAAGAAATTTACAAAACATCATCGAGGCACTATTCAGGGAAACGTTTCCTCAGATCGAGCCAGTAACCATCAAGCCGACTGTCAACCATTACTGTAGAGATACACTCATTTGTGCCACTACCATCCCACTCTTGACGCGTTACATGCCTTTGAGCTGCAGTCGATAATCCTGACATAGTTGCCCTTTGTCATGAGCTTTACGTAGTAGTTAGATAATCGAAGGATCAATCAGTAGCGTTTTACATCAATAAATTGACATGAGATTCCATTACTATGAAAACATAATCACAACAAAATAAACAAATGGCGATTTGTTATAACGAAAATATACTAAAAATAATCATTATTATACCAATTAGACTCAGTAATTAAGAAACTTTTTCAACAGACGTTATCTAAAAACCATCATAGACTTCAACGTAATCAAGAGTAAACAACCCTCTGTTTCGATTGTCGAACACGATCGACAGAGTACTTCACAAGCTTTCCATAATTTTCTCCACGATTACTGCCAACATCGCGTCGGTCAACTCCGGGTAGATCGGCAGCGCCAGGGTTTCGGCGGCAGCGCATTCGCTGACCGGGAGATCGCCCGGCTGATGCCCCAGGTAGGCGAAGCATTCCTGCAAATGCAACGGTACCGGATAGTAGATTTCGTGACCGATCTTGTGCGCTTGCAGCGCTGCCCTGACTTGCTCGCGCTGCGCAACACGGATGACGAACTGGTTGTAGATGTGCCGCCGCTCA
>NZ_CAKZNK010000114.1 GCF_937129525.1 uncultured Chloroflexus sp. | reverse complement strand
AGCGGCATGGCTATGACCCTGCCCTGACGACTCACCTGGACCGTGATCTTGCTCACCGGATGGCGCACCCCGCCGGCTGCCGCGATGGCGTCCAGGAGACGTTCGCCTTTGGCGGTGAGCGGCATGCGCGTACTGGCGGCCACCTCGCCCACCACGGTGACGTACTGCGTGGCATTGCGGACCACCCGCACCAGCACCTGAGGCTGATTGGCCTTCCCCTTCAGGCGCATCACCAGGTCGGCCTCGATCTGCTGTGGGGTCTTGCCCGCCACCGGCACCGTGCCGGCGAAGGGCACATTGATCACCCCATCGGCATTCACGATCTGCTCCGGGAAGGTCGTCTGGCGCGTAGTGGTCAGCCCCGCGCGCGAGTCGATCACCGCCGCCCCGAACAAGGCGGCCGGCGGCGCCTCCCATACCGAAACCTCCAGCACATCCCCCGGCCCCACCACAAAAGCGGGCGGCGCCTCGGCCGTAAGCGATTCAGCGAAGGAGTCTGACCGCTGCGCGGCCAGCACCCGGCGGGCGACCGCATCGTTGACCTCGACCACGAGAATCGGCGAATCGACCTTTTCCTGTTCGATCACCTGCGCCGTGCTGGGGCCGGATGAGGGGAGCCAGGCGGGGAAGGTGGAACAGCCTGTCAGTCCAGTACTAACAATGACCAACAAGCCGAAAAAAGATACTTTCTTATTCAAGTGCGTCTCCCTTTGAGCATTTCTTTGGCAATGCGCGGACATACATCGTCACCCTTGCCCAGGGCTGTTAAAGCCGGTGACAATATACCTGTTCAACCTCGCTGATGAATCTTTTCGATGAGTTTGCTAGTGGAATGTCCGGGCAGGAATTCGAGAACCTTGACCATGCCGCCTGCTGCCAGCACACAGCCTGACCCGGCAATCTCGTCTTGGTGGTAATCGCCGCCCTTGACCAGGATATCGGGAAGCACCTTGCAAACAATCTGTTCCGGCGTGTCCTCTGAAAAAGGCACCACCCAGTCCACTGAAGCCAAGGCGCTGAGCATTCGCATGCGCACCTCCAGCGGATTAATCGGGCGTTTCGATCCTTTGAGACGGCGCACCGAATCATCGTCGTTCACTGCCACGACCAGACGGTCACCCAAGCTACGCGCTCTCTCAAGATAATCAACGTGACCAGGATGAAGTATGTCGAAACACCCGTTTGTCATGACAATGCGTTCACCCGCGCTGCGGGCATTCTTAACCAATTGCAACAACACCGTCTCGCTCACCACCCCCCGTTGCGAAGTGTCATGGCAAAGCAGCGTCCCTTGAAGTTCCTCGCGGGTAACGGTTGCCGTGCCCAATTTGGCAACGACGATGCCTGCCGCGCGATTGGCCCAGCGCATCGATTCGGCGAGCGAAGCGCCGCTCGCCAACATTGCCGCAAGAGTGGCGATCACTGTGTCGCCCGCACCGCTGACATCGAAAACCTCCCGCGCCTGTGCCGACACATGGGTAGCACCGTCGGCATCGAACAGGGTCATACCCTCCTCCGAACGCGTCAGAAGCAGCGCTTCCACGCCCAGTGCCGTGCGCAGCTTGCAGACACGTGCGGCCAGATCGGCTTCATCCTTCCAGTGGCCAACCACCTCGCGCAGTTCAGCTCGGTTAGGCGTGATAACGCTGGCCCCGGCATAGCGAAGCCAATCGTCTCCCTTCGGATCGACGAGGATGGGCTTCTCATGCTCGCGGGCCAGACGGATCATCTCGGAGATATGTTTCAGTCCGCCTTTGCCGTAATCGGAAAAGATAACAACATCGCACTCCATCACGCGCTGACGGAACTCTGCCAGCATGGCCTCGAGGACCTCGTGGGTCGGCGAATTTTCGAAATCAATCCGTAATAGTTGCTGTTGGTGACCCAGAACACGCAGTTTGACAGTAGTGTCGAGTTGAGCATCCTCGTGCAGGCTGGCATCGATGCCTGAGGCCGCCAGCAGGCGGGCGAGCGACTGTCCTGCCTCATCGGCCCCAACCACCGAGAGCAGAGTCGCCGTGGCCCCGATGGCTACGATGTTGCGCGCGACATTGGCAGCACCGCCCAATCGCTCCTCGACCTTCTCAAACTTTACGACCGGGACGGGCGCTTCCGGCGATATCCGCGAAACCTCGCCGAACCAATAGCGGTCGAGCATGACATCACCGACCACGAGAATGCGAATGCTTGACAAATCAGGCAGCTGCATCTTGATCCGCATTCAGCCGCTCGTCGATCATTTCGCACAGGATATGGCCCACAAGGATGTGCGCCTCCTGGATACGCGCTGTTACATCGGAGGGAACAATGAGAGTTTCATCGCACAGTGCTTTCAACGTTCCGCCCGAACCACCGGTCAGCCCAATCGTTGTCACCCCGATAGAGCGGGCCACCTTGACAGCCTCGACGACGTTAGGGCTATTGCCCGAAGTGGAAATGCCGATCAACACATCACCCGCCGATGCCAGCGCCTCTATTTGCCGAGCGAAAACCTGCTCGTACCCATAATCGTTCGCCACGGCTGTCATGATAGAAGTATCCGTCGTCAGCGCGATGGCAGGTAAACCTCGCCGCTCTTTCTTGAAGCGCCCGACCAGTTCTGCGGCGATGTGTTGCGCATCAGCAGCACTACCACCATTACCGCACAAAAATACTCGTCGTCCGTCATAAATAGCGCCATATAATGAATCCACTATACGGACAACAACCTCATTTATTGCTTTAAGGGACTCAATGACCCGTATATGCGCTAACAATATTTCAGAAATTAATTCATGTTTCATTGTGCACTCATACACGACTAAAATTAAAACCGTAACAAGTGGCCGGGAATCCATCGACAAGCAATTTTAAATGCAATGAGCTCATTCTTTCGTCGTAATAATCGCCTTTGTGTTGTGGATAAGGCGGGATGTCAATAAAGAGATCTACCGGGGTACTTCCAACATCGAAGCTAAGGTGTGGCACCTCGTAACCGCTTTCTTTCAGTTGGTTTGCCAAGAGCTCAAAATCCTTCCTTCTAAAAAGTACGGTTGCCCAGTTGTCAATTGTCTCTTCAGATCTCGTATAGTTAAACTCCGTCGTATGTACTGATACACCGCCTTTTTTGAGCAAACGCCCAGTATTGCGAACAAACGCTAGCCCATTCTCGATGGAACCCAGATGCTCGAATGCGCATATCGACCAGCAAAAGTCAAATTGACCTTCCAACTCTGGCGGAATATTGTTCATATCTGCGTATTGGAAACTGACGTGCCGTCTGAACTGCTCCTCCTCTAGATATTCCTTGAAATAGAGGCGATCTAGAGAGCCATGCTGATCTGTCGCAATCCACCCTTGCGAGGCGTCATTGTTTGGATCCAGGTCAGTCGCGAGAATATCGACACCCATTGAAGCAAAGAAGGACGGCAATCGCTCGCGCCCAACTCCAAACACAATGCCCCGACATCCTGGGATCAGTTTTCCCTTATGCTTGAGCACATTGACAACATAGACTTCCTCCCAGAGTTTCCTGTGCAGGCGTGGTGCAAGCTTCAACATCTTACACGTATCAATAAACCAGGATTGCAAAAAGTCTTCAAAACGAGTCGCACGGCAGTTTGGAATAAATGGATCGTTCAACAGTGCCTGACGATCTGGCTCACCGTTTATATAGTAACGCGAAGCCAGCTCAGCTCCCAGCACTTTGATATTCCACTGCACTCCAGGAAGGTTCCGGAATTTCTCCAGTGCCTGATTACAATTTGGCCGCCCCTCGTGGGTCAGCACAAACATGTCATACATCATCTTCGACCGGAATTCTTCAAAGAGCTTCCGTTTATCTTCTTCCGACAACATGCTGAGTACTGAGCCAGATCGTTCGACAGGATCAGTATCGGTCGAATGATGATCATCATGTGCTCTACCACGACGGATAAAATCAAGCAATCCCATAAGCCATCCCATTTCAAAACCTACCATGATTATCGCCAGCATGAAGATTCCGTATATTCTCACAGGAATCTTGAGACGTTCGAGCATCTAGTTCTAGTGGCGATGTTGCCGATAGCACCCACTTACAGGCAAGCACGCTTTTACGCGCCGTATCCCTCGATTCAGGATCTACCATAACAGGAGACCATACCTCTGGAACACGTAGCTGAATCATTGTTTCATCACTTAAATCTCCAATGTCTACGGCATATACCACCTCGGCATCATTGATGCGACGAAAAGCCGAAACTAAAACCCGCCCATCAGAAGTGATCAGGATCACGTCCTCTTCACATACACCGCAATAGACTCTTATCGAAAAAAGAAGATATCGATGGGATTTATTTCGATTAATGTATATTTCTGAGAGTCGGTCTGGACCAGTCCACCATGCGTACTGCCCATCATTCGTCGTCTCCGGTCGATGCCAACCGCGTCCTAGCCAAATACCATAATCCCCATCAGACCAAGCATGCCCCCAGTTATCGGGGTATGGATTATTGATACATGTTGCCAATACTTGACGTTTGTAACTGTCATAGCGCTGCCTTGCTATCTGCCATAATAACAAGTCAATGGAATAAAGTTCCGGCATCCCGGCAACCATAGCATCGAGTTCTCCGCGCTGGGTGGAGCTCAATTCGGCGATATTGACTTTCACGTCTGGCAACAACATCTTACGGTTCATCTCCAACTGCCAAAGCATACAAAACTCATCAATCGCCTCTGTCGGCACATACCACCGCACCCGACTAAGACAATCGAGCATGACGGTCGTCCAAGTAACTAGTCTTTCGATATCCGGATAGAGGTTGCGAAATGCGGAGATGAAATACCGGGCCTGGCGATTGGCAAGCAGATCCCCGAACTGCGAAAAAAATGCCTGTGGTGTAAGAAGTTTTGCCGGACGATGGAGAGGCGATGCTGGTTCTCGTAATATGTGAAGGTAATTCGATGTTATTTGCTTGACCGGGTCGCGCACTGTCATCAATACATCAACGTATTTCAGATCGCGAAGAACCGGACCATTGACGTGACGCTCGACAAAATCATGCGCATCGAAGAGTAATTTCAAGCTCTCGATGCCATCTGGATAAGTCAAGTCAGGCCCCATAATGCTAGAACGACCAATGGGAAACGCGGAAGCTATACGAGTGGCTAGGGTTTGACCTCCCGTCTTCGGGATGTGCAAATAAAATAACTTCTTACCCACTATATCTACTCCCTACCGTATCGTACCCAGTCGATTATACGTTGTCCAATAAAATTCATTTTGGTACATTTTTCTTCAGT
>NZ_CAKZNK010000113.1 GCF_937129525.1 uncultured Chloroflexus sp. | reverse complement strand
GGATGACCAAGCGCGGCAGCGCCGGTTCCAGCCACGGCAGGTCTCCCATTGTGGCTCATCACCATCCCGATAGTGCGTAGATCGCGCGAACGCAATGCTTTACTCCATGGCCCAATTGTCAGTCCACCGTATGAGGCATTGTCGGCAATGGTATCGGCAAGCTTGATCCGCCAGCGCTCGATGCGGCTATCAACAATTTCAATAGTGGCTGCCAGCGCTTCGGTAGCAGCCAGTACCTGCTGAGGCGTGATCGCCGGCCAATCGAGCGTTTCACCGATTAAAAAGGCCAGTTCACCCTCAACCCGCGGTTGCAAGAAGATTGCGCTCGGCACCTCCACTCGCCCATTGATCAGCGGAAAATAGCGCGAAGCCCACAGAGTGCCGTAATCTGGTTCGTTTACGCCCATTTGTTCTTGCACCGCCTTGCTGGTCAGACCGATTTTACGGCCTAAAATCCGTTCGCCGCGCGCGAGTCGCAACTCTGTCCAGCGCGTTTGAATGCGGTAAGCGGTTGTGGCATCGCTTATCCCATCACGCTCGGTCAATGGCGGGATCGTGAAACGCTCTTCCCAGGCCTGATCAAGACGCTGAGCAAGCGCAGTAATGACGGTTTCATCGATACCGGTTGCTATTGATTGCTCAGACATATCGTCTTGACCTCCGTATAAAACTCAAGACTGTAATGACCACCTTCACGCCCAATACCACTCTGCTTCATGCCACCGAACGGAACCCGCAGGTCACGCACGAAAAAGTCATTGACCCAGATTGTTCCAGCCTCAAGCGCTGCGCCCAATCGTACAGCCCGACCCACATCGCGCGTTTGCACCACAGCCGAAAGGCCGTAGCTCACACCGTTGGCAATTGCCACTGCCTCCTCCTCTTCATCGAACGGCACAATGGTCACAACAGGACCGAAGATCTCTTCTTGACAGACTCGATCATGCGGTTGCGCCTCTGCGATGATTGTTGGTAGCAAGAAATTACCCTGATCGAATGGGCGCGGAAGATGCGGTTGTTCTCCACCGGTCAAGATGCGAGCGCCACCAGCGCAGGCCAGTTCGATATAACTCCTTACCCTGGCCAGATGTTCGGGAGCAATCAGCGCGCCGACTCTGGTTGCAGGATCGAAGGGATCGCCGACCTTTAAGGCTGCTGTCGCAGCCTGGAATCGCTCCAGGAAGGTTTCGTATAGTGGTCGTTGCACGAGAATGCGTGGGCCGGCCAGGCAAAACTCACCCTGGTTGAAGAAGGAGGAACGCAAACTGATCGCAACTGCGCGCTCTATATCGGCATCGGCAAAGATGATATTGGCGCCCTTCCCGCCCAACTCAAACGACACTCGCTTGAGAGTCGGCGCAGCCGCAGCCATGATAATCTTGCCGGTAGTCGTTTCGCCGGTAAAGGAGATCAGGTTCACTTCAGGATGCCTGGTAAGCAGTTCACCAGCCGAGTCTGGCCCAAAGCCATGGATCACGTTTATCACTCCGGGCGGAAAGCCGGCGGCGTGGGCGATTTGCGCCAATCGCCATGTGCCGATTGGGGTCAGCTCAGCCGGCTTGAGCACTACGGTATTACCAAACGCCAGCGCCGGCCCCATCTTCCAGGTGGCTTGCAACAGCGGAATATTCCACGGAGCGATTAAAGCAGCAACGCCAACCGGTTGCCGCAACACATAATTGATATAGCCGTTATCCATGGGGTAGGCTTCGCTGCCATGCGTGGCAGCGAAGTCGGCAAAAAACTCGATATTCGCCACAATCCTTGGAATATAGCCGGCCCGATTCTCGCTGATCGGTCGGCCTACATCCCAGGTTTCAATTGTTGCCAGTTCAGCTTCGTGATCGCGAATCAGTTGCGCAAATCGTTTCAGGATCTGTCGTCGTTCGGCCACCGGCGTCCGACTCCACTGCGCAAAGGCCCGGCGTGCCGCTTGCACGGCTTCGTCAACCTCTGTGGCACCCGCCTCTGGCGCCGATCCGATCACCTGATTCGTCGCCGGATAACGGATTTCAAATTGTGGCCCGCGATTGATAAACTGACCATTGATATAGTGACTTACCTGAAAGAAGGGGTAATCCATCATTCCTCTCCCGCCAGATACGCCTGGATGATGTCATCACCAACGGTTACTTCGAGAACGCCAGTCGTAGCCGGCACTGCTTGCGCCGGCGAACCAAGGAAGATAATCTGACCAGCGGCAAGACCGTCAACATTTCGCGCCAACCAGCACAGTTGTTGTTCGAGATGACCGAGCGCAGCGATAGAGCCGGCTGTGCGTAATTCGCCATTCAGGTAGAGCCGCAACTCGCCATCTGGCACCCGTTCGTGCAGGCGCGCGCCGAGCAGGAAACCTCCACTCGACGCATTATCGGCAATGACTTCCACCGCGCTAAACCGGTAATCACGCCAAACACTATCGAGAATATCGACACCGATGAAGAAACCGCCAATAGCGCAGGCTACGGCACCCGGTTCAGCCGTCGCCGGAATCGAGCGGCGCAAGACGACAACCAGCTCCGGTTCGAGTCTTGGTTGCACAAAATTGCCGAGCTGCACCACCTGATCGCCGATCATCGATGGGGTAATTCGTCCGTAGATCGGTTGCTCCAATCCCATCTGTTGTTGCTTTGCCGGACTGATCAGGCCGAGTTTATAACCGATACAGATTTCGTTAGCGAAACGCGCTTGCTGAATTCGATATGCGCCGTTTAAATCGACGCCCCAATCCAACCGATTTCCGACAATCATGCGCCGCATCGCGCGCGCATCGCCAATTGTCTGAGCTAATTCAGTTTCGATGCTCGTCAGGGTCATCGTAATCTCCTCTCGCTCGCCGCAACTGCAGAAACTGACCAGAACGTCTACTGCCCACCCGCAGACTGTTCCTGTTGTCGCAACTCGGCCAGCGAACGCCCACCTACAGTCCAGTGTGTAGATGAGACTTCCTGAATGATTAACCGAACTTCTGTGAGCGGCACACCAAAAGCTTCCGCCGCCGCTATGGATAGTGACCGCGCCAGCTCAGCTTTCTGATCTGCGCTGCGCCCTTCAAGCATCGTGATGCGCAAGAGAAGCATCCTGGTTTCCTGTTTACTACGCAATCATCGGCTATCGGCGCGATCACGTCTCAGGGAGTCTGGCGCGTTGATCGTGCCGGGCAACCACATTCGCTTCAAGCCTCGCTCAAAAACATGCTCACCAGTTGATGAAACCGCCGACTATGCTCGATCTGCGTCCAGTGACTACAGCGACCGATGACGTGCAATTCGGCATTGGGCAAGCGATCAAGCAAATAGAAGCTGGTATTAACCGGCACAATTGCATCATCGCGCCCGTGGATAAGGAGCGCCGGCTGCTCAATTCGACGAAGGGCAGCATCTGGCACAATCAAGGCATCGAGATGTTGCTGGCGGGGTGCGGGAAACATTGCCTGATATGATCGCTGCACTTCTTCCCGCATTGCCGCGGCGTAGCGTACCTGGACAATCTCGTCGAGTCGTTCACTGACAAATCGATCGTCGTAAACGAACCATCGAATGGCCTGGGCCAACAATACCGGCGACGGATCGTCGTAGAAGCCCCATAACCGATCGAGTTCCGGCGTCAAACGACATGGCGCACCGATTGCGCCCATCAAAACAACCTGCCGAAACCGCTGCGGCGCTTCCAGCAAAAGATGTAGCGCCACCGCGCCCCCCATCGAATTACCGACGAGATCGACCTGCGCGAGACCAAGCGCGTCGAGCAGCGCCAGCATCTGGTTGACACACAAACGCATCCAATGACGGATATTGGTCGGTGCCGGATCGGGATGCTGGCTATCCCCAAACCCGATCAGATCGGGAGCCAGACATCGCCAGCGCTCACCGAGCGCCGGTAGCGCCAATTGCCAGTTCGACCAGCCATTGGCGCCAGGTCCAGAGCCGTGAATGAAGAGAATGGCCGGCGCATCGTCAGGCCCTTGCCGGTTGAGGTTGGTGATGGTATTTCCGGTCAGAATCTGCTCACCCATTGATCACCTTCTGGTAGCGCGTAACAATACCGCTTTCAGATAGCCGCCATTCTGCCGTACTGACCGCGGTAGAACAGCAATGGTCTTCCATCCCGGTATGCCAGATACTCAACCAGGCCGATAAAGAGGGTATGATCGCCAGCCGGATGCGCGTCGATGATCCGCGCAACTACGTGCGCCAGCGCATCAGCAATCAGTGGCGTTCCGGCCTGCCAGATAAATTTCGGTTCCAGCCCGGCAACCGGTTTGCCGCTAAAATGGCGGCTCAACAGCTCTTGCTCTTCACTCAGCTTGCTTACTCCGTAGGATCGACCGGGAGCCAGCAGCGTATGCATACGCGACCGATGTCCAATCGAGACCAGCACGAGCGGTGGGTCTAACGAGACTGACATGAAGCCGTTCGCCGTCATTCCGTGAATATCACCATTGTACGCGGTGGTAATTACGGTCACCCCGGTCGCGAAACAGCCCATGGTGGTGCGGAATAGCCGTGAGTCAATCGAAGAAGTCATATATCCTGGCGCTACAGGCTGGTTCATACCACCGTCTCCTTTCTCCCCTCTGCTGCATGCCGGCGACGCAGATCAAGCGCCACATCGATAATCCAATCCTCCTGGCCTGCCACGGCCTGACGCCGACCCAGTTCGACCAGAATCTCACGCGGATCAACGCCATACTGCGCTCCGGCCCGTTTAGCATGCAGCAGGAAGGTTGAGTAGACGCCAGCATACCCGATTGTGATTGCGTCACGATCGGGGAAGGGTTGGAACGGCATCATTGGCGCTACGATGTATTCGGCGGCATCCATCAAACGGAAGATATCAAGCCCGGGATTGATTCCTAGACGGTCAAGCACGGCAGCCAACAGCTCTGTGGCTGCGTTACCGGCGCCGGCGCCAAGCCCGCGCAAACAACCGTCAATCTGATCGGCGCCGGCTTCGAGGGCAGCCAGCGTATTCCCGATACCCAGACCGAGATTGTTGTGGGCGTGAAAACCGACCTGCACCGAGAGAGCTTCTTTCAAGGCACGCACTCGCGCGGCTGCCTCGTGGGGTAACATAGCCCCTGCCGAGTCGACAATGTAGACGCAGTCTGCGCCGTAAGACTCCATCAACCGCGCCTGTTCGACCAACACCTCAGGTGGACGAATGTGCGCCATCATCAAGAAACCAACTGTCTCAAGCCCTAACTCTTTGGCCAAGCCAAAGTGCTGTTCGGAAACATCCGCTTCGGTGCATTGAGTGGCAATCCTGACTATCTGAATCCCGCGCGCTACCGCCTCGGTTAGTTCCTTGCGTGTGCCAATGCCTGGCAACATCAGCGCAGCAATCCTGGCTCGTTCGGCATGACTGCGCGCCGTTTCGATGAGATCAAATTCAGACGTGTGTGAAAAGCCATATTGCAATGAGGATCCGGCCAGACCATCGCCATGACTCACCTCGATGACCGGCACACCAGCCTGATCGAGCGCTCGCACGATATTGACCACCTGTTCGCGCGTAAACTGATGGCGCATCGGGTGAGAACCATCGCGGAGAGTGGTATCGGTCAAACGAGGCGCTTTCATGCTGTCACCTCCAGTTTACTCAGGAGATGGGAGGCAAAAAGCTCGCCGACACGTCGCGCTGCTGCGGTCATGATGTCGAGATTACCGGCGTAAGGTGGCAGAAAGTCGCCTGCGCCTTCTACTTCCAGCAACATGATGATGACCGGTTGCTCACCCCACGGCGTCGAGCGCCG
>NZ_CAKZNK010000112.1 GCF_937129525.1 uncultured Chloroflexus sp. | reverse complement strand
GGGCCGGTCGGAGGAGGCGAGCGGGTCAGGCAGCGGTAGGGCGTGGTGGCGCGGGCCGGTCGGAGGAGGCGAGCGGGTCAGGCAGCGGCGGGGCGTGGTGGCGCGGGCCGGTCGGAGGAGGCGAGCGGGTCAGGCAGCGGTAGGGCGTGGTGGCGCGGGCGGGGAGGTACTATCTTCCGCTGCTCGCATGGTGTTAATAGTTTACGATAAGAACCTTCATCAACCTGTCTGCGGTGTTATGGATCGCACCGCGAACCATCTCAGCGCTTTCGATAGTATCAGGTGAAAGTAATACAAACGCCGACGAAGATCTTTCCGGCGCCGACAGGTTTATGTGACGGTCATCGTTTGCAGGCTATCGCGCGCGGGGAGGAACTTTGAACTGTGTCCTGCTCGATTGACGCGCGCAGTGTTGATACAGGCGAAACAGAGCGCGAAACAGCGACGGCGTTTCGCGCTCGATCTGTTCACGGTAACAGGGTTTCATCCCACGCGCACGCCACAGCTTGGGCAGAAAATGGCGGTAGCCGGCATCTGGAATCCGCACTGCTGGCAGGTCTTGGGGCCAGCCTGCGCCGGCGGCGCTTCGCTGATCGGCACCGATTGCACGGTTGGTTGTGTTGGTGGCGTTACCGGAGCTGGCTCGACATACACCTCGTTCTGGGCCTGCTTGAGATCTTCTTCGCGAGTGACAAGCGCATTGCGGAGCTGTTCAACTGCGGCAGCTAATTCGGCCAGTGAGGGAGCATGAATATGACCGGCGCGTTGCAGGTCGTAAGCGCGCTGGCCCAATTCCATCAATTTCTGATCAATCTGGCGCCTCAACTCATTAATTTCACCCTGCAACCGGGTAGTCTTTTGAAACTTTTCGGCCTCAAATTTAGCCCGGTCACTTACCTGGGCAATGGTTTTGCTTAACTGATCGAGCAGTCCCATCGTTCACTCCTTTCTGCCGGCAATCTGGCAGTATTGTAGCATGCAACGCATCTTTGCTACAGGTTTGACGATCACTGCGCATTACTGGATGCACGGTACTACCGCGCGCGCAGGGTAGTCCTAACCGAAAATCAACCTGTTGTACTATGGAAACTCTTTTGCCGTTCGATTACGATTATTGGTAGTGCAATTCCGCCGCTTTATATGTCGTGAGGTCTGAGGTGACTGCTATTACTCTGCAAACACCACTCCTGGATCCTCTCAATCAGATCATCACACTGCTCGATCAACTGCGTAACCGGGTGCCTTTTGCCGAAGAGGAATTGGCGCATCATTTACAACTGCGAGCGATTCTGGTTGAGCAACAAGAGCAGAGCGCGACGACGCTGGCTGCGTGGCGGGCGGCACTGGCGCAGCGCTGGGAGTGTGAAGTGCGCGCGCAGCGATTGTATGCCGCTGTTCGCCGACAAGTGTTGGATTTTGCCGGCGCTGATGCTCCTTACCTGCCTCTCTTCGAGCCTGACTCGGCGGCTGGCGCGCTGACCGCGACCGATTTGCTCAATAGCCTGCGGCGACTGGCAGCAGTATTGAGCCTGATCCAACCCCAACCGCTGTTCGTCGATCAGGCGATGGCGGAGCTTCAGGCGGTGGCTGCCGAGTTGCAAGCAGCGATTGCGCATACCGAGCAGTGTGAAGAGGAGCGGCGACGAGTACAGGCCGAACAGCGATTGCTCCTTGAGTTGTCGCACCGCTCGTACCGGCGCACGCGCCATCGCATCGCCGAGCATCTTGGTCAGTGAGCGCAACCTGCTCACGTCGGTGGGCCATTCGCTGGATCGGTTAAATCTCTCTTGCAGCTACACGATGGAGTGTATCTCTCTCTCCGGTCAATATCGTGTAGTGTGATATGCTCTGCGTTAGTTTTTCCTCTTTCCTCGCAAACAGTTAGAGATGGGCACGATCTGGTAGAAAGCGATCCGGCTATCGTTTTCTCTCTAGCGATGACCAGAGAACGTTGCTGTTATACCTGTGGCGCCAGGCGGGCAATTTCAGCGCGAAGCTGATGGATGCGCGCAATCGTGTCGCGCCGATTGCCGACACCGGTAGCCAGATGATGCTTTTTATGCGCAAGTTCGGCGCAAGCTTCGTAAAAACGGCTTGCGGCCACGCTGCGAAGCCGATTGCGGAACTGACCGCTGAACGATTTTGCCGCGGCGTAATGGGCCGGTGAGATGATCCCGGCAGCAACCTCTTCGGCGAGGTAGGTAGCAATGTGTTGCTGCTCGCGCCGGATTTCCCAGATCACCAATCCCAATACCACCACCCACGACGACCAATCGACCAGTAAGGTCAAACCGAGGCCGGTGATGCCGAGTTCGCCGGCGAGGAAGACGGCCATGGTATTGTGGAGCGCGTGGAGGCAGACGGCGAGTAACCAGCCGGCAGCGGGTGAGACCAGCCGAACGATCCGATTGGGATGGAGCCGGAACATTGCCAGCCCCAATCCGATCCAGGCAGTGTAGACGGCGTGACTCCAGCCACCCAGGACAACCCGCAGGACGAAGAGGGTCAACAGGCCCCCCATCCCGCCTTCGGCATAGCCGAAGAAGTAGAGGTAGAGCAGATTTTCGGTGGCGGCGAAGCCGAGCGCAGTGATAGCCGCGTAGAGCATCCCGTCGAGACGCGAGTCAAACTCTTCGGGGAACGCAAGCATGATGATCACGACGGCAATGCCCTTGAGACTCTCTTCCACTAGCGGCGCGAGCAACGTGGTGCCGGCAACTTCAGCCGTGGCTTCGCCGATAAAAATTGCCAGCGAGGCCTGCGCCAGTCCAGTCCAGACAATCGCGCCCAGGGTGGCGATGAAAGCTCCCCAGAGGAAAGCGCCGAAGAGCAATCGGCGCGGCTCTTTTTCAAACCGGTCAAGCCAGTAGGCAATGGCGGCGTAGATGAACGCTGGCACGAAGCTAAGCACTGCGGCAGCCACAAACCCGATCATAATACACCCTTTGTGCTGGGTATCGCGCCACCGAGACGAGGATCAAACCGGGTCGCAGCGTCAAGCGCGCGGCCAAGCGCTTTGAATAAGGCCTCGATCTTGTGATGGTCATTGCGTCCGTAGAAGACTTGCGCGTGCAGATTGCAGCGACCGTTGAAGGCGATGCTCTCGAAGAGGTGCGCGATGAGATCGGTGCTGAGCTGGCCGACTCGTGGCGTGGCAAAATCGGCCTGCACGACACAGTAGGGGCGTCCACCCAGGTCAATCGCTACCATAGCCAGCGCTTCATCCATCGGCACAAAGCTATGGGCGGTGCGGACAATCCCGGCGCGAGCGCCAAGGGCCTGATCAAGAGCGCGCCCCAGGCAGATGCATACATCTTCGGCGGTATGATGTTCATCAACGTGGAGATCGCCGTGAGCGCGCACAGTAAGATCAAACAAGCCATGCCGCGCCCAGAGAGTCAGCATATGGTCAAGAAACCCGATTCCGGTCTGCACATCAACCTGTCCGCTACCGTCGATGGCAAGAGTGAGCGAGATGCTCGTCTCGCCGGTTATGCGCTCGACAGTTGCGCGACGGATGTTACTCGCTGCGCTGTTGACTTCGCTCACTGCTGAATCCCTCCGGGTAGCGGCGGCGCAACTTGTCGATATTGGCCGCCATAACAGCTTCCATTGACAGATCGAGCGTATCGCAGGCGAGAGCCACATACCAAAGCACATCGCCCAACTCTTTGATCAGGGCATCGCGATCGAGCGGATGGCCGTGGAAGAGATGTTTCTTTACCGTATCGGCAAACTCGCCGGCTTCGCCGTTAAGACCAAGCGCAGCATTGATCAGGCGTTCCCGAGAAGATAGCCCGTCTGCCAGGGTGCGCAGCGCCAGGTGTTGATATTCGTTGGCATTCATTCCGATCACTCCTCGCTGGCAATCACTGCTAACAATTCAGGCAGTACGTGGCGGTTACTGCCGATACCTTCTCCATTGTAGATAGTTGATTGGCCTTTCCAGTCGGTATACGTGCCGCCGGCTTCGGTCAAAATGGGCAGCAGCGCGGCGGCATCCCACACGTTCATTGCCGGATCAAGCGCGACTTCAGCGCGCCCGGTCGCGACCAGCACATAGCCGTAGCAGTCGCCCCAGGTGCGAAATAATCGGGCGCGGGAAAGAATGCGTTGAAAGGCAGCAGCCCGGCCATACTGCTCGTAGCCGTGGGCGATGGTGCCAACCACGAGGCTTTCGCTCAGTGATGAAACCGTTGAGACGCGGCACGGCTGACCGTTCCATGCGCAGCCCAGGCCTTGCGCAGCAGCGACCATCTCATTCAGAGCGGGAATGTAGATCACGCCAAGCACCGGTTCGCCTTCGCGGAGTAACCCGATCAACACCCCGTAGAGCGGCACGCCCCGGACAAAGCTTTTCGTGCCGTCGATGGGATCGAGCACCCAACGGTAGGTAGCCTGCTCGCTACCGGTGAGACCGTCTTCTTCGCCCAGTATGGCATGATCGGGATAGGCGGCGGCAATGGCGGCGCGCAGGTAACGTTCCGCTTCCCGGTCAGCAATCGTCACTGGCGACTCATCAGCTTTATGTTCAACGGTCACGCCCTGCTGAAAGTAGCGCAGCGTGATCTGGCCGGCCTCGGCGGCGATCTGGCGAGCGAATGTCAACATGCGTTCAAGCGATGCAGTCATCGGGTCACCTCAGCGAGGGTTGTGAGAAGAGCGTCGGTCTGGTCTGGCGTGCCAACACTGATGCGAATGTAGCCATCGAGGAGAGGGGTGCGGTAGTGACGCACCAGCACACCACGCTGTTCGAGAGCCAGCTTGAGTTCACGCGCGTCACGCCCTTCGACCCGACAGAGGATGAAGTTGGCAACACTGGGGAAGGGGGTCAGAAACGGGAACTCGCTCAGGCGGGCGAAGAGTCGTTCGCGTTCGGCAACGATAGCCTGTACCCGTTGATGCAGCTCAGTCACTGCGGTTAGCGAGGCAATCGCAGCCGCTTGAGCGGCAACGGAGACATTGTACGGTTGCTTGATCTTCCAGAGTTGTTCGATCAGCCAGTGCGGAAAGAGACCGTAACCGACCCGCAGACCGGCCAGACCGGCCCATTTGCTGAAGGTGCGCAAAATGGCCAGGTTGGCGTATTGATCGAGGAGGTCGCTGGCGCCAATTGGCGGTCTGCCCGGTTCGGCAAACTCGACATAAGCCTCGTCAACCACCACCAGGAGTGGGAGCGCGAGGACGCGCAGTAAATCGGCGCGGGGCAGCGGGTTACCGGTTGGATTGTTAGGAGCGGTAAGGAAAATGGCTTTGGCGCCCTGAGCTGCGGCCTGCTCGATAGCGGGCAGATCGAGGCTGAAGTCAGGGCGACGCGGCACACTGATCACCCGTCCAGCGCAGATGCCAGCGTCAAATCGGTACATGCCGAAGGTTGGCGGGCAATCGATAATGGCATCGCCGGGACTGACGATGAGGCGCATGATCAAATCGATCAATTCATCGGCGCCGGCCCCGCAAAGAATCTCGGTTGCAGGCCGCCCGGTGTAGGTAGACAGAGCAACGCGCAGCGCGGTCTGTTCGGGATCGGGATAGATATGATAGCTGGCAGTTTGCTGCAAGGCAGTCAGCGCTGCCGGCGCAGGGCCGTAAGGATTTTCATTAGCATCGAGTTTGACGATGCGCTCAACCGGCAGACCGAGGCGTTCAGCCAGTACCTCAAGTGGTACGATGGGGGTGTAGGCTTCGAGATCGGCGATCTCGGGCCGAATGAGACCGGGCAAAACGGGCATCATACTGACTCCGTGGCGGCAACATTGAGGAGTAGCCAGAACTTTGGTCGCATCATAGATTACCAGTTATCGGTTTGACTGTCAGGGTGTGCTGCTTACGCGCAGGAAACGAGACACGCTCAGGCCAGGATCAGAATGCGCATGTGATGATGGCATGTTCGTTGCGTCCGGGCCGCAATGGATTGCCAGCTTGCCTGATCCGGTCGCTCGTGACCAACGTTTCCGCTTGCCGGTCGCAAAGGGCGAGAGGCGCAGGCTGTCAGGCGCGTATGACGTGTTGATGGCTCTGAGCAACGTTTCCTGCCGTTTATCCGGCGAGTATGATACCACAGCCAGGGCAGGCGCATGGTATAATTCAACGCTTGAATGGTTGAAATGCAGGGAGGAAGTCATGACCCCGCGAGCATTGGATCGGCGCGCAGCGTTGCGGGCCGAACTGCTCGGTCTCGTGCGAGAGCATGTGCCGGACGAAGCCATTGAAGCCCAGATCGAAGCATTGCTGGCCGAGGTGCTGGCCGACGAGCCGGTGGTCGAACCACAAATGGCAGCAACCGACCAACAGCCGCCCGATCAACGGATTGTTGTCACCGGCATAGGGGTTATCTCGCCATTTGGGGTTGGAATTGAGCCGTTCTGGTCGGGGTTGACGGCTGGACGAAGCGCCATTGGGCGGATCACCTTTTTCGACCCGAGCGATTACCCTTGCCAGCTTGCAGGCCAGGTCAACGATTTTGAGCCGCAGGCCTTTATGGATGCCAAAGAGGCGCGGCGGATGTCGCGCGCCGGCCAGATGGCGGTCGCAGCGGCGCGGATGGCCGTAGAGCATGCCCGCTTGCCGATTGAGCGGATGGCGCGAGATGAAATCGGTGTGCTGATCGCCAGTGGCACTACGTCGATGCCCGATGTCGAGCAGGCGGCAGCGACGTTAATCCGGCGTGGCGGGATGAAGATCAGCCCATTCTTCATTCCGGCGGCATTGCCCAATATGCCGTCGAGTCAGGTTGCGATTCAGCTCGGTCTGCGCGGATATACGACCTCGATCTGCACGGCATGCGCGGCAGGAGCGCAGGCGATTGGCGAAGCGGCTGAGGTGATTCGACGCGGTGATGCCGAAGTGATGCTGGCCGGTGGCGCTGAAGCGCCTATCACGGCGCTCAGTTTGGGCGCGTTTTGCGTGTTGCGCGCGCTGAGTACGCGCAGCAACGATGAGCCGACCCGAGCCTCGCGTCCGTTCGATGCCTGGCGTGACGGCTTTGTGCCCGGTGAAGGAGCGGCAGTGCTGGTGCTGGAACGGTTGAGCAGCGCCCAGCGGCGCGGCGCGCCGATTCTGGCTGAATTGATCGGCTATGGCGTATCGGCTGACGCCTACCATGTTACCGCGCCTGATCCCAATGGGGAAGGGGCAGCGCTGGCAATGTGGCGAGCGCTCAAGCAAGCCCGTCTGGATCCGCAACAGGTTGATTACATCAATGCGCATGCGACCGGCACGCCGGCAGGTGATATTGCCGAGACGCGAGCTATCAAGCATGTGTTCGGTGAATATGCGTATAGTGTGCCGATCAGTTCGATTAAGTCGATGATCGGCCATCTTACCGGAGCTGCTGGCGCTGTCGAGGCGGTGGCTACGATCCTCGCCTTGCATCATGGCCTGATTCCGCCGACGATTAATCTTGAACATCCCGACCCGGAATGCGATCTTGATTATGTGCCAAATGTCGCCCGTCGAGCCGACTTACAGGTGGCAATGTCGAATTCGTTTGGGTTTGGTGGAGTCAATGCCGTGCTGGCATTTCGCGCCGCGCCCTGACTCGGGTTGATGATCTGATACGCACCGGATCGCTTCTAATCAAAAGTGCCCTGGTTACGGTGCCGGTATGTGGAATGTGGACGGTCACGAGTGGGCAATTGCCCAGTTGCGCAGCAATATCCGCGCCAATCGAGTCGCGCATGCCTACCTGTTCACCGGGCCGCCGGGGATAGGTAAGTCGTTGCTGGCTTTGCGTATGGCACAGGCCTTGACCTGTGAGCGGCAGACCGGCGATCCCTGCTTGCAATGTCGGACGTGTCGCCGGGTTGAGCGGGGTAATCATCCCGATGTGCGGGTGGCAGGTATGGAGACACAGGCAGCGGCGGCGAAGGCTGATGAAGCAGCGCGACAGAAAGAGTTGAAGATCGCGACGATTCGTGAGTGGCAGCGTGATCTGGCCTTGCGTCCGTATGAAGCAGCGCGGCGGGTGTTGATTTTGCGCGATGCTGAACGCCTCAGCGAAGAAGCGGCCAATGCGATGCTCAAGACTCTTGAGGAGCCACCGGAGTTTGCGACTCTGTTGCTGGTAGCGCATAGCAACGAGTTGCTGCCGACGATTGTCTCGCGTTGTCGAGTGTTGCGATTGCGCCCGTTGTCGCGCGAGCAGGTGGCAGCAGCGTTGCGCGCGCGCGGGGCAACGCCAGAGCGGGCCGTTGAACTGGCTGCCTGGAGTGGCGGTCGGGTGGGATGGGCCATCACGATGCTGGCCGATGAGACGGCGCAGGCGGCTCGCCGCGAGCAACTGGCCGCGTTGATCGCGCTGCGCGAGCAGGATTTGAGCGCCGGTCTACAGTGGGCCGAGCAGCGAGCCAAAGAATATCGCGCGGGCGAGCAAGAGACGGTGCTGGCATGGCTTGAGTTGTGGCAGAGCTGGTGGCGCGATGTCGTGTATGTTGCTGCTGGTTGTGATGAAGCGGTAACCAACGTTGATCGGCGGGCCGAATTGGCGGCGCTGGCGCGGCAGGTGAAGCCGGCAGAGGCGCTGGCTTTCTGGCAGCAAATTGTGATGACCGGTCAACAACTGCGCGAAAATGTCAATCCGCAACTGGCGCTTGAACATCTGGTGTTGCATCTCCCGCGCGCGCGTTGAGCGGCTCGCCGGGCACTGTCTTGTTCGCTCTTGATGCAGGCAGGAAGCGGCAATCGCCCGGTCTGATCGCAAGACGAGTCTACCGTTGCGCGCAGGTCGGGATCGGTTGCGCGCGATAGCGATAGGTAAGGTTAACAATCGGCACGAACACCTGGGGAGTTGCGCCTATGCTCCCATTGCTGAGCGCGCGCGAACTTCATACCTTTTTCGCGGCCAAGCCCATCTTGAGCGGGATCAATTTCGATCTGTACCCCGGCGAAATAGTGGGTGTCGTTGGCTTGCGCAGCGCCGGCAAGTCGGTGCTCTTGCAGACACTGGCAGGAATATACCCACCTACCAGCGGCGAGGTGTGGCTGGCGGGTGCGCCGATGACATGGACGGCGCAGGCGGCGCAACGGCGCGGGATCGAGTTTGTGCCCCAGACGCCGTTGCTGGTTGATGTAATGCCGGTGCTGGCGAATATCTTCCTGGGTCGTGAGCGGGGCCGACAACGACTTGATCTGGCTGCAATGGCGACGGTTGCCTATCAGTGGCTGGATCGGTTTGCGTTGCCGCGCAGTCTGGCGCATCAACGCGCCGGCGAGCTGACCGATGAAGAGCGTCAACTGGTTGCGCTCATACGGGCGTTTGCGCGACCAGCGCGGCTGTTAATCCTCGATGAGGCGCTCTCGATGCTGAGTTTTGCCCGGCAACAGCTTGTTTTGCAGCATCTGCGTGAACTGGCTGGCGGCGGCACCGGGATTATTCTCAGCAGTGATGATCTCAATCTGATCTTCACCATTACCGATCGTGTGCTGGTGCTCTACCAGGGCCGCCAGGCCGCGCTGCGCGCCACGGCCAGCACGACACCGCGCGAAATTGTTGAGCTAATGGTTGGTTCAGTGCGGCAGGAACGGGTGACGCCGCTGATCTGGGCATTTGAAAATTACTATCAGGCGCAGCAGCAAGCTGAAGCGTTACGGCAGCAGCAACTCCAGCTCCAGGACAATCTCGCCGAACAGGATACGCTCAATCGCGAACTGGTGCGACGCCTGCAAGATCAGATGGCTGCGCTTGATCAGCTTAACCAGGCGCTGCAAGAGGCCAATCACCGGTTGATTGTCGAACGCGAAGCCGAGCGCAAAGCGCTGGCGCGCGAATTGCACGATCAGGTGATTCAAGATCTGCTCAGCTTCAACTATCAGATCGAGCACATCGAGGAGGAGATTGAGCAAGCCAGCGTCCTGAACGAGTTACAGAATATTCGGCGCGGGATTCGTGATGTTGTGGCGATGTTGCGCCAGATGTGCAGCGATCTGCGCCCTCCTACGCTCGATAGCCATGGGCTGGCAGCGGCTTTGCGCTCGCTGGTGGGTCAATGGAGTGAGCAAACCGGGATTGCCGTTGAACTCAATCTGGCTGAACCGCTGGAGCGCTGGTCAGAGACGATCGAGCTGACTGTATTCCGCATCGCCCAAGAGGGTCTGAGTAACGTGCGCAAGCATGCTGGCGCCACGCGGGTGCAGCTTGAGGTGCGGCGCACATCGGCAGGGGGAGTGATGCTACGCCTGGCCGACAATGGACGTGGCATGGAGATGCCGCCGGATCTGACCGGTCTGGCTGAGCGGAAGCATTTTGGGTTGATCAGCATAAGCGAACGAGTCTCGCTGTTGCGGGGGACGCTGCACTTTGGGCGGTCGGCATGGGGTGGCCTGGAAGTGCGAGTCGAGATCCCCAATCCGGCCCCCTTTCCGGTCGAAGGGATTGGTGTCGGGTAGTGGAGCGGGCGTTGTTGCGGCGGAGACGCGTCGCAAGATTGCGGTAAATGGCGCAGTTATCACCGTTTTCGCCGCAGCCCATCCTCGATCACTTGTCGGACGGTCGCAGCATCGAGATCTTTCTTATCGAGAAAGACCAGTGCTCCGGCCTCTAAGCCGAGGCGACGAAACTCGCGGTCGGGATATGCGCTTATCAAGATTACGCGCGTTTCCGGCGCAACCTGCTTGATCCGGCGCAGGCATTGGATCCCATCGCCATCATTCAGAATAACATCAACGAAGACCAGATCGGGCGTGACTTGACGCAGCAGGCTCATCGCGGCGTGACAATCTTCGGCCTCGTAAAGGCGAGCCTCGGCGCAAGCCTTGCCAACCATGCGCTTGAGTTGGGCGCGGTAGCGGTCGTTGTCGTCGATGATCAAGACGGTCAACACGGTGGCGCCGATAGCTGGCTCGCGGCTTTGCGCCGCTTCATGCCCCGACTCGGCCAGCAATTCGGGGTGATGAAGAACGAACTGATAGGCTTCGAGGCGACTGCTTACATTGAGCGCGCGGTACAAGGCTGTGAGGTGATTTTCAATCGTCTTGACGCTAAGATCCATCTCTTGCGCCATGCGGCGGTTGTCATAGCCTTGCGCGATCAGGCGCAAGAGGTCGCGCTGGCGACGGGTGAGACTGATCGGCGAGGAGCGCAATTGTGGCGCAACCTGGATCAATCGGCTCAGCAGAGGGCTGGAGATCCAGTTACCGCCGGCCATGATTCGTTGCACGGCCAGTTGCAGGTCACTGAGCGGTTGATCTTTGAGATGATAGCCGTTGACACCGGCAGCCAGCAGTCCGATCACATACGATTGATCGTCATACGCGCTCACGACCAGGATCTTCAGCGCGGGATAGGTGGCATGAATATGGCGAATGGTCGCAATCGGGTCGAACTCGGGCATTGCCACATCCACAACCAGCAGATCGGGTTGATGTTGCGCCAGCGCAGCGAGTAATTGCGGCCCGTTGGCAGCCTCGCCGACCACCTCGAAATCCGCAAGACCGGCCAGCGCAGTGCGCAGACCGGCGCGCACAACGTCATGGTCATCGGCCAACACGACGCGGGTGATCCCCATTGCCCATCCTCAACCATACGACGCAATGCCTCGAAGGCCAGAAGTTGCCTGTATCAGGTTGCGATGCGGATTATTATCGCTGAAGAATCGCGGATGAGCAAATCAGGCAGGTGATGGATACAAGGAGAAATTGCGAGCAGGAGGGTTGGCTCCTGCTCGCGATGAGATGATAACAAATACTGCTCAAAATGTCTGGCTGACGGGTTGTTCTTAACGCGCCTCACCCGAGAATGGTCAGCGTCTAGCCGGCGCGTCCGCGGCGGCGCGTAGTGACATCGAAGATTACCGCCGCGACCAGCACCAGACCGCGCACAATGTATTGATAGGCAATATCGATGCCCATCAGGTTCATACCGCTCGTAAGCGACACATACACCAGCGCGCCGATGATCGAGCCGATAACGTTCCCGACGCCGCCGGCTGCCGAGACGCCACCGATGTAGGCGGCGGCAATCGCGTCGAGTTCGAAGAGGGTACCGGCGGTAGTCGTGGCCGAGCGGAGGCGTGAAGCGAACAAGATGCCGGACAATGCTGCCAGCATGCCCATCGAGGCGAAGACGATGTAGGTAATGCGCTTGACACTGATCCCACTCAATTCAGCGGCTTCGGGATTGCCGCCGACGGCGTAGATATGGCGGCCCAGCACCGTCTGGGTCGTGATGAAGTGGTAGATCGCTACCACGACCAGCACAATCACCATCGTCCACGACAGACCGTTGTAGCCGGCCATAATCCAGGCCAGCAAGCCGATCAGCGTTGAGATGAAGATCAGCTTGAGCGCAAACATGTCGGCGGGTAATACTTCGAAGTTGTAGGCCAGCTTCTTGTTGCGGCTGCGAATTTCGCTGAAGATGAAAGCGCCAATCGCAATTGCGCCGAGCAGCAGGGTAAGCGTATGGTAGCCTGGGATCAGCGTAACAGGCAGATCAGGAATGAACCCGTTGCCAATCGCATTGAATGTTTCGTCCTCGATGATGATGGTACCCGTGCCGGCAGTTACCAGTTGTAGCGCGCCGCGATAGATCAGCCAGCCTGCCAGCGAGGCGACGAACGACGGAATCTTGAGTTCGGCGACCGGCAATGCCGTGAGCAGGCCGGCCAACCCACCCATGACCAGCACCATGGGCACGACCACGATAGTGGGCAAATCCCAGAACCGGAGCGCAATCGCGGCCACGGCGCCGAGAAAGCCGGCCAGGAATCCGACGGAAAGATCGATATGGCGGATGACGATCACCAGCGTCATGCCTACCGCCAGCACTGCGATATAGCCGGTCTGGTTGATCAGGTTGCTCAAGTTGCGGGATGAGATGAAGATGCCGTTTGTGGTGATAGAGAAAATGATCATGATGACGAACAGGGCGATGAACATACCATATTGGCGAATATTCTGCCCTAATGTTCGCTGTAAATTTTTCAAGAACATCGCCTGCGTGGCCATTGTCTCCTCCGCGCCGTTGAGATAACAGGGTCATTAACAGGGCAACAGTGCCCGACGAACAGATACTGCTGCGAGCAACAGGTTGTTGTCGCATCGCGCGCAGTCGTTGCGTATTCAGTAATCGACTGCCAGCTCCATGATCTTTTCCTGAGATGCCACTTCAATGGGCAACTCACCTTTGATGCGTCCGCCTGACACGACATACACCCGGTCGCTCATCCCCAGCACTTCTGGCAATTCCGACGAGATCATGAGGATGCTCATCCCATCTTCGACCAGCCGGTTCATGAGCTGGTAGATTTCGTATTTGGCGCCGACATCGATGCCGCGGGTTGGCTCATCGAGAATGAGCACATCAGGCCGGACGAACAACCACTTCCCCAGGCACACTTTTTGCTGGTTACCACCGCTCAGATTAACGACCTGCTGCTCGATGGTTGGCGTTTTGATGTTGAGCGAACGACGGTATTCTTCGGCGACCTGAATCTCGGCGTTGCGGTCGATAATGCCGTTGCGGGCCAGCGCGCGCAGATTGGCCAGCGTGATATTCTGCCGCACATCCTGAATCAGGACGAGACCTTTGGCCTTGCGATCTTCCGAGACGTAGGCCATTCCGGCAGCAATCGCCTCTTGCGGATGCCGAAACCAGCGTTGTTTACCCTTCAGCCACAATTCGCCGCTAATCCGATAGCCCGGCGCATTGCCAAACATACTGAGCGCCAGCTCGGTGCGGCCAGCGCCCATCAATCCGGCAAGGCCGACAATTTCACCGCGCCGCACCTCGATGTTCACATCACGCAAAATATAACGCCCAAGTTCTGGCGCGTATACCGTCCAGTTACGCAGGGCCAGCATTGGATCAGCGCCGGGCCGATGCGAGCGCGGCGGGTAGATGTTCGTGATTTCGCGCCCAACCATGTTGCGGATCAAGGCCTGCTCGCTCACCTCACCCTTATGCGCGTCGAGGGTACAGACGGTCTTGCCATCGCGGAGCACGGTCACCGTATCGGCAATTGATAACACCTCTTTCAATTTGTGGGAAATCAGAATGCAGGTGACGCCGTGATCGCGCAATTCGCGCAACAGATTCAACAAATTTTCGCTGTCATCTTCATTCAAAGCCGCAGTTGGCTCGTCGAGGATTAGAATCTTGACGTTGCGACTCAATACTTTGGCAATTTCAACCAGTTGTTGTTTGCCTACTCCGAGATCGCGCACTTTGGTCGCCGGATTCACTGTCAGGCGAACTTTGCGCAGCATCGCATCGGCGCGATGAATGGTCTCGTTCCAGTCGATCAAGCCATTGCGATTGATCTCATGACCGAGAAAGATGTTTTCGTACACGGTCATTTCCGGCACGAGAGCCAGCTCTTGATAGATGATACCGATGCCGGCCCGTTCGCTATCGGCAATGCCGCTGAAACGTTGCGGCTGTCCATCAATCAAAATCTCACCGCTGTAAGTGCCATACGGATAGACACCGCTCAACACCTTCATCAGAGTTGACTTGCCTGCGCCATTTTCACCCACCAGACAATGGATCTCGCCGCGTTTGACGCTGAACGTTACATTGTCGAGCGCGCGCACTCCAGGAAACTCCTTGGTGATCTGGCGCATCTCCAGGATCGGGGTTTCCATTACACACCGCCTCTTATTGGGAAAAACCAGATGCTGAATGATACCACACGGCAGGTTGGGAGAGACAGACCGGGATCGCATCCCGGCCTGTCTCTGAGCATGCGAGGGTTACGGCAGGTTAGTGAAGTCGCTGGCGCTGTAGTAACCGGAGTCGATCAGGGCAGCGCGAACGTTATCACGGCTGACCGTTACGACCGGAGATTGAATGGCAGGTACGTCGATCTTGCCGTTGTTGTAGGAGCCGCGCGAGTCAGGCTGCTTGTTTTCAAGCAGGGCTACAGCGGCGCTGATGGCGTCTTTTACCAGCGTTCGCACATCCTTGAACACCGTCATCGACTGGCGGCCATCGATAATGTACTGCACCGACGCCTTTTCGGCATCCTGGCCGGTGACGAAATATTTGGTCACATCTTTGTCGGCGGCGAAGGCATCAGCGATAGCGCGCGCAGTGCCATCGTTGGGAGCCAGAATGTAGACCGTGCCCTTATCGGCGGCAGTTGCGGCGGTCAGATTCGCTTCCGCAAGGTTCTTGGCGGTGTTGAAGTCCCAGTTGGTCGTAATCTGACCGATGATCCTGGCCATCTCGTCGCGGGTGAGATCGGCCTTGTTCTGCAACGCGACCGCCTCGCTCGAGTTCTTGATCACAAAAGTGCCATCGGCAATCTTGGGTTGCAACACCTTCCACGCGCCCTCGAAGAAGAGGAAAGCGTTGTTGTCAGAGGCAGCGCCGGCATAGAGGTAGAGTGGATTGCCACTACCGCTAGCGTTATCGACCAGATACTGAGCCTGCTGCGCGCCGACGGCGATGCTGTCGAAGGTCACGTAATAGTCAACCGCATCGGTCTCGCGAATCAGCCGATCGTAGGAGATGACCTTCACGCCGGCGGCTTTTGCGGCGGCAGCCGCTGCGGCGGCAGCCGTGCCATCGTGCGGACAGATGATCAATACCTTGATACCTTTGGCGATCAACGCCTCAACGTTCTCTTTCTCTTTGGCCGATGAACCCTGGCTGAAGAGGATTTCAACCTGATAACCAGCCTGTTGGAGCGCTTCGCGGAAGCGAGTTTCGTCCTGAATCCAGCGGGGTTCATCTTTAGTGGGAAGGACGATACCGACCGCGAGTTGCTGGCTACTGCCACCCGCGCTGCCACCCGCGCTACCGCCAGTGTTGCCACCCGCGCTGCCACCGCTACCGCATGCGCTCAGCGCGAAGGTCAACGCCGTCAACAACGACAACAGAAACCACAGGGTCTTCTTTGACATTACAGTCCTCCTTGAGCATACGAATGCAACGCCATTGCGAACAATGCCATTACGCAGAGATCTTTCGCTGCCGGGCACACCTCCATGTGTCAATGGCAAAACCCAATACTGATGAAGCTATTGAACCATCACGACGCGCTTTTGCCTATCCTTGCTACCCTGAAACATGTCAGGGGATCACTCCCAGGCCAGCATTAGGGGGTTTCCCCTAGTACAGGTTAAAGACAATAAGGCAGCGCCATTCGCGAGACATGCAGCGCCGCTGCCTGCTGAGCGCAAACGCATAGCGCACAGGCGCGAACGTCCAATTCGCAAACCTGTGCGCTGTTGGCCAGCCGGTACCTATCGGTTGGGTCGTGGCCTAGCGTTGCACTGAGGGTATGAAGACCGTGTTGCTCGCCACGTACACGTTGAATGAAGCGTTCGTCGGCATAGACGATAAAGGATTCTGGTTGAAAATGCGCCAGCGGTTGTCAAACCAGTAAACACCAGTGGCACGATTGTTATCAATGCCAGTGCTGGCGCCGCCGGGGTTATAGTTCGAGGTGATGAAGACCAGCATGCCTCGCTTGCCATTGGTGGCAGGATTGTCTATCGTAGTGACATTGGCCGCTGTGTTGGCTCCAGTTGCAGTGTGAATGAACGCTTCCGGCGTAGACGGCAATACCATGACGTTGAATGAAGCATCTAGCGGCATCGTTTCGACACCCTGATTGAAAATATACCATTTGGAAAGCGTGCTGGAATATGCAACCCCGATGTTGGCATTGTTATAAACGCCAGGGTTAACAGGGTTCCAGTTTGGCGTGACGAGGAGCTTCGCGTTGGGATTATTGTTGGTTAAAGGATGATCAATGACGGTCACATGATCCACATATTTATTGGCTGAAGTCACCTTCTGCAAAAACACATTGATCCCTGGCTCAGGCGCCAAAACGTTGAATGCCGCATTGTTCGGCATTGTTGCCAGGTTTTGGTTGAAGATCGCCCATTGATTTGTCAGGGTGTCATAGAAGACACCGATTGGATGATCGTTGTAGACGCCGGCGCTGCCGCCCGGATTCCAGTTGGGCGTGACGAAGATCATCGCAAGGCGGTTGTGGTTGATCAACGATTGATTGATTGATGTATAGTTTTCCTCAATGTTACTTGCGTTCGCCACGTGAACGAAGGCTGCCGCTTGCGATACCGGAACGAACACATTGAAGGCGGCATTGACCGGCATTGAGGCTATATTTTGGTTAAAGATACGCATCTTGCCGTCAGAGTAGTAGATTCCAACGTGGTTTGGGTTGTAAACGCCACTGGAACCGCCTGGATTAAAGTTCTGAGTGATGAAGACGTAGCGAAATGGGTTGTTGTTTGTCAGCGGGTTATCGATTGCCGTTTGTTGCAAAACAGGTGTTGCAGCCTGATGCACAAATGCGCTGGCGCTGGCGTCGAGCGCCAGAACATTAAAGGCGATACTGACCGGCATTGGCTCGCCATTCTGGTTGCCGATGCACCAGAAGCCACTGACGTAGAAGACATTGGTGGGATGCTGGTTGTACAGTGAGCCAGCGCTGTAGTTGGGCGTGATGAAGAGAAGCGCATTCGGTTTATTATTTGTGAGCGGGCTATTGATACAGGTATGATTATTAACTATATTCGACTCCGTTGCCTGGTGGATAAACACATTTGGCGCAGTCGATGGGTAAACCATGACGTTGAATGCCGCATTGTCTGGCATTGGTTCAATGTTCTGATTGAAAATCTTCCACTTGCCGCCATCATACCAGACACCGACAGCGCGATTATTGTACGTTCCGCCGACATTGCCAGGATTCCAATTGGGCGTGACAAACACTAATGCGCTCGCATTGTTATTGGTGGCCGGATGATCAATGGTGGTGATATAACTGGCGATATTGACGCCTGTCCTGGCGACGTGCAAGAAGACGGCGTTGGGCATGGTGGGGTCTACGGCGCTGAGCGTTGTCGATGAGATTGGCGATGACTCCTGGGGCAGCGTATGCTGGAGTGTCATCGGATTGTCAGGCGCGCTGCGCTGAGCTGACAAGATCACGCCTGGCAGCAGCAGGCAGATAATGGCAACGCAGATGGCGAGAATGAAGCGGCGCCTGATGATCTGAACGGCGATTATGTGCGAGATAGTGAGTGAGGGGTGGGAGCGCATTGGAACCTCCAGCAGGTATTATTGTGAAACGAAGCCGGGCATCGACAGGCGTCATAACATCTGGCGCAGCCAGCGCAGTGCGATGACTGGCTGCGCCAACCCGCTCTAATCATTGAAGGTGCATTTCCACCTGCCCTTGACTCTGCCACCCTGGAAGGTGCCCGATCGCTCGTCTTCAGCCAGCGTGATCGTCACTTCTCCCTCGAACATTCGACTTTCCTGTTCCATCGGCGGCGCATTGGTGTCGCTAACGATGCTGATTGAAAGGTTTGCTGAAGCAGGTTGATTGACGGTCAGAGCGCCGCTGGTGCCAAGGAGGAATTCGACAAGTGGCGTAGGCGGGGCAAGGTCGGGGCGGGCAACAAATCCGACGATATACGGATTGGTATCGGCTCGGGATGAGCACACTGCAAATCCCAATAAGGGAAGAATTTGCAGATCTGCTAACCTGGTGACACCGGCTATCTCTTCCGGCGCTTCGATCACGACCTCCATATCTATCAGCGCGCCAGCATGGGGAACGGTCGTAGGAACAAGCGCGCCTGCTGACGTTGGCGTGAATGCTACCACGCGATCCGTCAAGAGCTGGCCAATATCAATCAGCTTCTGTCGTTCGACGCCATACCCATACAACACGATGTACCATCCGTTGACCACCATATACAGCGCGAGATTGCCGTTGTTGTCCCTGACAGCAGCTACATCCCCCAGGGCAACGGGTTCGACACTGTTGCCCAGTGCTTCTTGAAATTTGATAACTTTGTCATACGCCTCTTGACCAGGATTAAGTAAATCCATCTCAAAATCAACTCGCTTCTGACCATCAAACTCGTATGAGCAGGTGAGGATAAGTCCATCTTTGAGAGGGATGGTCGTGATCAGCGCTAACCCGAGAATGCCCGCTACAGATTCGGCGTTCAAGATGGCGCATGGCTCGGCGCTTCGCGGATCGAACGGCCCGGTAGCCACAGGCGCCTGCGTTGGCGCAGCGCCGGCAGTTGGTTGAGCGGGCACAGCGGTATCAACCGCCGACGGGGTGGATACAGCAGCGGGAACTGACGGGGCGGATACAGTAGCTGGAGCGGAGGGTGGAGGATTGGTCGCGCTGTTTGCGCCACATCCAGACAGGATGAACAGGGTCGTCAGGACTAGCAGGAGGCAGGATTTGATCTGTTGCATGATAATACCTCTCATTCGTTAGGAACGGCATCCAATGACCGATCGGTGATTAGAACAGCGGAACCATTCATATCATCATCACGATTGAGCCTCTGCGTGCCATTCGTTTGGGTGTAGAGTTGCTACTGCGCAAGTGATGGCGTCGGTTCCACCGTTGTTTGCGTTTCGCGTGAAGGTGTCACAGCGCGCACCGGTGACCATCAGCTTCAGACGCGCATGCGACGCGCCATCAAACCGAATATAACCGGCCGAGTCAAGGCTGAGCCTCCCCTCCTTCTGTGCGTCTAACGCTGCACCAATGGCAACAACATGTAGTTCAAACCCGGCACATACACCATGCCAGTCGTAGCGCCAGGGCTGTCGTTACTGTTGCACGTGCTGCCAATCGGCAGGATCGAAACGGCGCTCAGCTCTCCTGTCGTCGGGTTGACCGCAAACGAAGTGATATTGCAGGCAAACCCATTTGCGGCAAATAAGAAGGCACTGTTTCGGTTAAGCGCCAGAATGTTGGTGTACGACCCGCCAGACGCAAATGGTGAGCCGCTCACTGCGGTCAGCGTTGTGCTTGACCCGCTGTTATCAATGCGGTACACACCCACCCGATTACCGTCCCGGTCAGCCACCAGGTAGTAGCCAGATGGGTGGAGCGCGCCATGAACGGCGCCTGTCAAACCGGATGTGAACGAGTTGCCCGACACCGGGCTGGGCGCGCCGCTACTGGTGGTAAAGACGCGCACGCCGCCAAAAAGATTCGCCACAAATAATCTCCCGCTACCGTCGGTGACGTAGGCCAGCGGATTGTTTGCGTCGGAATCGAACGGTGAGCCGGACAGTGCGGTAAGCGCGCCGGTCGCAGCATTGACGCTGAAGCCAGCGAATGTAGAGCCAATCCCGCCGCCAGTGTACACATAGTTGCCGTCGCGGCTAAAGGCGCAAGAGTAAGGGAATGCCGTGTAGGTGGGAGCGCCAGTCACTGGCGTGGCGCCACTGCCGGAGATGGTATAACTGACAAGAGCAGGCAAACTGTCTGCATCTCCCGCCACCAGCACCGAGCCGCCGGGATGCACGGCCAGACAGTTCCAGAGGCCGGCGCCCAGGCTGATCGTGAACGACAGGGCCGTGAGCGCGCCGGTTATGCGATTGACGCTGTAGGCTCTGATGGTGTCGTCCCCATCATTCAGCACATACAGGCGGGCATTGACGGGATCGTATGCCATCCGCTCAGAAGATTTCACGGTGCTGCCGGCGCCGCCAGTGCTGATCGGAAAACCGGGCAGCAACGTCAACGCGCCGGTCGCTTCATTCACGCGGAAGCCGTAGATACGGTTCTCAAGACCGGCGCCGGCGCGGTCTTCCAGAGTATAGAGAAAGCCTGAACCGAGTGGGGCAGGCATCTGCGGCTGACCGACGTATGCCAGACCGCTAATACGGCCCGTTGTGCCGAGCGTATCCTCAGACTGTGGGGCGAGGCTGGTGAGCGCGCCGCTGGAAGCATTGACCGCGAAGGTGGTGATATTGCGACTGTCGCCGTGCGCAGCGAACAGCAACGCGCCGCTCTGGTTGAGCGCCAGCAGGTTGGTGTACGACCCGCCAGATGCGAATGGCGAGCCGGTCACTGCGGTCAGTGTTGTGCTTGACCCGCTGTTATCAATGCGGTACACACCCACCCGATTACCGTCCCGGTCAGCCACCAGGTAGTAGCCTGCCGGGTGGATCATCCCATAAGTGGTTTCTTCTATGCCGGACGTGAATGGATTGCCTTCAACAGGGGTCGGCACGCCGTTATCAGTAGTAAAGGCACGTATATTCTGGCCACCAAGAGTGCCCATGAATAATCGTCCGGTATCATCGGTGGCCAACGCAAAGACGGTACCTTCGACGGTGTCGAACGGTGAGCCGGGCAATGGGGTGAGAGCGCCGGTTGCAGGATTGACGCTGAATCCGGCAAGGGAGGGGGATGCGCTTCCCGACGCATACATATAGTTGCCGTTGCGACTAAAGACACAGGATAAAGCAACTGTGCCAAAGTCGACATATGGACTGCCTGCCGCCGGGGTGGCGCTAGCGCCGCTGATCACGAAACTTAACAGTTTGTGTTCACTGTCGAAACCACCTACCACCAGCGGTGAGCCGCCGGGATGCACTGTTAGGCAGTCCCAATCGCCAGATCCCAGACTGATCGGGCTGAACGGCAGCGCGGTGAGCGTACCGGTGTCGAAATTGACGCTGTAAGCGCTGACGGTGTTGCTCCCATTGTTCAGTGCGTACAGGCGGCCATTGCTAGCATCGTAGGCTATCCGCGAGGTGATACCCACTGGGCTCCCATTCCCGCCAGTGCTAACCGGAAAACCGGGCAGCTCCGTCAGGGCGCCGGTCGCCTCATTGACGCGGAAGCCGTAAATTTCATTCGCTCCGCCATCGACATCGCGCAAGGCGTACAGGAAGCCGCCAGTAGTAGTGACGCTGGTCACATGCGCCGTTTGACCGGCATCATGCGGCAGTTCGGAAGGCAACGGCGCGTTCTTTTGCGCTTGCACACCCATAGCGCCAAATAGCCATGCGAGTGTTAGCATCAATGCCAGCCAGGTGAAGGTTGGTTTGCGTGTCATTTTGCGTGTCATGATGTTGGTTGATCCTTTCTACAGAAACGATGTGACGCTTTGGGACGCTCTATCAGACGCGGTCGTGCCCGACTCGCAACGCGCGATGTGTCCGCCGAAGACGTGGCCAGGTTGCGCATTCCGTCACAAGATTCTCGTTCGCGAAACGGCTCTCCGCTGGTTCTTTTGCGACGGTCACAACTGCGATCAGCGAACTACCTGAATGGTAACGATCAAGCGTCCTCAAAACGTCCTGACATTGAAGCGAGTAGGGATGTTGCCCAGGAGTTCCTTCTGGGTTCGGACGTGGTGAAGGAGCAGTGTACTGGCAATGCGGCCGGCGTGGCTGCAATGGCTATTGAACTACAGAGAGGCGCGGCGCTTACGGGCAGTGGCGTGGACTGTTGGCTGACATGAGGCAGCTACAGAGGGTAATGGCGAATCGATCAGGCCATCGAGGCAATACTGGCGCAGTCGCGCAGCTTCGGGCAAACCGATGAGCAGAGCAAGTGGCGCGAAATGCTGACGGGCAATCGCCTGCGCTTCCATCAGTTCCATATCATCAAAGGTCGATTGACCGGCAGAAGCGCGGATGCGTGCCAGCAGCGCCAGTCCTTCGCCGATTAACGGCACATCGGGACAGGCGCGCGCGATTATGACGGCTTTTTCGGCAGCGCCGAGCGCCGCGGTTGGTTGAGCGCATTGGTGTAGATATGCGGCGCGGGCCAACCATGCGAGGGATTGCACCGGCAACTCGCCGCTGATATGGGCCTGCTCGATAATCTGGTCGAGGTCTGCGCTGGCGGCGGTGTCATGCGCAGCCAGCAACCGGTCATAGGTCTGCTGAGCGCGCGCGTGGAGAATAAACGAGGGCACATTCGCTGTTTGCGCCGCCTGTAGCGCGCGTTCGTGCATCTCCAGCGCCTGCGCGCTATCTCCCAGCAAGCGCCAGAGTTGACCGGCCAGCAGACAGGCCATATACACGACCGGCGGAATGCGCAGCTCCTCTGCGCGCATTGCCAGTTGCGCCAGTGATAACGTTGGCTTTCGTCCCTGGGCGAGGTCAACGAAGGTCAGGTAGGTTTGCATCAACAGCGCGCCGTACTGGCTATTCACCTGATTAGCAATGTCCAGTCCGGCAACGAAATCCTGGCGAGCTGCCACGAGTTCACCCAGGCGCAGCGACACCCAGCCGCGCCCGGCATACTTGCCCCACATCCCCGGTCTATACGATGCGCCGGCCACATCGATCGAGCGGGTATACACCTGGATCGCCTCATCGTAGCGACCGCAGTTGAGAGTCATCTGGCCGATCATAGTTAATGCCGCGGCTTCCAGTCGTGGCAAACCGCTGCGCTGCGCCATAGCGACAGCGCGGTTGAGAATCTCCCGCCCCTGTTCATATTTTTGGGCAAATACCAGAGCAGTGCCGAGATGATTCAGACTCTGGGTCGTCTGTGCCAGGATACTACGGGCATTGATGTCGTCCTGACGCAGCCGATCAACCAGCTCGCATGCGCGTTGCAGGTCGGCGACGGCATCTTCTATCTGTCCAATCATCAACGAGCTGACACCGCGAATATTCAGCGCGCGCGTGACACCGATCGTGTCTTGTAACGACGAAGCCAGTTCAAGGGCTTGCGAGGCGATAGCGCGCGACTCGGCGGCGCGATCGCGGGTATAGAGCGCATAGGCGTATGTAATCAGCGCGCTGGTATAGAGGGCAGGAAATTCACGACTCTGCTGCATCGCGCATTGCAACAGATCGAGCGCTGAAGTGGCATCACCCTGGTAGAGCGCAATCATGCCACGTTGCGCGGCAATCTGTGCCCGCAGCTCCCGTTCTCGCCGGGATGATCCCGGCGCCAGCATTTCGACGCGAGCGATGGCTTCCATCGCCTGATCGAAGGCGGCCAGATCTGTGTTCTCGCGCGCATGCGCCAGCCAGAAACGCGCGGCAGCAAGCGCGCTTCCCGCCTTCTCATAATGGGTGGCGATCCGGGCAGCGTAGCCCGGCTGATCGGTATGCAGCCTTTCCAGGGCGCCGGCAGCCTGGTTGTGGAGTTCTGCGGCGCGGTCAGCCGGAATATCATTCAGAATGATGTCGTGGATGAGATGATGGGAAAAGACGAAATCATCGTCACTGTGAACCACCGTGTTGAACAGTAACCGTCGCGACAGAAGTTCGTCAAGCGCCGAGACATAGATCGCCGGCGGCCAGGCGAGCATCTGCTGCAATTCGTGTCCGTTGAATGAAAATCCCAGGATTGCGGCGGCTTCGAGCATCTGACGATTCTGTCGCCCAATATCGCGCAGTCGCAGCCTGATCACATCGCGCAAACCGGTCAGTGGTGTCTGGTGTGATTCCCGTTGTTGATGCGCCTGACGCAGACTCTCAATCGCCTCGCGCAGAAAGAGCGGGAAGTTGCCGGCATAGCGTCTGACCTCTTCGCGCGTTCTGGCGTCAACGATGTCTGCGGAAATGCTGTTCAGGAACAGATCGGTTTCTGTCGGCGTGAACGGCGCGACATGAATGTCGAGCGCCCGGAACCGGCGCCGCATGGCTTGTTTCAGATCGAGCAAGGCTCGCGGCGCCGCCCCAGAGCGATGGGTCACGATGAGCAGCACTGGCAAAGACTGGCAGACATCGGTTAGTTCGTTTAGCGCATCAAGTGACCAGTGATCGATCCAGTGCGCATCCTCGATAATCAGGATAACCGGTTGGCGCGATGCCAGCGCCTGCACGCCTTGACGGATCGCGGCGCGCAATGCCGCAGCATCCGGTTGTGAGGGATGGGACAACTCTGGACACAACCCGGCCAGATCGGGGACGAGTGGTAGCAGGCGACTCAGCCAGTCGGTGGCGATTCCGGCGCGTTCAACTAGTCGCGTCGTTACGGAAGTAAAGATATGGCGCCAGGGCGTGTAGGGGCGATTGCCGCGTCCATCGTTGAACGGCTGGCAATATCCCCAACACACGAGCGCCGGCGGTTTATCGGGCGCGCAACCATACCGTCGCGCCGCTTCCTGCACCAGCGCCGTCTTCCCCACGCCTGGCTCGCCTGAAACGAAGGCGATGGAGCCTTGTCCCTGCGCAGCGCGACGCATCAATTCATCGAGACGCCGCAGTTCATCGGCGCGACCGACGAACGTTACCGTTGTCGGCGGGTCATCGGGCGAGGGAGCGGGACCCAACCGATGGTGTACGATATCGTTGTAGAGCGCAGTTGTCTCTGCCGCCGGTTGCAGATGCAGCTCATGCTCTAGCTCATGCGCCAGTTTCTGATAGATCGCGAGCGCGGCAGTGCGCTGTCCGGCCAGCGTTAACGCAGTCATCGCCAATCGCGCGCCTTCTTCATTCCAGGGATCGTGAGCATTCAGGAGTTGCGCCCAGTGCGTCGCCCGATCCCAGTTCCGCTCTTTCATCCAGGCGTAGACGAGCGATGTGAGCAGTTTCAGATAGCGTTGGCGCAAGGCTTCGCGGCGAACAAGAATGTCATCGTCCGTGTCAACGCCGGGAGCCAGATCGCCGCGATAAAGCCCAACAATCGCTTCCAGCTCATGCACCGACGCCCATCCTTGCTCAAAGAGATGGACATCGCTCTGGCATTCAGCCGGAGCATTCCAGATGATATGCCGGGTTGAAACGATGAGCCAGGCGCGCATTGCCGGAGGCAAGAGATTGCGCAGGAGATGGAGATGGCGGCGGAGATTGGCCAGCGCTTTATCTGGTTCGGTGTCAGGCCAGATCGTAAACGCCAGTTGCTTGCGAGGAATTGGCTGACGGGGTTGCAGGAAGAGTCGGGTTGCCAGCCGGCGCAGACTCTCGCGCTGTGGCAGACTCACGTATTGCGAGTCGATCTGACAGCAAATATCACCCAGTAAGATGATACGGATGGGGAATGACATAGCGTACTGTCATAGTTTGGTGATAGCGCCGGTTTGCATGCTGTCAGTATAGCTAAAATGAATCCGCATGTCGAGTTTTCTGCCGACAAATTTGGCGACAAGGGGGAACGGCAGGCCGGCGCGAGCGTGGCGATAAGCTGCATATCAGATCAGTGTCTGATCGCTGTCAGCGCGCTCTGTCGATGAAAACTGGATTGTGTTGCCGGTCGGCTCGCCGAAGCCGCGCTCTGCTGGCGAGTATTCCGGTTGCGTGAGCTAGAGACCGATCAGGGTGTATGCAATCGCCTGCGGCAAGCCGTGCAAGAGTGCCGGCGCGACAATGCTACCGGTCTTCTCGCGCGCAAATCCGAACACCAGGCCGCTGAAAAACGTCCAGCCTCCCCACCACCACGACCACTGCCAGTTACCGTTCACCAGACTCCCCAGATTGAGCGCGTGCATCAAACCGAAGAGGGCTGCGGTGATCAACCCGCCCCATCCCCACGGAACGCCGAAGAACCGGAAAGGACGGCCCCATACATCGTTCAGGCGTGACTGAATATAACCGCGAAACAGCAACTCTTCACCGAGACCAAGAAAGAAGATGAAGAAAACAAACGTCGTTATTGCGCGGCCCACAACAGTTGGCTGAGGAAGCTGGAGCCAGATCGGCGTGAATGCGCCGATAACAACACCATCCTCATTGCGAGTCGGCTTGCGCCGGAGCAGCCAGCCGAGGGCAAACAGGGAGGCGAGATAGCTTCCTGCCAGAATCAGCGAGCCCGTCCAGTGTCTGTAATCAACGAACGCGAAAGGAATACTGGCAACGGCAACCGGCGCCAGCGCCGTTGTCGTGACATCAAGATGATAGGTTGGATTGCGCAACGACAAACCGTAAGCGGTCAGGTCTCGTCGCGTAGCGATCAGGATGGTAGTGGGAATTGCCATCATCACCGCATACTCGACAAACCCGCGACGGAGAGTTGTTCGTTCCCATGCGCCCACCGGAGAGAGTCCTATCAGGGTCAGTGCCAGCAGGGTAAGGCTCAACACAGCAATCACTTCGAGGAGGGCGCGGGATTTGTGGTGGAAGTGTTGATGTAAGCGCATCGTGTGGACTCAAGAGTTACAGACATACTAATCTCAAAACTAAAAGCAAATCTTCACAGCGTAGTAGACAATGTTGATTGATAGTCTTTTTCTACTGTAGCAGGCCATGTGAATTGGGTCTTTGTTTTGGTAAAGATGCTGGTATGTTAGCGCAATGATAGTTCCGGGAGGCACGTTTGTCCATCATCTGGATTGGCGCCAGAAATTATTCAACAGACAATTTTTATTCCTATTCATTTGCAGTCAGCTTAATCTCGGCTTGAGGTTCTTATTCTACCCCGTCATTCCCCAAACACATCCCGACCGGCGCCGTTCATCGGCCAGCCTGTCCGCTCAGGCAGTATTTACAGGCTGAATCCCTGTGGTAGACTGTAAGGTAGCAAGACCCTTTCCATCCCAAACGAAACAGCTTACAACGCCAGAGGGGGAGTGCGGATGATGCCACTCGTGCGCACGAAGCTACATCCACCAGAGCTGCTACCGTCATTCATTGCTCGTGACAGATTGCGTGAACAGTTGCGCGCCGCGCTGCACAGTCGGCTGGTGCTGATTTCCGCTCCTGCCGGTTATGGCAAAACGTCACTGTTGGCCGAATGGATGGCAGAGGCGCGCAATGAGTGGTCGCATATCGCCTGGCTTAGCCTGGATGCGTCTGACAATGACATCCGGCGGTTGTTGATGTATCTGCTGGCTGCGCTGGAAAATATTCCGCCCGAGCGACGCGATCGGCTGCGCGCGATGATTGATACTGAAGCGATGGATGCCGAGCAGTGGTTTGCTGAATTGCTGAATGATCTGGCCGAGACTGCCGGTTCGACAGCTATTGTGCTTGACGATTACCAGACTATTGATGATGGACAGATCCACCAGGCTATTGCCTTTCTGGTTGACCATTTGCCGCCTCGTTGTCGCCTGATCATCGCTACCCGCAGCGATCCGCCATTGCCGCTGGCGCGCTGGCGGGCGCGCCGGTATCTGGCCGAGCTGCGTGGCTTCGATCTCGCCTTCACTCCAGAAGAGGCAGCCGCTTTTCTGCTCGAAACGATGGAGTTGTCGCTGAGCCGTGAGCAGATTGTCGCGCTGATTGAACGCACTGAAGGATGGCCGGCAGGGTTGCAGCTTACGGCGCTAGCGTTGCGTAGTCGCGCCGATCGCGGCGCGTTGATCGAGGAGCTCAATACCACGAATCGATATGTGGTTGATTACCTGCTTGAAGATGTCTTTCATCATCTTCCGGGTCACATACAGCAATTTCTACTCCAGACCTCGATTCTTGAGCGGTTGTGCGGGCCATTATGCGACGCGGTGTTGGGGTTGAGCCAGTCATCTGACGAAGGGGCGAGCGGCCAGTCGTACAGCCAGTTGATCCTGACCGAGCTTGAGCGGAACAATTTGTTTTTGGTGCCACTCGATGCCGAGCGTACCTGGTATCGTTATCATCATCTGTTTGCCGATGTGCTGCGCGATCGGCTCGTAACCGGGAGTAACGCCGAGCAGTTGGCGTTGTTGCATCGGCGGGCTGGAGCGTGGTTTGCCGCGCACGGTTTCCTTACTGAGGCGATCAATCATGCGCTGAGTGCGCATGCGATTGATGATGTGGTTGCAATGCTCGAACCGATCGGGCTGGCGCTGATTACCCAGGTTGGGGAAGTTACCCTGCGGCGCTGGTTGCCGGCTATTCCTGAAACGGCGTTTGAGAGCCATCCGCGACTGGCCCTCTTGCGCGCATGGCTGGCGACATCCGATTATCAGGCTGAAGAGGCCAGATACTGGATCGGCGTTGCCGAGCAGGCTCTCGCCAGCGTGGCCAGTGGCACGGCTGCGCCGATTGGCACGATTGCCAACCTGCGCGGCGAGCTGAGCGCAGCGCGAGTGAGGCTGGCCATCTTGCAGGGAAATACTGAGCAGGCCGTGGCCGAAGGTCGGCAGGCGCTGGCGTGGTTGCAGCCCGATCAGCAGGCGCTGCGGATGCGGATCGCGAAGGATCTCGGTTATGCGTATGTAGCCGAATGCGATACGGTGCGGGCTGAGAAAGCGTTTGCTGAGGCTATCGCCAACGGTTTCAATGCCGGTTTTCCCTACATCTCGGCGATGGCGACAAGTGACTATGCCTACACGCTCGTTTTGCGTGGCGCGATCAACGCTGCGATTAAGGTTTGTCGGGAAACGATTGATCAGCTTGGGCAGATCAATCGCGGGCAGCGCCCACCCGGAGCCGGCTTGCCGCTGCTGGCGCTGGCCGATCTGCACGGTATCGGCTATAAGTTTGCCGGCGCGTTGCCGGCACTGGCCGAAGCCGAGAGCATCATCAAGCCGGGTAGCACGACCAGCTATCTCTGCCTGCTCATCGCAACTGCCCGGATCGCGCATGTCCGCGCCGATGATGTTAGCGCATTGCGCGCGATCCGGCAGGCGCGCTTTCTTGCCCGTGAGCGTAACGTCGCATGGGTTATGGCAGTCCTTGATGGCCTGGAAGCTCAAATCTTGCTTGCTCAGAGCGAGATTGAGGCTGCGCGTCTGCTGCTGTCTGATCTGCCGACCACACCGGCAGAGTTTCACTATCTGCCTATTGCCGTATTCTATGCCCGTGAGCATGTTACGCGCGCGCATTACGAGTGGCGGCTGGCTACGGCACGAGCGGCGGGTGACACCGATGCATTGCGGAAGCTGGCTGCTGAACTCACTCACAAAGCCGGGCAGGAACTCTGGCAAACCTTGTCGCCGATCGATGCTGCGCTGTTGCGAAGCCTGGCGTTAGCCGCAGCCGGAGACGAGGCAGTGCCCGCGCTGACGCATGCGCTGCATCTGGCGGCGAGCGAAGGGATCGTAGCGCCATTTGTGACCGCGAAAACGGCGTTACAACCGATCCTGGCAACATTGTCTTCCAACCGCCAGCTACCGCCATTTGGCGAGTATCTCCTGACACTGTTTACCGATGATGTGCCGCTCGCCGCGACGCCAGCGCCCTCATTACCGCTTGATAGCCTGCCCGAACCGCTGAGCCAGCGTGAAATCGAGGTCTTGCGCTTGATGGCCGAAGGACGCACCAATCAGGATATTGCTGGCGATCTTGTGATTGCGTTGAGCACAGTTAAATCGCATATCAACAACATCTTCAGCAAGCTGGGCGTGGCCACCCGCACTCAGGCAGTCGCGCGTGGTCGCCGCTTAGGTCTGATCCCCTGAGTGCAGGCAGTAACAGCCGGAAGATCGTGCTGGAAGAGGGCGATCTTCTCCGGTTGCGCGCCATCAATGTCCTGAGACGCTCTGTTGATCAGCGACGAAGTACGTCGATCACATCGCGCACCATCGCCTGACAGGTTCCCAGCGGCCCGTCTTCAAGGCTACTCATCGTCGCGCGACCGGCGCTATCACTGTAGATGACAAAACCCATTTCACCGCGAGAAAGGCGGGCGAGCGGGTGATCTGAGCCGAGCGTTTCCGGGGCAACCGAGAGGGTATATCGGCCATCAGGCTGGCGCTCGGCGCGGGCGACGAGCGAGATACGTCCGCCAGCGCGCCACGCCGCTGCCAGTTCGGCGGGAGTCACGTCGCGAATGCCGCGCACCGATACATCGGCCAGCGTGGTCGATTGACCGAGCGCAGCATTGGCAAAGATGACCAGCTTGGTGGCGGCATCCCAGCCATCGACATCGAGCGACGGATCGGGTTCAACAATGCCCTGGCGTTGCGCTTCGGCCAGAGCAGTTGCAAAATCAGCGCCGGCAGCCATCTGTTCAAGGATCACCTGAGTCGTTCCGTTAACCACGAGTTCAGCGCGTTCGATGTGAGCGCCGGCCAGATCGCGACGAGCAACATTGATGGTGGGCAGAGCGCCGCCAACGGCGCCGGAAAAGCGCAAAGCCGGGCGCGAACTACGCGGAGAAAGGTCATCGGCCCAATCGCTGAGAGCCGCCAGCTCGCCAAAAGCCAGCGCCAGCGGCCCTTTGCTGGCCAGAACAGCGTGTTTGCCGCGCCGCAATGCTGTCCGCACAATATCAAGACCGGGCTGCCCATCGCGGAGATTGGTTGGGGTTGCTTCAAGCAAAAGGTCGTAGTCAGCAGTTGCGGCCAGCGCTACGACATCGAGATCGGGCCGGAAGGTGGGCAAGGTTGCTACGCCGCGCTGTTGCCGTTTAGCAGCGATAATTGCCGGCATATCGAGACCGTTTGGATCGAAGGCAACGCCGCTCGAATCGGCGACACCAACCAGGCGGAGCGTAAAACCGTAGCGGCGTGGCAGTCGTTCAGGATCGGCTACCAGCAATTCGAGCAAGGTGCGACCGATATTGCCAAGACCGGTAAGGATAACATTGATAGAAGGCATAGCTACTCCTGTACAATCGCGCATCGAACAGTTATAATAGGAAGCTACATCAGAAAGATTTGTCCAGCCACCCAATAGTATATCTGCAACAAGATCATTGAGCTTCACACATGGTAGGGATTGATCGATGAAACAGTGTCCAGTTCCGTGTCCATTTGTCGCTGCGCATAGCCAGGATATGGCGAGCCTGCGTTCTCACTTGCTCGACGGGTACCAGTGTCGTGACGCATGGGTAGCGATGAGCAAGCTGGTTAACGATCCGGTTCGGCGCAAAGACTGTCTGGAGCGGGCCTCGGCGCTCGCACCCGATGACGAGGAGTTGCTGATCGAATACCTCGAAGCGCGATTGGCAGTCAATCCGGCAGATGGCTTTGCCCAACAACGGTTGAACGAGATCCGCACGATGCGGCTGCTATCTGATGTCAAGACACCCTACTTTCACGAACCACCCAAACCACGTCTCATTGGCGAAATTCTCGTCTCAATCGGAGCGATTAGCGAATCCGAGCTGCAAGCAGTATTGGCCGAGCAACGGCGGGCCAGTCTATTGAAATCAGACCGGCGGCTCGGTCAATTACTGCTTAAGCGTGGTCTCATTACGCCGGTAAAGCTGGCCAAAGCGTTGATCATTCAGCAGCAAGAGCGGAGTCGGGCGCGCGCGGCGCCGCAGGTATTGGGCGAATACCTGGTTGAGAAGGGATATATCACAGCGGCGCAACTGGAAGCTGCGCTGGCCGAGCAAATCCGGCTCGATCTGCAAGGCAAGCGGCTGAGTCTGGGGGAACTGCTGGTCAAAATGCACCTGCTCTCGAAAGAGAAGATCGATCAAGCGGCGCGCGAATACGAACGTCTCTTCTGGTCGCAGTTTAATGCGTGAAGCGATCCGTTGTATCCAGCCAACCCTGGCAATCTGCGCGTGTGTCAATGGCCTGGCGGCGCTGGCGAGTAGAGTTGCGGATGCAGCTCATACGGCGTAAGATTCTTCATTGCGCGCGGCCAGTCATCACCTGCGCAGACCTTCTACCTTCTCAGATAACAATTTCCACTCAAACCATTTTAGACAAAGGAATGTCATGCGTGAACGTTGAGCAACCACTGCTGGTTACTATCAAGGAATTACCATCGATAACCATCGTCTATACACCGGTTTTTCTCCAACAAACCCAGGGAAATTACAGCGAGCAAATTCGGAATGGCTTTGAAAACATAAAAAATTGGGCGCGCCAGCGTGGATACGATCCATCGACGTTCAGGCTCATCGGCGTGCCACAAAGCGATGGCGCGCAACTGGTCAGCTACGAATGCGCGCTGGAACTCGAGGCCGCTACTTTGCCAACAGATGACATCTCCACCAGACAACTGCCGGGCGGTCGCTATGCCATTCTATCGCTCGCGAAAGATCCGACCACTATCGGCGCGACCATCAGCCATTTTTTCACGGTCTACATACCCCAACAGCGACTCATCATCGACCGGCAACGTCCCATTTACGAAGTCTATGATGAGCGCGTGATGGAATATTGCGTTCCTATCCTGTAATGACTCACGACGGGATAGATTTCTCACAGCCACGGAGGAAAGATGTTCAGGTACGCCATCCCAAAATTTCCGACCGCCGACATGCCGGCGGCGCTTGAATTTTACCAGCATAAAATGGGGTTTACGGTACAATTCAATTATGGGGATTATGCGGCAATTCGACGCGATACGGTCGAGATTCATTTATGGATCTGCGAAGATAAGTATATCGCCGAACATACCGCCTGTCGCATAGCGGTAGACAATATCGAAGCGTTGTATGCAGAATACCGGCAAGCAGGGGTTATTCACCCGAACGGAATGTTAGAGGAGAAGCCTTGGGGCGGGAAAGAGTTTGTCGCGCTGGATCGAGACGGGAACGGTCTGTTCTTTTTTGAATATCGAGGCGTCTGAACGCCGATCATCCGGTCGCACTGATATTGATAATCGAATGCGCCGCGCTCGCGAACAGCGCGGCTAAGCAGCGAGGATCACACACTATGCAGAAGCGAAAAGTTCTCTTCTTATGCACAGGTAACTCGTGCCGTTCACAAATGGCGGAAGCGATCGTCAATGCTCGTCTAGGCGAAACCTGGCAGGCCTTCAGCGCCGGCACAAAGCCGGCGGGATACGTGCATCCCAAAGCGATCACCGCCCTGGCGGAGATCGGAATTCATCATGCCGGTGACTCGAAGGGGGTCGATGCAGTTCGCGCGATCGATTTTGACCTGGTGATCACAGTTTGCGACTCGGCAGTCGAAGAGTGTCCGGTCTGGTTGGGACAAGGCAAACGCATTCACCACAGTTTTCCCGATCCGGCAGTAACCGACAATATGGATGATTTCCGCAAGGTGCGTGACGATATTGAGAGGGTCATCATTGATATACTGCGGTCGCATGAGCAGGGACTGATGGAACGCCTTGAGCGCTGATACAGTCGCTGGGTGTGCGCGGTATCTGTGGACATTGTTGTCGTCGTTGTTTTTGTGGATATCTAAGACTGATACTTAAAAATCTATAACTTGTGGCAGGAGTTGTGATGTTGGATCGCATGTGATATTGCGCCAGGGCAGTTTTGCGTCCAGATTTTGGAGCGGTATCCTCTAATTTTTCTGGTAGAAGAGCGCATGTGTCTGGAAGCCAGGTTGTTGGAGTTATTCCAACAACACGCGCGTCTCTCACTCGCTCTCTGTCAGTTATAATTTGCTAAGCGCTTTCTGCTTTGCCCTTCTTCTATCTCGTTCTCGCAAGCAGTTCATAGATTGCCGAACTCATTGGGAAACGCTATGAATATCAATCAAGATCGCGAAAACGCTTATCTTGATCTCCTGCTCAAACCGATCCGGATTTGTGCAGATTACAAACCTGGATTTGGTAGAGGTAAAAGAGATGGTTTAACGTTGGAGCAATTTCGCGCGTTATACAAAAACGATCAGTTTTATCAGTGGTTTGGATTAGATCATCTGATGATGTATACCGCTCATAGAATTGCAGGCGGTATGACAAGTATTTATCGGCAAATTGGGATCGGTTGTGAAAAGCTTTTCAGGACGGTCTTGCGCGACGCATTAGGTCTTTCAGACCAGGATGTGATATGGTCTTACAAGGTAACAACTTCTTCTGGTCAGGAACGCATGCTTTCTCTTGATGGACGAGTGCTGATCGAAAGCATTGCGCATAAGGATAAACAGGATATATTTCGTGAGTGGATGAGAAAATCAGCAGAAAGATTGGGTGTTGACCCTGGTATCATAAATACCCTTAAGGAAGTAGTCTTCGAAGTTCGTCAGGGTTACAAGAGCAAAGATGCTAAGCGTCAGAATGCCGATATTGCAAATGCAGCAACAGCGTATATCCATGCTTACCTTCCTTGCGCTGCCATTCTCTCGACGCAAATAGATAATGATATTTTGAAGCGCTATCAACGCGAGCGATGGGTAGTTATTACAGGTGAACGAAAGGATGATCCGTTTACATCTACATATGCTTTCGCGAGGCAGATCATTGGATACGATCTTGAAGCTTTTTTTAAGAAGCATTGTGAAGATTTGCGGCGAGAAGTGGTATCCGTTCTCGAATCCTTGCTTAGTTCAGAGGATGAACGATGAGATCTTTTACGGCTCAGACGCGGCTGCGACAACGAGCTGAGTATACGCACCGGTTTAACGCTGCCACCGGAAGGCACGGCTGGATCAGGCTGACACCTTCTTATTCGGTGAAGATTGTTGAAGAGATTGTTACCGGTCATGACCGCGCGCAACGCATTTTTGATCCGTTTTGCGGAACAGGAACAACAGCCCTGTGCGCCGCAACGCATGGACGGGAAAGTGTTACCACTGACCTCAATCCGTTCCTGGTGTGGTTGGCGCGGGCAAAGACGGCGCGGTACTCAGCGGAAGTTATCGATGAAACGCGCAATGCCTGCGCGCATGCCATTGATCTTACGCTTCATCGGGCAATTGAACCGGTTCCTGCGCCACCGATCGCGAACATTGAGCGCTGGTGGAGCGCGGACGATCTTGACTTTCTGCGCCTTCTTCGCGCCGCGATTGACCACGCGACACACTCTGATACGGAGGCGCGCTCGCTTTTGCTCGTTGCGTTCTGCCGCGCGTTGATGCGCCTGTCAAATGCTGCGTTTAATCATCAATCAATGTCGTTCAAGGATGACGAACAATTGACACTTCCTCTTGAGATTGATAAGGTAGCAATTTTCGAGACCGAGGTTCGTTTTGTGTTGCGTGGCGCGGTTGAAAATCCGGTTGGTTCCGCTTCGGTAATGCTGGCTGATGCTCGCAAGCTTCGGCAACAGATTTCTGGCACGTTCGATCTCGTTGTGACCTCACCACCCTACGCGAATCGAATGTCATACATTCGCGAACTACGTCCATACATGTACTGGCTGGGCTTCCTCAGCGATGGGCGGGCGGCAGGCGAACTCGATTGGCAGACCATTGGTGGCACCTGGGGTGTCGCTACCAGTCGGCTTGCAAACTGGGAACGTTCGGAACGACAGTTCAACAGCGCTCAATTGACTCGTGTCTTGCGCGAGATCGCGCATCCTGATCATAAGAATGGGATGATCCTATCCAAATATGTCGCAAAATATATCGACGATATGTGGGCGCATTTCTGTGAACTCACAGGTTTGCTGTCTGCAGGCGCAGAGATTCATTATATTGTTGGAAATTCGACATTCTACGGGGTTCTTGTTCCTACGGAACACCTGTTTGCCGAGATGCTTGCTGAACTTGGCTTTTCGCATGTCGAATGTCGGCCAATTCGGAAAAGAAACTCAAACAAATCCTTGATCGAATTTGACGTTGTTGCGCGATGGAAGTAACTGCTACGACGACCATTCGGAATTTGCGCCCTACTGGTTCATCATGCGCGCTTGCGCGCAGATTCGGCGCGCTCCGCTGTTGCAGGTTCGGCGCTCGAAAGCGAATTGATCCTTTACGCTCAACTGAGATTGGAACGTAGCAATACGCGTTGCCTGGTTGCGCTGTTTTCATTCCGCTGCCGCAAAATTGGTTTATCCAGCCGTAACTTGTTCTTTTCGCCCTCGTTTACAAGATTAGCGGAGGTACCCAACCCCAACCGACAAGTCATGCTACAATATGACCGCCTCTGCGCAGGCGAAGTGATGGCAAGAGGGTAGTTGTGATTGTCTCGGCCAAACATCGCAATCTGTCACCGGCCCTGTGGCTTGCCACAATCTGGCTGGCAGCAGTTCTCAGTATGGCCGCGCCGGGGTTGCTCTGGTGGGCATCACAAATGATTGTCGTCGAGCTGCTGACGGCATTAGGTGGCGCGCTCCTCTTCATCGTTCCCGGTCTGGCGGTGTTGCGCTGGCTGCATCCCGAACCGTTGCCCTGGTTTGAACGACTGATCTATGCCGCCGGTCTTAGTTGGGCTGTGATACCACTCTTGATGCTTGTGAGTGAACCGATTGGCTGGCGCTGGAATGGTACGCTGGCCTGGTTTGCGCTGGTTTTGCTGGCAGCGCTGGCGCTGTGGCCGGCCCGCCGTCTCCGTCGCTCACGATTGCCCTATCGAGACATGCTCGGATGGTCGCTGGCCCTGGTCACGATTGCCGTCTTTGCCACGCGCTTCTTTCCCACTCGCGATTTGCCGCTCGGTCTGTTTGGTGATTCGTACCATCATACGGTCATCACGCAGCTTATGATCGACAACGGTGGCCTGTTTCATTCCTGGCAACCGTATGCGCCGGCAGTGACCTTTACCTACCATTACGCCTTTCACGCAATGGCGGCATGGTGGCGCTGGCTGAGCGGCGTTTCCGCTCCTCAGGCGGTGATTTTGACCGGTCAGGCGATGAATGGGCTGGCAGCGCCGTTGCTTTACCTGCTGACTGCGCGCCTGACAGGGTCGCGGCTGACGGGGGTGTGGGCAGCGGTGATCGTGGGTTTTCTGAGCTGGTATCCGGCTTATTATGTGAATTGGGGTCGCTATACGCAACTGGCCGGGCAGACTGTTTTGCCGGTGGCAGCGGTGGCATGGATGTCATTGATTGATACTGCCATCCGATCGCAGCGATCATTGCTGCGTCCGCTCTTGCTGGCGATCATCACCAGCGCCGGGCTGGCAGTCAGCCATTATCGGGTTGCGATCCTGGCAATTTGTTTTGTGATTGCTTACGGCGCGGTGAGCCTTGCGCCGTTGTGGGGGCAGGGTCGGCGGCAGTGGCTGCGGTTTGTGTTTGCCTCCTTTGTCGGCGCGGTCGGCGCCGGCTTGCTGGCCTTGCCCTGGCTCTGGCGGGTGCAGCAAGGCCAGATTATCCGCATGGCATCATCGATCCTTGGCACAGACGTTGAGGCGCGCAATCCAATTGCGCTTGAGATCGTTGGGCTGGCCTTTCAGGCCGGTCTGTTTCCACTGGCTGCGGTAGGGCTAGGCTTCCTGCTCTGGCAACGCCGCCCGGCGGGGGTTGTGCTGGCGTTATGGGCAACGTTGAGCTGGCTGGCTGCCAATCCACAACTGCTGAATCTCAACGGGCAGGGGCTGATCACTTCGTTTGCCGTGCTGATCGGCGCCTATCTGGCGATCGCGCCGGCGGCTGGCGCCGGTGTGCATGCGTTGGCGCGGGTCGTAACCGCTTTCATGTTCCGGTCACGCTCTGCCGCTATCGGGTTTCATCTGGCGCTTGGGTTGCTTATGATTGGGTGGGGCGCTCGGATGCAGGTTGCCATCATCGACCCTGCTTATCAGTTGGCTACGCCGGCTGATGTGCAGGCAGCGGCGTGGATTGATCAGCATCTACCGCCAGATGCCGTGATTTTTGTCAACAGTTTTCCGGCCTACGGCGGATATGTATATGCCGGCACCGATGGTGGCTGGTGGTTGAGCTTTCTAACCGGTCGGCGCGCGAATCTGTTGCCGATGGCAGTAGGATTTGAAGCGACCGATCCACCTGATCTGTTACAAATCATTCGGCAACAGCATGAGGCAATTCAGCAATATCCAATCGGCAGCGTCGAGGCAGCCGCCGCGCTCAAATCTTTCGGGTTCGAGTATCTGTATGATGGCCCTGCGGCGAATCCGCCTGGCGAGTATCTTAACCCAGCGCAGATCGACGCAGCGCCGTTTTATGAGTTAATCTACCGTCAAGACGGCGTGAGTATCTGGAGAATTCGCTAGTGCGCATCGCAGTTGTTGGTCCAACGTACCCCTTCCGGGGCGGGATCGCACAATATACAACGTTGCTGGTGCGAAATTTACGCGCCTCCGGTCATACGGTCTTTTTCTACTCATTTACGCGCCAGTACCCGGCCTTTCTTTTCCCCGGTCGGAGCGATCGCGATCCGAGTGGTATTCCTTTGTGGGCAGAGTGTGAATATCTGCTTGATCCGATCAATCCCTTCACCTGGTGGAAACTGGTGCGTCGGGTACGCGCCGATCGACCCGATCTGTTGCTCTTGCAATGGTGGGTGCCGTACTGGACGCCCAGTCTGACCGTGATTTCAAGTTTATTGAAACGCCAACCGGCAGTGAAGATTGCGATGATCTGCCATAATGTGTTGCCCCACGACGGTGGCGGCGCGCTTGACCGGCGATTGGCGTTGACTGTCTTGCGCCGCGCCGATGCGCTGATTGTTCATAGTGAACTCGATCGCTATCGCGCGCGCGCGTTGTTGCCGCATGCCCGCATTGTGAAGGCTTTTTTGCCCACATATGAACCAGTCGTTGCAGAAGTAGTGGCGGCTCAGCAGGCATTCCGCGCGCAGTTACAAGTGCCGAATGGTCGTCGCGTGCTACTCTTCTTCGGTTTTGTTCGTCCGTACAAAGGTCTTGAGTATCTGATTCAGGCCCTCGCTCAGGTGCGGACTCAGATCGATGCCCATTTGCTGGTCGTGGGTGAGATTTGGGGATCACCGGCATACTATCAACGGTATGCTGCCGAATTTGGCGTGACCGATGCGATTACGTTTGTTAATCGCTATGTGCCGAATGAGGAGTTGCAACCAATCTTTGCCGCGGCTGATGTGGTAGTCTTGCCTTACGTTTCGGCTACGCAAAGCGCCGTTGTTCAACTTGCGTTTGGGTTTGGCAAGCCGGTCATTACGACGAATGTTGGCGGTTTGCCAGAAGTAGTGCAAGATGGGGTGAATGGTTTGCTGGTGCCACCACAAGATCCGGTTGCGTTAGCAGAGGCCATCATTCGCTACTATCAGACCGATCTGGCCCCAACTCTGGCTGCGAACATTCGCGCAGCGACGGAAGAGCGCGCTGAAACGTGGCCCCGGTTAATTGCAATTATTACCGGGTTGGCGCGTGAATTGAACGGAGCAGGCGACTAGTGCGGATCGTCTTCCTTTTGCCAATGGGTCTTGAGCGTCCCTCTGGCCGACGGTATTTCAACATTGCGCGAGGGTTAGTCCGACGTGGCTTTCACGCGCGTCTGTTGGCGCTGCACCCGGATCTGGCTATGTGCCGGCAGCGACGCTTCATGCTAGATGGCGTGGAGGTCTGGTATGTTGGCCAGATGCATGCGCGGAAGAGTGGCAGTACGCCGACGCGATTCGGCCCCTTGCAGTTAGGGCTGGTGGTAGCGCGATCGACGCTTGCCATGGTCTGGGCTGTGCTCTGTTCGCCGGCAGATTGGTACCATCTGGGGAAACCACAACCGATTAACGGGTTAGCCGCATTACTGGCGGTGTGGTTATGGCGGCGTCAGCCGTTTCTGGTTGATTGCGATGATGACGAGGTGACGGCTAACCGATTTACCGCCGCGTGGCAGCGAGCTGTTTTTGCCTTCTGGCAGTGGTTGCTCCCGCGGCTCGCGGCTGGCATCACGACCAATACGCGCTACCTGGCCCAAAAAATGGCGCGGCCAGGTCAACCTTGCATTATCGTGCCCAATGGCGTGGATTGCGCTACTTTTACGCCACCGACGCCTGCCGCGCGCATTGCGCTAGCGCGAGTGTTAGGGATCGAGAACCAGCCTGTGATTGCTTACGCCGGCACGCTTGCATTGCACAGTCATCCGGTCGATCTGCTCCTGGAAGCCTTTGCTCAGGTGTTGACGCTTCATCCGACTGCGGTGCTGCTGTTGATCGGTGGCGGCGAGGATTTGCCGCAGCTCCAGCGTTACGTCGCTCAGCAACCGTGGCGCGACCAGGTTCGCTTTACCGGCCACGTTGCCCATAATACTGTGCGCGCGCTGCTATCTCTGGCCGATCTCAGTGTTGATCCGGTGTACGACGATACGGTGGCACGGGCGCGTTCACCGCTCAAGTTGATGGAAAGCCTCGCCCTCGGTGTGCCGGTCGTTACCGGCGACGTGGGTGATCGCGCCGAGATGCTTGGCTTCGGCGCTGCTGGAATGGTGGTTCGCGCCGGAGACCCGGCGGCGCTGGCTGCTGCAATCTCCGATCTGCTGGCCGATCCCGATCGGCGAGCGGCGATGTCTACTGCGGCAAAGGCGCAGGCTCGTCGCTATGACTGGGATCATCTGGCAGAGCGTTGGGCTGACATCTACCGCCAGATCGCTACTGCCCAGGAATGAAGATGATGTATAGCGCGCGATATTCGCTCAACATTCCCTGCGCTCGCGTGTCACCCATAAAATAGATGCTCGACTCGACCAGTACTGCGTCGGGGAAGACATAGGCTTCTGGTGGGAGCGGCGAACGACTCCAGGCATCAGCGGCGATGTCGTAGCTCAACCCTTCGCGCCGCTCGCTATCGAAAACGACCAATGCGCTCGACAGGCCAACCGCAGCCGGTCGCGCAATCGGTTGTGGCAATGGCGCGGTAGCAATCCACCGTCGATCGGGAGTGTTGCCTGGTTCAAGCCAGGCGCTGTCGCGGAGTGGGCCGTTTATCCCTTCGCCGCCAACCAGGTAGAGACGACCGCCGACAATGGCTGCGCCGGCATAACGACGGGGTTGCGGTAGTGGTGGGCCTTCTACCCACCGATCAAGCAATGGATCGTAGATAAAGACCTCTGACCGAATGGACGTTCCATCCCAGCCGCCGATCAGGTAGAGTTGACCTTCCCAGGCTACCAGCGCGTAACGGCTGCGTGGCGCCGGCAGTGGCGCGCCACTGAACCAGCGCTGTTCGCGTGGATCGTAGATTTCGAGTCGATCGATGACGGCGCCGGCGTTATCTTCGCCGCCAGGCACAAAGATCTGTCCGCGCAGAGTGATTGCCCGGGCATGACTAACAGCGGTGGGTTTGTCGGTGAGTGACACCCAACGGTTTGTTTCAGGGTCATAGCGGTCAACTGTTGCAGTGGTGATACCGTTACGGCGTCCGCCAATAACGTAGAGCCGACGCTCGAGGTCATAGCCGGTTAGGGCAAAATCATCACGCGGCTCGCTGAGCGGCTGACGGGTAGACCAGCGTTGTTCAGTGCCGGCAAAGGCCGGCTGTGTGGCGCTGACAGCCGGTGATGGGGTGTCGGTAGCGCGGGTGCTCAGGACAAAGATGAGAACGACTGCCACTAAGCCGATCAATCCGATCACCCATGGAATGAAGCGAGTCGGCGATGACGCCGGGGGAGTAATGGGCGCTGGTGGTAGGGAGGAAACTGAGTTGACGGTCGCGCTTTCTGTTGCCGATACCGGCGGGGCAAGAGGCTCTGATGTTGACGCTGGTCGAATGAACGGCTCTGTCGCCGATGCTGGCAATGGGTCAGGCGGCGCAGCTTCCGGCTCTGCAAATGGCTGCTGAGCAGAGGGAGTATCTGAACCGGTTTCGATGGTAACGTTCGATTCCGATTCAAGAGAGATTTCTTTTGTGCCAGCTTCAACCAGGCCGGTTTCACCAACTGTGACAATACCGGCGCGGATGGCGTAGACTGTTGCTTCGGTGCGCGATTCCACGCCGATTTTGGCAAAAATGTTGCGTAGATGCACCTTGACGGTATTGACACTAATGTTCAACGCGAGAGCGATCTGCTGGTTGGTAGCGCCGGTGGCGACAAGGCGCAAGATTTCACGCTCGCGGTCACTAATTGGGCTTTCATTCGTCATAACAGTCGTGTGTCAGAAGCGAGCCGACTCTCGTTGATCATAACATATGCATCGGTATTGAATTGCGCAGCAATCGAACGATATTGCCGCGCAGTTCGTCACGGCGTGCAAGCACTTCCCGTATAATATTTAGCATCATCCTGCTCTGCCAGACATACCGCTATGATTGTGCGCCGGTTGCGTGTGATAATCCTGTTGTGGTTCGCGCTGACCTGCTTGCCGGTTCTATGGGGATTACCGCGCGTTGCGACGGCGCAACCAGCAGTTACCCTCGATCTTTTTACTCCTTTTGCCGGCCAATATGTGACGGGAGCCTGGCTACCGTTGCGGATAGCGTTACAGAACCAGGGGGCAAGTGCGGTAACAGTCACTGTTACCGCGGCTCCTGCTGATGAGCCAGCGCAATATGAGCGCACCGCGCGGCTGGCTGCCGGCACGCAGCAAACGTTCTGGCTGTATGTTTTCATAGCGCGGCCAGCTCGCGCGGTAATTGTCACGCTAAGCACTGAAAACAGTGTCATCGCTCAACGCGAGGTGTTGTTGCTCTTGCGTCCGGTGGAGCGGATGAAAGCTGCGCTAGGGCCGGTGCCGGCAGGTGGCGATCTGTTTGCCATCGGTAATCTGCGCGTGGCCGATCTCCCGGATCATCCGCTCGGTCTGAGCAGCCTGAGCGTTCTGGCTCTCTTTGCGCTCGATGAACCGCTAGTGGCAGCGCAGCAATCGGCTTTACTGGCCTGGGTGTACAATGGTGGTCACCTGATCATTGGCGGTGGTCCAAATGCGATTGCCTTGCAGTCTGCGCTACCCCCGGCCTTGCGAGCGGCAACGATTACCGGGGCAACCATCCTTGACCGGCAACCACTGGTTGCTCGCGGTGGAGAAGTTTTGAACCAGCCCTTGCTCGGCTTGCAGTTACAGCCGGTTACCGGCGCGCAGCGCAGTGACCATTCGGCTGCGCCGCCCTGGGTAGAGTTGCAGGCTGGTCATGGTCGGGTCACACAACTGGCCTTTGCGTCAGAGGCGTTGGATGGTTGGGCCGGACGTGAGCGGTTCTGGTCGGAATTGGCGCAACCGGTTTTGCTGACGCCAATGCCTGATGGCGAGAGCGCTCAGATGACGACGCAACAGACGCAGATGCTGGTTCCGGTGCTGGATGCGCTGCCTCAGCTTGAGATTCCGGCCTTTGCGCAAGGGGTCATGGGGTTAACCGGGTATGCGCTGGCAGTGATAGGATTGATCGGCGGATTCTGGTGGTGGCGCAGAGTTATACCGGTGGCAGTACTGGCAGTCGTGGCGGTTATCAGCACCAGTATTGGGTTGTGGTGGGCCAACGACAATGCAGTGTCGGCATATAGCGCCTTGCGTCTTACCCTCATTGAAACGCTTGATGAGCAGCAAGCCCAGGCGCAAATGGCTCTCGTGTTACTGTCGGCAATGCCGCGCACTGAGACGATAGCGTTTTCTTATCCGACAATCGCGCGACCGCTGGTAGCCACAACTGAGAGTGGCCGTCAGATTAGTGGTATTGATGACAGATTGCCGCAACCGACGACACAGATAAACGTGGAATTGAAACCGTGGCATATGCAGGGTTTGCTGGCAACAGCAGTGGTGCCGACGCCGGCGATACGGGCAGCGTTGATCGTCGATCAGGGTTGGATGCGGGTTGATGTGCAGAACGACAGCCTGGCGACTGCGCGTGATGTCTTCGTCATCTATGGTGATCAACTATTCTTCTTTGGTACCCTGCGACCTGGCGCGCGTTCGGTTGGCCGCTGGCCGCTAAACCCGGCGTCTGCGCCGGCAGGGTTATCACCGGGTCAGCGGGTAATAAACGATTTGCGCACTAATGGCTGGCTGTTTGATCGCGTTGGTGACCCGACGGCCCGGATTCGGGCAACGCTCATCGATGCAGCGATCGCCGCGTTGCCTGAGCGGTTTGATCCAGGGCCGTTTATGATAGCATGGCTCGATCAAGACCCGATGACGCCGGAACAATCGACCACCGAACGAATTGAGACCTTGCTGGTGATGCGTCCGCCGATTCTTGGTCAGGGTGAGATCAACCTTGGTCTGGGATGGTTGCGGCTTGATCTGACCAATTCGACCCTACTCCCATGCCTGAATGGGCAAGGCGCGCAATTCAGCGGAGAGATTGCCGAAATCCGTTTGCGTTTGCCGCCTGCGCTCGCGGCGCTGGAAGCCAGAACTATTCAGGTGCGGCTGCAATCTTCGGATGTCGGCGGTAATCTGCCGCTCACCATCGCGGCTTATAACTGGACAACTAGCGCGTGGGATGCGATCCCGGTGACTGTTCTCTCGAATATCACTATTTCCAACGCAACACCCTACCTGCGCGCTGGTGAATTGCGGTTGCAGGCACGTGGTGAACTCGCGCGGTTGGGTTGTGTGGTGGTAACCGGTGGCGCGCAAGGGGTGCTGCCATGAGGCAGAAGCTGGGCGAGGAGTGGCGCCGGATCATTCGGCGTCGGCGCGCGTTAGGGTTTCTGGTTGGCGCCATGCTGGTCATGTTGCTGGCCGTACAGGGGATAGCAGGTCTGGCTAATCCGGGAAACCTGACCGCCTCACCGTTGCTCGATACTCCGTTGCTCGGCGCTCAGCTCGGTCGCCTCTTTGTGGCCGGGTTCTGTCTGGTCTTGCAAGGATGGTTGATCCTGGCGACGCCGCTGCTGGCAATGAGCGCCTATGTTGACGATCCGTTGGCGGCCTCGATACCTCCTGACACATTGCTGGCCCGCTTGCTGGCAGTTTGGGGACTGTTACTCGTCACCGGCGCTGTCACGTTGCCCTTTTTCAGTATCCTGCCATTGTTTGGCAGTCTGGATTTGTCAGAAGTCGGTTGGGCGCTGACGGTCATTCTGGTAACGGGGTTGCTGAACGGGGCGTATGGTGTTTGCTGGATGGCGCTGCTGCGCAGTCCGCCAGCCGCACTGTTTTTAGCGTATAGCGTACTATTGCTCTGGTTGGTGGTAGCAGTGCTGATTGCTGCCTCTTCGCTCCCACCGGCTGTGGTCGTTGTGGCAGTGGCATTCAACCCCTTTGCCGCTTTGCTGTCGCCAATTGCGCCGGCATTTCCCCCGACCGGACCGATTGCCACCGATCTGCGTAATCTCTTGCAGTTGACGCACGGAGGGCTTGATCCGGCGACGCCGTTACACCATCTCTACATTGCCGGTTGCGGCCTGTTGATCCTCTTATTCTTTGCTGTGGCCAGTGTGGCTGCGCGGCCAAAGCCGCGACGCTGGCAACGCTTTGATACCCTGCTTGTCGGCCTGGGCTTGCTGTACCTGATCGGATTGTGGTTCTGGCGCGAGTGGTGGTTGGCGCCATTGCTATGAATGGCAAGCAGTACAGCAGTGTCATGATTACGGTGAAAATACAGGCGTTCGATAGATCACAATTCCGTCTTGAGCAAACACTGGCTCGTAACCGGTCTTGTCGGCAAACAGCTCAGGCTGCAATGGCCCGGCGGCTGAGGTGTAGATGTAGTCGATTTGCTCAGTGGTAATCAGGTGATCAAGATCGATCGGTTGCCCATTGCCAAAGTCGATGATCTGCTGGCTGCGCCGGCGCGCAGCTTCGGCTGCATCAACATCGCCGTAGACGAATAGCGCCGGCGGCGTGCTCATCCAGCGTCCGGTCAGGGGCGTTATCCACCAGCCGCCATCATTGCCGCGCGCGACTCCGGGTAACCACGGCGCAGCATTGACCAGAAAGCGAGCATTTGGTGGGGTATGATCCTTAATCCACGCAATAGCGGCGCGATCGGCAGCAGTAGCCAGCACCGTCACCGGATTGACGATGGCGCGTTGCTGATCGGCGCCCCAGAAGCAGAGACCGATCAGTATCATCGTGCCGCTGATGCGCCAGAGGCGATGGCGTGTCGGCCAGATCAGGGCAGCGCCGCCGCCGATCAGACTGCTAAGAGGGAGAAAGAGACTGATTGCCGCAATATCGACCGGCAATAGCCAGAGGAAGGGCAGACGCACCGTGAACGGATTGATGGCGAGCAAGAGCAGCCCAGCGCCGCCTGGTAGCCATGCGCGCCTGATAATCCCGAAGAGCAAGATGATTATTCCAATCGGTGGGCAAAGGTAGCTTACCAGCCAGGGATTGGTAAGCAGGATCAGACCGCCAATCCATAGCAGGATGGTGGTTGTTGCGCGCTGGCGATAGGCAATGCCAAGCGCGCCGCTGATCAGAGCCAGCGCAACCAGCCACTCATTCGGCCCGATCCACATCAGATCGCGATTCAGTTGCACATACGATCCGCCACTGGTCAGGCTTTGGGCGCCAGTCGCTGCCGGTAACAAAACACGGCGCAGCAAGAGTAGCCACCACGGTGCTGCCAGTGCGATGGCAACCACGCCGGCAAGCAAGGCCTGCGTCATCTGTGCGACGATGCGCGAGCGAGACTGGCGGATGGCCCAGACGATGCTCTGCGCGACGATCAGCGCGCCACCGAAGACAAATATCCGCATGTGAATGAGGCTCAAGCCGGCAATAACTAATGTAACCAGTCCCAACCACACCAGACGCTCGCGGCGGGTTTCTGCCGTCAGCCAGTATTGCCAGCCGATAGCCAGCGCGACCAGCAGCAAGAGACCACTCAACTGAGTGTAGCGTCCCCATGAGACATAGTAGGCCGGCATCCAGGAAATGCAACCAACCACTGCGGCGGCGACGACTGCTGCCGATGGACGACGCCAGCAAAGCAGGGCCAGCGCAGCGGCGGTCAGGCTTTGCAGCCAGTTTAGCATCTGGCCGCTCCAAAGCATTACATCGGTCAACTCGCCGCCGACAGTTCGCCAGATTGCGGCAATGACGACGTGATAGCCCCAATGGTAGGGCATGTCAACAACTGGCAGATAGGGCGTGAGAGTCCACGGCGCGCGGCCAGTTTCGGCAGCGACCCGTATCATCAGCGCGTGATGTACCGAGTCGACCCAGGCCGGCAAAGCCAGATCGGCGATCTGTTCGGCGCGTAGCCAGGCAGTGATTGCGAGGACACCGATCAGGAGCCAGGCACTGGCAGAGGGTTGAACCTGGAGGTGAGCGAGATCGCGCCATGCGGCTATGATTGCGCCGGCAGCCAGCAGTATGGCGCCGACAATGATGACCGATCCCTCCAGATGACCGTTCGCCGCAGTGATCCAGAGGTAGATTAGTGGAATGATGCTGGCGCTGATTCCAATCCAAAGCGCAATCCGCAAGAGCCAATGCAGACGCGCGCCGGGCAAGAGCCGTTCTAGCAGATAGCCCGGCGCAAGCAGCCAAAGTCCGGTCGCCAATATTGTCCGACCACCTGGTGAGAAGGCGATAATTGCTCCGATCGCCAGGCTGCTCAGCAACCAGCGCCGGCCAGCGCTAAGTTGACTGAGCGCTGACTGCCCGGCGGAACTGGAGAGAATCGTTGTGTGTGGCGTCTGTTGCTCGCTCACCGCACCAGCCAGAAGATCAATCCAACTAAAATGACTGCGATCACCAGGAGCAGGCCGAGCAGCTTGGCCTGTTCAATTGAACGGCGGCGGGCCAGTAGCGGACGTGCTTCGGGAGCGTAAGGCACATCGGGCAGCTCGCTGAGAAAGATGGCCCCTAGCGCAACCGGATTGGAGAAGAGAGTCTTGAAAAAAGTGGTAATCAGATCACGCGCAGTGATAAGCGGCGGCGCCCAATACGCTTCTTCTGGCGTCAATGGTCGACCTGTTAGCGAGCAGCGCAGTTCGGTAGTAGTTTCATTGTCATGCGGTGACATACTTCGCCTCTCTTCAACCCTGCTGGTGAGCGCATGTGCCGCCAGCGCGCGATCTGATTTCGCTGCTGGCGGCGACAGACCAATGATGTTATTTCCCTGATTCGTTGCCTGTGTTGACGTTAACCGATTCGACGCACAAATCGTTCGATCCGATCAAGCGCCTCTTCGATCTTGTTGAACGCCGTGGCATAACAAGCGCGAACGTAACCGGCCCCACTCGGCCCGAAGGCGTCACCCGGCACAACTGCAACTTGTTCGCTGTGTAACAACTGTTCACAGAAGGCCTCACTGCTCAGACCGAGATGACCAACATGTGGGAAGGCATAAAAGGCTCCTTGTGGTTCAAAGGTGGGCAGGCCGATACTGTTAAGACCGGCGACGATCAACTTGCGACGACGGTCGTATTCACGCACCATTTCCTGCACAGCATCTTCACCGTGTAAAATAGCCTCCAGGCCGGCGTACTGACTCATTGTTGGCGCCGACATAATGGCGTACTGATGGAATTTGCGCACTGCGGCAGTAATCTCGGCGGGCGCAGCCAGCCAGCCCAGACGCCAGCCGGTCATCGCATAGGCTTTTGAGAAACCGCCAAGGAGTACGGTGCGTTCGCGCATCCCGGGCAACGACGCAAAGCAGGTATGCTCGATGCCGTATACCAGCCGGTCATAAATCTCGTCAGAGATGACAATCAGATCGTGACGTTCGGCGATGGCTGCCACCTCCAGTAACCGCTCGCGACTAAGCACGGCACCGGTCGGGTTATTGGGATAGCCGATTAAAATAGCTTTGGTGCGTGGTGTTACTGCTGCTTCTAGCGCTGCGCCGGTCACCTGGAAACCGTCAGCAACACTGGTTGGCACGTAGACAACCTTTGCATCGGCGAAAGTCACACAGGCCGGGTATGCGACAAAACACGGTTCAGGAACGAGTACCTCATCGTTAGGGTCAAGCATAGCCAGTGCTGCTCCCAGCATCGCCTCACTCACGCCAACAGTAATGAGCAGTTCTTGTTCAGGATCGTACTGCACACCGTAGCGTCGGGCAAGATGATCGGCGAGGGCTACCCGCAGTTCGAGCAAGCCCGAATTGGAGGTGTAGGCGGTTGTGCGATCGATGGAAGCCTGACCGGCAGCGCGGATGGGCGCAGGCGTGATAAAATCAGGCTCGCCGACACCGAGCGAGATCACGTCGGGCATCGTGGCCGCAATGTCGAAAAAACGGCGAATGCCTGATGGGGGTACGGCGCGGATCCGTCGCGCAATACGATGGCTGGTCATAGTAAGGTTCTCCTTCGGATGCGCTGTTCAAACTGATAACGCATAGACGCAATGTTGTAATGCCGAAGGGATTCGTCTGGCAACCAAAGAATGGAGTTGCGTTACCCGTTCTGCGCAGCGCAGTTGAGTCTCGACTGAGCACCGTTGCTCAGCGAGTTCTATCTTACCATGATACGTTCTGGCTTACGATTATTACAATGGGTTGTATCTGGCTGTCTGCTCGGCTTGCTCACGCTCTATCTCTGGTATGCGGCAGAGCATATTCGCCATATACTTGCTTTCCCCTTTCCCCTTGATTACGGTGAGGGGCCACTTGTGGCGCAGGTCAGCCGGCTGGCCGATGGCAAGCCTCTCTGGCATCTCTACGCCGATCCAGCGCAGCCACCATTTTTGATTGTCAATTATCCGCCGCTCTATCTTCTGCTCAGCGGCGGGTTGACCAGAGCGATCGGCACGCCGTTGCTGGCCGGACGACTGATCACACTGATCGGCGGGCTGGCGATAATCGTAGCGCTGGCCGCGCTGATCGGTCGGCGTGGCGCGTGGCTGGCCCTCTTGTGGCCGACAATTCCGATAGTGCGCGAGTGGTTGCCGTTGATGCGCGTCGATCTGCTGGGGGTAGCATTGGGGCTGTGGGCAGTATGGCTGGCCGGCAATCAGCGCCTGTCACCGCGCTGGCGTGGCACACTTGCTGCAATACTGGCAGTTGGTTGCCTCTTGACCAAACCATCATTGATCGCCGGGCCGCTGGCTGCGGGCGTCATGCTCTTGATAGCATGGATGAGACATCGCGCTTCTCCCAATTCGCCTGCGCGTGAAGCAGTGATTGCCTTTCTGGTGACCGCCGCTCTGGGCGGTGGCGGGATCGTTGCCGGCCTGGTTTGGGCGACGAATGGCTGGTTTTTGCTTCACGTCGTGGCAGCCAATGCCAATCGCTGGGAATTCGATCTAGCTGCCGGTTTTTGGCGCCAGCAGCTTGGTTTGCGCTGGCCATTGCTGGGGACGGCGTTGATCGGTTTGATAGCAGTATGGCAAACTGGCCAGCGAACTGCGCCGGCGCCTGCCCTGGTGTACCTGCTGGCAGGTACGTTGGGCGCTATCGGCTCGGGAAAGGTTGGCGCGTATGCCAACTATTTCTTCGAGTGGTATGCCGGGTTGATCTGGCTGACCGGATTGGGTTGGGATGGATTGACCCGCGGGGCAATAGTGTCGCGGCAGCGGTCAACCGAAAGTCTTGTACTGCGGTCTAGGTGGTTGACGCCGACGATAGGCGGGCTGCTGATCGCCAGCCTGCTCTATTATCCACCGTTGTGGGATACGAACCGCCTTCGCCCGGCAGGTCTGATTGAGCCGAGTCCGCCGCGACTGTCATTCGGTCGATATGGGGTATGGGCCGATGCGCAGCGCGAAGCCGCAGTGCTTGGCGCGTTGGCGCGGGTCAATCAGGCGCTGGCCGTTGAAGCGCAAGCGGCAGGCGATGTGATCTTCACCGACTTGCCTGGTCTGGCCAGCGGCGCGGGTGTGGTGGCTCGCATACCGGTGTTTGAGTTTCGTCAATTACTCGATCAGGGTCTGGCCGATCAAACCCCCGTTCTGCGCGCGCTGGCGAATGGCGAATTTTCCTTGATCCTGCTGGATTATCTCGGCAACTGGCTTACGCCGGAGATGATCGCCATCATTCGCCATCGTTACGCGCAGGATGGCTCGCTCGGCGTGATCGATCGCTATCGGCCCGTTGCTACCGGACCGTCACAGCTACCGGCGCAGCCGGTGGCTGCCGGTGGCGTACAACTGTCCGCCGTGCAACTGGCGCCGCCGTTGGGTGCAGCTTACGAACCGGGTGAACTGGTGACGCTCAATCTCGTCTGGCAGCGCACAGATCCGTTGCCGGTCGATGACCTGACCGTCGTAGTGCGATTGCTCTTCGCCGGAGATCGCACTGCCACGCAGAGCGAGCGATCGTTAGTGTATGGCGCGCTGCCACCATCGCGCTGGCCGATGACAACACCGGTTGAACATCTGCAACCGATTGCGCTCCCTCTCGATCTTCTGCCCGGTGCCTATCAACTGGCCGTTGGATTACGTGACGCGAATGGACGTGATCTGATTGCGCCACAGCCGGTAGCAACCCTAAACGTTGAACCCCAGGGTGGCGCTTTCTTTGGCGAGACCGGCTACTTCGTGCCGGCGACGATGATGCGCACATGGGCCGAACTCGGCGCAGTCGAGCGGGGTGGCTGGCCGTTGACGCCGGCGGTTCCCTTTGCGTGGGGGTGGCTGCAATGTTTTGAGCGGATCTGCCTGGAATGGCGCAATGGCGCAGTGCAGATGCGCGCGCTCGGCTATGAACTGTATCTGGCCGAAACGATTCGCAGCGAGCAATGCCTGAATGGCGCGCCGGCTACCGCGATTTGTCCCAACTTTACCGTGCCGGAAGAACTGCTCGCCGGTCTCGGCGTGCCGCTCAGCGGCGAACTGTCGCGCAACGGTTGGATCGCGCAATGGACGACGTATGCGCGGCTGGAGCGGAGCGCCGATGGCAGCGCGTTCGGTTTGGGGCGTCTGGGTGATGAAACGCTGCGTTTACCGCCGGGGGTACGGTACCGCTGGCCTGAATAAGAAAAGGAGAAGAAACTGTACCGTTGTGTCAGATTTAGGGAACTGGTTGGCGGCTGGAATGCGTAGAAGCGTTCGGTTTAGCAGCGTAGACTCGCGGGAACTTCTTTATTCTCAATTTGGAGCAATGCAATGCATGGAGCGGTGCTGGGATCGGGCAATGGTGGGTGCGCAGTGGCATTTGATTACGCTATTCGACAAGCTACGGTCAAGATGTTTGATTTCAAACATTTTCCCGACAACGTGCAACGCATCCAGCAACAGGGTGGTATCTACGCCGAGGGTGAGCTGAACGGCTTTGCGCCAATTGCCTACGCTGGCCACGACATCGGTTACGTTCTCTCTGATGCTGACCTCATCTATGTCGTTGGTCCTGCCTACAGCACACGTTTCTTCGCCGAGGCATGCCAACCGTATGCGCGCAGGCCAGACGGTGATAATATGCCCGGGGTCATGCCTGGGTAGCATTGAGTTCAAACGCGGCGCTGGCCTGTCATTGCGCGATGAGACGATTATTGTGGCTGAAACTTCAACATTGCCTTACGCCGTTCGACTTGTCGAACCTGGACGAATACACATGTTTCTCAAGATCAAAGATGGTCTATTTATCAGTCGTGTGCCGGCGCGCGTGACACAGCGGATTATCGCTCAGGTCGGTGAGGTCTATCCCTTCATCAAGCTGGCGCGCAATGTCTTGCAAACAAGCCTGCAAAACGGCAATCCGGTAATCCATCCTGCTATCACCTTGCTAAATACTGCCCTGATTGAGCGAACCAGAGGCGCCTTCCTCTTTTACGAGGAAGGGGTGACACCTGCGGTAGGGAGGGTGATCAAGGCCATCGATGAGGAACGCATTGCCATCGGACGCGCGCTCGATCTTGAGATTATCTCTGAGCCAGAACTTGGCCTGATGCAGGGATATATGCTGGAAGCCAGTTACGATCGCGGCTACGCTGAAGCGCCGGGATTTCGCGGGATTCAGGCGCAGGCGAGTCTCGATCACTGGTATCTGCATAAAGATGCCGGCTACAGTCTCGTGTTCTGGCAGAGTTTGGCCGAACAGATCGGTGTGGCAACACCCTCAATCGCCGCGCTCATTCGTCTGGCGTCGGTAGTGATGGGGCAGGATTATCGCCAACAAGGCCAGCGAACAAGGAGTCATTGGGGCTGGCAGAATATACGGTTGACAGCCTGACTGCGTTGCTGGTGTAGCGATACCAGTTTGCAGCAAAGGTTAGCATAGCAACGACGGCAGGTAATACCATACCTGCCGTCGTTGCGAAGGGCGCATCCCGACTACCGCACAATGATTGCGCTTGCTTCGCGACCAGCCGGCGCAAAGGAGTACTGCAACAGAATGCCGGAATCGGTCACATCAGCCGGAGCGTCGAAGCGGTAAACGGTCGTGTTGAGCGAGCCGCTGGCCGGAACGACACCGCTGCCGATATCGATGTCGAAGCGTGGCGCGCCGAGAACTGTGCTCATGCCCTCGATCTTGCTCAACTCGAAGCCGGTGAAGTAGTTATCATAGACGTAGGCGTCGATGTTGATCTGCTGACCGAGCGCAGTGACACCAATTTGGCTACCGCACAGCGTGAGCACCGTGTTGGCGCTGTTGGTTGAGTGGCTGGTGAAGAAGAACGCATTGTATGGGCCGGCGAGTGGGCCAACGAAGAAGGCATTGCGTCCATCACTGGCAAATGAGCCAACCTCGGAGGTAAAGCCAACATAATCGGGTACGCCGTCGCGGTTGGTGTCGAAGAGCAGGTCTATCTCTACCGGATAGTTGGAATGAGTAATACGCTGATGGGTCGTAATGCCAAACTGGATGATCGGCGTGTTACCGGGGCAGAAACCAGGGATATCAAACGCGCGCGCGCCAACGTAGCGCAGATCCATCGGTGGCATCTGCATACCGGCGCCGAGGGATGCGTTAACGGTATTGCTACTGCCGATCAGGGTGAAAGGATCGACCGTAACCGGGTTGGCCCCGCTGTTGGTAAGTCGCGCGGTAGCCGGGCTGCTGGTCGTGGCGCGCACAGAAGCCGGCGCCTGCACAACGCCCGCAGCGCGTGGCATAATGTGCCACGGCATCGTCAGGTCGTTGGTTGTGCCCGGGGCATCCAGAACCAGGTAGCCATCATACTCAACTGCGGTCAATGCCGCGCCGTTGCCGCCATTGTTACCCGAATTCAATACCCACGCCGGTAGTTTCGTCGGATCGATCCGCAGCGAGAGGGTAAAGGTGCGACGGCTTCGCGGTGGCACAGTGATGGTGGTAACCGACGTGGTCGGCGAGATTGCTGCGCTGGCCGCATCATTGGCGAAGCGGAACGTTGGGGTAATAGTGTACGTCAGTGGCGTATTACCGTAGTTCCGCACCACAATGGTGCGACGGAGCGTAGTCGGATTGCGGGTTACATCGATCTGCCCAAACGAGATAGCTGCTGTGCCGTTTGATAGTTCCCAGGCGCTCGCCTGTGCAGCAATAGCCCGATCGACCCGCACTTCACCGCCGCCAATTCGGGTAATTGGCGCCAGGACCGGGCCAAGGAAGACCGGTGAACCGTTGTAGATGTTAGTTTCGGCAGTATTGATCAGCCGCGCCTTCAACTCCCAAGGCGACATACTCCAATCAACCGCGTTATACAGCAGCGCGGCGGCGCCGGCTACCATTGGCGCTGCGCCCGAGGTGCCACCAAAAGGCTCGACCCCTGTGCCACTGCCGGCCACTGCTGAAATAGACGCGCCAGGTGCGCCGATTTCGGGCTTGATGATCTGGCCGTACATGATCTGATTGCCGTAGGTCATCTGGCCCATCGTCGGACCGCGTGACGATGTTCCAACCACGCTGCCGGCATTGCTAAACGGATTGTCAAACCCAATGGTGGTTTCGTTCCCGACCCGCAGCTTGAGCGCATTCCCCGCCGCCTGCGTGATCGACAACACCGGCACGGTCGGTGTGCCGCCACCAAAACTAAAGGTGGGAGGCACTGCTCCGGCAACATTGTTGGCCACGATCACTGCAACTGCGCCGGCAGCAGCGCCATTAGAGCCTTTAATGCTAATTGCGCAGACGCCGCGATCGACAAGCAGGATCTGTCCGGTAAGTGAGCCGGCTGGATAAGCCGAACAACCAAGCGCATTACCAAGCGATGCTCCGTAAACCAGAGTGCCGGCGATTGCTGTGGTGGGAATTGGTGCCCATGGCTGTGCGATACCGTACACGGTCGTGCTAAGTACGGTGATTGGGTAGGAAGCGTCGCTGGGAACAGCGGTTTGCGCAACTGACAGCGCAGTGCGCGCGCCGGCAGGAGTGCCGGTAATGTAGGGGCGGTCGGCGCTATTGCCGGCAGATGCGACGACGAGAATGCCCAACGGCTGCAAATTATCGACAGCGATTGCCGAATCGTCGTCGTAGTTCTGTCCATATGAAGCGCCCAACGACATATTGACAATATGCATACGATCGTCGGTGATGCCGTTGCCATCGGGATCGGCAACCCAGTCAAGGCCTTGCAAAATGGCGACACCACTGCACGATGAAGATACCGCCGAGCAAACCTTGACGGCGAAGAGGTCGACCTCTGGCGCTACACCCTGCTCACCGCCAATGATGTCAGCAACATGAGTGCCGTGACCACCGGCGCAGGTGCCACTACTGAGACCGGGTTGACCACAGTCAATCGGATCGGGATCAGGACTGAGGGGGCCATTCGGCCATACTTCACCAACGAAGTCGTAGCCACCTTTGACGCGATCGGTGGGGAAAAGACCATCCAAAGTTGTATTGCGTGGATCGGCAGGATTGTCGCCGTAAGCAGCCTGATACGCAGCTAGCGTACCCGCACCACCAAACGCAGCGTGCGTATAGTCGATGCCGCTATCGAGCACAGCCACCCGGACATCCTTGCCGCGGAAGCCGGCTGCTTGCACAGTAGGATTGGCGCCGATGTACGGCACCGTTTCCATCGGTGGCTGGCTCTCGCGCTCGTAATTGACCACCGGACTGATGCGAACCACTTCCACATCGCGGGCGAGCGCTGGTAGCGCCGCTCCATCGACCTCAACAACGACAGCGTTTAGCGCCACGCGCAGCCGGGCCAGCTCGGTCAGGGTTGGATCGATCGCGCGCAGTCGCGATAGAACCCGCTCGTGCTGCTGGTTAATGCGGTTGAGCTGCGCAGCCTGGGCGGCGCCTTCGGGAACGCGCGCCGTTGGGTTTTCGCTCAGACGGATAACCACTTCTTGACGACCGGTCGCGCCAATGAGGCTCGGAGAAAGTCTGGTTGGGGCGCGTTCCAGCGAGATCGGTTCATCCAGACGGATAGAGTCGAGGTTTGGGATCGGCCGCGGCGGTTGCGCAGCCAGCGGAGCAACCAGCGCTATAGTCAGGGCAATGCTGATTGCAATCGCGACGAGATGGCGTCTATTTGTTAATTTCATACAACTCCTCAGCTCACAAACGAGAATGCACCCAGACTTTGGTTGTGTGATTGTCTAACTGACACAGACACTACAGACGCATTCCTCCTTTCTCTTCTCACTGCACGGTAGTTCTGCAATCTGGAGTTGAAACCAGCACACAACGAACTACTCTTCCAGAACCTGAATTCTGGTAGAGTGCAGGGCTGGCCTCGATCGCTGCCCTGGGTGTGAGCGCCCATTCGCTCATCTTGTTTCGCGCTTTTTGTAAGACCGTGCAGCAGCCAAACCTCATACTGTTCGTTGAGGCGCGCGCATGGTGAGGTGTAGTGGCGAAAGACGCACGTCGCCTGATTTGCGTGCGGAATACACGCAACAATCTCAGCGGCAACGATGTAAGCTGTACGAGCTGAGGTTGATTGGTGGCAAGACAAAGATTAAATCTATTAAACGCATCTGTCAAGCCTGATCAGCGCTTCAGGTCGTTTACAAATCATTCACATCTCTGGGTGATCAAATGACAAGATGTTCATCTTGTCAGCGTCGTGCCATGGTTGGTTGACGCTGCCCGTTGCCGTGACCCCTTCTCCGGATTGCAACCGGTTTCGGTATGCGCTTTGTGATATACTGTTACCAGTATGATTCTTTGGGGAGGTTCCCGGTGTCTGTGATCAATACCCTATCAGTCGTTGTCTGCGCCGCCGATGGCGCACACTTGACGCAGACGGTGCAGGCAGTTTCTGTTGCTGCCAGACGCTATAGCGTTGAGCACGAAATTATCATTGCCGCCGGCCCGGCAGCGGTAGCGGCAGCGGCGCGTAGCGCTGCTGCCTATCCGTTTGCGCATGCCACATTTCACTCCCAGCCGCGTCGTCCCGCCTATTTGCTTCGCGATGCCTGCGCGCTGATCGGTGGCGATATGGTATTGGCGCTTGACGCCGATGCGCCGCCCTCTGCCCTGGCCATTGAACGGTTGTTGACTGCCTATCATGGTCATGATGTGCTGGTCGGTATGCGCGTGCCGGCGCCATCGCATCCGTTGCACCGGGCCCATACCACCCTGTTGCGCCGAGTTCTGGCGAGCGATCAGACCGATCCCCTCTTGCCGCTAGCGCTGTTTCGGGCCGAGTTGATCGATCTCCTCCCCGGCGACGATGAGCTGGCGCCACCACTGGCCCATCTCTATGCGAGCGCGCGTCGCCGAAATTATGTGACCGGTCAGGTGGCGCTGCCGGCTCATAGCGTACCATCGCGTCTGTCTGGCCTGGCTGATGTGGCTGCGCTGGTTGCGCAAGGCCCGGCTCGCGGAGCCAGCCCAGCTCTTGGCGCGCTGGCAGTCGTCGGTAGTCTCTGGTTTTTGCTGCGTCGGCGACGGTAGCTGGCAATCAACTGGCGCAACGTTTTTGGCTGCGCGCTCGTCTTATTTCTGATCGTCATGCCGGTGTCCCTTGTGATCGAAGGAGGAAATCGATGAGCCAGCAGGATCAGAAGCCCGATCAAACACCCGATTTGGGTGCAGAGTTGCGTGAATTGGGTCAGCAGATTGAAGCTGCCCTGCGCGCGGCGCTTGAAAATGAACGCGCTCGCCAGGTGCAGCAGGAATTGCTCCATGGCTTGCGGACTGTTGGTGAGCAGGTGCAGTCAGCGGCGAAGTTGATCGCTGAAAATCCCCGCGTGCAGGAGTTAGCCGAACGCGGTCAACAGGCGCTGAATCAGATCCAGCAGAGCCAGGCTGCTCACGATCTCCAGCAGACGCTGGCGCAAGGGATTGCGCAGTTGAATGATCGGTTAGCTGAACTGATCAAACGGATGCAGTCGCCTACCGGTGGCGAACCGGCTACCGGAGAAACGACTCGCCTTGATCAGGATAATCATTAGATGTCAGGCGTGTATTGAAACGCCATGGGCAATTGGTCGTTACTGTCAATCTGCCACGTATTGGTAGGTTGACAGTTTCTCGTTTTCTGCGCACTGGTATGGTCTGCTCACGACTTATCGCCTCGTATGCCAGCCATATGGATGTGTCTGCGTACCGCTTTCTCTTGTGCGATAGCAAATTGTTTGTCGCAGACATCCGACACGATGGCTCCTCTGGCAGCGCAGTTGCCATCGACTGTCAGGGTTACATCGGCTCTCATCATTCGACTTTGTGTTGTGTGGATGGCCAGCGCAGGAAGAGTCGCAGGCATAGCACTGAAGGTTGGGTGGGATTGTATCAATCGGGGCTGTTGTCGGAAGCATGTCCGGTTGAGTAGCGTCTGGCTTCCAGACCATCAGTCATTGCCCGGCAATCGATTGCGTCGCCTGGTTGTGCCGGCTGGCTCAATCTTGCAAAATCCCGCAGCGATATGGTTGCGCACTTGTCGTTCCCACGCAATACTCTGTTTGGAAATCCGCTAATCTGGCGATTGGTATGCTTCCCCTTGGAGGGAAGCATGTCTTGAGCAGTCGTTATTTATTTCGTGAGGTTGCTATGTGTGGTCGTTATACGCTGGCTGTTACGCCGGCCAGACTTGCCGCCCGCTTTGGCGTTGCGCCGCTCGAGTTTCAACCACGCTACAACATCGCTCCTACGCAACCGGTTGTGGCTGCGCGCAATGGCCAGAATGGTCGTGAACTGGTCTTTTTGCGCTGGGGGTTGATCCCGGCATGGGCGAAGGATGCCTCCATTGGCGCGCGCATGATCAATGCCCGCAGCGAGACGGCGCTTGACAAACCGGCCTTTCGCACCGCTTTTCGCCGTCGCCGTTGCTTGCTACCCGCCTCCGGTTTCTATGAGTGGCAGACCACTCCTGCCGGTAAGCAGCCTTACTATTTCTCGCCGGTTGATGATGAAATGATCGCATTTGCCGGTCTCTGGGAGCAATGGCAGGCGCCTGACGGCACCCTTATCGAGAGTTGCACAATTCTGACTACTGCTGCCAATGAAGTCGTTGCGCCGATCCATGACCGCATGCCGGTCATGCTGCCGTCCGATCTCGCTGCGCTGTGGCTCGATCCGGCTGCCGATGTCGCGCGTCTCCACGAGTTGTGTCTCGCTCCCCCGCCGGTGGCGTTGCGTGTCTACCCGGTAAGCAAGGCAGTGAATCAGGTGCGCAATGATAGCGAGGTCTTGATTCGTCCGCAGCAAGTGTAGGGGCACGGCTATGCCGTGCCCGGTCGCAAATGGAGTTGTTGTCGGCGACACACTGTGCCTTGCCATTGGTGGAAGCGTCGGTCAAGAACGGGATGCCAGCAGATGGCGACCACACGTATCCCGTTGTTGCTATGATGCCCGTACTCGTTCAATCCGCGCGCCAAGCGCGGCCAGCCGTTCATCGATTCGCTCGTAGCCGCGGTCGATCTGACCGATGTTATAGATCACGCTCCGCCCTTTGGCGCAGAGCGCTGCTGTCACCATCGCCATGCCGGCCCGAATGTCAGGACTGGGCAGACCATCCGGCTCGCCATAGAGTTGTGACGGGCCTACCACCACGGCTCGATGTGGATCGCAGAGCACGATCCGCGCTCCCATTCCGATCAGCCGGTCAACGAAAAAGAGTCGGCTTTCAAACATCTTTTCGTGGATCAGCACTGTGCCGCGGGCCTGGGTCGCCACGACAATTGCTGTGCTCATCAAATCAGGATTGAAGCCAGGCCATGGCGCCGAGTCGATTTTCGGTATTGCGCCGTGCAGATCGTGGCGCACGACCAGCTCCTGGTCGGCAGGCACAATAATGTCGTCACCCTCTTCACGCCACTTTACCCCAAGCCGACCAAACATAATTTTGGTCATGCGATGCTCATGTGGACGCGCGTCAACAATGCGCAGTTCACTGCGTGTAACTGCCGCCAGTCCGATAAGCGACCCGACTTCCATATAGTCAGGCCCGATCGTGTAGTCAGCGCCGTGCAGGCTGCTAACCCCTTCAATCTCAAGCAGATTGGTGCCGATACCGCTAATGCGGGCACCCATCCGGTTAAGCAAATGACAGAGATCCTGGACATGCGGTTCGGAGGCGGCATTGCCGATAGTCGTGTGACCTTCAGCCATCACGGCGGCCATGATGGCCTGCTCGGTACCGGTCACGCTCATTTCATCGAGGAAGATGTCGGCGCCGCGCAATCCATCGGTAGTCAGAATGTAACTGGTCGGGGTGACTTCCACCTGCGCCCCCAAAGCTTGCAGCGCGAGCAAATGGGTGTCGAGCCGCCGCCGACCAATCGCGTCGCCACCGGGCCGAGGGAGGGTAACGTAGCCGCGACGGGCTAACAAAGGGCCGGCCAGCAGCGGCGAGGTGCGGATTCGACGTGCCAATGCTATGTCTGGTTCAATCGGCGCCAGTTGGCTGGCGCGCAGATGGACAACATTCGGTTCTGGCCGATCAATTTGAACGCCGAGGTGAGCAAGCAGAGCCAGTTTGGTGCGCACATCGCCAATATCGGGAATATTGCGCAGTGTCACCGGTTGATCGGTTAACAGGCTGGCTGCCAGGAGGGGGAGCGCTGCATTCTTGTTGCCGGCTGGTCGAATCGTTCCGGCCAGTCGGTGGCCGCCTTCAATGACAAAATAATCCATAGTATTCCTCGCAAACAGGCAGTAAAGCTTTCGAGACAAATTGAGTCGCCTGACTCATTGAACGTTGTTCGATGAAGATGCTGCATATTGCATAGTGAACACAATCCGTCTCAAGCCGGTGCGCATTGATCACACTGGCAAAGATGGTCGTAACTGCACTTGCTCAAGACAGGGCAAAGCAGTCTTGATCGTCAGTCATCATATCGCCGAATCATTTCTGTGGCCTTGAGTGATAATTCAGCGTTCGCGCGACGCAGCATGCGGAGCAGTTTGAGATTAGCCCGGTTGTTTGCGGTTGCGCTGGAGACTCTTGCGCAGACTCGCTCGAAATCGTTGCCAGCGGCTCATCTGGCGAGCGCCGGTTGCGCGCACGGCTGCGATCAATTCAGCCGCCCGCGCCTTCCCCAACTCGAGCGCCTCTTGTCCCAATTCCCGCAACCGGCCCTGATCAACCAGCTCACCTTCGGCAAACCAGCGCCATGCTGCCATGCCGGTGGTATAGGTGCCAGCGTAGGCAATTGCCACCTTGGGCGCAATACCCCAAACCGGGATTAACCCAACCAGTGCGCGCGCCAGTTGCCGCCAGATGAAAGCGCCCCCGATGACCGGTAACACTTCCCGCAACCGCTCGCGCAGGTCGGGCGGCGCGCCGTAGGCCAACCCGAGGCGGTAAACCAGGATGGCCTGGTTCTTGGTCAACACCAGTATATCAGCCGCAGCGAAAGGTATATTAAAGAGTGGGATTTGTGCCGGCACTGCGGTAGCCAGCACATACGAGGCATTGGTGAATGCGACACTATTAATCAGGTTACGCGCAACCACAGCGCGTAACCCCGGCAAGCGACGGGCAGCAGCCAGGTGTAGATCGGCGGGCAAGCGATCGAGCACGGCCTCGGCCAGTTGCGCATTCACGTCAGATGCAGCCGGATCAGGCACAACCAGGAGCCGGGCATGCGCTACTCGCGGGTGGAGTGGACCAGCATCAGGCGGCAACGTGGTACCCCAGACGACCAGGACGGTCGGTAAGGCCAGCAGTGCCAATCGATCAATCGTTGCCAGTTCGCGCGCTGAGAGGCGAACATTGTGATCGAGACCGATAATAATGAGATCAACATCGCGCAGCTCATCGGGCACGATGGTTTGCAGGCTGGCAAGCCGCACAGGTGAAGGACCAGTCGCGCCGTAGCGCTGCGGACCACTCTCGAGTCGGGCGGCAATCGTTTGACATACTCCTGGCGCGCCAACGCAGACGATGGTAAGCGGACGTTCTGCTTCAGCGCGAATTGCCGTCACATCAATTTCGCGCAGGGTGTTCAACGCGACACTGAGATCATTCCATCGGGCCATTCCCGCACCTCTTTCGCGCCAGCGACCGGTGCCGGCGCCGTCATTATAGCATGGTTGTGGCTCCGTTCCGTTCGGTCGGCCACAGTGTGTTATAATAACAGGCAATATGCGCAACGCGCCGATACAGTACCTGATAAGGGAGGAGTAGAAATGGAATTGAATCACCGCCGACTGCATCGGGTTGATCTGATAGAAGTGGTCGGGCGCGTTGATGCAGCCACTGCGCCGCAACTTAAGCAACTGATTGAATCGCTCTTCGCAGAAGGACGCCATCGGATTGTGCTCGATTTTAGCCGGCTCGAGTATATCAGCAGCCCAGGTCTGCGGGTTCTGATTGAAGCGCGCAAGAAGGCGCGTGAATGGAAGATCACTGACCTGGAGGGTGGTGATGTACGGATCGCTAACTTGCCTCCTCGGATTAAAGAGGTGTTCGATCTCACCGGTTTTAGCTCACTGTTCGAGATCTATGGCGATACCGTCGAAGCAGTTGGTTCATTCTAGACCTGCCACATAGCCGGCTATACCGGTGTCTGGATCTCACCATCGCCATGGAGAATAGTATCACCCTCACTGCCGATCTCGACGCGCTGGCTAAGATTAGCGCATTCATTACCACTGCCGCCGAACGCTGTGGTCTCGATGAGCGTGCCACGTGGCAGGTACAGCTCGCGGTTGACGAAGCAGTCACCAACGTTATCCAGCATGCTTACGATCCCGATCAGCCCGGTGATCTGACCCTGAGCTGGCAATGCTGCGACCACCGATTCATTGTGACTGTTCGCGATCATGGGCGTCAGTTTGATCCATCGGCTGTGCCGACACCCGACATTACCTCTCCCCTCGAAGAGCGTCAGGTAGGCGGTTTGGGCATCTATCTGATTACCCGTTTGATGGATGAGGTCCGCTTCGAGTTTTCGCCGCAAGGTGGTAATCTGCTGACCATGGTGAAATATCTGCCGCAAGATCAGCCCGCCTCACCCGATGATGTTCTGGTTATTCCGATCCATGACCGGATCGATGCGCTGACCGCGCCACGCTTGACCAGCATGGTCAGTGAACAGATTGGCAAGGGCGCGCGCCAGATTGTGCTCGATTTGAGCAACGTCTCGTTTTTGTCGAGCAGTGGCTTGCGGGCATTATTGCTGATCCGCAAAGAGCTGATGACGCTTGGTGGCGAGTTGCGCCTGGCCGCGCTCCAACCACAAGTCTACGAAGTCTTCACAATTACCGGGTTTACCCAGGTCTTCAATTTGCATCCCTCCGTAGCTGAAGCGCGCGCTGCATGTGCTCAGAGGCATTGAGTGTCTCGCGAATACCTGCTGACATGGTACGGTCTGCTCGTCGGCGGGGTGGCGTTGTTCTGGCTGCTATCATTACCGCTGACGCCGGCAACACCAGCGCTGGTGGCCTTGTTTGCCATCATGGCGTTTGCCGTTGATCTACTGGCGTTTCGCGCTCCTCCGGCTGATGTACACAGTCTGGCTCCGCTGGTACTGGTGAGCGCCGGTTTGGCGTTGGGGCCGGTCATCGGCGCCTGGCTGGCCGCAATCGAGGGATTTCTTTCTGGCGTGACCATCGTGCTTCTGTCTAATCGCCCGCGCACGCCGTTTTCGCTTCTGGGTCGCCCCCTCTTGCGCGGTGGGTTGCGCGCGCTGGGATTGTTGACCGGCGCCTGGCTGTCCAGTATCGCTTATGCCCAACCGCTCGTCGCGTTAACACCTGCCCAACTATTCGGCTGGACACTGCTAACCTTTCCGTTGGTGACACAGTTCGGACGGGTGCTCCGCGAGCTGTTGCAAGGTGGTCGCAGCGGTCTGGCTACGTGGTGGCGTTCAGCCTGGCGTCCGATTGTTGGCGCCGAGCTGTTGCCATTGCCGCTGGCATGGTTGGGTGCGGCCATCGCCCACGATCTCGGCCTGATCCATCTGGCGCTGGCCGGCGCCGCGCTGATAGCATCCGCCGCAGTTCTGCGCCGCGCCGCGCTCAGTTTGCAATCGCAACGCCGCTCGGTGCGCGAACTGGCTCGACTCAATGAAGTCAGTCGCGCCATCATCCGCAGCGAACTCGATGTCGATGCGCTGTGTGAATTGATCTACCGCGAGGCGAGTCGGATCGTCGATACCTCTTCGTTCCATCTTGGCCTGTTTAACGGCTCTCACTATACCCTGATGGTGCGGGTGCAGGATCGGGTGCGGCTGCCGCGTCTCACGGTCGATCTGTCGGAAAATAGTGGCCTGATCGGTTGGATCCGCGAGACTGGCCGGGCAATCCTGGTTGAAGATTTTACTCGAGAGATGGATCGGTTGCCGGCCCGTCCACGCTATCAGAGTGAGCGTCCGCCCCGCTCGGGCATCTATGTGCCGTTAATCGCTGGCGAAACGGTAATCGGTTCTATTTCGGTGCAGAGTTACGAACCGGCTGCCTTCAACGCCAACGACCTGCGGCTCATTTCCCTGATCGCCGACCAGGCAGCGGTGGCGATTGCCCGCGCCCGCGCCTTCCACGAAGCGCGCCAGCGCGCGAATCAGTTGCAGGCCATTCGCGAGGTGAGCCAGCAGATTACCGCCATTCTCAATCTCGATCAGTTGTTGCCCTCAATCGTGCGGCTGATTCGGGAACGGTTTGGCTACCATCCGGTGCATATCTTTACTGTTTCACCTGATGATGGTCGAATCTATTTTCGCGCATCTACTGCCGATGGCGCCGATCTTGAACGGCTGCGCGCCCTTTCGCTGCGGCTTGGACAAGGGCTGGTCGGCGAGGCAGCGCAGCGTGGCGAGCCTGTCCTGGCCGGTGATGTGCTCACTGACCGTCGCGTCATTCGCGATACGCAGCAAACTCGCTCTGAGCTGGCAGTGCCGTTGCGGGTGGGCACAACCGTTATCGGTGTGCTTGATGTGCAGAGTGATGAACCTGACGATTTCGATGATGACGATCTCTTCGTCATCCGCACGCTGGCCGATCAGATTGCGATTGCTATCGAGAGCGCGAATGCCTACACTGCCCAACAAGAAGAAGCCTGGACGCTGAATGCTCTGTTGCAAATTGCCGAGAATATCGGTCGGGCAACGACACTGCCCGATCTGCTGGCAACGGTTGTGCGATTGCCGCCGCTGCTGTTAGGCTGTCCGCGCTGCTACATCGCGCTCTGGGATCGCGAACTCAATGATTTCGTGCTCCGCGCAGCGTATGGCTTGCCGGCAGCGACGCGCGCAATGTTGATCAACCATCCAACCCGATCACCATTCTTGCTGCGCTTACGCGAGCGCGCGATAGAGCAGGAACAACCGCGACCGGAAGCGCTCTGGCAGGCGCAGGACAACGCTGATCAGTGGCCGGCGTTAATTACAGTGGCGCAGAGTGGTTCGCTAATCGGGTTGCCGATCAGCGCGCGCAGTTCGTTGTTAGCAGTGCTGGTACTCGATTACAACGATCCGTTTGTGTCGCTGAGTGGTCGGCAACAGAATTTGTGCGCCGGCGCGACTGCGCAAATTGCCGGCGCGCTCGAGAGTCTGCTGCTGGCGGCGGAAGCGGCTGAGGCGGCCCGGCTCGAACAGGAACTGCGGGTTGCGCGCGAGATTCAACATTCGCTGTTGCCCACCCGGTTGCCTGTCGCGCCAGGCTGGCAGATCGATGCGGCATGGCAGTCGGCCCGACTGGTCGGTGGCGATTTTTACGATTTCTGGTCGTTGCCGGTTGGCGCCGAACCGATGCGCGAACTGGGCCTGGTTATTGCCGATGTTAGCGACAAAGGTATTCCGGCGGCGATGTTTATGACGATGTCGCGCTCGCTGGTGCGCGCTGCTGCGCTCGACGGATCATCACCTGCGCAGGCAATGGAACGCGCCAATCGCTGGCTCTACCGCGATTCTGAGTCGGGCATGTTCGTTACCCTCTTCTACGCTCGTCTCGATCTGACCAGTGGTCGGTTGTGCTACACCTGTGCCGGTCATAATCCGCCACTGGTCTATCGGGCGGCAACTGCCAGGATCGAAGAGCTGCGCACTCCCGGTATCGCTCTGGGTGTGCTGGCCGAAGTGCAATTGCACGAGGCGGTAACGACGCTGGAACCCGGTGATGTGCTGGTTTGCTATACCGATGGCGTGACCGAGACGATCAATGAGTTGCTGATCCCGTTTGAGGTTGAGGGTCTGTGCGCCATTATTAAGGCTTACGCCACTGCTCCGGCAGGCGCAATTGTGCAAGCGATTTTGGCTGCGATTGCTCGCCATAGCCATGGTCAGCCGCCGTTTGATGATATTACCCTGATCGTGATCAAACGCGATACGCTCAATAACTAACCGGCGCAGTAATCCTGTTGCCTTATCGACGGGAATGTTGTTTCTGGTCGGAGCCATACTACTCTGGCCGGTATCGAGCGTGGATAAACAGAGACTGGCGATCTTCTCAAACGCTGGCGGGAACTCAGGGCCGACACCGGTCAGGTTTGGTGTCGAAACCGCTCGATCCGCTGCAAGATGGCCAGTGGTGACGACTAGTCAAACCGTGCCGGCTGTGAGGCTTCGTTTCAGCGCCAGAGCAGGTTGCTGGCAGTTATCCTGCCGGGATGTGCGGTGAGGAAATCCCTAATCAGTTGCGATTGAGAAACCGCTCGATCCGCCGAAAGATGGTTTGGCGATGGGGGCCGGCCAAGAGTAATTGGTGACCGGTATCTGGCCAGTACGTTAGCTCGCAGTATCGACTACCGATGCGTGCCGCAATTGCTGCTGCGCTGGTTGGATCGGCGGTCATATCATTATGGCCATGCATAATCAGTGTCGGCGCTTGAACCTGTGGCAACACCTGACGGGCTGCACTCAGCGCCAGGCGTAACTCATCGGCAGCCGCAACCGAGACCTTGACCGAACGGCGCAGCATCTGCTGGATGGCGGGATCGTCGAGATCGAGACCGGGCTGGCGCCGCCAGATTGAAGCACGTAAGTCAGGGCTAGAGAAATCAGCTTGCGCGAGCAGGTAGAACCACGGTGTAACGTAACGCGCAACTCCCAACAGACTTACCCGCCAATCGCCGCTGAGCTGGTATGGCATAGCCAGCAGGGCCAGCCGGTGTACTGGCCGCCTGACGGCGAGCAGGGTCGCCAACGCGCCACCGAGGGAAAATCCGATCACCGAAATCGGGTTGTACCGGCTGGCCAGCCGATCGAACGCATGCTGCGCGGCAGCCAGCCAATCGCCCCATCGCACCGGCATCAGATCTTCAGGCTGACCGGTATGGCCGGGCAGGCGGATACCAAGCACCGTATAATTCGCCGCAGCGAGATGTTCGCCGAGATCGCGCATCTCTCCAGGATCGCCGACAAAGCCATGGATCAACAGGCAGGCATGTTCGCCGCGCCGCAGCAGGTATGGTTCAATCATTGGCAACGTAAACCAGCTTGCGGAAGATGTTGATGTTGCGCTCGCCAATACCCGAAACCGCAATCAGATCATCGACACTCTTAAAAGGCCCGTGCTCCTCGCGGTAGGCAATGATGCGGTCAGCCAGAACTGGCCCGATGCCGGGTAGCGCAATCAGCGCCTCACGATCGGCGCGGTTGATGTCGATTGGCTCCAGGTCTGTCGTTGCTGTTTCGGCAATCGCCGCTACCACCGTTTCCTCTTCGCTGCTGGCAGTAGCCGTGATCGGTGTCGTGGTAACCGGTTCCTGATCTGTTGTCGGGCTGGCAGTAGTCGGCGTGCCGGTATCCACTACTGCATCAGCAGGCATCGCTGGCGCTGTAGCTTCAGGTGACATCGGTAGTCTTTCCGGCGCAGCCATCCCTGCGCCCGAGTCTTGAGCGCTCACAGAGGCAGTCTGAGTCGCTGCAACTGCCTCTGGCGGTGCTACCTCAGCGGTTGGTGTCTGTAGTTGAACACCGGCGCCATTCCGATCCGCTGGCGAGCTTTCCACGCCGGTGGCGTCCCGTCGCTCTGGCGGTGCGCCACGGTGAACGCGGGTGATAACTGGTCGCGCCCCGCCAGCAGCGTTGCCGGTTGAGCTGGACGGCGCTAACTTCGGCGGTTCACCTCGATGAACGCGGGTGACAACCGGGCGTGGCCCGCTACCGGTTGATGTCGTCGTCGGCGCAGAGGGGGGCGTAACCGCTGCCGGTGGCTGGCTGGCAGGCGGCTGGCTAGCCGGTGGCGTGAGCGGTAAGGTGGGAAGCGGTTCAGACTCGCTCCGCATGCGTCGCCAAATCAAGTATCCGATCCCAAACAGGAGGACAACCAACAGCAACTTTCGCCACATAGCAATCTGCTCCCCGGTTTTCTATGCGAATTCTACCAGCACTCATTGTCAGCCCTGATGGCATCTGTTTCATATGGCGACTATTGATGCGCTCGTGCCACTGTCTGTCGATCTGACGGGTCATGCTTACTGCTCGCCAGTCGTCTGTACCAGCGAACGCAGCAAGGCCAGATTCATACGATCCTCTGCCATGTCCTCGCCTTTCGGTGTCTCGATGATCATCGGCAGGCCGGCGAAACGCGGGTCATTCACCACCAGGCGGAATGCTTCGATGCCGATACAACCCTGACCGATATGCGCGTGGCGATCAACTCGACTCCCCAGATCCTTCTGCGAGTCGTTGAGATGAAAACACTTGACTCGTTCGAGGCCTACCAGTCGATCAAATTCGGTGAAGGTGACCTGATAGCAATCTGGATCGCGAATATCGTAGCCGGCGGCAAAGATGTGGCAGGTATCGATGCAGACTCCGAGCCGGTCATGGTAGGGAATCAGCTCAAACAGGCGGGCAAGATGTTCAAAGCGATAACCTAGCGCTGTGCCCTGGCCGGCAGTCGTTTCCAGCAAGATCATGGTGCTACCGCCGACTCCTTCGGCCATGAGGCGACAGATGGCATCAGCCACGCGCGCCAATCCCGCCTCTTCACCAATACCGGTATGCGAGCCGGGATGTGTCACCAGATAGGGAATGCCCAACTGCGCGCAACGTTCGAGTTCGTCGGCGAAGGCAGCAATTGACTTCTCGCGGAGATCATCAGCCGGCGCGGCCAGATTGATAAGATACGAATCATGGACGATAACCGGATGAATACCGGTGCGTTGTTGCTCGGCGCGAAATGCTGCTGCCTCTTCCGCCGGGATAGGTTTAGCCGTCCACTGTCGTTCGTTTTTGGCGAAGATTTGCATCGCCTCCAGTCCAACCGATTCGCCACGGGCAAACGACTTCGAGACGCCGCCCGAAATTGACATGTGTGCGCCGAATCGCGGCATGCCACCATCCTTGTTATCGTGTGCCGGCGAGTACCGGATAATGCAATTATATCACGGCTTGCCGATGGCGCTCATGTGCGACCCGCTGCTCAACTGCTTCCTGCGGCGGCCCGATCGGTTGGCACCGGAGCGCCGCTCTCAGCGCGCTGCGCGCCGACAGCGATCGGAACAATAGCGAACCTCTTCCCAACAGCGTGCCCACTTTTTGCGCCATTCAAATGGGCGTCCACAGGTAGCGCAGATTTTGGTTGGGAGCTGGCCTTTGCGTCGTGGAGTGTGGATGGTGGCGTTTGTCATGTTAGTGCGAGCCATGTTGACGCATCCTCTGGCACAATAAAACGGTTTTATTCATAGAGTGCGCTGCGCGCGTCTAAAGCGGCAGATTGCCCTGCCATATAACTGACTGTTTATCATCGTTACCTGATTGCGGCGAACTGTCAACCCTATGCTTGAGCACCTGCTCAACTTGCTCTTTCCTGACCGCTGCGTCGGTTGCCGACGGCTCACCGGCGAACTCTTCTGCGTCAGATGTCGGTCACGGCTGCGTCCCTATCCACCTTTTCCGCCGCCACCCGGCCTTGATGCGGCAAGAGTGGCATTTTGCTACGAAGGTGCGCTGGTGAAGGCCATTCATCAACTCAAGTATGGTCGTCGGCGTCGGGTTGGGCATGCGTTAGGCGATCTGCTGGCTGCGGCTGTTGGCCCGCTCGCCGCCGACGCATTAATCGCAGTGCCGTTACACCGTGATCGGTTACGCGAACGTGGTTTCAATCAGGCCGCCGAGCTGGCAGTCCGGTTGTGTCGGCCCGGCAATCCGCCGTTGATTGAGGGGTTAGCGCGCGCGCGCGCAACCGGTCGGCAGGCCCGACTTACGGCCACCGCTCGCGTTGCCAACACTGCCGGCGCATTTGTCTGGATTGGCGCGCAGCCGCCCCCGCCGCGAGTCATCGTCATCGACGATGTGCTGACCACCGGCGCCACCCTGGCCGCTTGCGCTGCGGCGCTGCGAGCCGCAGGCGCGCAGTCAGTTGTTGGCATTGCCCTGGCTCGCTCGGTAATGTTGACTCCGTTGTACAATAGAAGTATCTGCGTAGTCAATTGCGCATAACGGCTATCCACTCTTCGTTTGTCAGGAGGGACGATGATGTCTGACATCGAGCAGATCGCTGCCGCCCAGCAACAGTGGGAACAGCAATGTCTCTGGCCTGCGCTCAAACGCGCCCCCGAACGATCTGGCCCGTTCATGACCACAAGCAGCGCGCCAATCGAGCGCCTCTACACGCCACTCGATTTAACCGGTGATGACGCAACACCGACCGACCACTTCCTGCGCAACATCGGCTATCCCGGCCAGTATCCCTTCACTCGCGGCATCCACCCTACCGGCTATCGCGGCAAGCTATGGACAATGCGGATGTTTGCCGGCTTCGGGAGCGCCGAGGAGACCAATGCCCGCTTCAAGTACCTGCTTGAGCAGGGTCAGACCGGGTTGTCAATCGCGTTCGATATGCCAACGCTCTACGGGCGCGATACCGATCATCCACTGGTTGAGGGCGAGTTTGGCAAGTGTGGTGTCGCTGTCTCGTCGCTGGCCGATATGGAAATTCTGCTCGATGGGCTGCCGCTTGATCAGGTCAGCACCTCAATGACGATCAATTCGCCAGCGGCCATCATCTGGGCAATGTATCTGGTCGTAGCCGAGAAGCGTGGCATTCCCTGGAATCAGTTGCGTGGCACCATCCAAAACGACATTCTCAAAGAGTACATTGCCCAAAACGAGTACATCTTCCCGCCTGAGCCGAGCATGCGGCTGGTCGTTGATACGATTGAGTTTGCTGCTCGTCACGTGCCCCAATGGAATCCGATCAGCGTCAGTGGGTATCATATCCGTGAAGCGGGCAGCACCGCCGTGCAAGAGCTGGCCTTCACCCTGGCCGATGGCTTTGCCTACGTTGAAGCGGCGCTCGAACGCGGGCTGGATATTGACGAATTTGCGCCTCGCATCAGCTTCTTCTTCAATGCTCACAACGATTTCTTCGAGGAGATCGCAAAATACCGCGCGGCGCGCCGTATCTGGGCGCGGGCCATGCGCGAACGCTACGGCGCGAAGAATGAACGGTCGTGGTGGCTACGCTTCCACACCCAAACTGCTGGCTGCTCATTGACGGCTCAGCAACCCGAAATCAACATTGTGCGCACGGCCATTCAAGCCCTGGCCGCAGTGCTTGGCGGCACGCAAAGCCTGCACACCAATTCGATGGATGAAGCGCTCGCGTTGCCCTCAGAGAAGGCCGTGACCATTGCTCTGCGGACGCAGCAGATCATTGCCTATGAGAGCGGTGTGGCAAATACCGTCGATCCGCTTGGTGGCAGCTATTTCGTTGAAGCGTTGACCGATCGCATGGAGCGCGAGGCTCAGGCAATCTTTGATGCTATCAACGCTCAAGGCGGAGTCATCGCAGCCATTCGCAACGGTTATTACCATCGTGAGATTGCCGACGCCGCCTATCGCTATCAGCAAGAGATCGACCACGGTGAGCGCATTATTGTGGGTGTTAACGCCTTCCAGGAAGATGAGCCACTGTCAATCCCGATTTTGCAGATGGACCCCGAAGGCGAGCGGCGTCATCTCGAACGCCTCAACCGCGTTCGCCGTGAGCGAGATCAGGCGCTGGTTGCCCGCCGGCTGGCCGAGCTGCGCGCCGCCGCTCAGGGTAGCGAGAACCTGATGCCGGCCATTCTGGAATGCGTGCGCGCTTACTGCACGCTCGGCGAGATGTGTGATGTCCTGCGCGAGGTGTTTGGGGTCTATCAGCCGGATACAGTGATCGTGTAAGGTTGAATTCTGGTGGTAAGGGCGGGTTGTTACCCGCCCTTCAGTGTCTTCACGCTTCCCACACAAACGGAAACAGGATCAGTGAAGCGGTAAACGTTACCGTGACGTAAGCCAGCAAAAAACGAATCGGACCGAATACCGCCTCGATTGCGACATTCTCGAGCGATTGAGCAGTGCCCTGAATCGCCACAATCAGCGGCGCCACCAGCAAGGGAAAGGCCAGCACGGCAAACAAAGCGCCCTTAAAGCTGGCGCGGGCAATGATAGCGGCGATGATCGTTGTCGCCGAGGTCAGCGCCAGCCCGCCACTGATCAGCATAGCGCTGAAGGCGAGCGGGCTTCCCACCTGCACGCGCAACAATATGATGAAAAGAACGCTCGTTACCAGATCGAGCGCCAGTACCAGGGTCAAATTGAAGCAAAACTTCCCCAGAAACACTGCCGTTGGCGAAGCTGAGAGCCGTAATGCAGCCAGCGTGCGCGCTTCTTCTTCGTATACAAAGCTGCGGGAAAGTCCATTAAGCGCAGCAAACAGTAACGCTATCCACAACAGCGCCGATTGGATCAGCAATGCCTCTTCGGTGCGGCGTAAACCGAGGAAGCCAACACCGAGACTCACGGCGGTGGCAGCACTGATTGCGAAGAGGAGTAGGGTATTAATTGCGTAGCGGGTGCGTAGCTCGCAGGCAATGTCTTTGCGAAAGATGGCCCACGCCGCGCGCAATGTAGCACTGATCCCGCTCGGCGGTGGCGCCGGTAGCTCAAGCGAAGTCGACTCTTGCTCGATGGCGTTCATGCTCACTCTGTGCCTTCCTGTAGAGCATTGGGTCAGCTATAGCAGGATTGGTTGCATTGCCGGCAGTATGATGCCGCAAGGCTCTCATTGTTCTCGCGCAGCGTTCCCGCGTGGCGAACGCCGCCTTGACGGTCGGGCAGCGCGGCGATAGCGACAGTTGTCTGCCGCTAGCGTATGTTCAGTGTACCGTCTGCGCTCCCTACGATCGGCCCAAATGCAACACGAGATCGGCGTAGCGCAGCTCGCGCGGATCGTTCGTCGCGATGATGGTCAAGCCACGCCGACGTTGCAGTGCGATGATCTGATCGACGATTGCCGTGCCTCGTTCGTCAAGCGTTACCGTCGGTTCATCGAGTAATAGCACCGGTGGCCGATGAAGCAGCGCAAACGCATAACGCAGGCGCTGCGTCATGCCGGACGAATAAGCTGCCAGCCGGTCGTCACCGCGTCCGCCAAGACCGACTTGCGCAAGCAGCTCGTTCAGGGCAGCGTCAGAAATTGACAGGCCACGAACCTGGGCGAAAAAGCGCAAATTTTCCAATCCACTCAGTTCACGATAGAGGGCCAGATCAGGCGCAACCCAGCCGATCAGATGACGGGCATCACGCGGATCAAACCGCTGGTCGCCGGCCTCATAATAAACGACGCCGCCAGATGGCGCTTGCAATCCGGCTAATATCCGCAAGAGGGTGCTTTTGCCGCTACCGTTCGGCCCGCTTACTACCAGCACTTCACCGCGCTGGAGCGCGAAATTGATACCGCGCAAGATGGTGCGCGCGCCATAGCCGGCGCTGAGTTGTGAAACGTGAAGTTGCATACGATTCCGCTGGCCTCGCGCCAGTACATATTACGCAGGCGCGTTATCTGCCGACCTGTATCGTATGCAGATTATATCAATTCTGCGTCGCAATGGTGTTAATGGCGGCGAGTCTGATCTGCCCTCAAACCTTTGGCTCGAACTTCTTATGTCCTTGGTGGCAACCTGTTGCGCGGCGTTGGCGTTGTTGAATGCGGTGGCAATGCCGGTTGACCCATTATTGGCATTGCTGCGTCAGATGCCGGCGGTGCGGGAGACGCAGGTGGCGCAGGCGAAGATTTTCTGGCCGGTTTTGGGGCAGGGTTGATCGGATCGGGTTGTTGCAGGAATGATAGCAGAATCTGATGGAAGCGATCCGCCTCGTCAACAAAGGGGAAATGGCGACTCTGTTCCATGCGCACCACTTGCGCCATCGTCACGTGGGTGAAGAGCTGAAGCTGATTGGGATTCACAATATCATCGCGCGCGCCATGCACGACGAGCGCCGGCACACGCAACTTGTCCAGCATTGGCGTTAGATCGGTGCGCCACATCGAATGAATGGCGGCGCGGATCGTATCGGCGCTTGATTTGGTGCTATCTTCCAACACCTCATCGACTTCAGGGTCGAGCGAGTCGCCGAAGAAGAAACGGAACAGCGATCGACGCAACCAGGGGCGGCGGGCGAAGAACTCGGCGAAAAAGGGTCGGTCAACCAGTTTGAGCATCCACGAGAGTGAGTTACCATTGATCGGCGCCCCGACCGTAACAACGCGCGTGATCCGTTCGGGATGCTCTATAGCGGTCTTCATTGCAACCATACCACCCATCGAGTGGCCGACCAGCGCGGCGCGTTCGATCCCCATTGCATCGAGGAAACGAATGACCTGTTGCGAATACCCCTGAATCGTGGGCATATCATTCGTTCGCGACTCGCCAAAACCCCAGAAATCGAACGAATAAGTGCGGAACTGGCGGGACACGACCTCCATCGTTGTATACCAGTAACGCCAGCTTCCCAGCCAGCCATGGAGGAAGACGACCGGTCGTCCACGCCCGAAAACCTCATAATGCACGCGCTGGTTGTCGATGACAATGATGCTCATGCTGGCCTCGCCGTTGAGGATGAACCAACTGTGCGCGCGCGCAATTGCGCAACGCTGTTTTCGCGTTCATGCAATGAACGTCGCAGACGCCACTGAAGGGTTGCAATGTCTTCGGAGATGCTGCGCAGATGAGCCATCTCCTGCTCTAATTCTTCCAGCAAGGTGCGTGCCTGCAACCCCACCGAGATGGTTGTGCGCTCAGCCGAGAGGCTGGCGATGCGCTCCTGAATGGCAGCCAGCAAGCTGAGCAGATTAGCCCATGCTTCGTTATCGTTCGCTTCGTGCTGGCGCTGATGCTGGCTACGCGCATCGATCCAGCGCTGGATCTGGTGTTGCAGCGCGGCGATACGCTCTTCTAATTGCTGTGCCACTGCGGTATCTATGCCACCGGCAGCGCGATTCGGCGTGGCAGCACTGAGCTGGGTAAGCTGTTGTTGTAAACTGGTCATCGCCGCACTGAGCTGAGCCTGTCGTTGCATGACCGCTTCTTGCTCGTTGAGCATGTCAAGGAGCATCAGACGCAATTGTGATGCTTCCTGTTCATTCCGACTCGCCTGTTGCTGCAACAGATGTGGCACATACCAGAGCAGAATGAAGAGTAGTGTAATAATCGCGATGCCAAGCGCGACAAAGAGTGCAGTCATAACAATCCTCCCGATCTCAGCCTGTAGTATACCGTTGGGAAGCAACACAGAGCTAGATCAGTTGATGACATCTGGATTACGCGCCCACACCACACGATCACGCCCGGCGAGATCCTGATCCACACCCGTTTCTGCCTGTGGCAGCGCCTGTCGCAACAAGTGTACCACAGCCTGCGCCTGCCATGCGCCGATTTCGAGCAACATTGCGCCGCCGCGATGCAGGTAATCTGGCGCTGCGGCAATCAGGCGGCGATAACAGTCCAGGCCATCTGGCCCGCCATCAAGCGCCAGGTGCGGTTCATGCCGGTAAACACCTGCTTCAATATCGCTTAATATCGTGTAGGGTGGATTGCTGACGATCAGATCGACCGGCCCGGGCAGTGGCGCCAACAGGTCACCTTCCAGCAGCGTGATCCGGTTGTGCAGGCCGTAGCGGGCGACATTGGCGGCAGCAACTTCTAGCGCATCGGCGCTCAGATCAACGCCGTACAGAATCGCATGCGGCACATGCATGGCCAGCGCAATCGCAATCGCGCCGCTACCCACGCCAATATCGGCGATGGTGATCGGCGCGCGACGAGAGCGCCGGGCTTCGGCGATGGCCAGCTCAACGAGGATTTCGGTTTCAGGCCGGGGAATCAGCACGCGCCGGTCAACCAGCAACTCTAGCCCGAAGAATTCGCGGCGACCGATCAGGTAGGCTACCGGTTCCAGATTGGCGCGGCGGGCTACCAGGGCCATAAAGGCAGTCTGCTGAGCGGAGGTCAGCGCATAATCACGCTCGGCGACGACCCTGGCTCGCGACCATCCCAGCGTATGAGCGAGGAGGAGTTCGGCATCGAGTCGGGCCGTCGCGCTGGTAGCCTGCAACTGTTCGGCGGCGCGGCGTAGAGCGTGTTGAATGGTAACCTGATCCATCAATCCAACCGCCGTTCGCTGAAGTCGCGCCCATCGAACGACAACAGGCGGCGTTTCTCATCGATCACTGTCTCTAAATGGACAGGGCGCGTCCAGATCTTATGGAGGTTACGCATCGTCTCGCGGGCATAATCCATCTTCAAATCGACGCCTTCATGGCGATGGCGCAGATAAAGTTCGCCGCGATTGCCGTAATTCCCGTCTTCGACGAAAATGACTGGCTGGCCGAAGTTGGTGAGTCGGAAGAGCAGCTTCTCTTTCACCTCTTTGAACTCGCGAGAGGCGATTTCGTAGAGGTCGGTATCGCGATTATAGCGGAAGGTGAACAGTTTCTGCTCCATCACGAATTCCGGGGTGAGGAATTCATCGATGAAGGTCACATCGTTGTAAAGCCGCCGCACCTCGAAGATCTTCTGGCGACCAAGGCCGAGTTGTTTGTCCCACGAACGTTTCAGGGCAATATCATCACACTCTTCATACTCTTTGCCGAATCTGCCCTTATTCCAGCGATCTTCGATGTCGCGCAGCAATTCAAGCCCTAGCTTGTAAGGGTTGAGGCGACCGCCGCTGGTGGCGACCACGCCGGAATGGAGATCGGCGAATGACACAATCTCCGCTGCCGAGGCGACGCGCTGGGTCATAATTGTGCTGTGCCAATAGCTATTGTGATTGATGAAGCCCTGGGCAGCGTAGCGATGGGTTGCGCTAACCGAGATGTCATAGACATCGGCCACGCCATGCTCGATTGCGATCACTTCATCAGACCAAGCCACCGGCGTGGCCGGCGTATTGTATGCGCGCTGCAAGGCATCTGCATCGGCGATATGCAGGGTTGTCTCGTTGCGTTGTGCCAGTACACCGAGATTGAGCAACAGTAATTGTACAGTGGTAGCCAGTTCGGCATTGACGCAGGTGATGGTCAGGCCAGAGCCGGCAGGACGAGCGGCGTGGGCGCAGAGCGCGCGCAGGAAAGCCACAACTTGCGCGCGCGGCGAACGGCAGATGGCCGCGAGCAGCGATGGATCGGCAACCGTGGCGCAACGTTCGCCAATCCGTTGGGCCTGCGCTTCATCGATCAAGCCACTGCGATAGCTGCGGCGACCTGAGCGGTGCGCGAGCGCAGGCGTATGATGTCCGGCTACAGCCAGCGCGCGCGTGGGCAATGGTCGGCGGGGAAGTTTGGCCGGAGTCGTTGCCCACAGTTCAGTGCCACCGGCAATCCGCGCATGATCACCCTGTCGCAGCGCATCAAGCCGACGCCATTCGCCATTGGCCAGCAGAATGCGATGGTTGTGCGAGCCGGTAAGGGTAAAGCCGGCGCGAGTGCGGATGGTCACTGTTGGGTAGGCGGTAAAGACATTCCAGTCATAGACAACCTGGCGCTGCTCGCCATCGCTCACCGCAGTCCGACGCCGTCGCAGCACCAGTTCACGCATCGGAATCAGCCCGTTGTCGGTGACAATCAGGCTCTCACCGGCGAGACAGGCCCAGCCCTCATTAAGGATCTTGGTCATCCCCTGTGGCGCGAAATAATAAGCCTCATCGCGAATAATTTCGAGCACGGTGTGCTGCCAACTCTCGAGCGGGGCGAAATTCATCAAGAACAGCAGCACATCGCGCTGTGGGTTTTCGGGGAAGCGGCGCTGACGCGCGCGCTCCTCTTCAAGTTTGCGGCGCTGGGCGGCGAGAAACTCTGGCGGATTGATATAATCGCGCATATACTCGCGCTCGACCGGCAAGCCCTCAACTACCGGCGGCTCTTCCTCGTTGATGATTGGACGCGGGGTAACCGCTTCGGGTCGGCGGATGTATGGCGCGTGGTAATCGATCAGATTTTCCAGTGACAGGCAGGTATCGATAAACTCTTCAACCTGATCGTAGCCAATCCGGTCGATAATCCGCTGAATCCGGGCGGCGTGGTTTGCCATCGTATCGAGCATTTTGCGGTTGGTATGAGCAAACCACATATTATTTTTGAAGAAATCGACGTGACCGGTCACGTGCGCCATCACCATCTTCTGGGTCACGTCTTCATTCCCCTCGAGCAGATAGGCGTAAGCAGGATTATTATTAATCACCATCTCATAGATGGTGCTACCGGCCCAGATATGACCTTTCAGCAACTGGTCATACTCCATGCCGAAACGCCAGTGGGGATAGCGCGTCGGAAAACCGCCGAACGCCGCCGTCTCATAGAGCGTGCGGTAATCGAGCACTTCGTAAATGATTGGAAAGAAATCGAGACCGTATTCGCGGGCAATCTGCTCGATCTCCTGACGCGCTTGTTCGAGATGAGCGGGAAGGCGGGTACTCTTCATAGACACACCCGAGTCATCAGACGATCAGCGGCCTTTGCCGAGGAAGGCGCGGATCGCGTCGTAAATATCGTCACGATCGGCAATTTCAGCGATAACCACCCGGTCGTCACCACGAAGATACTCTTCGAGATCGTGGGCGAAGCGACCGGAACCGTAGAGTGAACGTACCTGGCCGTAGCAGAAGAGATTGACTTTGGGCAACAGCTCACGTTTGAGCAATTCGACGCATTCGCGTGTGTCGCCACCGCCCCAGTTATCTCCATCAGAGAAGTGGAACGGATAGATATTCCATTCGGTGGCCGGGTATCGTTCGTCAATCAGGCGATTGCAGAGCTTATACGCCGATGAAATCTTGGTGCCACCACCTTCACGGATGTGGTAGAAGGTCTGTTGATCGACCTCTTTTGCCGCAGCATCGTGGACAATATAGCGGATCTCAATTGACTTGTATTGCGAGCGTAGCCAGGTCTCAATCCAGAAGGCGGTCATGCGCACCAGTTCTTTTTGCTCGGTTCCCATTGAACCCGACACGTCCATCATATAGATAATGACGGCGTTACTTTCGGGCATAAGGGTCTCTTTCCACGAGCGATAGCGCATATCTTCGGGAATGGGAACCACCACCGGGTTATCGAGATCATACTCACCGGCAGCGATCTGGCGACGAAGCGCTTCGCGATAGGTGCGCTTAAAGTGGCGCAGCGAATTGGGTCCGGTGCGGCGAATGCCGCTGTACTTATCCTTTTCGCTGATCAGATTCTTCTTGCCTTTGGGCTGGATGTTGGGAAGTTGCAGCTCTTCACCCAAAATCTGCGCTAGCTCCTCGATCGTAATATCAACCTCAAGGATATGCTGACCGGGTTCAGCGCCGGCCTGCCCTGCGCCTTCCTGCCCATCACCCTGCCCAATCGGGTCGCCGATGTCGCCATCGCCCTGCCCGACGCCGCCACCCTGTTTGGCGCCGTAGCGGAACTGGGGGATGTCGATCTGCGGCATTGGGATGCTCACGTAGCGTTTGCCTTGCCGCCCGATCAGCTCACCCTGCGACATATACTTGCGCAAATCTTTCTTGATTCGACCGCGCACAATTTCGCGAAAGCGACTCAGATCGCGCTCAGCGCGTTTCATAGACATCGACATAGGAACACCTGTGCCACTGAGATGGTCAATGTAATGGATTGTAGCCTCTTGCCAGAGCACGGCTTGCCGCACTCGATTTGCGATGGTCAATCATGACCTGTAATGCGATCGGTACCGTGAGAGGACTGGATACCGGCAGTGTTCATCTCCACGTGCCACTGGTGGCAGGTGAACGATACACCGTTGTTTTCCGTATCGATAGCGCAGAGATGCATCTGCTGCTAGCGCGTATGGTAGTCATCCGAATGATGCTGGGATGGAGTAACATTCAGGTTACCCCATCCCGCCGGCGCCAATCCTCAGACGCGCAACCATCTCCTAGCGACGCGCATCACCGCGCGCAAAGATCGAGGCTACATAATTAAGCACATCGGTTGCCGACTGTTCGTTGTACCCAAAGTCACGGATCAGACGCGCTTTCACCACATCGATCTTCTCCTGGGTATCTTTGTCGATCACGCGCGAGACCAGCGACGTGAGCTTGATGCTATCCTTCTGATCTTCGAACAGCTTCAGCTCAAGCGCCTTATGCAGTCGCTCATTCGTGCGATAGTCAAACGTTTTCCCCTCGATCGCCAGCGCGCCGATATAGTTCATAATCTCGCGCCGGAAATCATCCTTGCGCGACTCGGGAATATCGATCTTCTCCTCGATGCTGCGCATCAACCGCTCGTCCGGCTCTTCGTACTGGCCGGTGTAGCGATTACGCACCTTTTCGCGCTGGGTGTAGGCTTTGATATTATCGATATAGTTGGCGCAAAGCCGCTTGATCGCCTCTTCGTCAGCCGAGATGGCGCGTTGGACTTCGTTCTTCACAATCTCAGTATACTCCTCGCGCACGATTGCCAGCAGGTCACGGTAGCGCTTGCGTTGCTCTTCATCGGTGATGAGGGCGTGATTCTTGAGACCGCTTTCAAGCTCGTTGAGCACCATGAAGGGGTTAATGTAGCCCTCTTCCTGATTACTCACCAGCGCATTCGAGATCTTATCCTGAATGTAGCGGGGTGAGATGCCCTCCATGCCTTCGCGCACCGCTTCCTTGCGCAGCTCTTTGATATTATCCTCGGTGAAGCCGGGCAACGTCTTGCCGTTGTAGAGCTTAAGCTTCTGCAACAGCGTAAGGTTGGGCTTCTTTGGTTCTTCGAGCCGGGTGAGCACGGCCCACATTGCTGCCATCTCGAGCGTATGGGGAGCAATATGGACGCGCACCTTCTTCTTGTTGAAGTCGCGCTCGTAGATCCGCACTTCATCGCGCAGGCGAGTGACATAAGGAATATCGATGCGCACGGTACGGTCTTTGAGCGCTTCCATAAACTCGTTGTTCTCGAGGCGACGATATTCCGGTTCGTTCGTATGACCGATAATCACTTCGTCGATGTCGGTCTGGGCAAACTTCTTCGACTTGATCCGATGCTCTTGCGACGCGCCGAGCAGGTCGTAGAGGAAAGCGACATCGAGCTTGAGCATTTCGACAAACTCGATAATGCCGCGGTTGGCAATATTAAATTCGCCATCGAAGTTAAAGGCGCGTGGATCGGAGTCAGAGCCGTAAATCGCAATCTTGCGATAGTTGATGTCACCGGTCAGCTCGGTGCTATCCTGGTTCTTCTCATCTTTGGGCTGGAACGTGCCGATCCCGACGCGATCCTGTTCGCTGAAGACCAGGCGACGGACACGGACGTGGTTCATGACCTTCATCCAGTCGCCGTCGTAGCGCTGCATCAATTCGCGGAAGTGGAAGCGACAGACCGGGCAGAGATCACCCTCGATTCGAATCTGGCGGTCGGGATCGAGATCCTGGTTGATCCGATCGATGAAAGCGGTGCGCAGATCGCGCGGGATCAGGTGCAACGGCTCTTCGTGCATGGGGCACTTTTCCCATTCCGATTCCGGCACCTGTCGCCAATCAAAGGTATCATGATTCTCGATCACGCCAGGGTACCAGTCGTAGGTGTATAATGCTCCGTCCTCAGTGCGTGAATAGTGCTCAAGACCTCGCTTCAGTCGGCGCACGATAGTTGATTTTGACGAGCCGACCGGGCCGTGCAGCAACAATACACGCTTCTCGGTGCCGTAGCCGCGGGCTGCACCTTTAAAGAAATTGACCAGTCGCATCAATGGAATCTCAAGTCCGAAGACCGCGTCGTCGCCATCGAACGACTCATCGGAGAAGAACTTGTAGCGAATGAGCCGTTTCTTGGCATCGATAAATTCCTCGGTGCCATACGACATAATCATGTCGTAGACCCGTTGAAAGGCGTTGCGGGCAACTTGTGGCTTGCGGACGACAATGTCGAGATACTCGGCAAAGGTGCCGCGCCAGTTGAGCTGTTGAAATTGGCGACGATCCTGCTGTTCGCCGATCATTCTCATCAGCTCGAAACCGGATAGGCTCATGTTCATAAGTCCTCCTGCTGAGGGATAGCCCGGCTGTCAATCCAGTCGAGCATTTAGTAGGTTGCGGATTGGTGTCAACGATGCAGGTGATGCACTGCCACAACCGGGATGCTAACGTGCAGGGTACGTACTGGCGTTGAGGCGGCGGTGTTGCCGCATGCCAGCGAGCTCGCGCGCCGTGGATGACAGCTTTGCGTGCTCTGGGAAGCGAAACGAGGAATCTTTCAGGTGTAGGTATTATAGCAAGGTGTCAATTACCCGTCAAGGACTTTATGTCGTCTTGATCATTTGTTCAGGGAGGTTTTTGCATGACAGATGCTGATATTGCGGTTGTAGTGGTGTTGGGTCTTTTTACCATTCTCGGTTTCTACTGGGGAATTATCCGGCAAGTGTTAGCCGTGGTGGGGTTAGTAGTCGGCGTGATGCTGGCCGGGCAATACGGTACAGAGGTGGCTGTCTGGCTCGGTTCATTTTTGACCGATCCGAATCTGGCCCAGGCGTTGGGCTTTATAGCGGTGCTCCTGCTGGTGAGCGGCACGGCCAGTCTTATCGCCTCGTTGTTGCATTCTCTGGCCGGGTTGATGTTTCTCGGCTGGATCGATCATCTGTTGGGCGCATTGCTCGGTCTGGCGCAGGGCTTGCTGGCGGTAACGGCGGTGCTGATCGTTCTGGTTGTGTTTCCAATTGATCCGTGGAGCGAACTGGTGCGCAGTTCGTTGCTGGCCGGTTGGTTGTTGCGATTGGGCGAACCGCTGACGTTCCTGTTGCCGGAGCTATTTGCCTCTGCGGTGCATACCTTCAATGAGTTCGGTATCCTGCCATAAGGCGAGCGAGACCGGCGCGCTGAGGCTCTTTGACACCGGGTTGAGCAAGCAGTCTGGTTTGCGCCGGTATCAGGCGCCGGTCATCGCCTTTCGCCGTTGTCGGACCTGTTCGTAGAGCGCTTCGTAACGCGGGAGTAACCGGTTGGCAGCGAAACGCTCACTGGCAGTGGCGCGCGCTGTTGCGCCGAGCCGCAGACGGGTATCGGGATCGTTGAGCAGGCGCACCGTCCATTCTACCAGTGCCGGCAGGGTAGGGGCGAGAATGCCGGTTTCGCCGTGGCTGATGATGTCGGGCGTGCCACCGGTGGGCATAGCGATAATCGGCGCGCCGAGCGCAGCCGCTTCGATCAGGGCGCGCGCGAGTGGTTCGCCCCAATTAGAAGGGAAGAGAAAGAGGTCGCAACGCGCGGTCAGGCGGAGCAGTTCGTCGTGTTCGACCCAGGCCAGCACGCGACCGGCTAAACCGCTGGCCGATAGCGCGGCGGCAATGGCGGGGCGCAGAGCGCCATCACCGGCAATCAGCAGGGTGAAAGGCGGCAATTCGGCGCGACGTTCAGCCAGGGCCGCAATCAGGTCGAGCAGCAAGCCGGCGCCCTTGTTCACTTCCAGCTTGCCGGCGAACAGCACGAGTGCGCCGTTCCACTCGATCTGTGGCGGCGTGGCGGCGATAGCGTCGCTGGTGGTTATATCAACGATGTTGGGCAAGACGTGGATGCGGGTCGGATCGACAATGCTGGACAGGCGGCGAGCGATATAGTGGCTTGGCGCGATCACGGCATCGGCGGTCGCCAGCAGCGCGGCCCGGGTTCGCACATGAGCGAGCATGTAGGGAATGGCAGGCAAGGCCAGGACGCCGCGCACCGGACCGAGGCGGACAACCAGATCGGTGGCAAGCGCGGGCCACGATCCGCCTGGGTGAGGAATACGATTGCCGTGCAAACCGGTGGCGAAGTAATCCCATGGCCAATGATCGCGCACGGTGACGACGACCGGCACTTCCAGGGTGGCGCGAGCCAGCACGGCAGCGGCGGCAGCCTGGGTGTGCTGGGCATGGATGACATCGAATCCGCCGGTTTTCCGGCTGACCGCGATCATTGCTTGCGCAAACCGGGGCCAGAATCGTTCGTGACGAAAGTAGTTTTGCGCGAAGGGAATGGCCGGCGCTGAATAGGGAACGCGCTGTAACGACAGTCCGGCGACTCGATCGAACAGAGGCCGCCGGCAGGGTTGGCGACATGGGATGAGCACCTGTACCTGATGGCCGCGGGCCTGCAAGCCGACCGCCAGGGCATGGACGCTCCACGCAGCGCCGCCGCGTCCATCGGGGGGAAAGACATCGGAGGGAATGAGAATGCGCATGCTGGAATTTCTGATTATGAGGTCAACAACCTTCCTCGCGGAATCATATCTCAGGCAGGACGGCTACTGAGTCGGCTGCTCATCCCTGTTCGATCTGCTTGCTCAACTTCTCAACGGTGACAGCGAGATCGGAGAACGCGCGTTGCAGATCAAGCAGATGGGTTTGCTGCGAGCGCACAAAACGGATGAATGGCGCATTACGCTCACGGATTTGCTGCAATGTGCGTTCGCTCTCCCGCTCGATCTGCTGGCGCAATTCGGCGCGCAGTTGATTGCGCACTTCGTCGATCTTCTTGCGGATCGTCTCTTTAGCCTGGCGGCGGCGAGCCGGTAAAATAGCGAGTCCGAGACCGGCGACCGTTAACGCAGCCAGAATGCCGGTCATATCGAGCAAAACAGTGTGAAAGATCGCCACTAGCGTCGCGCCCAGTCCGAGAGCGCCGACCCCGGTAATGGCCGTAGCGGCGACCGATGATTGCACCTCGCTTGCCAGTTGCTGAGCCTCTTGCTGTCGGTTGTAGCCGGTCACAGCCGTTTGCGCCGCTCTGCCGATGCTATCAAGCAGCGCCTGTCGATTGTAGTCAAAGCTACCGCCGATATTCCCCAAAATCCGATCGCGGTGAGCCAGCGCCCGTTGCTGAACAAACTCATCCACACTCTGCTGCAACCGCAGGTTCTTTTCCATCAACCAGTCGATCAGTTTTTGCACGCGCTGGTCGAGCTGCTGATACGCATCGCCGATGACCTCTTGCTCGAAGGCGGCGCGCAGGCGATTGCCATCGAGCAGTTCGCGAATGCGACCCAGGCGGATCGTTTCATCACAAAACCGGTCACCCCGCTCTTGAATGGCAACCAGCACGCGATCGATCTCTGCCAGATGATATTCAGCGTCCTGCTTCAAGTCATCGCCAAACAGGGTAAGCTGGCGTTCGATCTGTTCAATCGCTTGAATATCATCGCGCAGGGTAGCGAGTCGAGCTTCAGTGGCTTCGAGATACCTGGTTGTAATCCGGCGAGCGACGCCAAGCGGTGACAGTACCTTGAGACGAAAACGGGTCTCTTCATCCAGCGTATTGACCACAAAATGTTCAATGGCGGCCATGCCGCTGGCCTGCCACTGCTCGTTGCCAGACCCATCGACTTGCTGACGAGCTTGCAACGCGCGTCGAGCCGAAACCATAAACAATTCCGGCGACTGCTCGAGCACGCGATTGACGTGTTCGCGCACAAACTGAGCCACCTGCTCTTGTTCGGCGGGGGTGAGGATGTCGGCTTTGTTGATCACGACGACAATCTTCTTACCCCACTCCTTAATCAGCTCAAGGAAAGCGCGTTCACTCTCGGTGAAGGGACGGTCGGCAGAGGTAAGGAAGATCACCAGATCGGCTCGGGGAATATAGTCGCGGGTCAGTCGTTCGTGTTGACGGATCACCGCATTGGTGCCAGGCGTGTCAACGACGATGAGCTGGCGCAACATCTCGGCGGGATAATGGTGGAGCCGCAAGCCGGGTTCGATCAGCTCGTCAAACGCTTCGTCACCGTATTTAAGCAGCGTAATTGCATCGGTAGTCGGGGTAACGCCTTCGGGCAGCACTTGCGCGCCAAGTAGCGCGTTAAGAAAGGTCGATTTCCCCGAATTAAATTCACCGGCGACAACGATCAAGAACAGCTCGCGCAGGCTGGCCCGACTACCGGACAAGGCTTTGAGGTCGGCAGGATCAATATCAGGGCCAAACTGCTCGAGTGTCGCCTCGATTCGTTGCAAGAGGCTGTCAAGATCGGACAACAGCGCATCCTGCTGGTCGGTAGTCAGGCGGCGGCGGCGAAACAGGCCGAAAGGCAGGGTTATCACATCACTCCTCACAGCAATTCAGCAGGCGCCCTTCAGATGCCAAGATTGCGGGCGATGACAGCCAGCGCCGCCAGGGCCAGCGCCAGGCCGAACACGCCGTAGAGCAAGCCGGGGGCCAGATTGGCCCGATCCCAGAGCGCATTGCGCCGCGGCGGGCCGCTCGTTTCAATCCGGCGACCACGCCAGTAAGTAACCCGGGTTGACGGGCGCGAACCGGGCAGGGTGAGACCCAGCGTTTGAGCTGCCTGATAGAGTAGCCAGCCGGCGGGCGCAGCCAGCGCCAGCGCTGTGATCGGCCATGGAAGGCTGCGGGTATTTGCCAGAATGATCAGAATGATGAAGAGCGCAATCCAGCGCCAATCAAAACGAAGGACAGGCATATCATGCTCCTTTCCCGATATGGCGCATGATAGCACATGTAGGCACGCCAGGCGACAATCTGTCGCCTGACGGTGCCCGGTTGATGCCTTACACCGTAGCGGTGCCGCTCACACCGTCTGATGGAGTGCCTGCGCGACCAGGGGGGCCAATTCGCGTAGTTCGATGGGTTTGGCCGCGTACAGCTCCACGCCAAGCGCCTGCATCCGCGCGCGCAGGCCAGGGGTGTCGTAGGCAGTGAGGGCAAGGATCGGCAGATACGGGCGATAGGTGCGGACAGCGCGGATCAGAGCAGCCGCAGCGCCGTAGGGGCTGGGATCGACTATCAGCAGATCCACATTGCCATTGGCGCAGGCCAGCCAGGCTTCGTTGGCGTTTGTCGTAGCCTGAACGGTGACCTCATCGCCAAGCAATGTTTGCAAACCTCGCTGGGTGATGAGCGCAGCGGTTGGATCATCATCATATATTTGAATGCGGTAAGCTGCCATGGTATCAGCTTCCAGGTGTGGAATGAGTTTGTTGTTGTCGGAAGGCCAAATCTTGATTGTAATGCTACCCGGTTGCCGCGCTATCGGCGAGCCTTGAGGTAACAACGTATAGTGGTGAAGCGATAACAAAAACATCAGGTTTTTGTGAGATTTTTCACTGTTGGACAAAGCGCAACGATGGCATTCGGTGATGATCTTGCGTCTGTGGATTCGGAGCGCGCGTTATCGGCGCAGTCAAACGTTATCAACAGGATACCGCCAGCGCATGTTGGATCGGCGCATACGGTGACTGATGACCGATTGTGATCACAGATGTGATCATAACTTCGATCATCACCTGACTGAAAACTACTGCGCAAGTTTGGGCTGACAGGTTGAGATTGAACTTACCCTGCCGGTTTCAATCTGGCATCTTCATACTGACCGGTTTTGTCGCATCGGCAATGAAAGACGCTCTCTAACGGCTGCGATGCTCTGATCAACTTGCTGCACACTGAACCAGCGCAATGGCTTCGGTATTCAGTTGATGTTCAGCTTGCTGCCGGGGCTTCGAGCGGCAACAGAATGGTAAATGTTGTCCCTACGCCGGGCTGGCTATCGACCGTAATGCGGCCACCGTGCTGGGTCACGATATGGGCGCTGATCGCGAGACCAAGGCCGGTGCCGTGCGGTTTGGTGGTATAAAACGGCTCGAACAGATGGGGAATGTGTTCAGGCGCAATGCCGACGCCGGTGTCGGTGATTGAGATTGCCAGTGTAGCCGGCGCTCCTGCGCGCGCGGCGATCAGCTCGCTGCTCACCGTCAGCTCGCCGCCACTCGGCATGGCATCACAGGCATTGAGAATGATATTCAGAAAGACCTGCCGCAACTGATCGGCATGGGCCACAATTGGGGGCAAATCATTGGCAAGGCGAGCATGAACCGTCACGTGATTGTGGCGAAGGTGCGTCGTCACCAGTTCGAGCGTCTCACGGAGGAGAGCGTTGATGTTAGCGCTGGTGAGTTCGCCGCGCGAAGGGCGGTAGAAATCGCGCATGCGCGTGATAATGCGGGCGATTCGGCCCAACTCCTGCTGAGCGATGGTCAGGAACGTGCGTTGCGGAGCGTCAGGGGGCAGGTCTTGTTCGACCAGGTAGAGACTGTTGCGCGCTGCGTAGAGCGGATTATTGATTTCGTGAGCGACAGAGGCCGACAGCTCGCCGACGGCGGCCAGCTTGGCGCTCTGCAACAGTTGGGCCTGAGCCGCATTTAACCGGGCTTCGGCCTCGGCGCGCAGCGATTGAGTATGAGCCAGATCGCGCTGCAGAGCAGCGGCACGCTGGCGCTGCATAATCTCATCGATGGCGATCACAGTCAGGTCGGCCAGGGATTGTACGAACGGTAAATCACGGGGATGGTAGAGGTGCGAAAGGCGTTCACCGCATATGATGAGGGCGCCGATACGCTGAATTTCAATGCGGAGTGGCGCCAGAAGAACACTCTGCGGCCAGGCGCCAGCGTCAGTGGTTGGGAGTTGGGCTTGACTCTGTTGTTGATGGATGAAATACTCCAGCTCTGGCCCGTTCAATAACAACGCGCGTGGCGCTTTGGCTGCCACCTCAGCGAGATGGAAGATGTATGGCGCTGGCGTACAGGCAGGTGCAGCGGCGCGCAAATGGAGGCTGCCATCGGTCTCGTGATTAGCAAGGTAAATGTAGGCCGCCGCTGTGCCGGGGAAAAGATTGATTGCATTCTGAACTACCAACTGGACAATCGCGTCGATGTCATGATTGATTAAGAGCGCAGCCGATACCGACAATAGCCCTGCCAATCGTCCGTTGAGGTCGCGGACATAACGAGATTGCAATTCAACCTCGCGCTCAAGCGCGGCAATCCGACTCTGGGCGGCCCGCAACTCTCGTTCTAATCTGGCAGTATGGGCGATGGTATCCTCGCGTTCAATCATATGCACCCGCTCCCCTCTAGGGTATGTCCGGCGGCTTTATGATATACCGTTGACCATGCTATCAGCTCATGTTATGATATGCCAATAATAATCCCAACTATAGTTGCAATTGGGATGGAGCGCAAATGAGTATGACCAGCCAGCCCCGTGTGTTGGTAGTCGATGATGAACAAAATATTCGCCTGACGCTCAATGCCTTGCTCAGCCGGGCCGGTTATGCGGTAACGACAGCGGCTACCGGCGAGGAAGCAGTAGCTCTGTTTGAGCGAGAACCGTTCGATCTGATGCTGGTCGATTTGCAGATGCCCGGAATGAAGGGTATGGAAGTGGTGGCGAAAGTGCGCGAAGCCGGGCACGATGCGATCATTATTGTTCTGACCGGACATGGTTCGCTCGACTCGGCGATTGAGGGTATTCGCTTCGGTATTTTCGACTATCTGCTTAAGACCAGTGATCCCAACCAGATTTTAGCTCGTGTGGCTGCCGGGCTTGAGGAACGGGCTGCGCGTCGTCGCCAGAGCGATCTGCTGGGCACGATTGGCGCGGCTGTGCAAGAGCTGACCGGCGGTAAAGTGACGGCCAGTCCGCCACCGGCACCACCGTCTGCCCCGGTCTCGTCACCGCCACCTCCGCCTGAACCGGCTGGGCGCACGTTGACGATTGGCCCGCTCACGCTTGACACATGGCATCAGACAGCGACCCTCAATGGTCGTTCGCTCAATCTGACGCCAACCGAGTTTCGCCTGTTACTCTGCCTGGCCGAACACGCCGGACAGATGCTCTCGTACACGCAACTGGTGCGGTGCGCGCAGGGCTACGATACAACCGATCTCGAGGCAGGCGAGCTGATCAAGCCTCATATCCATCATCTACGCCAAAAGATTGAGCCAGAACCAAGCGCGCCGCGCTATCTGCTCAATGTGCGGGGTAAAGGGTATATCTTGCAAATTTAAGTGCGAAGCCCTTCCCTGGAAGCCCTTCCCTGAATGGATGAGATCAGGTGTTTTCCGAGTAGCTTCGCGTGTTCTACTAACCACAGGACGACATC
>NZ_CAKZNK010000111.1 GCF_937129525.1 uncultured Chloroflexus sp. | reverse complement strand
TGCCGGTATTCAGGACTATGAGCATATAGCAAACGATGGTTACGTTGTGGTTTAATAAGAATGATATATTGGGTCTTGGAAACCAGCTTGCTACTTAGTGGATGAGGATATGGTATATGAAACGATTTCGATTTCGCTGGTTCCTGATCTCGTTGGTGATAGCCTTTGTCGGTCCGCTGTCGGTGTTAGCTTACTATAAGAATCCGGTCTCTTCTCAACCAGGTTTTACCCATCCAACTCCTCTTCAGGATGATGATACGCTGGCGGGGAAGATGCTGGATGGATCACGAATCATTCGCAGTTCTCCCGTTGTTGGCGATCTCGATGGCAATCCGCAAAATGGGCTTGAAATCGTGGTTGGCGATCGCAATGGTAAGCTCTTCGCGCTTGCAAATAACGGTCTGGTATTGTGGGAAACGCAGGTTGCTACCTGTAGCGTAAGCGGTGACGATAGCTTGCTCAATGGCGCTCCAGCCTTATTTGATCTCTATCCAGAATGGCCAGGTTTAGAAGTTATTGTCGGCTACGGAAAAATTCATGCCGATCCGTCGTGTCAGGGCGGAATACGAGCGTTTTCTTCTAATGGTCAGCTTCTCTGGGATTACCAAATTCCAATTAACCAAATCAATAAGCATTCAGGAGTTTTTAGCACTCCCTCAGTGACTGATGTTGACGGCAAAGGGGATATTATTATCGTGGCCGGATCAGCCGATCTCTATCTGCACGTACTCAACAAAGATGGCTCATTGCGCTGGAAGTACTTCGCAATGGATACGATCTGGTCATCACCCGCGTTTGCCGATGTCAATGACGACGGACGCAAGGATATTATCATAGGAACTGATTTTACGCCCGGCATGGTATGCAATCCAGACAGCATTACTCCATACCCAGAGACAAACTCTTACTATGAAGACGCAAAGGGATTTCTTTACGCCTTCCCGGCAGACCCCAAGTTCACCGCCGATCCGCTTTACTGCGCTCACGATGGGGGTAGGTTAATCGGGTTTGGCAAGGGATTCCTGTGGCGAGTGGAATTTGATCAGTCGATTTACTCAGCGCCGGCAATTGCCGATCTCGACGATGATGGACAGCCGGAAGTCGTTGTCGGTAGTGGATGCTTCTACGGTAATGATCCGAAGCCCGGAAAATGGGTTAAGATATTTGACTTAGCTACCGGGAGAGAAGAGCGAACGCTCAACGCGCCTGAGTGTGTCGCCTCGGCGCCGGCAATCGGCGATATTACCGGCGATGGGAAGCCTGAGATTGTGGCGGCGGTCGCTTCTGGTGGATCAGCAGTTCCTGCTGTGCCAACACCACCCACCGGTGGACGGCTAGTTGTCTGGACATATGATGATCCGAATCCGATACTGAATTTTGTGGTTAGCGGGACGACGCAGGAGCAGGCTGATATGTCTGAACCGTTCAATAACCCGCTGATCGCTGATGTGGATGGGAACGGTTCGCACGAAGTTGTCATCGTGGTTCAAAATTCAGTCATGATTTTCGATTGGAGAGGACGGTTTCTAACGCCAAGCTGTCCGACCGGCGGCCCATTGGCGCATTCATGCCTCAATCGACGGTCAATGTTTATGTGGATGCCAATCCGCAATACGCCAGCCATTGCTGATATTGATAATGATGGCAAGCTAGAGATCGTTGCGGCTGGCTCGCATACAAGCCGAAACGTTCCAGCGAATCAGAACAAGGCGTTCGTTTACGTCTGGCGCGATCTCGATCAGGCAATTTTCAGCGATCCTGGTCCCTACCCCAGGTATAGCGCCCCCTGGCCTCAATTCCAGCGTGATCCTGCCCACAATGGTCTGCTCCTGGCGCGGAAGTTGCGTGTTAACGCGACAAATCTGCAATTCATGACCGACGGTAATCAGCCTGATTCGTATCAGCTCACTCTGCGCTCAAACGATGGCTCGCTGATTAACGTGCAGGTGAGCGAGCACGATCCGCACAACATTATCGAATTGACCGCTTCAACGTTGACAGTAGGCAATTCCTCACTGGCCAGCACGTCCGCGAGTCTGACCATTACTGTCAATGCAAGTGGCAAGCCGGTTGGAGTATATGAGGGAAGAGTGATCCTGCAAGGGAACGATGTGCCATCGGTTGAAATTCCGTTGACAGTCCGGGTCGTTGCCGAGCTACATCGCACCTTTATCCCGATGGCGATCCGTTAAGTATGACTGTGCTGGACATGCAGGCTATCGTGGCGCAACGGTAAACTTCTGCGAGGGGTACGGCGCAATGCGGTGCCCCTCGCGGATTATCAATCTCCACTCCACAGATCTGTTCACGCGATCATCCATTGTTCCTCACACGCACTTGTTGCATAATTAGGGGTGATGAGTTATATAGTCGTCGATTGTTCAACCGTTTCAGGTTATGAACAACTAAAAGATGTCTTTTCCCCATCTCATCACTGGTGGCACCGGTTTTATCGGTTGTAATCTGGCCGATTATCTGCTACGGCAAAAGGTTTCGACATATCTGCAATCTCCGTAAATCAAGCTTGCAGAAGTTTGCAAGTCTGAAATTTTAGCATCATGAATGACTTTAAGCCTCAAAAGTGTCGCAACCTGCGCAATAGCTTCATAATCCTTCCTCCCTCCAGGCGGGCAATATGCGACTTTAGTTCGGTAATATGCGCAATTTTTTTGCGCAAGATCAGCTTCAAGTCGCGCTACATATGCTTCCATATGGGAGCGGTCAGCAGTGACGTGGGCAAGGGCGGCTTGCAGGGCGTCTCGGTCGGCAGTAACGCGGTCAAGGGTGGCTTGCAGGGTGTTCCGGTCTTCGGTGAGAATTGTCTGAAGTCTCTCGATCTGATTGCGCTGGTTCAAGACTAGCTCGCGCAGATCTGTCACCGCTTTCCAGACTTCCCAGTATCGCCGTTCATAATCACGTATAATGCGGGGAAGTGGCTCCGAACGACGTCGCAGACGCATTGCCCAGGGTGTAATGAAGCTGGCGTCAAAATCGACATCCCTGATAAACCCATGCCTGGCGAATAGCTCAACCCAATATTCGATTGGGTGTACATTAAAGTGTGTCGCTTCTTTATAGTCGTAAGGTGTTGATGAGAAAGGGATGTCGTCAGTATGCGCAGTCAGATTAGCAATAGCTCGTTCGGCATCGGATTGAGCCATGTGTTCAAGGACTTCAATGCAGACAATTAAATCATAACGTTGACCGAAGGGTTCGGTGACAGACGCGACGCGCACGTATGGACGAACTGAGTCGGGAGCGTTAGCAATGGCGTGTTCCGATATGTCGACCCCAGTGGCGTCAACCCCCAAAAGCCGTAATTGTTCTACCAACAACCCAAACGCGCACCCGGTATCAAGCGCTGTTTTGGGGCTGACTCGATTGACGATTTCTCTGGCTATATGGCCGAAAAAGGTTGTCCAGTGCTCGTCTCGTTGGTATGGAACGCCGCAGCTTGTGTTGTAGTAAAAAGAGTTAAACAGTTCTTGGGGGTCGTGTGAATTCATCACGGTTTTTGCATCCTTCAACAGATGAACAGGCAAGAATTGATACTTAAGTGTGGTGATAAGATGGTTGCCAGCCGTATTATATCATTACTGCAGAGCCCAACCGGCATGGTCAATCTGATCAGTTTCCCTAGAATGAGCGCTACTGTTTGCCCCAGAGTATGGTTTGTTTCATCAGGCGATCATCTGTTGGCCAGGAATGATTTGATGTAGTGAAATGGGCTATTGTAGGAGTTATTATGATGACGACTTTGTATGCTCATCTCATCACTGGCGGCACCGGGTTTATCGGTTGCAATCTGGCCGATTATCTGCTGCGGCAAGGCGAGCGCGTAACCATTGTCGATAATCTGAGCCGACCGCGCACGCC
>NZ_CAKZNK010000110.1 GCF_937129525.1 uncultured Chloroflexus sp. | reverse complement strand
AGTGGATCGATAGCGGCAATTGGCGCTTTGCTTGTTTCTTACGTTCGCCCCGAATACTTTGTCTCGTTCATTGTGTTTAGTCTTCTGCTACTGTTTCTCGTAGCGCATAATCTCCTCCGGCGAAAGAATACTTTCACATCATTGTGGCCGGCGATGATGGGTTTTCTTCTCGCAGTTCCACTTCTAGTTTTCGTTGGGCTGCCAATTGGCAACCGAAGTATGGTAGCTTTCGGACAACATTTCTCTGTCAATTGGGTATCATGGCATAAACATATGATAGATTTAGGTCCAGGTTCGATGTATCCATGGACTAACTGGCAAGATATAGTGTCCCGCAGTTTTGGCAATGTGAATAGCGTGCAAGAAGCTTTTCTTGCAAACCCAACAATTTTCCTGGTGCATGTTTTCTACAATCTACTGCGCTTGGCAAAAATTGTCCCAAACCTGTTAATGCCACAGTTTTCGCAGAATGCGTTGGAATATACAACATTGATTGGATTTGTTTCTTACATTCTGATTTTGAGTAGAAAAAGAAACAGACAAACAAGTCTTTATCAAAATTTGCATCAATATAAAACTATTCTACTGACAACAGCTATCTTTATGATACCAGGAATCATCTCTATTGCAATTATCTATCCAAGAGATCATTATCTGCTGATATTAGTCACCTTGACCATTATCGGCGTCATCACCATACTATTTGCAGATAGTTCAAATCAACGAGAACGCGACAATTATAAGACACTTTCTGCAATTCTGGCTATATCAGCAACGTTGTTATTTTTGTTCAGACCCTACCAGGAGCCGACAATCAGGTCCAATATCGAAACGATACGACTCATTCAAAGTCTTAATATTAGTCGTCCCGTAAACATGCTAGAGGCGCATGGCGGGTATGACGTTTATTTGGGCAGGAATTTCAATCGTGTTGCTGAGTATAGCAAAGGAACGAACTTTCACGAATTTAGATTGCGGAACAACATCAATATGATACTCGTATCCAACCCCCTGATTAGTGATACCAGGTTTGTCAGTGATAGAGAATGGCTAGATTTTCTGGAAAACCACGAAGAATTTGGCTATGTTCGGCGCGAAGTGCCTGGAACGGCATGGTACCTGCTTATACATACGAGTCTGATAAGCGAATAGCAGATACAAAAGAGCGGTTTTATCCTTCATTCGGTGATACGTCCCCTTACCTTGCTGCTTGTGACGATTGCAGCTCCCGGATCGAATATCCAACCAGTGTTCCTTGAAGAGTGCCTGTATTTCAGCCTGGAGCTTGTCGTAACTCGTTCGTAGCGTATCGGTCTCTGAGAAGGTAACTTTTCTTTGGGCAATGATGTCGCCCGTGTCCACACCTTCATCCAGGTAATGAATGGTAACCCCTTTTGGCGTGTCTTCGACAAAACTCCAGAAATTCGGATCTGCTCCCCGGTTCCAGGGTAAATAGGAGATGTGGAGATTGATGGCCCGGTTTTGATAGAGCGCGAGCACATCTTTTTTGATGATATGGCGGTACCCGTAGCTTACGATGAAATCAGGCGATAGAGCCATTACCAACGCCAGGTCAACAGGTTCCGTTGTAGCGATAACTTCCTCGCCGATAGATTTCAACCATTCAACTAACGGCGATTCGCCTGGGCCGAGGAATAAGATCGTCATAACAGCTCTCGCTCCGGCAGACTGATACACGCACATGTTTCCCGGTTTTTGATGGTATTGAATTCGCGCTTACCGGAAAGAGGGCGCCTGCTTGCCAGCCCTGACCTGAATCCGAGAATTGGGGCGGCAACCGGTCGCGCCGCCCCAACCAACCGACTCATTCCATTAACGCCTCGCGCAACGCGCCCAACGGCAAACCGGCGAGCGCCTCTTCGTCGCTCGCAGCCAGGCTTGACCAGAGCACAATCGCATCGGGATCAAGGCGGTAACGAGCATCAAGCTGGCGCAGCAACCAGCGTAACGCGCGCACCTGCGCATCGGTATCACCGGCATCACGCACTACCGGCCAGCCAGCCGGACGTTCGAGCGCAATCCCGATGCTTATTCGATTGAGGTTGTAGCGTATGCCGTTACCGGTGGCGAAACCGGCGTGCCAGGCCGCTTTCGTTTCATCAACCAATCGGTAGATGCGACCATCGAGGCCGATGAGGTAGTGAGTGGCAAAGCGAGCATTAAAATCGGTCATTGCCGCGATGGTTTCGGTCACGGTACCAGGAATGGCGTGGAGCACAACCATACTCACCGGTTCGCCACCACGGTCGCTGAACGCCTGCGCCGGCGGCGTAATCTGGATAATATTGAAACTTCCATCAGTTGGCGGTGTAATTGCCGATTTGGCAAAGACCGGCCCGGCAGGCATTGCTGCGCCGAGCACCGGCATGCCGTGCTGACGCGCCAGCTCACTCAACCGCTGCACCTCACTCCACTTCGGCACCACATTGTAGAGCACATCAAGCGCAAACGGTTGCAGGGCATAGGTCGTCTTTTCCAGGGTCATCTGGTAACTGCCGGCCAGCGGCACGCCAACTGCCCACTGGCGCGCCAGTTGATGAAAGGCCCAATCGGGGCGATAGGTTGTGCCGGCCTGCTTGTAGGTCTCGGTCAAGAGCGCATCGCGGAGTCGAACCGTCGCCGGATCGGTTGCGGCGCCGATCTGACTCAACTGGCGCACATCGCTCCAGTTGGGTACCAGGTTGTAGAGGGTATCAACGGCGAAGGCCTGATAAGCGTATTGTTTCCCATCAACCGTAATCTGAGCGCTCTTGCCAACCGGCGGGCCTAACTTGCGGGCCACGGCATACTGGTGAAACGCCCAATCGGGTCGGAAGGGCGAGCCACCCGCCTGATAGGTCGCTTCCAGCAAAGCCCGACCCAACCCGCCAGGAGGAATACTTCCGCCGAGTAAATCGCTCAGCGTCTTGACATCGCCCCAATTCGGCACCTCGCAGTAGAGCGTATCACGGGCGAAGGGCTGATAGTTATATTCTTTGCCGTCAACCTTGAGGCGAGCGCTCGGCCCCATGGGCATGCCGAGCTGATGTTCGAGCGCATACTGATGGAAGGCCCAGTCGGCATTGTATCCCTGCCCACCGGTCTTATGTTTATATCCCTCTTCGAGGAGCGCCTCGATCAGGCGTTCATCATCAGGGGCCGGCGTGCCGATCTGACCGGGGGGTGGCGACGGTGGCGGGGCAACATTATTGAGATACGCTTCCACCTGCGCCCACACCCATTCTTTCGTCACGGCCCAACCAGGACAACTCTTCTGGTTGGTGTAGTCACGGTGGAAGGAGATGAGCTGTCGGGGTGGAATCTTTAGCCGGCGCGACAGTTCGCCCATCACCGCCACCGAATGCTCCCACACCTTCCCGGATGGCAATACCCGGTCGAAATAGCCGACCATCTCCAGGCCGATGGAATACCATCCTTTCGCCAGCGATCCGTTGCCGGTGCCAGCGTGGATCCCGATCTGCGACATTGGCGTTGCCAGCCAGATCCCATCGGGGCCGGCAAAGATATGCGGCCCGGCGGTCCAGCCCTTGCCGGCATAAAACTTTTGAATCCCGCGCATCGTTGTCAGGCCGCGCCAGGTCGTCTCATCGGGCCGGTAGGTATGATGAAGCACCAGCCGACTCGGCGCAAGCTGACCGAAATCGTAGTTGGCGACATACTCACGCCATTCGGGAATGGTCAGCATACGATTAATGAATGGTGGCGAGCCTTCAGTGGGGAAATCGGGCATTGCGCAGCTCCTTCGCAGGCTAATCGGTCGCGGTAGCCAATCGTCGCGACCGGATAATCGACGCTACCACTGACACAAGCAACGTCACCACAATCACTGCCAGCGATACGGTGGTGGGAATATGCCAGCCGTGGCCACCCAGGAACCAGCCGGTGACCAGTGGTGTCAGCATCTTGACACCGATGAACGATAAGATGATCGCCAGGCCAAAGCGCAGATAGTGAAACGATGCAAACATGCTGGCGAGCAAAAAGTATAGTGACCTGAGACCGAGAATTGCGCAGATATTAGAGGTATAGACGATAAATGGATCGTGAGTGATCCCGAAAATAGCCGGAATAGAGTCGATTGCAAAGAGCAGATCGGTGCTCTCGACAATCAAGAGCACCAGGAAGAGCGGGGTCGCGCTCAACCGTCCGGCTTCGCGGACAAAAAACCGGTCGCCACGCAGCTCTGGCGTGATCGGCACAATCCGGCGAGCCACGGCGGCGAACAGATTCCGTTGTGGATCGACCTCTGGATCGTCATCGTGAAACATCAGGCGCGCGCCGGTCATCAGCAAGAAGATTCCAAACAGGTAGAGAATCCAGTCAAATTGCTCGATCAGCGCCGCGCCGAGGAGGATCATCGAGCCACGCATGATGAGTGCGCCGAGAATACCCCAAAAGAGGACGCGATGCTGGTACTGTGGCGGCACGCGAAAATAATTGAAGAGCAAGACAAAGACAAAGATATTGTCAACACTGAGCGAATATTCCACCAGATAGCCGGAGAGAAAGTTGAGCGCATCATCCGGGCCGCGCCAGAGCCAGATCAAACCATTGAAGGCCAGCGAAAGCGACACCCAGACCAGCGTCCAGACTCCAGCCTCGCGCGCCGAGACACGGTGAGAACGGCGATGGAAGACCCCCAGATCGAGCGCCAGCACCACAAAGACGATTGCATGGAAGCCGATCCATGCCCAGACAGTGGTATCCACAAAAACTCCTTGACATTATGGGGAGCGATGCCAAACCCCACAATGTCTCAACAAACCTGCGCGAGCAACGATAGCGTCACAAATCAATCCGATCCTCTTCGATCATGCGTTGGGGAAACCGCAATCTGGCCCGCATCCAACCGGCTTCTTCGTCACGGATCAGGCTGAACGAGCCGTTCAGATCACTCTTAACCAGCGTTTCGATAATCTGAAGACCCAGGCCGCTGCTCGAACGCGACGAGGAAGGTGGTGGCGGTGGATGGCGCGGGCCATCATCGCGCACCTCAATAAGCACATGGCCCTGCTCAAGCACCGCCTCGATCTCGATCCGGCCACCTTCAGCCGCCAGGCCATGGGTCAAAGCATTATCGATCAACTCATTGATGACCAGCGCCAGCACGGTTGCGTCGCGCGAACCGATCCGCACCTCGCCACCCAGAATGGAAAATTCAACGCGCAGATCCGAGTCGAGCAGCGGCGTCTGCACGTGTTCTACCACCTGTCGCGCAACTGCGCAGACGGTCGTCACCCCAACGTCATCGCTCGACAGCAGGTTGTGGATAGCCGCAATCGCCTGAATGCGGGCCGCGCTTTCGCGAAGGGCTTTGGCGCCAGGACTGGCCGGATCGAGGCGGCGCAACTGCATAGCGAGCAACGCGGCAATAGTCTGGAGGTTATTGCGCACGCGATGATGCATCTCTTTGAGGAGCGCCGACTTGACGCGCAAGGCGCGCAGGCTCTCTTCGTAGAGACGGGCATTCTCAATCGCGATTGCCGCTTCATCGGCAAAGGTATTGAGCAAGCGCACCTGTTCATAATCGAACAGATGCGGTTCGCGCCGGTAAAGACAAATCCCGCCAATCGTGCGCCCACGAGCGCGCAGCGGCATACAGAAGAGGGCGTGGAAATCTTCGCGCCGGGCAACTTCAGGCAACTGGGGAAAGCGGGCATCCTGGTACGCATTCATCACTGCCAGTGGCCGACCATCGCGCACTGTCTGAATGATCAGATCGCGCACGCCATCACCTTCGCCACCATAACTGGCAACCATCTTCAGATGCCCATCTTCACCCACCTGAAAGATCGCAGCGCGATCGACCTTAGCGAGATCGACAGCCTTTTCGGCGATCAGACTCAGCACATCGTGCAGACCGATCTGCTCGGCAATCGACTTGGACACCTGCTGCAAAGTGGTCAACTCACGCAACTTCTGATGCAGGCGTTCATCGGTCTGCTGGTAGAGCTGGGCATTGGCGATAAAAAAGGCCAATTCGCCGGCAGCCATTTCAACGAACGAAATCTCTTCCTGGGTGAAATCACGCGGCGCAATCGTCTGCACCGTGATCACGCCTTGCAGCTTATCGGCGCTAAACTGGAACCGTTCAGCGGAAAACAGCACAATTGGCACGGCCAGCATCGAACGAAAGATCTCTTCGCCAAGCTGCGGCTCACGATGGTAACGAGGATCTTTGTACACATCACTCACCGCGACCGGATAGCCAAGCTGCGCTGCCCAGCCGGTCACTCCCTCGCCGAGGCGAGCCACCACCTGTCCAACTGCGGCCCGATTGAGGCCGTGCGTTGCGCGCAAGACGAGATCGTCGCGATGTTTATCGTAGAGATAAATCGAACAGACCTCGACATTCATGACCTGCGCGACCGTTTCAACCACTGTTTGCAGCGAAGTATCGAGATCGAGGGTGGAATTGGCCGCAGAGATGATGCGGTGAAGGCCATCGAGTTCAGCGGCGCGCGCGACCAGGCGCGCCTCCCATTCGCGGGTGCGCTGTTCTTCTTGCGCCGCGCCGAAGGCAAGCAACAATTCGCTAACCACCACGCCCTGGGCCATCGGTATTCGGGCGGCGAGGTGCAAGCCGAGTTCTGTTAAGACCTCGGCCAGACCGCCGCAGGCATGCCATTCGGCGCCGATCTGGCGCAACAGACTCAACCGCGCAGCCGGGTCAGACGGCTGCTCGAGAGCATCGATCAACATCCCAATTGACGGGATCGTCTCACGCACAGCGCCGATCAGGTCAGGCGGCTGCGATGTCAACACCTCATACATTGGCAGGGTTGTCGCGCTCATAGGGCCACCCTCAATGAACGTTTAGGTCAATTATACCCCCTCACGCAAGTGTAGTCAGCGCCAGCGCGTCAAAATTGTCTCGCGCTGAAACAGCCGCGTAGCCAGCCAGAGCAGAATAGCGGCGAGGAGTAACAACCCGGCAGAGAACGTAAGCGCCACCAGCGAATTTAAGACGAATAAGCCGAGTATCTGGCCAAAGAAGAGCAACATCACCGGCACGACCAGCACACCGGCAATCTGCTGCGCGCTGCGCGGATCGTTGACGCGCGATGAGATCATCACCGTAAGCGACACCGAAATGAGCGCCAGGAGTGGACTGGCCAGCAAGAGCATGACGATCCAGCCTTGATGCAGCACCAGTGCAGGCACAACCGGATCGACAACGACCACAACCATCCCGACGGCAAACAACAGCGCACAGAGCCATGTTAGCGCAATACCAGGGATGATCGCAGCCAGCACTTTGCCCAACAGTAACTCACCCACCGAGATAGGCGCCGCCAGTAGCGGTTCGAGCGTGCGTCGATTCTTCTCGCCAACGATGCTATACGAAGCCAGCACATTGGGAATGACCATTGGCAACAACAAAAAGAGGGTCGCAAACTGTCGGCCAAAGATCACTTGCGCCAGCGCTTCGAGGCCCAGATCGGCCAGCGCCGGGTCGATTGCCGCTGCCGGGATGTCAGCCGTATCGGGGTCACTCACCAACCCCATAGCGAAGATCAGGCCGAGCGAAAAGATGGGCAACAGCAACGGCGGCAACAACATGCTGAGCAGCAACCCGCGTGAGCGACGCAGCTCGAGCCACTCTTTGCCGATCAGCACGATGATACGTTCCCAATTCACCGTAGCCCTCCTTTCGATTACATCCCAGCCGGATCAAGCTGCCACTGCCGACTCATCATGCAACAGCTCCAAATATACCGCCTCCAGCGAGGGCGTAAATGGTTCCAGATAACAGATGTCGGCACCGGTAGCGACCAGGGCGCGCACCAGTGTTGGATTATTCCGCTCTGGATCGGTCAGACGCACCAACAGCGCCCGTTCCTCAGCCACAACCTCACTCACAAACGGCAATTGCTGCACCAGTGGCACCAGTGGCGCTGCCGGCCCAGCCAGCACGATCCGCGCGCTCTGACCGAACAAGCGCGCGCGCAGGTTGGTCGGGGTATCGAGCGAAATGAGGCGGGTACGGAACACCCCAATCAAATCGCACAATTCATCGGCCTCGGCCAGATTATGAGTGGTCAGAAAGATTGTGCGACCGTCGGCGCGCAATGTCTTGATGACATGGCGCACGGCGCGCGCTGCCGCCGGATCCAGGCCGGCGGTTGGTTCATCGAGAAACACAATCGTCGGATCGTGCAGCAACGCGCGCGCGATAGCCAGCTTCTGGCGCATCCCCTTGGAAAAGCCACCAACCGGATCATTCCGTCGTTCCCACAGCTCGAAGAGCCGCAGGTAATGAGCGGCGCGTTCGGCGGCGCGATCGGCAGTAAGACCATACAGCCGACCAAAAAAGATGAGATTTTCGAGCGCGGTCAGCGAGTCGTAAAGGCCGGGAGTTTCGGTAAGGATACCAACTGTAGCGCGCACATGAGCAGCCTGGGATTGGACATCATAGCCGGCGACACGCGCCGAACCACTCGAGGGGGCAATGAGCGCGCACAGCATGCGCACTGTCGTGGTCTTCCCGGCTCCATTTGGTCCCAGAAAACCGAAGATAGCTCCGGCAGGAATCGCCAGATCGAGATCGGCTACCGCGACAAGGGTATCAAACTGGCGACCAAGACGATGACATTCAATTGCGTACATAACCTGATCCGTTACAATGATAGGCGTATCAACAATAAAACGAATTGATTTCGTGAAATGTTTCACGTCAATTCCGCCACAAAAACCCTTGAGTTCTCTATAATAGCCGGTGTACCGGTATCTGTCTACCACGGAGGGTCTATGGCGCAGCAGGATTTAGCCAGTCTCATCCGGAACATTCCTGACTTTCCGATCCCTGGCATCCAGTTCAAGGACATTACGACGTTGATCGGCAATGGGCCAGCGTTTAGCGAGGTCATCGATCGCCTACACGAACGGTACCGTGATCAGCAGATTGACGCAGTGGTTGGTATCGAATCGCGCGGTTTTATCTTTAGTGCGCCACTGGCGTATCGTCTTGGCGTGGGGCTGGTACCCATCCGCAAACCGGGCAAATTACCTGCAGCAACGTACCAGATCGAATATCAGTTGGAATATGGCACCAACAAGCTCGAGATCCACCGCGACGCCTTCCCAACCGGAGCGCGCGTGCTGGTGATCGATGATCTTCTGGCTACCGGTGGCACAATTGCAGCGGCGTGCGATCTGATCAGCATGGCCGGCGGTCAGGTTGCCGAGCTGGCCTTTGTGATTGAACTGACCTTTCTGAACGGACGTGAACGGTTGCGCAACCACAACGTTTTCTCGCTCATTCAATTTTAGGCTTGCCGGCTACACTGCGATCGACGCGCCAGCCAGTAGCATCACACCATGGCCGGCAAGCCCGACCATCGGCGCCAATCGACACATAATGCCTGCGCAGATGGGCTGTTGCGCGCGCCAGCGGCGACATTCCGTCTGCGCAGGCTGGAAACCGGTCAGTCGGGGTATCACGTGATGCGGCAAACACATCGTCAATACCACGAGCAAGCCATATTTCCGTCTTGCCTCGATCTTGACATACGTGTTATACTAAGCTCAAATCCCGGATACAACCATATCGCAGCGCCTTGTGACTCTCGCGCCGCTGGCGCTACGGTAGTTCTCCCCATTTTCACATCGCCAAACAGGCGGCACGCATAGTGACCGGCTCACTGATTATGCTGGCGCAAGAGATACATCTCATTGATCTATTTGCTATGTCCTGATTTCATTCTACATTGGTGCGCGCGATCCGCGTGGCCGCCGGATCATGCGCATCTTCTGAATCGCGTCTACCATAACCCTCATCGTTGTTGCTTCAAGGAGTATCTATCGTGATGACGGTGGCCGAATTAGAAACGAAAACGCTCGCCGATTTGCGCGAGATGGCGCGCAAACTTGATATTTCGGGCATTAGCACTCTGAAGAAACGAGAATTAATCGACAAATTGATCCAGGCTCAAACGATTGAGCAAGCTATCGATACCGGCACAATTTACAGTGACGGCATTCTGGACATTATGCCGGAAGGTTTTGGCTTTTTACGCGGCAATCGAATGCTTCCCAGCCCGGAAGACGTATACGTTTCTCAATCGCAGATCCGCAGATTTGCGCTGCGCAGTGGCGATCAGATTTGGGGTCAGATCCGACCACCGAAAGAGAATGAACGGTATTACTCACTCTTGCGGGTTGAGAAGATCAACGAACAAGACCCTGAAACGGCGCGTCAACGACCGCTATTTGATCAATTAACTCCGATCTTTCCCAACGAACAGATCAAGTTAGAAACTGAACCGAACCTCTTGCATACGAGGCTGGTCGATTTGATCGCGCCGATTGGGCGCGGGCAGCGCGGTCTGATTGTTTCGCCACCTAAAGCCGGTAAGACGATGCTGCTCAAGGCGATTGCCAATGGCATTACGACCAATTACCCCGATATTCACCTGATGGTGCTGCTGATCGGCGAACGACCAGAAGAGGTGACCGATATGCGGCGCTCGGTGCGGGGTGAGGTCATCTCATCTACCTTCGACGAGCCGGTAGAAAACCACACTAAGGTTGCCGAGATGACCCTCGAACGGGCCAAACGCCTGGTTGAGATCGGGCGCGATGTCGTAATCTTGATGGACTCGATCACCCGCCTGGCCCGCGCTTACAACGTGGCAATGCCGCCAAGCGGACGCACCCTCTCCGGTGGTATCGATCCGGTCGCGCTCTACCCGCCCAAGCGCTTCTTCGGCGCAGCGCGCAATATCGAGAACGGCGGTTCGCTGACGATCATTGCGACCTGCCTGATTGACACCGGTTCGCGCATGGACGATGTGATCTATGAGGAGTTTAAGGGTACCGGCAATATGGAGCTCCATCTAGATCGCAAGCTGGCCGAAAAACGCATCTTTCCCGCCATCGACATTCAGCGTTCAGGCACGCGCCGCGAGGATCTTTTGCTCGGCCCAGAGACGCTACGACAGGTGTGGACATTACGCCGCATGGTAAGCATGCTCGGCGACAACGATGGCACTGAGTTGATGCTAACCCGGATGGCGAAGACAAAGTCGAACGCCGAATTTTTGCAAACGCTCAGCAAAGGCTGAACGCACGAAACTTTTGGCGCTCCGGCTACGTAGATTGTGATGTTAGAGCAGCAGATGAGGTAAGGAGGTTTACGTATGACTTGTCCGCAATGCGGCTCTGCAGTGACGCCAGGAGCGCGTTTTTGCACCAACTGCGGCTATCGATTGACGCCGACGACACCACCGAGCAGTCCGGCGGCGGCGCCGTCACTCATTCCACCTTCCGGGGAAGCGGCCAGCATGGCCGATGTGTACGATAATCGTCCCGGTGAACGGCTTGATCTTCCCGAACCACCGATTGTGGGCACCGGTATCGGCGCCAGCGGTCTCCGCTACAAGATCATCGGCACCACAATGCAGGCAGTCATTCTCGAAGTGCCTGCCGGTCAGACCGTCTTCTCGGAACGGGGAGGCATGAGCTGGATGAGCGCCAATGTCCAAATGCAAACCAACATGGAAGGGGGGCTTGGCGGGGCGTTCAAGCGCATGTTCTCAGGCGAGTCGATCTTTATGGTCAACTTCACGCCACAAGGCGGGCCGGGAATTATCGGCTTTTCCGCCGAGTTTCCGGGCAAGATCGTGCCGCTCAACCTTGGGCCAGGGCAGACGATGATCTGTCAGAAAGACGCGTTTATGTGCGCCGAGCGCAGCGTCTCGCTCGACATTCACTTCCGCCGCAAACTGGGGGCCGGTTTCTTTGGCGGTGAAGGCTTCATTATGCAGAAACTCACCGGTCCTGGGCTGGCTTTTGTGGAGCTTGACGGCGAAATTGTCGAGTACACGCTCGAAGTCAATCAGATGTTGAAGGTTGACACCGGTCACGTGGCGATGTACGAGCCGACCGTGCAATTCGATGTCGAGATGGTACGCGGCTTTAAGAACATCCTGTTTGGCGGTGAAGGTTTGTTCCTGACGACGCTACGCGGCCCGGGCCGGGTCTGGCTGCAGACGATGCCGGCGATGAATCTGGCCAAGAAGCTGGCGCAGTATATGCCGACAA
>NZ_CAKZNK010000109.1 GCF_937129525.1 uncultured Chloroflexus sp. | reverse complement strand
TGTCCTAGGCCACTAGACGATGGGGGCCTGACGGAGCTGCATTATACCATATTTTGCGATTGTTGCAACTGGAGGCAGCTTTGGGGACACATCACGGTAGAACGGATTTACCAAAATATCTGTCTCGTTTTCAGGTATCCGAGTCTATACTATTGTACCACATATATCAGCACCTTTGAAATCATGACTGGAAACAACGCGCGCAAGTGCCACTGTGATAATTGTCATGTCATTAAGTCCGCTCTCGCTACTGAATTAGGTTCTTTTTTTGTTTGATTCTTACTTCATTATCATTTATTTTTCCAAGCAAGAAATTAATGTTGTTAGTAGATAGCGTCTTCTGTGACACTAATCCTTTATTTATCTTCACGTGAGCTATGACAATACTTTTCGTTTGAAAGCAAGAAATTCTTATTATAATGATGCTAAGCTAACTTCATGCAATAGCTTTGCGTTTAGCCATGGCTCTTACGAACTTCTTGCGCAATACCGTTTTTGGACAGCCTATCCGTTCTTACAGAAACATTATCAGCTTTACATCTAAATAACGTCTACCATTTCCTTTAATAAAAATTTTCCACAACTATTTGGCTTGAAACAATAAGATTATCGTGTAACCTATCATCTCCCAAGATGTCTTTCAAAAGAATAACTTTTATTTGCTGTTGTTTTTGATGTTTTTGAATTTACACTTTATTATGCGTGAAGTTCTTTATTTTTATCACAACTATCCAATGCATCAAGATATTCTTGTCTTCATTCACGTGTTATTCATACATTTTTCAAACCCCCATATGTGGCGCCACTTACTGCAACTGCACAGCAAATGTAAGACGCACCTGGGCATCCGTACAGATAACCAAAATTTTCATACTTTTTCTGAAGCATATTTGGTAATAAGCCAAGTTATAATTGTTGTGCCAACATCATATTTGAGATCGACTATTGCTCCACTCTTCATTATTTTATCCTGCACACTCACCTAGTCACGCTAATAGCGCGGCGCAGACAAGATTTAGCGCGTTATGTACTAGTTTTATGACGATAATATACCTCACTACTACCGACTTTGCACTAAATCATCTCTTCGAAAAGATATGGCTGTACTACCTCTTGTGGAATAACAAATCCCCTTGCTCCGCTTGCGGAAAGATTGTCATATAAGGACTTAACCATTTCCTTCTCAAACCTATTAATAAAACGGAAAGCTGAAGCAGCAAGGTACGACTGATCAATTTCAAATGCAATCCAATTTCGTCCCAACGTTTCTGCTACTGCGCCTGTAGTATTGGAACCAGCGAAGATGTCTAAAACTGTATCGCCTACATCGGTAAGAAAACGAATAAAAAATTCAGGGATCTTTTCAGGGAATCTGGCGGGATGGCCAGTAATACCCGCAATCTGACAGCACCTAAGGTACTGTGAGTTACTCTCTGTGTTTGGAACTTGAAGCAGATTTGGAGGAATAGCGCCACCGTTGTCTTCAGCAAACCGATCACTGATATTATGTCCAGATGGCCTCTTCTTCGGTGAATAATACTTTTTGCTATTCTGAAGCAAAAGCTTCATCCGCTCTGAGTAGGGTGTCAAAACCTTCGTAATATCAGCCTTCGGATTATCTATTTTAGAAAACCACCAGACAGTATTGACAGCATCCTTTGCGCGAATCTTGCGTTTATTGACCCACTCTATGGGCGAAGGCAACTTAGACGGGTTAAACCAGAAGAACTCTTCGGCGAGATTCCACCCCAGCTCATCACACATTCGAATAAGCACACGATAATTATAAAGGGATCTGACAGGTCTACCTTTGCGATAAGCACCTCCAAGATCGAGCACAAAACTACCTGTGTTTTTTAGCACCCGTTTTACTTCAGCAGAGAATGATAAAATCCAATCTACATATGCATCCTGGTCAACATTACCAAACTCCTTTCGGCGCTGCAAAGCAAAGGGTGGTGAAGTAAGCACAAGATCAATACTTTCATCGGGAAGACCTTGAAGCAATTCAAGAGCATCACCGACGTATGCTACTCCATGATGAGTTCTATACAGAGGATCTGGAAGTGATTTCATCAATATTCCTCCAGTCTATAGATCCAGCTTGTCATTATTTTCCACAAAACATTAACTGCAAAATATACATGAGGATCTCGCTCTTTTAACTTTTCTATCTGGCCAGCATACATCTCCGGATTTTGCGTACCGAGTATATACGATATCCAATGACGAGTATCTTCATCAACAAGTATTCCCAATAAATCTTCAAGCTCGAACCCACCTGATTTGCTTAACGCCCATGCTATACCAGGCCTTTTATCTGAAGCAACTTGCGGGAAATCATTCAGAAGGTCTTTAGAAAAATGGAAAGCTAACTTTGCCAAAGACTTTGCAGCTTCATTGCGAACACTTTCATGTATGGTCGAAAAACTATCGACCAGGGTTTTGAGAGCTGACTTGTTATGTAATTCCCCAAGCGCCCAAGCCGCTCCAGCTCGAATTTCAGGATGTTGTTGATTATCTTCCAGCACAGAGCATAGCATTTGGCAGGATTTGTCAACTTGAATCTCTCCCAAAATAATAACAGCTTCTAATCGGTTTTGGAGATATTTATCCCCGAGACATTTCTCAATAAATGACCAGCCTTCTTCTTGGCCATGACGAGCCAGGCTTGCAGCCGCTTCGAGCCTGACATAGATATGTTCTTCTTCATTATTCATCTGATCGAGTAACGCCTTAAAAGATTTCTCTGATGAAAACATTGATAAAACTCTAGCTGCAGTGTATCGCTCACTTAGAGACTGACTCGAAAGCTGAGCAATGTAATTATCTTCACTCATCTTCCTAGAACAAGGAATTTTTCTAGTAACAGAAATAACAGCAGCAAGCACCTGATGTATAGAAATATTATCGCCGTCTTGAACAAAAGGTTTCAACTTAATCCCTTGTCTATCCAGACTCAATGTAATCACTCTGTTATCATGAAATCTTTGATATTGAATGATCTCATCTGTAATGGTCTTGATCTTTCCATCAGATTTTGCTATCACAGCAGGCCAACTAATCCTTGTCTCGAAACCTTCTTCCGCTCCTTTTGGTTTCACAAGAATCGCGTGATTATTCTTTTGAGCGAAACGAAGATCACCAACAGAGATATACTGAACTTTCTCGTCAGCTTGCCAATCAATTGGACTAACACCATTTCGTTTGCAAACAACTAATGCCACAAAGTCATTATCGTTTAATCCATAATCCCAACCACGTTCTGGATCAGATAATGAATGGGACATCGAGATCTCAAACGAAGTTTTTGCTCTAGACTCGATGCGACAACCACAATCTATGCAGAAAATATCTGGAACCCTAATGCGTTTAATTTTAATATTCTTCCAGATCTTAAAGCTCATTGAACCGCGCTCTAACTCGAGGGGACAGTGACCCTGTTCTTTCAAATCTTCGAAGACCTTTCGGACTCCAACAGCGCCCATTGAGATTTTCTCGAGAAAGCTCTCATCTGATTTAAAAGATCGCCGAGCGTTCATCGGAGTATCAAACCTCTTTTGTCTCTAAGTCTCTCGTTGAGTCCCAATAATGTTTAGCGCCAATACTACACGATTCAATGCAGAATTACTATTTGATTCAACGAATTATTACAATTCTTTGGTTTATCTAAAATAACAAAAAACATAATCCCGCGTTATGACACAAACATCAGTTTTACAACAATTTGATCGAACAATTAGGACATTCTACCATAATCATTCGATTTACAAACCTTAAAGCAACTCAAAGAAAGAAACAATATACTAAATACTAATCATTCCTCCGGCAACTCATCGTAATAATCGGCCAGCCCGGCCAGGGTCATCTGGGCCAGAAAAGGCGTCACTTCATTGCCCAGCGAAGTGCGAAAAGCGCTGTAGTCGATGGCGATGGCAGCCTTCCAATCACCGGCTTCGGTGAAATGCGGCAGATAGCGCCGCAATTGCGCTGCCAGCAAACGACGCGGATTGGGGAGCGCAAAAGACAACACTGCTTGCTGCAAATAAGCTGAGAAAGCAGCAGTATCCTCTCCATCAGCCAGCGGTGGTTCGCCAAGCCTGGCAATGATACGCCGAATCACCTCCGGGCCAATGTGCAGCGGATCAAACATGGGATCGCGGAACAATTCGATGCAATAGGCATCGAGCGCGGCCTGATCCCGATGCAATTCAATTGCCAGGGCCCGTTGCCCGGTCAAAGCGCGCACTGCCGCCGCAATCCGTCCCTGTTCAGCCTCGTCAGGCGGGTCGGCCAGCCAGGTACCCGCGCACCTTGTTAACCGAATCGCTTCTTCTCCGCCGCCGGCTCGATCGACCGGACGCACTGCGCGACCGCGCATATCCTGTCCCCTCCATGTAAGGTTGGTATCCTTGCGTCGCCTAGTATAGCACGGTCTGAGCAACTACAATGCATGGGGTTAAGATGGACACAAGACCACCTCTGCAACGGTATAAGATTATTGGCTTTGCGAGCCGCTGCAATGCACGGGGTCATGGCCGGCACGAGAGGCCGCATGCCTACAATCAATCGACTGGTGCGTGAGCAGCAGATAATGAGCCGCGAGCAATTACACAATGCCGGAAACTGCTGCGACACGCTGCCAGCCTGCTGTGTTGTAATCGCGCTAAACCAATTCGCTATCTCCACCTCTCCTTACCTGTGTGCCCCGGCCTTCATCAGCCCACGTCCCATCACCCACGCGCCCACAACCCCCCACTCTTACGCCCACCCTCTTACCTCTACGTCCCACATCAACACCTTCCCCGCTCCCCGCCCGGCCCCCATACCCTACGCCCATTCCCCACCCCACGCCCCCATCGCACACCCCCACCCTCGCGCCCCCACGCCCCCATCGCATACCCCCACCCTTGCGCCCCGGATCCGCGCACCACCACCCTCCGCGCAACCCCGACACTTCAACACTCAGACAGATACGCAAAAGTTGACCTGTTCCGATAAAAACTTAACTTTTTTGCACAACAAATTGACATTTCAAACCGACCTGTTTACAATACAGACAGAATCGGAAACTAATCACAAGGGAGTATGCCGTGGCTCGGATTTACAACTCGATTACCGAATTGATCGGCAACACGCCATTGGTGCGACTTAATCGCGTCAACGATACCCAGGCAACCGTCGTCGCCAAGCTTGAATTTTTCAATCCTGCCAGCTCAGTTAAAGACCGTATCGGCCTCGCAATGATCGACGCCGCCGAACGGGAAGGTTTGATCCGTCCCGGCGAGACGGTTATTATCGAGCCAACCAGCGGCAACACCGGTATCGGGCTGGCGTTAGTTGCCGCTGCGCGCGGCTACCGCCTGATCCTGACCATGCCCGAAACGATGAGTATCGAGCGACGCAAGCTCCTGCGCGGGTTTGGCGCCGAACTGGTGCTGACGCCGGGTAGTGAGGGTATGCGAGGCGCGATTGCCCGCGCTGAAGAGCTGCTGGCAGAGATTCCCAATAGCTTTATGCCGCAACAGTTCAAGAATCCGGCCAATCCGGCCATTCATCGCGCCACAACTGCCGAAGAGATCTGGCGCGATACCGATGGTCAGGTCGATATTGTTGTCGGCGGCGTCGGCACTGGCGGTACCCTGACCGGTATTGGCGAAGTGCTGAAGCCACGCCGTCCCAGCCTGCGCATTGTGGCCGTTGAGCCAGAAGCTTCACCAGTGTTATCGGGTGGCAAGCCCGGCCCACACAAGATTCAAGGGATTGGCGCCGGTTTTGTTCCCGATGTGCTCAATACCAGCATCCTTGACGAGATCCAGCAGGTGAGCAACGAAGATGCCTTTGCAATGGCCCGCCGCCTGGCCCGCGAAGAAGGCTTGATGGTCGGTATTTCCAGCGGGGCAGCCGCGACTGCCGCGCTCCGGGTGGCCCGTCGCCCCGAAAATGCCGGCAAGCTGATTGTCTTTATCGTGCCTTCTAACGGTGAACGTTATCTTTCTACACCTTTGTTTGCCGAAGAGTAGGGAAGAAGTAGTACAAAGACGCAAAGAAAACCGATAACGTTGCTAGCAAGCAATCCAAACACCATGTCGCATTTCTCTTTGCGTCTTTGCTTCATCAGGCTATCAGGCGAGGCTATTCCTCCCCATCTTCGTCTTGTCGCCCACCGCTATCAAGAAAGATAATTTCATCGGCGCGCACATAAGTGCGAAAGCGGGTCTGTCCGCTTTCATTGTCTTGCCATTTGTCGGTGCGCAAACTACCCATCACCATCACCCGGCGACCTTTTTGCAGATAATTGCCACATATCTCGGCCAACCGCTCCCATGCTTCTACCGTCGTCCATTCGGTTTCGCTCGTCCGTTTGCCCTGGTCATCATTAGCGCCGGGCCGATTGGTAGCCAGATTAAACCGGCAAAACGAAATGCCATTCCCAATCTGCTTCACCTCAGGATCGTTGCCAAGCCGCCCGATCAGCTCCACTCGATTCATCGTTCCCCGAAAGCTGCGCATGTTCTGCTCCTTTCCTGCGCTCACCGCGAAAACGTCTTACATGAAGTAAACCGCGCCACACAAGCAAAAGTTGCGCGGTTTTTTCAAATGATCCCCCAGGAATGCGCATATCAGATTCATTGAGACCGTTCATACCGATAGGGAGCGAGTATAATAGAATTATGACAAATCCGGATCAAACCAACTATCTACAGCCAAACTTAGCAGGTGTTACTTCACCTACTGCTACCATCCTTGCGCTCAGCAAGGCTGTGCTCTCTTCGCTTGACCTGCCAGAAGTTCTTCGCCAGGTTCTCGCCGCCACGCGCGAATTAAGCGGAGCCGATGTCGTCACCATCTGGCTGCTTGACGAACAGAGTGAATGGTTATCATGCGCTGCCATTCTTGGCCTGGAAGATCCTCCTGAGATTGAGCGGACGTTCCGTTTACGGTTAGGTGAAGGGGTTGCGGGTTGGACTGTTGCTCACCGTCAAATCTTGCAGTTGATCAATCCTCGTCACGATCCACGCTACGTGCCAATGCTCAATCGCCACCCCGATGTGATTATGGCGATCCCTTTGACCGCGCGTGAACATTGCTTTGGCGCGCTCAGCCTGGCGCGTTTTGGCCTGGCCGCGCCGTTTAGTCACGAGGTGATCGAGACTACGACGATCTTTGCCGATCTGGCTGCAATTGCGATTGATAACGCAACGTCTGCTCAAATCCTGCGCCGGGCTACTGCGCGTGAGCGAATTCTGGCGTTCAGCGCAGAGTCTGATCAGGCCGAACGATTGATCCTGCACGAACTGACCGCAGTGCTGGGAGCCGAACCACGTTTGATTAACGCTACCCCATACAACCAGCTTTTCGATCACACCGGTCGAGCAATCGAGCTGAGCGAGCTTGATCGCTGGCGAAGCGAAGGCGCACTGATTACCGATTTACTCCTCGATGGTCTGCCGGCATGGCTTGTTGTCTATGCGTCTGGACGCTACTGGGGCAAAGGCGATGCCGATTTGTTGACATTTGCAGCCAGTCAGATTATGTATGCTCGCCGACGCGCTTACGAACGCCGCGCCCATGCCCGCGCTGAAGCGCTGAGTAATCTGGTCGCCTTGACCAATGCTCGTATCGACCAGGCCAGCGTGCTCGATCACATACTTGCTGAATTGCACCGCTTTGTTCATTTCGACTCGGCCTGCGTCTTCGTCGTTCACGATAAAGAGTATGTCCGCCTGATTGCGCAGCGCGGCCTGCGCAGCCAGTTTGATCAGATCACGCTCTATGCCGGCCCGGGTTCGCTCATCAAAGAGTTGTGTCGATTGGGCAGCGCTATGTATCATCCCGATGTGCAGACCGTGCCGAGCTGGCAAAAAGTGCCTGATAGTGACATCATTCGCTCCTGGATCGGCGTTCCACTTCGGGTTGACCAGACCATTATCGGCGTGCTGACCATCGACAAATGGACACCTGATGCCTTCACTGCTGAAGACGTTGCCGCGGCTCAAATGTTTGGTGAGCAGGTAGCTGTAGTAATCAACAATGTTCGCCTGTTGCGCGAAGCGCAAGAACGGGCACGCCAATTCCAGGTGTTGCAACAGTTTAGTGTTCGCATTGGCGCGCTGCGTTCGATCGATCAGTTGCTCGACGAAGCTTCCGAGTTGCTTCACCGGTCGTTTGGCTACTATCAGGTGCTTATTGGCGTGATCGAAGGCGAGAACCTGGTTATTCATGCGGCGCGCGGCCATCTGATGCACCAGCGGCCCTGGCAACAGATCTTCCCACCCTTGCCAATTACATCAGGCATTAGTGGATGGGTCATTCATCACGCTCAGCCGGCGATTGTCAACGATGTGACGCGAGATGAACGTTACGTTCACCATCCAAGCCTGCCGAAAACGGCGGCTGAGATGATTGTGCCGGTTTTGGTCGATGGCCAGGTGTTTGCTGTCATTATTATTGAAAGTGAGATCAAAGGCATCTTTAGTCAGAGCGATCTCGATCTGGTTATGGCAATGGCCCATCTGATTGGTGTAACCATTGCCAACATTCATCACGATAGCGAATTGCAACGCGCGCGCGAGCAGTTGATTGAACGCGATCGCCTTCGCGCGCTCGGTGAATTGTCAAGCGGTGTGGCGCACGATTTCAACAATCTATTGGCAAGCATTCTCGGTCACGTGCAATTATTGTTAACCGAGTATGATGATCCACACTTGCGCGAAGGGTTGCGCGCGATCGAACTGGCAGCGCTCGACGGTGCAGCTACGGTCAGGCGACTGCAAGGCTTTGCTCAGACCAGTCAATCGACCCCGAATAGCGCTGTTGATTTGAACCAGGTCGTCGAGGAGAGTCTGGCACTTACTCGACCGCGCTGGCGCGATGAAGCGCAAAGTCGTGGGATCATGATCAATGTGCGCACCGAGTTAGCGCCGCTGCCGATTATCGCCGGTAATGCGCCTGCGCTGCGTGAACTGGTCATCAATCTGGTGTTGAATGCAATTGATGCCATGCCAGATGGCGGTACAATTACCCTGCGCACTGCATTGGCGCCGTCTAACCTGTTGGGAGAGGCTGCCGTGATGCTGTCGATTCAAGATACCGGTATTGGGATTGATCCATCACTACACGAACGGATCTTTGCCCCCTTTTTTTCCACAAAGGGCGCGCGAGGAACCGGAATGGGACTGGCCATCGCTCGTGGTATTGCGCAACAACACGGAGGGAAGATTACACTGGAAAGTGAACCTGGTCGGGGTAGTACCTTTTACATCTGGTTACCGATAGGTCAGCCGCCAATAGAAGAACAGCCAGCCGCGCTCGCTCTGCCTGTGCCTCGCATGCGAATCCTGGTTGTTGATGATGAGGAAGCGGTACGCAAGGTGCTGGCTCGCATCTTGAAACGCGCTGGTCATAGCGTTGATGAAGCTGTCTCAGGTGAAGAGGCGCTGGCGCAACTATCCCCCGGTTGCTATCAGATTATCTACACTGACCTGGGAATGCCCGGCATGTCCGGCTGGGAGCTGGTTGCCCATATCCGACAAGTTGATCCGACCACGCGCATTGTGCTGGTAACAGGTTGGAGTGATCAGATCGAGCTGGCCGAAGCGCGGACACGCGGCGTTGATTCGATCCTGCCCAAGCCATTTACAATCCAGCAAGTGTTGACATTGATGAGTAGTTTATTTCCGGCACCGAATCAATGAGAGTGACTCTTATGCGCTTCTGGTGGCAATCGTTTCGCTATGCCTTACGCTGGCTGCTGATCGGCCTGATCTTGCTCACCGGCCTGACATTGTGGGCCGTAGCCGAACCCCTCCCCCAACCGCCGACATTGAGCGCCGATGCGATAATTGTGGCTGCTACCGCGCCGCTTGACGTGGAAATGAGTGTCCAACTGACCGATCTGATCAATACCGGCGTAGCGCCACTCGCATATCTGGCCGGTTCGCATGCTGAACTGGTGGCCACTGATATAACCCACCGCGGCGTTCCACCCGAACGGCTGCGCGTGCTGGCCGATCCATACGCTTTGCTGTCTACCGTCAACACCGCCGGCCATCGACGCCTGATTATTGCAGCGCCACCATCTCACCGCCTCACCCTGGTGCGACAGGCACAAACCATGGGATTTGCCGTCGCTCCGCTGACCGGCGAGCCACCGCTGACCCTCAACGAGCGAATAGCCGCGACACTTCTCTACTGGCGTACATTGCTGGTATGGCGCGCCAGTTGACTCAATTATTCGCGCAGCACAGCTTAGCGGCAATCTTCAGGGTCATGCTTCTGTCTACCCAAGATAATATCGCTCGCCGGCACATGCGCGGCAGAATGGCTGGCCGTCGCGCATCACCTCACGGGCATTGATAATCTCTTCGCCACACCCGGCACAAATAGCGCGTAAACCATTTCGGCTAATGATCGCTTTTAGATCGAGGTTGAGAGTAACTGGCCGCGCAATAAGGAGTTCAGTTACTGGCATCCGTTGATAGGCAACCAGGTAGGAATGCCAGCGGCTGCGTTCGTTAGGAGCGTGGCGACGAGCTAGCTCGCGTACATCGGCGCGGGGCGCAATCCGCCAGGCCTGACCGGTCTGAATGTCAACGAAGGTAGCAGCGACCTTCCCTTCATCGACCAGCCGCATCGTCCGCCGGCCCAGCCAGCACCCGGTTGCCACACTGACGCCATCGGCAAAGCAACCGTCGGTTTCCACGAAAACGTACAAACGCTTGGTAGTAGTCTGAGGTAGTGTCAGACCGAGCAATTCTCCGGCATACATTCCCATCCGCGCCCCTAACACCTGTCGCGGGCAGAGGTGACGATGCATCGCTGCCGATTGACGCAAGAAGCCGGCAAGCGGTTCAGTCGCCACCAACCACTGGGACGTGGTCGTATCGACCAATTCATCAACCGACACAGACATCCTCCCTGGAGAGTTAGCAAAGCCTCAACACGAGGCTGCCTTGATCAGATAAAAACCGGGAATGATCACACTGATTTGCTCTGATTGCCTGTTCAACCACAACTACCCTGAGACGACTGACGCTCGCCTGCATGCGCCGTGGGAACTGAAACCAGTTTCTTCTGGCGCAGGATGGCTACCCATCATTGCAATTCTAGCGCCTGATACCAGGCAATCAGCGCCAAAACTGCGACTCCGCGATGTGCCCGATTGTAGAAACGTGTTGCTTAGCAAACAGTGCCACAGGCGTCTATCCAGCGAGATCGCTTAGTGCGCTCCAGGTATGTAGCTAACCAATAACCCGGCTGAATCCATTTGTATGATACCAGATGTTTGCCCGTTTCTACAATCAACGGGAATGACCGGACCGCTTTAGAAGGCATTGTCTCAGGCCAGTGAGCCTTAATTTCTTCCAACCACCATGCCGGTCTGCCGGGCATCGGATCTCGCAATCCGGTGCCGTAATGTGTCGGATCGCGCCTTGCCGTAAAGCTGCTATCCGGGTCACGATACCTGACCACTGATCAGAATGCTACCGGTTGGCGCCGGACTTCCGGGGGCCGGTTCGGCGGTAATAGCGAATGTTGTCCCGCTTTGCGGCAACAGACCGGGTAGACGGACTATTCCATAGCCATTCGCGTCAACGGTGAAAATGCCACCGCTCGTCGGCGCAGCCGCGCCTTCAATCAACCAGAGCTGGTACACCTGACTCGCCGGCAGAGAGGGTAACGTGGCAATCACAACCAGATCACCTGCTTCATCCCGCACCACCACGCCCTGCCCCAACTCGCCGGTAAGCGTCGCCAGCGGGGCCGAAGCGGTCAGCAAGACTGCCAGTTGTTGCGCAGCAATCTGGGCAGTAGCGACCTGGGAAAGAGCCTGATCGCGCTGTTGACGAACGACGTTTAATTCCGTATTGAATCCGTTGATGACGCCGACGGCAATCAGTAAGAGCACGCCAAGGGTCACAACCAGAATGTTTTTTGCTTCCAGCCACGACCACAAGCGCTTCCCCGGTGAACCGGCAAACGACCTGCGAACTGTCGGGCTACGACCGACGGCGTAATCCAGGGTACGCTGCCGCAGTTCTGGCGGCAACGATGGACGTTCGAGCGCCTGCGGCAAGAGATCGGCAGCCAACCGTAGCTCGGCCAGTGTCTGCTGAAGTTCTGGTTGTTCCATTAACAAATGTTGCACGCGCGCGCGCTCTGTCGAATCGAGCGCATCGAGCGCATAGGCTGCCAGCAATTCAGTTATGTCATCAGGATGCTCTCGAGAAGAGCCCATATCATTGCTCCACCAGTGTTCGCAAGACATCACGCAGTCGGGTTAAACCCAGCCGGATTCTAGTCTTGATCGTGCCAATCGGTTCGCCTAATCGTTTGGCAATTTCCATCTGGGTCAAACCACCGTAATATGCCATTTCTATCGCCTGCCGTTGCGCCTGCGGAAGATCGGCCAACGCGGCGCGCACAGTTTCTTGCAATGCGCGCTGCTCAAGATCATCGTCTATTTTTGTAGCCGCAGGCGGCATTGCGCTCACATCAATACCCGTCACCTCACGACTCCGTCCTCGCTCTCGTTTGCTGCGCAGCGCATCGATAGCGCGATGACGGGTAATACCGATAATCCAACCGCTGACTGCGCCTGACTGACGGCGAAATCCACCGGCGGTTTGCCAGATATTTTGGAAGACATCTTGCATCACCTCTTCGGCAGTCTGTCGATCGGCAGTCACCCGCAGCGCAATCGCGTAGACCAGCGCAGCATAGCGGTCATACAACTCACCGAGCGCTGCCTCTTCGCGCTGCACTATCAGATCGATGAGCAGATCATCGGCAAGATCGCGTAAGCCGGAACGATGAGGCTGTTCGGATGCCATTGGAAGCCAAACCTTTTGCCTGATCTCAATCACGAGCGAATTGTATTATACAGGAATACCTGCTTCATCCATCACACATCACGCAAATAAGCCTGTCAGGCGTATCTACCTGACAGGCCCGGTCATAACATTCGACCGAGGTTAAAAGACATTGGTATACGGTTCAGTGCGATCAGACTTCACCCCACCCAGCGCTGCCATGATCTGCGCTGCGCTTGGCGCTGTTACCGGCCCGATGAATCCCATTCCACCCTGCAAGAATGGCGCCAGCGTCGGCACCGCATCAGAAACATTGTAGTAAATCGGCAATGGCAACGGCAAATTATTCGGCGCGAAACCGCCAATCTCGCGCACCAGGGCAAGGTGCTGCGCTTCACTGCACGCATGCTGGGCAGTGGTGCCGGCCAGCCGATCGGCGCCGAGTTCGGCAAAGCGGCGGGTGGCGGCAAGGTAGGCGCCCACAAAAGCCGTTTCTGCGTCCGCGCCCACTTTGACAAAGAGTGCCGGATCGGTTAGCAGATTGGCCGGCACGTAGAATTGATTGGTCAACGCCCGTCCACCATTGGCTACCAGGAAATCGAGATGGTATTTCTCGGCATCCAACGCCAGCTTGAGGTAGAGAATATCTTCGTCATCGAGCTTGAATTTGGCCGCCGTTAGAGCGGCGTAGTAAAACGTTGTCGCCAACGTTTCTGCCGTGGCAGCCAGATTGAGAATCAGTTGCGGATCATCCTTTCGATCATGGTCTGCCGCAGCCGACTCGATTCCGAAAAGGTTGGCAAAACTCGCCATCATTAGTCCACCACCCAGACCAACTGCGCCTTTCAGCAGACCCCGACGCGAGAAGGTGCCTGATGTACGTTGTTTGGTAGTCACACTTCCTCCTCATCTCATATTCGTCCCGGCGCATACCCTCGCATGCGTCCTCACCTATCTATGCGAACGTCGAACGGCCTTTGGATCTCTCCGATCGCAAATGATTTGAACGAAATGAGACGGAAGACCGGTTTCAGGCGATAATACTTTCTCAACCGCAGGTTCTCGCGCGTCCAGCCTGTATTCGAGCGCATATCCGGACACTCCGTATTGTATATGCCAGGGGCAAGCTCAATGTCATTTCGTTCCAGATCGCCTTACCCCAAACCTCCCCTCTACCGGAAACCCGGATCGAACAGCGCGTCTCAAATGATGTGAACAGTGGCACGCTACCTGAACCCGTTACACCGGTCATGACGCTATTCACCGGGTTATGATCGGGATAAACACCGTGGCCTCATCGGTCGCCATTACAGGCAGGAAGGGACAAACCAGCGCATAGGTCTGCGGCGCTTGTGGCACGCTCGTTCCTGAAACCTGTACTGTCCAGGTTCCACTTATCGCATCCGCAATCACAACCTGCTCAATCGTGTCCACATTATTCGTCCCGGTCGTTGCTGGCGCAGCCGGACTCGTCTTGTCGAGCACCCACGGCTGATAGGTTGTACTGTCTGGAGCGACCAGCGCCAGATCGAGATTGTTGATCAGCGTTGAACTGGCCGAAATGGTAGCCGGCACATCATCCCAGGCCAGAGTGCATTTCAGCGGACCACCGCTGTGAGTGAGCGAGTACGTTTTCGTTTCGCCATTGACAATTGACTCGACCTTGATATATGCCGACTGAGCAGGACTTGCCGTTGCGGTAATGAGGCGAACGGCTGCCAGCGCATCAACGTGACCATAGCCAAACCGGTAATCTGGACCGGGATTGCCCAGATCTTCTGCCGTATGAATGAGAACGGCGCGCAATGTAGCCGGCAAAGGATCAGTGTTGTAGGTTCCATTATACGCTTCGAGCATCAGCCCCAGAATCCCCGACACCGCCGGCGCGGCCATCGATGTGCCACACCATGAATCGCCACCATAGGTTTGGCCGGGCAGGGTAGACCAGATCGCCTGCTCACCACCGGCTTCACACCCCGGCGCCACTATGGTTGGGTTGACTCTCCCATCTTCGGTGGGGCCGAATGAACTAAAATTGGTCATCGATTTGTCGTCTGAATTGGTTGCTCCTACCGCAATAACATTCTTGCCCATGGCGCCACCACTCGCGGTACGCCATCCATCAGGACAGTACGATTGTTCGTTTCCATTGGCGAAAACAACTTGCACCGGTCTGGTGATCGTTTCCGAGAAATTCCCGTATACCAGCGCATCATATGCTGCTGCGGTCTCATCGTAGACGCCGAGTACTGTCAGATCACAGTTGCCGGGATCAGGCCCCCAAGAATTCTGTGCAATATCAAGGTTGTAAGTCTGAATAGCCTGAATTACCTCTTGCGCAGATTCATCGACATCATATGACAGGACAGTTGCCTGATCAGCGTGACCGCGCAGATCGCGACCGGTCGGACTGCCTGAGCCACTCCCGGCAGCAGTTCCAGCAACATGGGTTGCGTGATCGTTAGTTCCGGCAGCTCCGCCGCATCCATTGCTGGTTGAGGCAAGATCGCCAATGGTGAGTCGACCGGCAAAACCGGGATGATTCGCTTCCACCCAGCCACAATCCCACACCCCAATCACGATACTCCCCGGCGCAGTCGCCGGATTTCCATGCAAACCGGCTGCATGAACCTGATCGGTTTTGGTTGCCTGTCGGCCACCGTCGTTCTTCTGCTCAAACGGCCCCGGCCAGGCATCAAGCCAGAAGATCGAGTCGAGCTGCGTCAACGCGCGCAGTGCAGTCGCATCCGGGAGCAAGGCCAGCAGGTAGTTACGCTCAGGCACTTCCTTCTCAACCACTCCGCCAACTGACTGCACCGCATCTGTCACAACAGTCAGCCGAACGTCAGCGTAGGTTGCCACCAACACCGGGAGCGGACGTTGATCAAGGAAGCGAAGCAAACGCGGCGACAACTTATCATTCGGCTGGATAGCGATAATCGAGCGCATTTCTGCCGGTAGAGCTGACCGATCCAACCAGGCTCGCGGGATCGATGCATACCACGCATGATCAGGCACATACGACAAGAGCGTCATGCCCAATTGCGCCAGTTGGTTTCGTTGTCGATCGGTTGGATGGCGTTCAAACTGTATCAACACGTGAATCCGATCGTCGGTGAGCGACGCGGCCTGAGCTGTCAACAGGAACCGCTCTCTGGCCGAAAAACCGACAGGAGGGATAAACTGGCGTGAGCGCAATCTGATCGGTAAACCGGATGGCGCACCGAACAAGATGGCCGGCACAGTGACAATTAGCAGACAGACGATCAACAGGACAGATACCGGCGACCAGCTTTGCCTGGACATACCTTCCCTCCAGCTTTACAATGCGAATCTGCTCGATGATCCCTTTTGCTCCTGGCGCCTCCACCAGCGTGATTCTGCCTGCTATCAACCCGATGAAAGTGCGTTCAACGACAACCGACAAGCACAAGTTCCCGGTATCGTCAATATCGAGAGGAGATTCCTCCTACACCCTCGATAGTAATGAACACGCGCAACAGAAACATTACAACGACTCACGAGCCATGACCGGATGAGCGATCACAGCAAATGACCCTCGCCTGAGGCAACAAAATCACACCGGCAATCTACTGTCTGCTAAAGCCGATGACCCACGCTTGAGATTGTTTCAAACCGATTGGGAAAGTGGCAGGATGACGCCAGAACCATCGGAAGTGTTCTGAAACAGGTAAAACCAGTTCAGGACTTGATCACGGCGCTTCTTGATCTGCGCGCCAACCGATGCATGTAAATCAGGCATAGACTGGCTGCCGGCTATTCAGTTCCAGCCTTCTCACGCGCAGAAACAAGTGTTGCCGGAACGTCTCATCAAAAGCGAACGGTGCGCAATGCGTAGTTAATCCCTTCTTGAAGGGTGGCTTTGGTTGTCATGTCGCGCAATTCGGCCCCAATATACACCAGCGTCTGCGCGATCTCCGGACTAATCCCGGTCAAGATTACCTGCGCTCCCAGCAAGCTGGCCGCTCGAGCGGCCCGGATCAGCGCCCCGGCAACCTGCGTATCAACCACTTTCACGCCGGTAATGTCAATAATTGCCTCTCTGGCCCGGTGTTCGGCAATTCCATTGAGCAATGTCTCCATGATATGCTGCGCCCGCGCCGTATCGATTGCGCCGATAAGTGGCATCACTACCACACCATTGGCAATCGGCATTAGCGGCGTGCTCAACTCGCGCAGAGTCGCTTGTTGGGCAGCAATAATCTGTTCCTGCATGGCATTGCGCTCGCGTTCAGCCTGTCGCTGCTCGGTTACGTTGCGCGAAAGCACCAATACCTCTGCATTGCTCGCCACCATGCGCGCCTCATACGCCTCTTCGCGGCCATCCACGACAATTTGATAATCGAACTGCTGGAGTTCACCTGTCTGCCGAAGTAGTTCGAGGTGATGCAGCACCTGCGCAGCCAGAGATGGCGGCAAAACCTCGGCAACCTTGCGACCGAGAAACGCTTCAGGCGGCATGATCAGCGTGCCACTCCGATCGGGTTTGTAATCCAGAAAGACGCCATCCTGGCTCAGCACAAACATCAGATCGGGCATTGCCTCAAGCAACGCCCGATTCCGCTGCTCGCTGAAACGCAACTCGGCTTCGGCGCGCAACTGTTGAGTCATGTCGCGATTTATCGAAGCATAGCCGGTCAGATTGCCGTCGCGATCCCGCAATGCCAGCGCAGAG
>NZ_CAKZNK010000108.1 GCF_937129525.1 uncultured Chloroflexus sp. | reverse complement strand
CAGGTACCGCAGGGCTGGTCGCCGCGCCGGTCAGGCGCGTCCCGCATTGGTCACAGAAACGGTTGGTAGAGTCATTTTGCGCGCCACAAGAAGGGCAGATGATCATAGTCGTTCCCCGTATTGGCAAGCAATCGCTCTCAAGCGGCGATTGCGCGAGTACGCTCTCTGATTGATTGAACTCACGCTTTCTACTTCAAATCGCAAGAACCAAACATCATCACTCATCTTCGAGCCGTTGGGTCAACCGTCGCGTGGCGTATCGTAGTTCCTTCTGCGCTTCTGGAGAGAGTTGCCGGCCCTGCTCAAGCGCTGTCGCTTGTTGATTGGTCTTTTCAGCCAGCTCTAGTTCCCCCAGATCGAGCAAGCGGGTGGCAGCCGCGCGCAATTTTTGCGTCGCGCCGGCCACATTACCGCTAGCCGCTTCGCTGAGGGCACGGGTTTGCAGCTTGAATGCAGTCACGCGCTCGACCAGATTCATCACGCCGGGAACAAAACTCTCTGGCCCGACCTGATCGGCTACTTCGAGCAGCACATCTTGCTTGATCACCATTTCCGTCGATTGACCAACCGGGGTCAGGTGCAATTCAGCCTGCGCGATCCGAAAGCGACCGCTCGCGCGCGGTGGTAGCATCACATCGAGCAAGATCGCCGTCGGTTCGCCACCTACCAGATCGCCCAGTCGCGTGGCGACGGCTGTCTCGCCGATAGGCTGATAACCAAGATTGGCAATGACCGGCTTGACCCGGTAGACGGCGCGCGGCGTAACGTCACGCACAAAGCGTAGCAACAGGCGCGCATCGGTCGCAACGGTTGCCTGCGCGGTTTGCACAGCTTGCTGGAAGAAGGTGGTAATTTGCGCCGGATCGGCGATGTAATCCGAGTAGCCATCACTGGCGGCGGCAATGTCGTCAAGCAGTTGTTCATTCCATTCAACACCCAACCCTAGCGCGGTGATGCGCGCGCCTGCCTGACCGAGTTCGCGCGCCAGATCACGGCAGAGTGGTTCATCACCCCAGGTTTGACCGTCGGTCAACAGCAGCATACGACTGATCCGATCAGGGCCGAGATACTTTTGCAGCTCGACTTGACCGGCCTTCATTCCCAGTGACATAGCTGTGCCACCGGCTTCAGTGATGCTGTCAACTGCCGCCAGTAACGCCGACCGATCGCCAACCGGCGTCGCCGGAACCAGGGTCTGCACCGTGTCGTCGAAAATGACAATCGCCGCCACATCCTGAGGACGCAGCAATTCGATCACCTTGCGGGTAGCCGCTTTCAGACTCTCAAGTTTTGCGCCTTGCATAGAACCTGAGCGGTCAAGCACAAAACAGAGGTTGAGCGGCATCGCTGTTGTTGGGGAAGCCTGTGCCACGGCTTCAACCAGCAGATAGCCCACTTGTGGTGAAGCGCTGGCCGGTACTGGCATTCGTCCCCATCGGCAGGTTAATGTGACAAAATCAGACATACTTGATGTCCTTGCTGTGAGAACTCAGCTTCATCCGTTTATCTGCGCGACAATCAGCGCCAGCACACAACAGAGCAGGTATGCTCCCGCGCTGGCGGCAAAGCCAATGGCGGCATCGCGGCGACCATGGAGCGTTTGACCGGTATTTGGACTGACCAGCGCAATGACGCTCAACACCCCACCGATCAGAGCTATCAATATGACGCCTAATGCTATCACGACTCCAAAACCGGCTACAACATCTTCGCCGCCAATGATTGGGTCGAGAGCGACAAGCGCGATTGCCAGCGTCATAAGGCCACTGCTAATGATCCCAATCCAGCGACTGGCAGTAGCCATTCCGGTGCTGGCGGGCGCTGCTGTCGGCGATGTCATACTGACATTGACTCGGGCAACCGGAGCCGGATCGACGGTTCGGTTTACCAGATTACTGCTGCCAAAGAGTGCCTGTTGCAGCTCGATGACGCTAGCGAAGCGACGCGCCGGATCGTTGTCAGTTGCGCGCGTGATTGCTGCCGCAATGTAAGGCGGAATCGAAGGATTGAGCAGATGAACCGGCGGCAGGCGGAAGGGGGTGGAGCTGGGATCATGGCCGGTGAGCAGATGGTGCATCAGCACACCGAGACTGTAGATGTCAGAACGCGGGTCGGTTTGTCCGCGACCATATTGCTCTGGCGCGCTGTAGCCGGGCGTGCCGAACGCCTGCGTGTCACGTTCTTTGCCCGGTTTGAACAGGCGAGCAATCCCGAAATCGACCAGTTTGATGGTGCCCTCAGGCGTAATCATCACATTGGTCGGCTTCAAATCACGGAAAATGATCGGCGGTTGCTGCGCATGGAGGTAGGCCAGCACCTCGCAGATCTGCGCCGTCCAGCGCAAGACTTCGTGTAGAGGGCGTGGCAATCCAACTCGATTGACATAATCGCGCAGGTTTTCGCCGGGCACAAATTCCATAACCAGATAGTTGCGCCCGTTCTCTTCAAAGTGGTCGGTGACGCGCGGCAGGTAAGGGTGACTCAGCCTGGCCAGCAATTCAGCCTCTTGTCGAAATGCCTCCTGCGCTTGCTGGCGCTCAAGCGGTGAGGTGATCGTAGCGTCGCTCATCTCCTTCACCGCCCACTGTACGGTTGCCAGTCGCCGGTCGGTGGCCAGGTAGACCGATCCCATGCCACCGGCGCCAAGGCGACGACGCAATTCATATCGACCCTGAAGCACCTGCAAGGGCGCTGACGTGGCAGCCAGTTGATCGCTGCTGCGGATGCGCGCGCCGCATTCAGGACAGAAGAGCACTTCCTGGTGGATTGTTGCGCCGCATTGAGAACATTTCATATCGTTAGTCTCACCAGAACTACAGCGATATTGTCTTCCCCGCCCGCCTGATTTGCCGCTGCAACGAGCGCTGCGCTGGCGCGTTGTGGATCGGGTTCTTCGGCAATAATTCGCGCCATCACCGGGTCGCGTGTCATCTCCCACTGACCATCAGAACAGAGCAGCAGGGCATCACCAGCCTTTAAGCGTAAACTGAAGAGATCGACTTCTGGTTCGGCTCGATCGCCGAGCGAGCGCAACACCGCATTCCGCTGCGGATGAGTGTAGATGTCTTCCTCGCGCAGATGACCAAGTTCAACCAGGCGCATCACCAGTGAATGGTCTTTGCTGATCCGGCGCAGTTGACCATCGCGAAACAAATAGGTGCGGCTATCGCCTACATTAGCGATCACTGCCCGATCGCCGACAACCAGTGCCATCGTCATAGTAGAACCCATATCGTTGCTCTGGGCTCGACTCTCGCGCTGAATGGCTTCGTGGGCGGCCAGCACAGCCTTCCGGATCAGCGCGCGCATGTCGGTTTCGTGATACAGACGTGGCCCCGCTATAATTTGTTGCAGGTATTCGTCCATAATCAACCGCGCTGCCGCGCGCACAGCCATCCCGCTGGCAACCTCACCGGCAGCGTGACCTCCCATGCCGTCAGCCACGATGTACACACCGCAACTCTGGCGTTGTCCGTTGTTTTCGAGGCAGATGGTCATCTTAAACAGGCTATCTTCATTGTGATCCCGCACCCGGCCCACGTCAGTATACGAACCGGCCAGTTGCAACAGCGGCGTCGGATGAGTGCGTTCATCGCGCAAACTGCTCAGGCGATGGGCTACGGCTTGAGCATCGGCCAGCTCGCCGGTACGAATCTGGCGCAATACTGTTCCCAACCCATCAGCCGCTTCTTCGGCTGCCAGCGCGGCTGCTTCGTCCAATCGTTGCGTCGTGCGTGGGATAGCGGTTAAACGTTCCAGAATTTCGGCCAGGGTCATGAGATCGGCGCGAAAGGCGCTCTCACGCTCACCATCGTCTACCAGACGCAGGTAGTTAGCATGGCGCAAACAGACCTGTCCTGGCCCGCTTATACCGAGATCGTCCACGGTGTATTTACCGAGCGAAACCCCGATCCCGTGCAGATTAACCAGCAATTGGGCTAAAATGGCGCCAATGGTGAGGGCCGTTGTCTCGTCGAGCGGTTCGGTTACGGATGGCATGTCGTTATCGGCCAGCACCGTCAAACGCATTCCATTCAGATCACACTCTTCGATCACATCAGGCAACAGCGCGCGCGCGAGCGGGTCGGCCAGCCGCTCAATCAAGGCCGGGCCGAGTGGAGCGTCGCGTGGCGAAAGAAACGCAGGATAACTTCGCACTTCTAGAGCTGCGCCGCAATCGATACAGTACGACTCTTGGGCTTCGTTGGCGGTAGAGCCACATGCCCAACAGCGTTGCCACGGCGCTAAGTCGCGCACCTCGAGCGGACCAACCGGCAATGGATCAGCGAGGGGGTACGTGGGAGCAAACCGGTTGGCAATCAGTGGCAGATTAGGTTCCATAGCTTTCTCCTCGCCAGCAGGCAAGAGTTCCGGTTGTTCACAGGTATCGGTAATGAGCGAACGTAACCATCCCTCACTGATGGGTAATGGCTGGCGTCCCGGCAAAGGTCGGCCACAAATGGCGCAACACCGGGCTTGCGCGCGATTTTCTGCCCCACATATAGAACAACGCATATCTCTCGTCCAGGTTGCAGGTTTAATGCGTAAAACGGGCGATCACAACCGAAATATTATCCTGACCGCCACGCCGGTTGGCCAGATCGATCAATTCAGCAGTCGCCTGCGCCGGTTGATGAGCAACCGCCAGGTTGGCCATTTCTGCATCGGCGACGTGATTAAAGAGTCCATCTGAACAGAGCAGGAGAATATCGCCAGGAGCCAGCGGCAGAGCGCGGGTGTCAGCCTCTAATGGTTGATCGGCGCCAAGCGAGCGATAGAGGATGTGACGCTGTGGATGCGAACGAGCAGCTTCCGGGCTAAGCTGGCCAATATCAACCAGGCGGGCGACAATGGTGTGATCGGTCGTTAGTTGTTGCCAGGAGGGAGGTTCGCCCGTTCCCCCTGGCGTAATCAGATAAGCCCGACTATCCCCCACGTGAGCGAGATATGCCCGGCGACCGAAGGTTAGCGCGATGGTCAGCGTAGTGCCCATCCCGCTGCGGCGAGAGTCAGTATGAGCTGCGGCGACAACCTGCTGATGCGCCGCATGCACTGCAGCCCGGATCAGGGCAAGCCAGCTTTCATCATCGCCGGGCAGCGTTTCGTTGAGTGCCCGCTGTAAAAACGTCTTCACTGCTCCGGCTGCCAGTTGTGAGGCAACTTCACCGGCAGCAGCGCCGCCCATCCCATCAGCGATCAGCAGCAATGCGCCGAGCGGTTCATCACCGCGACTGAAAGTGCCGGCGTAGGCGGTGTCTTCGTTGAGCTGACGCACCTGGCCGATGTGACTCCGCACCGCAATTTGCGCGTGGAGCGGCTGCGGCGGCGCCGGAGTTTGCCGAGGCGGTTGAAGCGTAGCGCCGCACGAGACACAAAACCGCGCCCCTGCGCGATTGCCGCGCCCACAGAACGGGCAGGCGAGCGGGTAGCGACGCTGAGAAGGTGGGTGGCTGGAGATCCGCACCGTTTCGCGTCCCTGGGCAATCTGTTGGGCAAGATTAGCCAGAATTTGCGATAATTCGCGCAACGCCTGCGCGGCTTGCTCGCGGGCAACACCGCTAGAGTCTTCGTACTGTTGGCGCCAAAACCCGACACCGGCTTCAACAATGGCCAGTAAATCGCGTAAACTGATCGTATCGGCGGTGAGCGCCAGTTGCCGTTCACCGGTTACGATCACGCGCTCAGGATGTATGTCAAGTACTGCGCCGCAGTTCGGACATACCCTTTGGCCTGCTCCCAGGGGATGGCCACACCTTCTGCATTGCGCTGATTCTTGCGTTGTCACCGCCCGTCCTTGCCATTGCTGAATAACCCTTGCTCCAGGATACGACGCTCCAGAAAGCGATTTGGATGCACAAGTATGCCGCACCGGATGATAGCCGGTTGCAAAGCAGACGGTAGCCGAGGAATATAACCGATGTGTTCTACAGTTCCGCCTGACCTGTGATATCTTTGAAACTGTTGCCACGCTCAACCGGCTTGCATGTCGCGCCAATCTATGCTATCACAAGAGCGGATCGGTTGGAACGCCCCGCATTATAGCACAGGAGCTGCTGCTGTGGCGATTGAAAGCGCGCTACTATGCCCGTTTTGTCAGGCCTTACTGTCCCGTTCAGACGCGCGTTTCTGCCCGTCGTGTGGTCGTCAGTTACCTGCGCCAGAGGCAAAACCCCTCACCACAATGATCACTACTGCCGGCGCAGTGTTGCATATCAGTGAGTCTGGCGTTGAGCGCGATGTCGTGTTAGGGCGCCAATCCTATACCGTTGGCCGCGCTGCTGACAATGATATTGTGCTGCTATCACGGTTTGTCAGTGGTCGCCATGCGCGCATCGAGCCAGTTGGACAAGGGCATCGCATCATTGATGTCGGTAGTCGCAATGGTTTGCTCTTTGCCGGTCAGCGGATCGGCGAGCGGGAGCTGGCCGATGGTGATGTGATTCGGATTGGCGATCCGGCCACAGGCAACTTTGTCTCGCTTACTTACCATAACGCCGCAGTAGCCACTGCAACCTCCTTGCGGACTGCGCCCAGCCGTTTTCCGCTCGATCCTGCCGACCCGGCAATTACCATTGGGCGGGTAGGTTGCGACATTGTGCTCGACAACCCGCAGGTCTCACGTTTTCATGCCCAAATCGATCGCACTGCCGACGGTGTGGTATTGCGCGATATGGGCAGCACCAACGGCACGTTCGTCAACGGCCAGCGCGTCACAACACCGGTGATTTTAAAGGCAGGTGATGTAATCCAGATCGGTGCGTTTAAGCTGGTCTACAATGTGAGCAGCCTTGATCGCTACGATCAGCAGGGAGCGCTGCGCATCGATGCGCGCAATCTGTCGCGCGTCGTGACGCGCAATCGCATCCAGCGGATCATCCTCAACGATGTCTCACTCTCGATTGCGCCGCGTGAATTTGTGGCGATTGTGGGTGGTTCTGGCACTGGCAAAAGCACATTGATGAAAGCATTGTGCGGTTATGCCCCGGCTGAACAGGGGCAAGTGCAGGTCAACGGCGACGACTTCTACCGCAATTTCGCCGTATACCGCGCTGTGCTGGGGTATGTTCCCCAGGATGACATCCTCCATCGGGTGTTGCCCGTGCAGCGAGCGCTCGAGTATGCCGCGCGTCTGCGGCTGCCGGCTGATACTGCCGATACAGAAGTGCAGGCGCGCATCATGCGCGTGCTCACTGATGTAGAGATGACACCACATCGCGACAAGCCGATCGAAGCGCTCTCTGGCGGTCAGCGCAAACGGGTGAGTATCGCCGCCGAGCTGCTGGCCGATCCGAGCCTCTTCTTTCTCGATGAGCCGACGAGCGGCCTCGATCCCGGCCTCGAAAAGAAGATGATGTACACGCTACGCCGGCTTGCCGATAGCGGGCGGACAGTAGTGCTGGTGACCCATGCGACCGCGAACATTACCCAATGTGATCACGTGATCTTTATGGCCGGTAACGGTCGCATGGTCTTCTTTGGCCCGCCAGTGGAGGCGCTGAACTTTTTTCAGGTAACCAGTGGCGATTTTGCCGACATATATACCAAAATTGAAGGCGTGGGCGATCCCGACCATCCGGTAGTGCGGCAAGATTTACAGACCGAGTACGAAACCTGGCGCTCTGCCAACCCGCAGGCCCAAACGCCGCCGAGTCTGGCTGAATTGTGGGAGATGCGCTACCGCAATTCGGCGCTATACCAACAATATGTGGTGGGGCGGCTGGCCGCAACACCGGCTGATCCGCCGGCGCAACGCAACGCCGCCGCGCAAACGACGCAGCGCATCTCGCTGTGGCGGCAATTTGTTCTGCTGACCCGGCGCTACTTCGACCTGCTGCGGCAAGATCGCCGGCACCTGCTGATCTTGCTGTTGCAAGCGCCTATCATCGCGGTGCTACTGATCCTCGTTGCGCGCAGTGATGCCCTCACCGGCGTGCAGGCGCAAGACCTGATCCAGCGCGGTGAAGCCAAGAAAGTGCTCTTCATGCTGGCGACCGTCAGCGTCTGGTTTGGGATCATCAATGCCGCTCGCGAAATTACCAAAGAGCAGGCTGTCTACCGGCGTGAACGGTTGGTCAATCTGCGTATCGGGCCGTACCTGCTTTCCAAAGTGGTAGTGCTGAGTGGCCTGGTCATCGTGCAGACGATCATCTTGCTCGGGATTGTGTTGCTCAAGGTGATATTCCCTGGCGAAACCGGCATTCTCTTGCCGCCGCTACTGGAAACGTTTATAACCCTCGTCTTGTCAGGCGGGGCAGGCATGGCATTGGGGCTGGCGATCAGCGCAGCGTCAGCCACCCCTGATCGCGCAATCAGTCTGGTGCCATTCGCGCTCATTCCGCAAATCCTGTTCGCCGGGCTGATCTTCCCCATTGAGGGGATAGCGACACCGCTTTCCTGGCTGACCATCAGTCGCTGGACGATGGATGCGCTTGGCGCCAGTGTTGATCTAAATCGGTTGTGCAATTTGCCCAACACCGATGATCAGGGGAGTATTCCGCCCGGCTGCACTCCCGGCTTTCTGGAAACGGAAGCGGCGTTTAACCACGATCCGGCACACCTGGTCGGTCGCTGGCTGGTCTTGCTAATCTACGCGGCTGGGTGTATGGCAATTGCCGCGTGGGTGTTGCGCCGACGTGATCGGGTGGTATAGTGTGGTCGGCATGAACCTTTAGGTCAATTACATTAATGAAACTTGTGCATTTTTTACGTCATTCTGCTTCAGGATAAGCTAAACCGCGCCTCTTCTGCCTGTGCAACACCTTGACGAGACACTATCAATGGCGTATAATCACAACTGACAAAGTGAAACGATTGAGACTGTGTCTATCAATTTATTACCGCAGCGCGTAGCTTTCCGCGCGCTCGCTTTTGCTTTATTGAGACAGCGTATGTCACTCGGACAAAAGATCGGTCGTCTGCGACAAGAACGCGGTTTGACGCTACAAGAGGTGTCTGAGGGATCGGGTTTGACTCCTTCTTTTCTCAGCCGCCTCGAGCGCGATAAAGTGAATATATCAGTGGCAAATCTGCGCAAGTTAGCGCAGTTTTTCAGTGTGCAAATGACCCATTTCTTCGAGGGTGAAGATAACCAGCAAGTTGGTCAGGTGGTGCGTCCAGCCGATCGAGTGCGCCTCTCGCTCGATGATGCGCCGGTGCAGGTCTTTTCCCTTTTGCCACCCAATAGCGACCTTGATGCGCGGCTCATCGAAGCTTACCCCGGCAGCAGCCAGCAAGGCTTTTCATCACGCGGCAGCCAGATGGTACACGTGCTGGCGGGAAATGTGCGCTATACCCTTGGCGAAGAGCAGTACGATTTGACCGCCGGCGATACGCTCTTCTTCCGCGACGATACGGCTTATAGCTGGACGAATACCGGCAATTCGATTGCAACTATGTTGACTGTCAGCACGTTGAATCCACGCGATGAGCGCTGATAGGAGATCGGTAACCCTACCTGATTGAGGTTGCATGAGTTTCTTCACTCCCCAACAGATTCGTCGTGTTGCGCGCTGGCTCCTGATTCTGGCTTCGCTCTACCTGGTCGGCTGGCTGATCAGCCATGCCGGCTCGGCGATCATGCCGTTTGTCTTTGGTGGTGTGCTTGCCTATCTCTTTCTCCCTCTGGTCAATTTTTTTGAGCGCTGGTTGCCGCGTTGGCTGTCGATCCTGCTGGTGTATGTGTTAACGTTTGGCGCGTTAGTCGGCGCAATCGCCTTTGTTGTGCCGCCGTTGATCGCTCAGATTGCGGATCTGATCCGCGCTTTGCCCGATATTCCAACAATCCAGCGTGAGGCTAACCGCTTGATCGATGAGTATGAGCAGTTGCTTGCCAGTCTGCCGCCGCCGATTCAAGCCGAGGTGCAGAGCGCAATTGCCTCTGCTACGTCAGAGGGTTTGAGCACACTGCGGGCCAATTTCGTCAGCTATCTGCAAGGCATCGGTCAGTTTCTGATCAGCAGCATTCTCTCGGTTGTGAATACTGTCACCTTCTTGCTGGGTTTCTTCCTGGTTCCGTTCTGGCTCTTCTACGTCTTGATGGATCAGCGCGCCGGACGCGAGTATCTCAACAAGATGATCCATCCCTGGCTGCGGGCCGACTTTTGGGCGATGATCACGATTATCGACCACGACCTCAGCGGCTATCTGCGCGGTCAATTGATCCTGGGTACATCGGTAGGGTTGGCGGCGTGGATCGGTTTGACAGCCCTCAATATGGCGGGGATGGAGATTCCGTATACGGTGTTGCTGGCGGTCGTCGCTGGCGTGACCGAACTGGTGCCGGTGATCGGGCCGATTATCGGCGCAATTCCGGCGATTTTGCTTGGCCTGGCCGACTCGCCAACTACGGCGCTGGCAGTGACGATTCTGTACATTGCGATTCAACAGCTCGAAAACCATATCCTCGTCCCGCGCATCATCGGCGAGAGTGTCGGTGTTCATCCGGCCATCCTGATGGTGGTGCTGGTGGTTTGCTCGCAGGCCTTCGGGTTGTTGGGCGCAATCCTCTCGGCTCCGCTCAGCGCAATGGCGCGCGATCTGTTCCTCTACCTGTATGGCCGCCTGAGTGATCCACCCGCTCCGGCTGGCGTTTTGCCCGCCCGGTTGCGTCCGGCGGCAGCGCTGGCCGAAGTCGTTGCCTCGCCTGCCCCGGCATCGTCTCCCAATGCAGATCCGGCTCCGGCCTCATCAACTGAAACATTGGCTGCCGAGACGCCTCGTTCACCGCCGGTTACTGAGTCGCCTGTTGAACGTTCATAGTCAGCGCATTGCGCGCCCAACCAGTCAGGGTTGGGCGCGTTGTTGCGGTCTGCGTGACAAAGCCGGGCCATTGCCGACGTATTAGCAAATCGCAGACCGATACAAACCGAATCTGTGGAAGTTACGGCTACTGTGAGGTTTCACTGCTCAGGATGCGCTGACGGGTCAGACCGCTACGCCCTAATCGACGCCAGAGTGCGCTAATCAGTCGTCGGTGTCGCCGCCGCGCATAGCGGGCTGCATAAAAGGGATCGCTCTGGCACAACTGGCGTCGCACGCGCAAACTGCGTCCCGATAACAAACCGCCGACAAATGCGCCCAGGTCGGCCAGCGATGCTAACTTGTCGGCAACGGCCAATACCCAACCCTCGCGCGTCGTAGGACGCGGCCCAAAAGGGTACATGTGGCTGATAATAGCCGCAGAGACTGCTTCGGGTTCACCCAGCTCGGCAGCAATGCGCGCGGCAATAGCGCCGTGCGTGGTTAACGTGCCGTACCGTGAGTCAAGATCGTGGAGAAGAGCGGCGCGTGCGCATGTTACCTGATCGGCACCGAAGAAGGGCGCGAGATAGTACGAGAAGTGAACCGAGCGTAGCAGGTGATCGTGCTTGGGTACACTGTGATGCATATGGTGGCGTGTCTCAACAACCCGTGGATGGTGTAACAGATCTGCGATGGCCTCCCAGTACATTGCGCCCCTTCTCCTGATGTGATGTTACCTGTTACGTTATACCATATTTTGGCTCGCCAACACAATGGTAGCGCGACGATTCTACCATCCCATTACCATCGTGCCATCGGCAAAAAGGTCTATATTTCAGATATTCCTCAGGTATAATACTCATGGATCCGATCGCCGACGACCAGCGGAGAAGGCAATATGAAGTTGAAAGGGCGCGTTGTCATTGTAACCGGAGCTTCAAGTGGGGTTGGTTATGCGGCTGCTCGATTGTTTGCGCACGAAGGCGCGACGGTTATCGTCGCTGCGCGCCGCAAAGATCGGCTTGAACATCTGGTAAGTATGATTACCGCTGAAGGTCACAATGCCTTCGCAATTCCAACCGATATTACTGTTCCGGCGCAGGTACAATATCTGGTCGACTCTACGGTACAGATGTTGGGACGGATCGATATTCTTCTGAATTGCGCCGGCAATGTCGAAAAGATTGCGCCACTCGAACAGTTTACCGATGCAGAGTGGCAGGCGGTCATGAATGTCAATCTCAACGGTGTCTTCTACCTGATGCGCGCAGTGGCGCCATATATGAAGCGCCAGCGCAGCGGTACGATTGTCAATCTCGGCTCGCGCGTCGGCAAGATTGGCGTGGCTAATATTGCGCCCTTCTGCGCGGCTAAGTTTGCGCTCTCTGGCCTATCACAGGCGCTTGCTCAAGAGCTGCGTCCCTACAATGTTTTCGTGACCACGGTCTTCTCCGGCATGATAGACGCCGATATTGCTCCGCTCAACCCTGCCGAAGAACTGCGTAAGCGGTTGATGACCGTCGATGATGTGGCGCAGGCCTTGCTTTGGGTTTGCACGTTGCCACCTAGCCTGCGGGTTGATGAATTGCCGATTATGCCGCGCACAGTCGATCTGTGAGCGTGTCCGGAGTCGTTATGGCCGATCAGGCATCGCGCGATTGGTGGGAAGAGCTGCTGCAAGTCTATGAGTTTGCGCATTACCGCCAGTACGCCGATGAGTTGACCCGTCGCGAAATCGATTTTCTGATCGACGCTCTGGGTTTACGTGGCGTTGAGACGATCCTCGATGTGGCTTGCGGTGGTGGTCGCCACAGCCTGGCGCTGGCGGCGAGAGGGTGGACGGTCGTTGGCCTCGATGCCGCCGCGTCGGTGATTGCGCACGCTCGCGCTGCCGCTGCCGAACGAGATTTGAGTGTTGAGTTTGTGGTCGGGGACATGCGCGATTTGCCCTATCGCGACCGGTTTGACGTGGCTCTGTTGATGAACAGTAGCCTGGGCTTTTTCGATGATGAGACCAATCAGGCGGTGCTTAACGGCATTGCGCGCGTGCTGGTCCCCGGCGGGAAACTGCTGATCCAATGTCTGAATCCTTATCAGATCGATCGCTATCTCCGCGATTTTCGCAGCGGCTGGTATCCGATTGGTAGTGGCTTTGTCTTGCGTGAAGCGCGCTTCGATCCGCGTCAGGCGATGCTTCAGATCAATTACCGCTATGTCGATGCCAGTCGCGGTATCGATGTTACTCATCCCGGTGATCATATTCGCCTCTACGGTTTTCCCGAATTGACGGCAATGCTGCGCAACGCCGGTCTTCGTCCGTTGAGTGTGTTTGGCGATGCGATCTTGCCGCCGGTTCCGTTTGCAGAAGAGAGTATCTGGCAGGTGGTGATCGCAACCCGCGACCGCCCGGTCAGGAGGGAGGCAGAGGATGCAGATCACGCTGATCGGTGAATTTGAGGTGTCTTACCATCCCGAAGCGACGCCAGCCCTTATTTTGCACCATCTGATCCGTGGTTATGACGCAGTGGTGCTCGATGCCGACGAAGTGGCGGTGTTACGCGAGTTACTGGGCGTGATGCAAAAGCGCATTCGCGAATTGGGTAGTTATCGCCTGATCCTCGGCGCCGGCGGCGATCTAACCTTTTACACTGCAACCGGCCAGCGGAGCGCCTATCTGACTGCCGATCAGATGCGTCTGTTGGCCCGCGTGATCGGCGCAACTCCACCCCAGCCTGCCGAAGTTTACCAATAACCGATGCCTATCTGGTTGAGCAGGTTGGATACGGTTTTCTCCTCGATCAGCCCCGGCGCCAGCGTGAGGGCATCGGCGACAGCGCAGGCGCTGGCCAGGCGCATCGCTGTGTCAAGCGATTGTCTGTTACTCAGCGCCACCGCCAGACCAGCGAAAAATGAATCGCCACATCCAATTGGATTGCGTACCGGTATGGCCGGCGGGATTGCAATCACGCCACCCTGGTCGTCTATTCCAACCGCTCCTTGCGCTCCCAGCGTAACTACCACAACGGCGATCCCGCGCTGATGTAATTCGGTAACGGCCTGCTGGGCAGTGGCGACGTTGCCAATCGTCATACCAAGCAATGCCCCCAACTCCTCGCCATTGATCTTTACTACGTCAGGTCTGGCCGCCACAGCCGCAGCCAGGGCCGGCCCGCTGGTGTCAACCAGCACTCGTCGGTTGCGCGCGTGAAGGGTTTGAATGAGGTTGGTGAGCATCTCAGGCGGAACGTTCGGCGGTAAGCTACCACAGATGAGATGGATCTCTTCGTCTACCGCCAGGATGCGCTCGGTCAAGGCATGCCATTCGGATGGATTGAGTTTTGGCCCGGTCTCATTCAATACGGTCACCAGGTCAGATACCGAATCGACGATCAGTGTGCAAACTCGGGTTTCGTCGCCAATCGGAACGACGTGGAGCGATAATCCCTCTTGCGCAGCCAGCCACGCTACTTGTTGACCGGTTAAACCGCCGAGTGGCGCGCAGATCGGAGCGTTAATGTTGAGAGTTCGCGCAGCGCGGGCCACATTTAGCCCCTTGCCGCCAGCGGAAGTGTGGGTTGTCGTTACCCGTCGCGCGGTGCCGGGTTGCAGATGTTCGACCGTCAAAATGCGGTCGAGTGCCGGGTTTGGCGCGATAACACAAAAGCCTGGTCGCTGAGTCATTGTTGTTTCTCAAGAGTGTGAATTGCTCGCGCCAGATGACACCACGACGCCAGCCGGTAGTGATCGAATTTCGATTGGAGCGATGCGCTCTTGGCATTGGTGGCGCCGTATCCCGGGTTTGGCGCGCGATACGGCGCTCACTCGTGTTGGTTCGAATCAAAACATTACATGCACACCGCTAAGTGATTCCTGTCAGTCGAATTGCAGACTATCGCGCTATCGATGCCGACCTTACTCTTCACTCTCCCACAAAATCGGGTCATACGCCGGCAACTCGCAACGCAAGTGAGGATATTTACGGTAGCCCATCACGAAATCGGCCTGCAACAACTCTTGCAATTCACGGGTGCCTTCGTAGATGATGGCGCCGCGCGCGTTGCGCAGATAACGCTCGACCGGGTATTCATCGGCGTAACCATACGCGCCGTGGATCTGAATGGCATCATCTGCCGCCTCAAAACTGCTAACCGTAGCATGCCATTTGGCCAGAGTCGTCTCGCGCGTATTGCGAATCCCTTTGTTCTTCATCCAGCCTGCCCGATACACCAGCAGGCGCGAGGTGTCGAGCTTGCGTACCATGTGGCTGATCATCCGCTTGACAAGCTGATGCTCACCAATCGGCACGCCGAAGGTTTGTCGTTCGCGCGCGTAGCGAATGCTGGCTTCGAGACTGGCCTGAATCAGGCCGGTAGCGCCAGCGGCTACCGTGTAGCGGCCATTGTCGAGAGCGGCCATCGCGATTTTGAAGCCTTCTCCTTCCTCGCCCAGCCGGTGCGAGAGCGGTACGCGCACATCTTGCAGAACGACGCCGCCGGTATTGCCGGCCCGCACACCGAGTTTGCCGTGAATGGGATAGCTACTGACCCCTGGCATTGTGCGCTCAACGATGAAGGCGGTAATGCCACGCGGTCCGGCAGTGGGATCGGTCTTGGCAAAGACGAGGAAGTTGTCGGCCAGATCGGCCAGGCTGATCCAGATCTTCTCGCCATTGAGGATGTACGAGTCACCGTCACGGCGTGCCGTTGCCTGCATTGCTGCCGCGTCGGTGCCGCTGTTCGGTTCGGTGAGGCAGTAGGCTGCCAGCTTTTCGCCGCGCGCCTGTGGGGTCAGGAAGCGCCGTTTTTGTTCTTCGGTACCCCATTGTAACAGCGAGAGCGAGTTGAGACCAGTATGCACGCTCATCACGACGCGTAGAAAACTATCAACGCGCTCCAGTTCCTCGCATACGACCGCCAGCGCAAGATAGTCCATTCCCGCGCCGCCATAGCGTTGTGGGATACAGATGCCAAGCAATCCCAGCTCTCCCATCCGTTTGAGCACGGGGCGCAGATGTGGTCGATCTTCTGGTCCTTCGGCTTTGGCGCCGCTGCGATCCCATTCACGAATGTAGGGCGCAACTTCGCGCTCGGCAAAGTTGCGTACCGTCTGGCGCAGCAGCTCGTGTTCGGGGCCAAGAAACATGTCGTAGTTTGCGGTCAAATCCATAGCGATACTCCTTTGTATCGAGCAGCGCGGGTCAAACGCCCTCGCCATGACGCGAACGTCTTGATTATACCGTGAGAGTGGTGATCTGGCGATGTCGATCACCGGTACGGTCGATTTTGACGCGCTGCGCAAGTCGTATTACACTTGAGGTAACATTCTCCAGGTCAGCGTCTCACAGATGTTGCAAGCTACTCGCCAGAAAGGAGAGGGCATATGATGCCGCCGCGAGAGTTCATCATGCCAGCGCAAATGGTGATCGGCTCAGGCGCCGTTGATCACGTAGGGGCGCAATGCGCCAGACGAGGCTGGAAAAAGGCATTATTGGTAACCGATCAGATTATGCAAAAGATCGGCGTGGTCGGGCAAGTCGAACAGAATCTGGCCAATCACGGCATTGCCAGCGTGGTCTATGCCGGTGTCAATACAGAACCCGTGGTCGAATATGTCCAGGAGGGTCTGGCGGCTTACCATGAAGGCGGCTGTGATTTTGTCGTGGCGGTTGGCGGCGGTAGCCCGATTGATACAGCAAAAGCGATAGCGGTGCTTGTAACCAACTCTGGCTCAATCGAACAGTACAAGGGGATCGGGAAGATTGCCAATCCCGGCGTGCCACTGGTGGCTATCCCGACAACTGCCGGTACCGGTAGCGAGGCGACAATCTACACCGTCATTACTGATCAGAAGACGGATGTGAAGATGCTGATCGGCAGCCCCTACCTGATGCCGACGATTGCGATTGTCGATCCGATGCTGACCATCTCATCGCCGCCGAGCGTGACAGCAGCCACGGGCGTTGATGCGCTGGTGCATGCAATTGAGGCGTATGTATCGGTGAAGCGACAGCCGATGACTGACGTGCTGTGCCTTTCGGCAATTGAGCTGATCGCCGGGAATATCCGGCAGGCATGGGCGAATGGCAACAATATCGAGGCGCGTGAAAAGATGATGTTAGGCGCGACGCAGGCCGGTATTGCCTTTAGCAACTCGTCGGTAGCGTTAGTGCATGGCATGTCGCGCCCGATTGGCGCCTACTTCCACATTGCCCATGGCGTTTCCAATGCGGCCTTGCTGGCAGTGGTCACCGAGTTCAGTCTGGTGGGTGATCCCAAACGGTATGCAGACATCGCGCGGGCCATGGGTGAACCGATTGATGGCCTGTCGCCAATGGAGGCTGCTGACCGGGCAGTAGTTGCGATTCGTCGGCTGGTGCGTGACATCAAAATTCCATCACTGCGCCAACTGGGTGTGTCGCGTGAGCGATTGATGGAACTGGCGCCGGCAATGGCCGATGCCGCCATCGATAGCGGCAGTCCCGCCAATAATCCACGCAAGCCGACCAGGCAGGAGATCATTGAACTCTACGCGAAAGCGTATGATGAGGGTGAGCGGATGGAGGGTTAACTACCGGCTAGTGATGGGTGGATCGTTGCGATCCACCCATCACTAATTGCGCCACTTTCGGCAAACGATGGTCGTGCCGACGCCCTCTTTCGACTTAATGTCGAATTCGTCCATGAGCCGTTTCGCGCCGGGTAACCCCATTCCCATACCGCGTGACGTGCTATAGCCGTCTTGCATCACCAGATCAATATTGGGAATGCCGGGACCCTGATCTTCGCAAATAATCTCGATCCCCTTGCGCGATCCCTTCTCAATGTCGCGCACAGTAACGTTACCGGTGCCAGCATAGAGAAAGATATTGCGGGCCAATTCGCTCACTGCCGTAGCGATGCGTGCCTGATCGATTGGCCCAAAGCCGAGCGCCTTGGCCATATCGCGTGCCATTGTGCGCGCGATGACAATGTCAAGGTCGCTTCGAATGACAGCAGTCTTACTCTGCGCCATCGTCGCTCTCCTCGTTCGTCATCCGCTGCATCATCGCCAACCCCTTTTCGAGGTTCAGCGCGGTGAGCACGCGCGGTAATTCAAGTCCTAGCTCGACCAGGGTAATGGCCACTGCCGGCTGCAAACCGGTCAAGACGACCCTCGCGCCCATCAAGCCGGCCATTGCGGCAATGTCGGCAATCAATCGACCAATAAAACTGTCAACCACATCGAGAGCGGTGAGATCGATGATCACGCCGCGAGCGCGGGTATCGTGGATCTTTTGCAACAAGTCATCTTTGAATTGCACCGCGGATGCATCGTGCAGGGCCACCTGAATCGATGCTATCAGGATGTCACCAATCTTCAATATCGGTATGCGCAAGGTGTCCAAGACGTGCTCCTCTTACCGTTGCAGTGAGTGTGGCTACACTACCCCCTTATTATGGCACAAACGGCAGGATTCCTGCAATCACGGCGCCGGCCAGTAACGGAACGCTCAAGTTATCGGTGCCATGCGGCGAAACACCTTCGGCGATGGTTGCAACCAGCGCGGCAGCGAGACTGGCTATCAATGCTGCTCCGGCGCTAATCGGTGCGCTCAGCGGGCTAAGCGCCGATCCCGGCACCAGTAACAGGGTGAGAAACATCGCGATGGCGCTGGCAATAAACATTGCTGCCGAACCTTCAAACGAGCGACGTCCCCGCCCCACCTGATAGTGGTGGCGGCCCCATCGTTTGCCGATGATGGCGGCGAGCGCATCACCCCAGGTCATCGCCATCGTGCCGGCAGCCGCGATGTATCCTCGATCTTGTGGTGAATCGGTCCGCCAGAAAACGAGGAAGAGCAGGGTAATTGACAGCGCAAAATAGACCGTGCCCGGCGTGCTGTCGGGAGCGTCAACCGATTCCAGCAATCGGAATCGGTAGAAGATGAAGTTTAGCACAATGAAGGTGGCAAAGGGGATGATACCAATTGTCCAGTTTTCGAACAGGGCCAATACCCCAAATACCCACATTCCGGCGCCGATGTGGACGAATTTGCGCGTGAAGTCTTGCGGATAACCGCGCCAGCGTCGAATCACTTCAGCAACAATGAGCAGGCCAAATGCATACCCAAACGATACTAGCAGGCCGATGAGATCGCGTGTGCTCATAGTGGCGCCAGAGCTATTGATGGCGAAACTTGCCTCTTATTCTATCTGTATGCAGGCAACTCGTCAATTGACCTTAGATAGTATGGGTGGTGAAAATTTAATGACAATAGTTATTCAAATGTGGAGCATACTCTGGTGGACTGTGGTACAGTTTAACCAGCATCGGATAGTCTTCTCAAGGAGTGCGTTATGCTGGTTGCCGAGTCAACTGCCGCTATCGCAGCCGCAACGCGAGATGAACATCACGTATTCCCAATCTATGACACCTACGGTTTTGCCCGTATTCCGGCAACAATTGAGCGCCTTTTAACCGGTGCGTCGGTTGCTGGCTTGCCTGCTGCTGCACTGGCTGGTTTGCCGGAACGGCCACAGACGGTCGTTTTGCTCATGCTCGATTCGTTTGGCTGGGAGTTCTTCAGCCGATTCATCGATCATGCGCCATTTCTGCGTCGCTTTCTCACGACCGGACGCATCTGTCAGTTGACCAGCGCCTTTCCTTCAACGACTGCTGTGCATGTAACGTTGCTGCACACCGGTCTCGCTGCCGATCAGAGCGGTATCTACGAATGGTATATCTTTGAACCCGATCTGCAAGCCGTGATCGGTTCGTTGCTCTTCTCGCCCGTATTTGAACGCGCAGCCGATGGGTTAGTCGCTTATGGTGTCGATCCGAATCAGATCTATCCCCCAGAGCGTTTCTATCGGCGCCTGGCCGACGCCGGTGTTACCAGTGCGGTATTTTTGCCAGCAGCGCTGGCCCATTCTGTGTACACGCGCGTGTTGTGTCAGGGTGCGCTGATAACGCCGTTTCAATCGATTGCCGATGCGGCTACCCGGTTGCGCTATTTGTTCGAACATCAGCAAGGACAGGGTTTTTATCACGTCTACTTCGACTCAATCGATGCGGCGATGCACGAACACGGCCCCACCGCAGCGGCTGTCACGACGGTTATTACCTCGGTGCTCGATCAACTCGAACAGCACCTCATGCCCGTGTTGCAGGCAGCGCCGCAGCCGACGCTGCTGATGGTGACTGCCGATCACGGTCAAATGACAGTCGATCCGCAGCAGAGCATTGTGCTCAATCGTCTCTGGCCTGACCTTGAGCGTTTCTTGCGACACGGTGGCGATCATCGCCCCTTGCCACCATCAGGATCACCGCGAGTAACCATGTTGCATGTGCAACCAGAGGCGGTGGAAGAGGTTCAGGTTCAGCTCCAGCGTCGCCTCGGCGAACGCGCCACAGTGTTGCGTACCAACGATTTGCTTACGTCCGGTTATTTTGGGCCACAACCCGGCGTGCGCTTGCGCGCGCGGTTGGGGGAGTTAACCATTTTGCCCGGTCCTGACGGCGCAATCGGTTGGGAGCATCCCCGCGCCAAACCGGTCGCATTCCGTGGCTTGCACGGTGGTCTGACTGCGGCTGAGATGCTGACCGAGTTGGCGCTGTTAGCCCTGTAGTTGTCGCTTGCCGCAGTGTGATAAGATAACGAGAGATGCTTGCTTTGTAGCGGAGGCGCTTCTGTGTCTGAGACCGAACCTTCACCTCCTTCGCCAACACCCAGGATACGCTTCAACCGTGATACCTGGCTTTTGATCGGTGCTCTAGCGCTGCTTGCGCTCGGTGTAGCCTTGACCTTCATCTTTTCACCTGGTGTCGATCAGATTGGCATTCCTGCAACTACTCCATCGCCTGTATCGGCGCGGCCACCCACTCAGATTGCGCCTTATCCGATCGCGACGACGGCGCCAGCCGGTGGTGTGGTGACGCTGACACCAGCCTATCCGGTAGCCCTGCCGACTGTTGACATTGCCCAGACCCAAACAAGTGTAGTGCTGGAAATTACTGCGCTGGCGGCCACGGTGCAGGCTGAAACCGGTATAGCTGTCATTCCCACCGCAACGGCACCGGCCTATCCGGTTCCTGAAGGTACGCCACCGGCGCAGCCCACGATAGCGCCAACCGCGACCATCCCACCGCAGCCCACGGTTGCCATTCCGCGTCCGACTTCGCCACCACCTCCCACTCCGACCAGTTCCGATCTGATCATCGATGATAGCCCAACGTCGCCGCCACCACCAACGGCAACGCCATTGCCAACCGCCACTCCTTTGCCAACCCCAATCCCGGCGCTCGTACTACGCGGCAGTACGCGCTGGTCTGCCGGGCAAGGCCCAATTGTCCTCAATCGCGATGTGCAGATTCCACCCGGCAGTGAACTGATTATTGAACCGGGGGTTGAAGTGCGTCTGGCGCCGGGTGCCTCAATCTATGTCGATGGCGGTCGAATGATTGCGCTGGGTCAGCCCGATCAACCGGTGCGCTTCACTGGCGCTACCGGCGCGCGCTGGGGTGGTATCTTTGGTCGGCCTGGCGGATTTATCGCCCTCGAACACACCGAAATTCGCGGTGGTGGCCTGGGCGGAACGGTGCTGGTCAGTGAAGAGGGTGGCCTGGTAATGCGCTTTAGCCGTATTGTCAATAACGGTGGCGGAGTGATCGTGGCCGACTCACAGCTCGATCTGAGACAGAGCGAGATTGCCGGCAACGATGTGCCCTTTGGCGCCGCGCTTGAGGTTTCATCTGGTCGGGGGAATTCGGTAACTCTGGTTGGCAATCGGATTGGCGGCAATCTTTTGAGTGCCGGCGCGCCAATGGTGCGTGTCGCCAATCAGAATGGCCGCGAAACAATGAACCTTACTATTGAAGGTAACCTGTTTCGCGGCGGCAGCGCTAATCTGCAATTAACGACAAACGGTACGTTGCAAGGAACAATCGTTTGCAATGCGTTAATCGGTGACAATCTGGGGCTGAGTTTGCGGAGCGAGACGTTACAGGTCAACCCTGACGGCACATTTCTGATGCCGTTACGGATCGAACAAAACCTGATCGAGGGGCATACTCCGGTCATCCGACCAACGTACCTTACCTTTGGTATCGGTCGCGGCGCTGCGAGCGAAATTGCGCTCGATATGCGTAACAACTGGTGGGGGCATGCCTCTGGACCATATGAACCTGATGCAAACCCGCAAGGCATCGGCGAAGCGGTTGGCAGCAATATCACGTTTGCGCCCTGGCTGGTAACGCCGCCGCCGTGTGCGCCAGCGCGGTAACAGGCTGGTAGTGGCCTGAGTGGGCCAGGCGCTACAGACGACGCAACTGTGGCGCTTGCCATTCGACGACCAGCACCAGTAGCCAGCCGATCACGGCGCTGCTGGCGACCACCAGCGGCACGCTGCCGACCAGCTCGGCAATACTGCCGGCCAGCATACCGCCGAGCGGGCTCAAACCCATCAGCATCAGGGTAAAGACGCTCATCACTCGTCCGCGTAGATCATCAGGGACGATCAATTGAATGAGCGTGTTGGTGAGAGCCATAGTGGTTACGCCGGCCCAACCGCACAGACCTATCAAGATCAGCGCCAGTGGCACACTTCGCGTTTGCGTAAAGCCGATCAGAAGTGGCGCATAGAGCAATGCTGCTGTAGCCAGTAACTTGCCGCGCGGCGCATCATCGCGCAACTGGGCCAGAATCAGGGCTGCGACGAGCGATCCCATGCCGCTGGCTGCTGACAACCAGCCCAGGCCGACAGCGCCGATCTGCAAAACGTCGCGCGCGAAGACGGGCAACAGGGGGATATGCACGAAGCAGAACATGCTAACGGCGCCAGCGCGAAACAAGAGGGCGCGAACGTCAGGCTCACTGGCGATGTAGCGCAACCCGGCGCTAAGCAGGCCGCCGCGACGCGGTCCTGCCGCTGGTCGCGCATCGAGGCGCATCAGCAACAGGCTGGTCAACACTGCGCCAAAACTGAGCGCGTTGAATAGAAAAGCCGGCCCTTCGCCAATCCAGGCTACGACGATACCGGCAACAGCCGGCCCCATCGTGCGCGCGCCATTGAAAATCGATGAATTCAGGGCGATTGCATTTAACAAATCTTCGCGCCCCACCATCTCGACGGTAAAAGCCTGCCGCGCTGGCGCGTCAAAGGCATTGACTACGCCTAGCAGCAATGCCAGGATCAACACGTGCTCGATCTGCACCAGACCACTGAGCGTGAGACCGGCCAGGATTGCTGCCAGCAGCATAGCCGTCGATTGGGTGATGAGCAGAACTCGCCGTTTGGGAAAACGATCGGCAACGGTGCCGGCGAAGAGAGAGAATAGCAACACTGGCAGCGAGTTGGCTGCCGCAACCAATCCAAGCAAAAGCGGCGAGTCAGAAAGCCGTAATACCAGCCATCCCTGCGCGACACTCTGCATCCACGTACCGGTGAGGGAGATCAATTGCCCGGCAAAGAAAAGGCGATAGTTGCGATGACGAAGGGCGCGAAACATTGCCAACTGGCGTTGATCGGACGTGGTGAGCGCAGAGCTTGATCGCATAGCTATTCTTCTCGATCAACGTGCGTTCGCAGCGCATCGTAAAGATGCTGCATCGCTTGATGAAAAGCAGCCAATTCTTCTGGTGAAAGATAACTGAGACGTTGCTCGACCATGCGGCGATGGCGAGGCCGCAACTCATCGATGAGCGCTTTGCCGGCGGGTGTCAATTGCACCAGAGTTACCCGGCGATCGCGCGGATCGGTTGCGCGTTGCACCAGACCGCGCCGTTCGAGCCGGTCAACGAGGCGGGTGAGGTTAGAATTGTCGGCCAACATCTCGTTGCAGATATAGCTCAACGGCACGCCCTCTTCGGTAGCGTAAAAGAGAATGGCGTATTGCGGTGTCGAGAGGTCATATGGCCGAAATTCTTCACGATTAAGTTCCTGGAAGCGGCGGTGTAGCTTCAGGAAGAGCCGGTATGCTTCAATTTGCGGTGAGTCGCAGGTGCTGATTTCAGGCATAGCTTGTTCCTAGACTTATCAAATATTGTAACAGCAATGATCGGGTATGTCAAGTAAAACATGCGCCTGATACTGTTTACCGTTAGTATCAGGCGCTGTGCATGCCGATGGCTCACCAGTAAAAAGCAAAGAGCCAAACCATGAGGAGAAATGCGACCGCTCCGGTCAGCGTAATGGCGAGAAAGACGGGCTTGACTTCGGGATCGCCACTCCACTCGGGTTGCATACTGTGCTCCTTTCCGGCGTCAGGCGCCGATATGCTCTGATGTGACACATTGTACCGCGTTTTGAAAGAATGGGTGACAATGACAATAGTTGACTTAACCAGATCGTGGATTGCAGGTCGTGTAAGCTGTGATGTAGTACAGGACTTCGTAGGGTGACGCCTTCCGCTTCCACAATGATTGCGTATACTGCTGCCATCAATTGGCTGTAACTTGCATAGTTCGCATAACAACCATATAATGCTTCCACCATGCATTGCGCCCGTACCACGCAGTGTTGCATTTCGTAATGGCACGCCCCATTCATGAAGTCGGCTGCGTGCCGGGGCTGTGTGTGGTGGTGACAGGTTGTTGAGAAAGGAATAGCAAGGATGCTGCGGAAACATACCCTCTCATGGATAGCGCTGATCGCATTGTTTGTCACGCTGCTTGCTGCTTGTGGTAACCAGCAGCCTGCAACCGGCGGCACTGGGAGCAGCGGTAGCAATGTGACGACTGGCGGCCAGGCAGTGACGATACGGTGGCGCACTCGTCCCGGCGACGCTGCCGAGCAGCGTGTCTACGAAGAGTTGAATGCGCTGGTCAACGAAAAGCTGAAAGATAAAGGGATTACGGCAGTTTACGATCCGGCGCCGAATCAAGGCTACTTCGAGAAGCTGAAGACCGAGCTGGCTGCCGGCAATGCTCCTGACATCTTCTGGATTGGAGGCGTTGAGCTGGCAGATTTTGTGAACACCGGTCAGATTCTCGATCTTAAGCCACTCATTGACGCCGATAGTAGTTTCCAGTTGAGCAACTTCTACCCGAACGTGATCGAGCAGTTGACCCGCGATGGCAAGATTTATGGCTTGCCGCGTGACATCTCGACCATGGTGGTCTACTATAACGAAGACCTGTTTAAAGCAGCCGGGCTGAAGACGCCGAAGGAACTGGCAGCCGAAGGCAACTGGAATTGGGAGACGATGCTGGATGCCGCGCGCAAGCTCACCGATCCGGCGAATCAGCAGTACGGTCTGGGCTTTGGTAACTGGTGGGGGCCGGCCTGGGGCTATTTCATCAATGCTGCCGGTGGTAGCCCCTTCACCCCTGACCGCCGTGGTTGCGCTCTGAATACTCCTGAAGCGATTGCCGGCGCGTCGATGGTGCGCATGCTCTACGATGAGAAGTTGTTGCCGGCTGGCGATGCTGATGGTGAGGCGTTGTTCAATGCCGGTAAGGTGGCAATGTACTTCAACGGGCGCTGGTTTACCCCTGGCGTTCGCACCAATGCCCAATTCAATTGGGATGTGGCGGTGATGCCGGAAGGTAAGGTGAAGAGCACGTGGCTCTTCTGGGGGCCATATCTGGTCAGCGCCAGGACGGCGAATGCTCAGGCTGCCTGGGAGGTGTTGAAGGTGTTGACCAGCGCTGAAGCTACGGCGAAGGTAGCGGCTCTGGGTACCAATATTCCGCCCCGCAGCGACCAGGAGGCGGTAAATGCCTTCCTCGCTTCGACGCCACCGGCCAACAATCAGGCCTTCCTTGATGGTATCTCTTACGCGGCGTTGGAAGCGCCGGTGTGGGATGGCAACTGGGCCGATTTCAGCGGCGCCGTGCAGAGCCTCTGGGATCAGATGATTGCCGGTCAGATCACGCCGGAGCAGTTTGGGCAGCAAGCCTGTGAGCAGACGGCCAGTACGTTTAAGTAGGCCGTGCTGCGATGGGGCGGGTGACGGGCGTGCGTCATTCCCGCCCCTGTTGTTGTCATCATGGAGGGGTGATAACAAGCCACCCTCTCCAGACCCGCCAGTTTGGAACGTTGCCGGGCTGACGTTCGCTTTCGCGGGTGATGAGGCTGGTTGCGCCTCGTCAGCCCTTAGTTTCTTCATAGTCGTGGATCAAAAACGCTTTCCAGGAGGGATACCATGGCCAAACAGGCGCCGGCTGCTCTGCCTGTCACGCCGCCGCGTCGCCTGAGCGGGCGGCGCGCGCGGCAATGGATCGATGCGTTCGGCATGTTGCTACCGACAATTCTGGGTGTGCTGATCTTTTTCCTGGTTCCGCTTGGTATCTCGTTTTACCTGAGTTTTACCGATGCGCGCCTGTTCGGCGATCCGAATCTGGTCGGTTTGAATAACTATCAGCGCGCCTTGTCTGACCCAACGTTTTACCGGGCAATGTGGAATACAGCGGCCTTTTCGATGGTAACGCTGATCGTCTCCACTGTGCCGGCGTTGTTGCTGGCAGTCATTCTCAACGAACGGATTGCCGGACGCACCTTCTTTCGCGCTGTGTTTTTTATCCCGGTGGTAGCGTCGGTTGTTGGCGTGACCCTCCTCTGGCGCTATCTGCTCAACGTTGACTTTGGCTTTGTTAATTACGCCATTCGCCTCCTCGGATTTGAACCAATCCCATGGTTGACCCGACCTGAATGGGGTTTGGCCAGTGTGATTCTGGTCTTCTCGTGGAAGACGATTGGGTACAATATGGTAATCTTTCTGGCCGGTTTGCAGGGGGTGCCGCCACAGCTCTACGAAGCGGCCAGTCTTGATGGCGCCAGTCGCTGGCAGCAGTTTCTCTACATTACCGTGCCGATGTTGTCACCGACGACATTCTTCGTGCTGGTAACGACCCTGATCAATTGCTTGCAGGTGTTTGATGTGCCGGTCGCGCTCGGCCTGACTCGTTCTAATACTGTTGGCCCCGCTGACTCGATGCTGACGATTGTGCCGCTACTCTGGCGCGAAGCATTTATCGGTGGCCGCATGGGTTATGCCTCGGCGCTGGCCTGGCTGTTGTTTGTAATCATTCTGCTGCTCACCCTGATCCAGTTCCGTTTGTCACGGCGGTGGGTGCATTACGAGTAAGCGAGGCAGGGCAATGGCAAGTTTGATCTTACGCCGACCTTGGGAACGTGGGCTGGCATATCTGATACTCAGTCTAACTGGTTTTGTGATGATCTTTCCATTCATCTATATGGCGCTCTCTTCGCTTAAGCCATCAACCGAAGTAGTGCAGGTGCCGCCGACATTGTGGCCGAGCGAAGTGCGCTGGTCGAATTATCTGGAAGTGCTCAGTATCGTGCCGCTCGGCACACAGTTGATCAATACGGTCATTGTTACGGTATTAGTGGTGCTTGGGTGGGTGATCACGTCGGTGCTGGCCGGCTATGCCTTTGCCCGGCTCGACTTCCCTGGTCGCGAGTTTCTGTTTGGGGCGTATCTCGCCACACTGATGGTGCCGTTTGCCGTGCTGATCGTGCCAATGTACCGTCTCATGCTGGTCTTCGGTTGGGTGGATCGCCTGGAGGCGTTGATCGTTCCCTGGTTGTTTACCGCCTATGGCACGTTTCTCCTGCGTCAGTTCTTTATGAGCGTGCCAAAGGATTTGGAAGATGCAGCTCTGATTGATGGAGCGTCGCACTGGGGAATCCTCTTTCGCATCTTTCTGCCGCTGGCCCGTCCGGCAATCGCTACGCTGGCTACGTTTGCCTTCCTCTATGCATGGAATAGTTTCCTCTGGCCGCTGATCATCATTAGCAGTCCTTCAAACAAGGTCGTTACGCAGGGGTTAGTCGATTTGCAGGCGCTCTATGCCGCTCGCGTCGATCTGATTATGGCCGGATCAACGCTGGCGGTGCTGCCAACCCTGATCGTCTTCCTCTTTGCCCAGCGCTACTTTATTGAAGGGATTGCGACCTCTGGCCTGGCCGGGCGCTGATAACGGAGCTGCGCATGAGTCACCTCAATCTCTTTAGCTCGCCACATCGCCGGCTCAACCCGCTTACCGGCGAATGGGTGCTGGTTTCGCCTCATCGCACACAGCGCCCATGGTTGGGGCAAGTTGAAACATTACCCCCGGCTGAGCTGCCGGCCTACGATCCGGCTTGTTATCTGTGTCCGGGCAACACGCGGGCAAATGGCGTCCAGAATCCGGTCTATACTGAAACGTTTGTGTTTGAAAATGATTTTGCTGCCCTTCTCCCTGACACGCCTTCAGAACGGGTGAGTATCCGGGCATTGACCGGTGTTGACGGCGCGACCGGGCCAACCTTGCTGCACGCCGAAACGGAACGCGGTCTCTGTCGGGTTGTCTGCTTTTCACCCCGCCACGATCTGACTCTGGCCCAGATGACGCAGGCCGAAGTTCGGCGCGTTGTTGAAGTGTGGGTCGAGCAGTATCAGGAATTAGGCGCCATCGATTGGGTACAATCGGTTTTGATCTTCGAGAACCGCGGCGCGATGATGGGCGCTTCCAATCCGCATCCTCACGGCCAGATCTGGGCCAACGAGCAGTTACCCAATGAGATGCGCAAAGAGCTGTCAACCCAAACGGATTACTGGCGCGAACACAATCGCTGTTTACTCTGCGATTATCTGGCGCTCGAGCTGGTCGAGGGTGAGCGGATTGTGGCGGCGAACGAAACGTGGGTCGCGCTGGTGCCGTTTTGGGCTGTGTGGCCGTTTGAGACGCTGGTGCTGCCACGCGCCCATGCCGGCGCGATGAGCGATCTCACCGATGCCGGACGCGACGGATTGGCTGCCATCTTGCGCGAGTTGACCGCGCGTTACGACCGCCTCTTCAACGTTGTTTTCCCCTACAGTATGGGTTTCCATCAGCGCCCAACCGACGGCCTGCCACACGACGGCTGGCATCTCCATGCCCATTTCTACCCGCCATTGCTGCGCTCGGCCACAGTGCGTAAGTTTATGGTTGGGTATGAGATGTTGGGGCAGCCGCAGCGCGACCTGACGCCAGAACAGGCGGCAGCTCGTTTGCGCGCGGTGTAGTATAGCAAGGGTAGGGCAAACTGAATCGAGACATTGCGTGGCGATTGCCGGTAGCGCGGGTGAGTTCGATCTGCGTCGCTCATTCGGGTGTGTCCGCTATATCACCACCGGAAAGAGACTCTCTAGCAGTTCGAGACCGTGATCGGGGCAGCGCAGATCACCGGTCACGCGCAAGTCGCTCACGCTACGCCGACCCAGGAGCAGCGCCGTCAAGCCGCCGATGCTGAGACGGTCTAGCGCGATGTCGGTCGGGCTAACCCCGGCATCAATGGACACTGCATTTGCGTGAAACTCGAGCCGCGCTGCGCCCCACTCACCCCGCAAGCCGATGCTTCCTTGCCAGCCTGCATATCCCGATCCCGCCAGACGGCGGGAAAATGTCGATTGGTGCGCGCGCAAGGCCGTTAGCGGGTCAATAACGCTCCACAATGGCATGATCTCATCATCTAGCGGGCGGCGGAGCGTCAGTGTCGCGCCCATTTCCAGCGCAGCCTGCGCCAAAGGATGGTCTGGCGTTAACTCGATTTCGCGCGTGTCTGGCGGCAACTGCGCGAGCAACGACCGCGCCGCTGCGGCATCCACGGCGCGGCCATTGATCAGGCGTTGGTTGGATAACTCGACATAACCAATAACCTGACCTGAACGGTTGCGCGTCACCAGTGGTGGCCGATGCGCCAGCAGCCAGCGCCAGTCAGGTTCGTAGCGCAGCGGGGTCACGCAACGCGGCGCCGGGGCGCGCCGGTCGAGCGCTACCAGATCGGCAATGTCGGCGGTCGTTGCCGGTGTCAGTGTGCCATTACCGCCACTCCATTCCAATCGGCTCCAGAGCGTTGCCGGAACCATGCCCCACCGGTTAGCCAGCCGCAGCGGCAGCGCGCAGCGTAGCCAGGCCATGCCGCCGGCAATGGCGGCGTCAGCAGCAGCAGCGAGCAGCATCGCCTGGAGTTCGGGATCGTTACTCCCATATAACACGACCTCGGCAACTTCAGACTCCGTCTGCTGGCGTTGCCAGCGGGAATGGGTCAGTAAGCTGATTCCGCAATCGCCAGCGGCGTTTTCGGCCAGCAGGGCCCATTCCGGCTGATAACGCGGGTGGGCTTGCTGGCGGACAAATAGTTCCGGATCGATCACGTGGCCGACACGCGGCAGGATAGCGCTGGTGATAGGGTTTATCGTGACATTGGTCATAGTGGTCAGTCAGTGCCGATGTTTGGTAACGGCGACGAAGGTATTGCCAATAAACGATATTTTGACCGGATTTGTCATCTCCTGCTCATCTACGCATCTTCCCGGCAGGCGCGCAGCTTCCTACAATGCGGCTCAGAAGAAGCGCACAAGCGCGAGCCGCAGCGCTGCGAACACGCCAGAACGCAAAGCGGATTGTCTCGCAGCAAGTACACAGTGAGGAAGACATGATTGCGCCTACCACGACTACTTCGAACTATCCGACCCAGGTGCATACGTCAGTCGTAAGCGATGAAGCAGCAACCGGCATCGCAGCGCTGACAGTTGACGAACTTGCTCACCGGTGCGCAATTGAGAGTGAACGGTTCTACCGAGGACAAGCGCACGATTCGCGTTACAGCTATGAACTCTTTCGTCGCGCGCTGGTTGAGCGAGACGAAGTGGCATGGCATTACCTGTTCCAGCATTATAGCCCTTTGGTAGACAGTTGGATCCGGCGCAGTGGAGCATTTGTCAGCAGCGGCGAGAGTAGCGAATATTTTGTGGTCGGGGCATTTGCCAGATTCTGGCGCGCTGTCACGCCCGAACGCTTTGCCTCGTTTCCCAGCCTCGCCTCACTCTTGCAGTATTTGCAGCTCTGCGCGTCGAGTGTGGTGATTGACACGGTGCGGGCGCAATCGTGGGCAGAGATGATGCCAGAAGAGCGGATCAATCCGCAGCGCACTCCCCCGGCTGCCCCTGATGAAGAGGCGATGCAGCGTATCGATCGCCAGGAGTTCTGGAACTTTATCGATAGTCAGCTCCACAGTGAGAGCGAACGGGTAGTGGTATACGGTTCGTTCGTGTTGGGCATGACGCCACGCGCTATTTTCGAGCGTTACCCTGCGCTGTTTGCAACCATCTATGACGTGTACAACGTTAAGCGTAATGTTCTCAGCCGCCTGAGTCGCAATGGCTACCTGCGCGCGCTAGCCGGGCAGGCGTAGAACCGATTGCCAAATCGCGCAGACAGGGACGTGAAAAACGTCCCTGTCTGCGTTTGTTTAGCAGGATAGAGATCGCAAGAGTAAACGGAGATGCGCCGCTATGGATGAAGAACCGCTTGACGACGGCGCCACTCATCTCACCAGTCTGGAACTAATTGCAGCAGCCGATGGCGACGTTGATGAAGCGGCGCTGCATCATCTGCGTCAATGCCCCCGTTGTCTCCAGCGCGTCGCCGCGTTGCGGAGCCTGCAACAGGCGCTGCGTCATCGCCTCTACCGAGCGCTGTGCCCTTCTACCGATCAGCTCGTTGATTACTGTCAGGGATTGCTCTCTCCGGCGCAGCAGGTGCTGATTGCTCGCCATATCGCTGCCTGCCCCCATTGCAGCGCCGAGATCGATCTCCTCATGCAACGCGATCCATTAATCGACCGGCTGTTGCTTAGCGATCTGCTCAATGTGCGCTTATCGCGCTACGCGCGGTGATGGTGACTCCTCACCTGTCAGCGCAGGCCGACAGGTCTCCTCAGGTTCGCAATTCCCTGGATTGCGCGGTACAATACAACTACGTGCAACTACCGCTGCCATCATATCGTCGCATAGAAGTGAAGTCAGCTCGCCAGGAAGCGGGAATTTCGAGACGAGGAGTTGACTATGGCAGGAGAAGTGACTCTGCGCGCCGCGCTGGCGCGTCCCTTTTTGGCGGTAACGAATACGCCGCAGGTGGCCTACATTTTGCTGGAAGCGCAGCCGGCGTCGCAGATGACCCAGGTCCGGATGCCGGTCAATGTTTGCTTCGTGCTCGATCGCAGCGGTTCGATGAAGGGTGAGAAGATTGAGCGGCTGCGCCAGGCAGTGACAAAAGCGATTGAACAGCTCGATCAGCAAGATTCGATTGCGATTGTCATTTTCGATCATCGCGCCGAGGTGCTGGCGCCAGCGCAGCCGGTGCGCAATCGCCCGGCAATTCTGGATCTGGTGCATCGTATTCGTGATGCCGGCGGCACTCGCATTGCGCCGGCAGTCGAAAAGGGATTGCTTGAGTTGCAGAAGATGCCTCCCGGCGTTCGACGGCTGATCTTGCTCACCGACGGTCAGACCGAGCACGAAAAAGAGTGTTTGCTGCGCGCCGAAGATGCTGGTCGTCTCGGTGTGCCGATTACCGCTCTGGGTATCGGCAAAGACTGGAACGAAGATTTGCTGATCGAGATGGCGAATCGCTCGAAGGGAGTAGCCGATTATATTGCCCAGGCTGGCGAAATTGTCAATTACTTCCAGCATACAGTGCAGCGCGCTCAACAGACGGTGATTCAAAACAGTGTTTTGACACTTCGTCTGGTGCAAGGGGTGACACCGCGCGCTGTCTGGCAGGTAACGCCGTTGATCGACAATCTCGGTTACCAGCCGATCAGCGATCGCGCCGTAAGTGTCAATCTTGGCGAACTGGAGAGTGCCCAGCCGCGGGTGCTGTTGATCGAACTGCTCGTCGATCCGCGACCCCTGGGGACTTATCGGGTTGGACAGGCAGAGTTGAGCTACGATGCGCCGGCGTTACGACTGACAGGCGAAAAGGCAAAGCTCGATATTATGCTGACCTTCACTGCCGATCCAACGCAGATCCAGCAGGTGAATCCAAACGTCATGAATATTGTCGAGAAGGTGAGCGCGTTTAAGTTGCAGACCCGTGCATTGCAAGACCTCGCAGCCGGTGATGTGCAGGGCGCGACGCAAAAACTCAAGAGCGCAGTGACTCGCCTGCTAAACCAGGGTGAAGTCGATCTGGCCGCGACGATGCAACAGGAGATTGCCAATCTTGAACAGCAAGGTCAGATGTCGAGCGAAGGCCAGAAGACGATCAAGTTCCAGGGGCGCAAAACGGTGCGGTTGACCGATATCGAGTTGCCAAAGGAATAGTGTCACGAGGGTGTGGTTGTCAGGCGCAGCCGGTTGCGCGCAGGCTCGTCCTATCAGAGGATGGCATTCTCGGCAGCGCGCGGGTATGGCTCGGTGAACGCAGCCGCTTGCGTGGATGGATGTGATCTGGTAATGTCTGAGTCTCAAGTCAACAAGAGTGGGTTTGCAGTAGAGCAGGTCATGCGCTATGTATATTCTGATTACGAACGATGACGGGTTCCAGAGTCCTGGTCTGGCTGCATTGCGCGCCGCGCTGAGTGAGATTGGCGAAGTCGCGGTTGTTGCCCCTGACCGCAATTGGAGCGCTGCCGGCCATTATCGCAAGCTGTTTGACCCACTGCGCGCCTGGGAAGGGACATTGAGCGATGGTTCGCCAGCGTTGATCTGCGACGGCACACCTGCCGATTGCGTTGCCCTTGCTGTGATGGGATTGCTCGACCGCAAACCCGATCTGGTGGTATCAGGGATCAATCTGGGCGCGAATCTCGGCACCGATCTGCTCTACTCAGGCACCGTCGCCGCGGCAATGGAAGGGCTGGTCTTTGGTATTCCGGGGTTGGCAGTATCGCAGGTGCGGCCTAAAGATGGGCATTGGGATTTTCGCGCGGCGCAAGTGGCCGTGCAGCGGTTGGTATCTGTTATCCGCGAACGCGGGCTGCCTTCTGAGGTGCTGCTCAATCTAAACATTCCGGTCATCGCTCCAGATGAGTTGCGTGGGATCAAAGTGGGACGGCTCGGGCGACGCATCTATCGCGATGAACTGGTTGTGCGCTACGATCCACGTGGACGACCGTATTACTGGATCGATGGCGCTGAGCCGGAAGATCATTACGAAGAGGGGACTGACATCGCTGCGATTGGTGAAGGGTACGCCAGCCTGACACCGGTGCAGATGGATTTGACCAGCCATCGCTGGCTGGAAGAACTGCGTCAGTGGCAGTTGTAAGAATGTCGAAGGAAGACTTCGGTTGCGGCGGCGATTTGCTGTGATATTGAGCAGCAATCAGGTAATTGCTTTGAATTCAGTCAGACTCTCAGACTGTTTGCGCTCGTTCAATCTGTTTTGCGCGCTGCGACCACTCTGCCGGGCAACTGGTCTACGCTCGATCAAGCCGGTTCGCGTGTGTCTGTCTTCCCTATCGACCAACCGATAACCCCGTTGGGCGCATAACCGATCAACGCATGCAATGCTGGATCGGTCAGGTTGATCAGCGTTGGTGCCGTGCTGCACAACATCGGCAATCCCAATGCCTTCAGCCATTCATCATCGTCGAAGGCAGATGGCGGACGCTGACCGGCTCGGTCGGTAATCACGGCCAGATCGCAGCGATCGAATGGCAATCCTTCCCGTAGCAGATGTTCAGTTTCCAGACCGACTACCAGCGCGGTACAGGTTGGATCACTCAGCGCCTGAAGTACGCTATCCCGATTGGCATGATCGATAGCGCGCGCCTCATAGCGGGCTGCCTGTTCGGCAACAGCCTGACTGCGGTAACGCTCACCGGTGACGGTCACGATGGGAATGCGCCCTAGTTGTGACCATGGTGGTTGTATGTCGGGCGTAGCGCGTAGATCGTCAATTGTCGTAATCCAGCTTCGATCACCCTGCCCGAGCAGCACGCGACGATCGGGCAAGATGGTCGTCGGAATGTCGCGCTGGCGGGCATTCGCCATCAGTTGCAACGCCGCGACCGGCAATGCCTGCGCCTGTCGGCGGTCGCGTAACGTCAACAGCGGCTCGTCGGGATCCCATTCGGTATTGCCGGTCAGTTCCGCATTCAAGCCCTCAACCACATACCGGCAGAGTTCAGCGCCGATAGCTGGTTCTCTGGTGGCGAAGAAGGCGCTGATTAGCATCCCATCGGCGTGTGGTTGTGCGGTGACGTGCAAGTGAGCGATCACCATCCCGATAGCGAGCGCGCCGCCTTTCAATGCGCTGCGCAGGCGTTGCGAGTAGTCGGCAGGCGCGCTAACGCGCAATGCCACGCCGGTCTGAGGGTGATAGATGTTTGGCCCGTGAAGCGCAGCGAGCTGCACAATGGTTAAGGGTTGTTCCATACGTTTCAGGTCATGATAAGATTGAGGCTATCGCTATCAATACAGATTGAGATGGCGCGTAATGATATGGCAATGATACCACTTCTCTCTGAACCGTACTTGCCGCGTGTGCGCCAGGCATTGTTAGATGCTACTCCAGCCGGCGCCAGAGTGGCGATTGATGTTGGTTGTGGTCATGGCGTCAATACGGTGTGGTTGCGCGAGCGGTGCGCTGCCGATGCGCTATTGATCGGCGTCGATTGCGATGTCAGCGCCTTGCGAGCTGCGTCAACAGTGCGCGGAATTGCCGGAGATGCCAGCGCATTGCCGCTGCGCGATCATTGTGCCGATCTGATCTGGTGTGTGGCTGCTTTCGCTCTTTTTGCCGATCAGCAGCGCGCGTTGGCCGAGATGCGGCGGGTGCTGCGTCCGGCAGGCACGCTGGTCATCGCGACTGCTGGTACGTACTGGGTACGCCTGCGCCGGCATCCGCCAGAAGTGCTGAACGGGTTGCCGCCGTCGGTGCCGGCGCCGCCTGCCGATGGCCTGGGCGATGAATGGATGATGCGCTTGACTGGAGCCGGTTTTCACGCGCCGCAAGTGCGCGCCTATCTGCTCGATGGCGATGAGCCGGCGCAGGCAGCGTTGATTGACGGCGCCGCTTTGGCTGACTATACCGGATTACTGCCGTTTTCCTCTCCCATGACCGATCCCGAACCCCGGCTGCTCTGGCTGGTAGTCAGCGCAAGCGCATAGCGACGATCCACGCAGAACCGTCGGGATACGCTCTTCAGCGGATCTCGTACAACACACGCAACACTTCAGCCACACTCCAGGCCTGAGCAAAGCAACCTCGCGGCAAGTGAGGCGGATCACCGTCAAAGATTTCGCTCATTGTCCCGATACAACCATCGTAGAGATGATCGAGTAACGGTATCAGCAGTCGGCGGGTCGCGAGCCGGTCGCCGGTCAAACGGTAGACGGCGCTGGCGTAGGGGCCAAGCAACCAGGCCCAAACCGTGCCCTGATGGTAGGCGGCGTCGCGCTGTAACAGCGAACCAAGGTAGCGCGGCTGGTAGTCGGGGTGGTGGGGCGCCAGACTGCGCAGCCCAACCCCAGTGAGCAACGCTTGCGCGCAGGCCCGGATAACCGCTTTTTGGCGGCCATGATCGAGCGGGCTGTGGGGCAGACTGACGGCAATGATTTGATTGGGACGAAGCGTCGTATCAACGCCGTCAGGCGTGTCAATCACATCACAGAGATATTGCCCGGCGGCATACCAAAAGCGGTTGAAACCGGCCCGTGCCGCGGCAGCCATCGTCTGATACCGTTCAGGCGAACGTCCGAGCCGTTGGGCAAAGGCAACCATACTCTGCAAAGCGTTGTACCAGAGCGCGTTAATTTCAACCGGCTTTCCGGCGCGTGGAGTAACGACCCAACCTTCCACGCGCACATCCATCCAGGTCAATTGAGTGGCTGGTGTGCCTGCTCGCAAGAGGCCATCGCCGCGATCCAGTCCGATCCCGTAGCGAGTGCCGCGCACATGCCAGTCAATGATCTCGTCCAGAGTGGGAAACAGCTCGGCAAGCAGATCATCATCGGTAACAGCGGCATGATGAGCGCGCACTGCTTCAAACAACCAGAGTGTAGCATCCGCAGTGTTATATTCGGGCGCTTCGCCCTCATCAGGAAAACGGTTTGGGAGCATGCCGCGATCGACAAAACGGGCAAAGGTACGCAAAACATCTGCTGCTACTTCAGGTCGGTGGGTAGGGATGGTAAGTCCGGGCAGGCTAATCATGGCATCACGGCCCCAATCGGTAAACCAGGGATAGCCAGCGATGATCGTGCGGCCCCGTCCACCGCCTGCCAGTGGTCGATCAACAATGAACTGATCGGCGGCCAGCACCAGTTGTCGGATCTGCGGATCATCTGTCCAGTCAATTCGACGCAACAGAGCCGATTCGTAATCGGCTCGTAGTTGCCAGGCAGTTTCGCTATCGAGCGTCGTCGATGGTTCGATGGTGGCAACGACAAACAACGACTCACCTGGAGCCAGGGTCGTGATCAGCCGCCCGATCCGGCGTGGGTTATCGAGCGCGGGCTGGCCGCGCTCGGCTTCCACCGCCAGGAAGAGATCCGTCTGCCAGCCACCAGACTGGGAGAAAGTGCCCCGGTCGCTCAGTAAACGCAAACTGCGCCCACTACTGATTGGCCAGATGCGTAGACCATTAGCGATTGGCTCGATCTGTAAGGGTGTTTCCCCGACACGGGCCACGCGATGATGGTCACGGGCTGAGACCAGAGCATCGAGGCGTAGAGTCAAGGGAGCAGAGGCGTGCTGCACTGTGTAGCGAATGCAGGTTGTGTTTGCGCCTGGTATCATCCAGACCTGCTGTTCGAGCAGGGCATCAGCCAGCGCATATTCCCATACCGGCGTCGTGCCGTTGAGCCTCCAGCGCTCTAACCACGGACATGCGCGGGCCGGCTCACCGGCGCGGCGGTGAGTGGTGAGATCGAAGTGTTGACCGAGATAAGTTACGTATGCATCGAGCGCCGTGAGGGTCAAAAAACGACCGAGTGGTGGTTCCAATGCTGCAATCAGCAAGCCATGATAGCTGCGGGTTAGGGTACCGGCGATAGTTCCAGCCGCATAACCGCCGATACCGTTGGTGACCAGCCACTCGCGGGTGGTGGCAAAGGTGGGGTCAGCACACAAGGCGCGTCCGAAAGAAAACACAAGCTCTTCTCCTTCCTGCGACCGTTTCATTGCCATGGTACACTATGAACGGTTACAGTAAATGACACTGCGCAAACAACAGACACAGTTGGGTGGTGGGTTTTCAGATAGTTTCGACACTCCTTGCCCACCACACCAATCAGAACGTGTCGGAAAGGGAAACCGCTGTCTATGAAATTAGCCGTGCTCGCCGACATTCATGCCAATCTGTCCGCTTTTCAAGCGGTAATCGCTGACATCGAACAGTGGCAACCGGACGTAGTCATCATCGCCGGCGACATCATCAACCGTGGCCCGCAACCAAGGGCCTGCCTTGAGCTGGCGCTACGGATGCGGTCGCAACAAGGCTGGCATGTCATCCGTGGCAACCATGAGGGTTACATCCTCAACTATGACCGTGATGTGCAGGCAGGTCATCCACCGAAAGGTGGTCGGCGGGCGTTGCTAGGGCCGATTATCTGGACGCATCAGGAAGTGTTTGATCTATTGTCGGCGATCAGAACGTTACCGACCCAGGTGACACTGGCAACGTCTGGTGGCGCGGTGCAGGTCTATCACGCCTCAATCCATCACGATCGTGACGGCCTCTTGCCGAACCATACCCGCTCCGAATTACGCGCTAAAATCGATCCACGGGCAGCAGTCTTTTGTACGGCGCACACCCATATGCCGTTCGCGCGCCAGGTCGAAGAGACACTGGTTGTCAATGTGGGGTCGGTTGGATTGCCGTTCGATGGCGATTGGCGCGCCGCCTATGCCCGTATCACACTCGATCAACAGGGATGGCACGCGCAGATCGTGAGGGTACCATACGACCGTGAAGCCACCTTGCAGGCTGCGCGCGAAGTCATGTTGCCGTCAAGTGGCCCGATAGCGCATATTATGCTGCGTGAACTTGAAACGGCGCGTTCGTTGTTGTTTGACTTTGTGCCGGTGTACAACGAACCTGTCATTGCGGGAGTCATAAGTTTAGAGGAAGCTGTGAGACGATTTTTATCCGGCGCTGAACTTGCGGCGTAGAGTGGAGATGGCTATGCCAGAGTCAGCATACCAAAGCGAGCGCCTATGACCGGGTATCAACCAACGCTCCAGGTCGTTCGTTACGACCGTCAACCGGAATCGCGCGCTGCGATGATTGCTGCTGATATGACCGGATGGTTAGAGCGCGAAGGCTACACCATCTTTTCGACACTGGTTGTCAATGCTGCCGGCCAGTCGATGACGATCGAGGTGTATCGGTGCGAAGGCGACGATCCGTATGCTCTCTATCATCCCGCCTTTCCACCCGGCGGATTGAGGGCAACGTTGTATCTGTTGCCCGATGCCTGTGCAATGGATGAACTGTTGCAACGCGCTCAGCAGATGGTTGCCATGCTGATGACGATGGCTGTTCGGCGACCATCATCGTAGGGCAGATGGGTTATTCTCGCGCGCGCAATGGCGCTGTCGCTTCCAGCGCTTTGACCAGATCACAGAGGATTTCATTGAAGGGGGTTGGCACGCCGACTCGTTGTCCTTCGCGCACAATGGCGCCGTTAATAGTGTCAATTTCGGTTGGCGCCCCGCGTAAAATGTCTTGCAGCATCGATGAGTAGTTGGCTGCCGTCGTCTGCGCGACTGCCAGGGTCTCGGCCACCGGATCAGCGAGTGCCAGGGTAATCCCGGCGGCGCGGGCCACAGCAACGGCTTCCTCTACCGCCCGCTGGACAAGTTTCGACGCTGCCGGAATGTTCGCCAGCGCGCCATTGGGAACGCGAAGAAGAGCGGTCAAAGCATTGATCCCCACGTTCACGATCAACTTGCCCCATACCAGGCTATTCAGATCGGTTGAGACGCTGGCCGGCAGCCCGGCGATGCGAAAGTGATCGGCAAGTGTATAGGCGATATGTAGTGACGGCGCTGCGCCAAAGGTGGTCGGACCCAGCCCCGCCATTCGCGCATGACCAGGGCCGATCAGCGTAGCGCCCAAGGTGGTGACAGCTTGCCCGACCCGGTGCGCTCCAAGCCGCAATCGCAGCACTTCATCGTTGCCCAGGCCATTTTGCAAGGTGTATGCAACGCCATCTGCCGGTAACAGGTGGGCCGCAACCTCAGCAGCCCATGCGGTTTGGGCAGCTTTCACCGCGATGAGGGCGACCTCAATCGAGTCAATACTGGTCGGATCGGAAACAGCCGGTATATTTCGGGTAAATATCTCGTTGTCACGGGTACAGCGCAATCCACGCGCATTGATAGCGGCAACATGCTCTGCCCATTGATCGATGAGCACAACCTCGGCGGCATTAGCGAGATGAAACCCGATCACACTGCCGAGTGCGCCAGCGCCGATAATCGCAATCTTCATCATAGTGACCTCTGTTATACTACTGTCACAACCATGGTAACACGGCCTGTCAGAAAGGTGCGGTATGAAGCATGGCTTGAGATGGATCGTCGCGAGTTTTGTGCTATGGTTGACGGCTTGCGGTGGTGTAGCGGCGCCGCCAACCCCAACGCCAACCCCCGATCCGCGCGCGCTGGCAGCGGCTATTGGCCAGGCGACACAAAACAGTCAGAGTGCCCATTTTCGCATTGCAATCAGCGGTAAGCCGGTGGCGCTTGATGCCAGTGGCGTGACAATCCTCAACAGCATTGAAGGGGATTTGCGTCGGCCTGATGCAGTGCTCTCCATCCTCTCGATTACTCTGGGCAACGCGATTGGCGAGATCCGGACAGTATCGCTCGCCGGCAAGCAGTACGCAACCAACCCGATTACGCGCCAGTGGATGTGTCTGCAACCAGGTTCGACGTTTGATCCCGCTATCCTCTTTGCGCCCGATACCGGCATTGAGTCGCTGCTTGCTACCAGCTTCACCGATGTGACACTGGTGGGGATTGAAGAGATTAACGGTCAACCTCACTACCATTTGCGCGGCACGCTGCCAGAAGAAAAGTTGCGCGCTATCAGTCTCAATCTGCTCGGTGCCGGCCCGGTCACGACCGATCTGTGGGCCGATCAGTCCACGATGCGTGCCAGCCGGGTGGTGTTGATCGATACGGCGACTGATGCTACTAATCCCAGCACGTGGACAATAGAGTTTAGCGAATACGACAAAACGGTTGATGTTCGTGAACCGGTGCAATGCCCATGACACATCCTGCTTTAACGAAACCGGTAGCGCGCGCGGTTGATCCACGGATCACGCTGGGATTAATCTGCCTGGCGATCTTTATCGGGGCAGTTGATCTGACCGTGATCAGCGCAGCGTTGCCCAAGGTGATGATCGATTTGCGCCTCTCGCTCGATACCGAACTCAACCGTGCTTCGTGGGCCGTAAGCGGTTATCTGCTGGCTTACACGGTGAGTATGACCTTTATGGGGCGTCTGTCGGATCTGCTGGGCCGGCGGAGAGTCTACCTGATCTGTTTGATCGTCTTTTTGATCGGTTCAGTCTGGGTAGCCGCTGCGCCGAACCTTACCATGCTGATTGTCGGTCGTGTGATCCAGGCGTTTGGCGCAGGGGCAATGGTGCCGGTCTCAATGGCCCTGGTTGGCGATCTCTTTCCGCCGGGGCAGCGGGCGGCTGCATTAGGAGTCATCGGCGCGGTCGATACCGCCGGTTGGATGGTTGGCCATCTCTATGGCGGCGTGCTGATGCGCATCTTTGACGACTGGCGACTCCTCTTCTGGCTCAACCTGCCGATTGGGTTGATAGCATTAGCATTGACATGGTATGCATTGCGCCAGCTCCCTACGCCACCGCGCGGCGGACATTTCGACTGGCCGGGGACGGTGTTACTCAGCGCCAGCCTGGTGGCGCTGAATGTCGGGTTGGCTGCCGGCAGTGAGTTAGGTGCAACCGACTTCTATGGGGAACGAATCGGCCCACCACCCTACGCCGGGCCGCTCGTTGTGATGGCGCTGATCTTGCTGGCTCTATTTATTTGGGTTGAGCGCCGCAGTCCCGAACCACTCATTGGCCTGGAATTGTTCACCCGTCGCGATACCGCGATGGCGTGTGTCATCAATGTGATGGTCGGCTTTGGATTGGCCATCGCGATCACGAATGTGCCACTCTACATTAATACGTACCTCTTGCTTTACAATCCAACCGATAGCGATATTTTGCGCGTCGCCGCGTGGGATGCCGGCTGGATGCTCTCGGCATTGACGCTGACGATGGCCATGGCTGCGCTGCCGGGTGGTTTGCTTACTGCCCGCTACGGCGCCCGCCTGCCGACCTTATTCGGCCTGGGCCTGGCGCTGGCTGGCTATGGGCTAATGGCGTTTTGGGGTCCCGAAGCGACATATGTGCGGATGGGTCTGGAACTGGCGTTAACCGGTATCGGTCTGGGGCTGGTCATTGCGCCGGTAGCCGACACTGTGATCGCTGCTGCTGGTGAAGATCGGCGCGGCGCAGCCTCGGCATTGGTCATCGCCTTGCGGCTGGTCGGGATGACGGTCGGCGTTGCGGTCTTGACATTATGGGGTGTGCATCGGCAAGATGAGTTACGTCGCGCCGGAGCCAACAACCCGCTGGCCTTAACCGATCCGGCCCGCTTTCTCATGGAAATTGCCGCGCAGGTAATCGGCGAGACGTTTTTGTTTGGCGCGGTTGCCTGTCTGATCGGGCTGCTGGCCGCGTGGCTGATGCAGCGCGCGCGGGCTAGATTTGAAGCGGAACGGTAAGGCCGGCGCAGGAATGGAGCGAGACCGAACTACAGAATGGAATTATCACAATGTATGACGAAGACATTCAGCGTCTAATCGCGCAATACTTACCATCGGAAGTGCAGGCCGGCCCAGCCGAGATTCGCCGTTACAGCGATGAGCTGGTGATCATCCTGTCGATTGCTGATTCGATTGAAGCGATTCCCCGGTTGCGCGAACAGACCCGACGCGAACGCATGCGAATTGCGCGCGAGATCGAACGTCTGAGCGGTTTGCCGGTGGCCTGGGGAATGCGGGTTGCCAATCATGAAGTGCTCTTTACTACCCGCACCGTCCCGGTAATGACGCGCCTCGGTCGGGCCGAACGCGAAGTGCTCGATCTGCTGGTGGCGGTTGGTATTGCCGATACGCGCAGTAGCGCGCTGGCCTACATTGCTCGCGCCTTTGCGTATGAGCACCGTGAATGGCTGGCCGAAGTCCGGTTAGCTGTTGGTGAAATGGCTCGTGTGCGAGCGCGTCTTCAGCTCACACCGCGACCAGGGCCGCCGGTTGTGCCGCCTGAACCAACCAGTGGCGCTTGACAAAATGGCCTGGATGCTGCTAACCTTAAGGGCGTCGGGGCGTGGCTCAGCCTGGTAGAGCACCGCGTTTGGGACGCGGGGGTCGTGGGTTCAAATCCCTCCGCCCCGACCACATACACCTCGTGGCGATGACCGCCGGCTGTTTCCGGCGGTCTTCATGTGTGGAGTAGGATATGGCGACGGTTCTGATCGTCGAAGACGAAACCACCCTGGCCGAGACGTTGCGTTACAATCTCGAACGGGAAGGCTATGAGGTGATTATTGCCGGCGATGGCGTGCAAGGCCTCGATCGCGCTCGCCGGGATCAACCCGATCTGGTTGTCCTCGATATTATGCTCCCGCGTCTCGATGGTTTCTCGGTCTGCCGCATCCTGCGCCAGGAGAGTGATGTGCCGATTATGATGCTCACGGCCCGGCAGGATGAAGTCGATCGCATTGCCGGTCTTGAACTTGGCGCCGATGACTATATCAGCAAACCGTTTAGTCTTGGTGAGTTTCTCGCTCGTGTGCGGGCTATCTTGCGCCGTAGTGAACGCCAGCCCCATACGATAGTGCGGGAAGTGCTAGAAGCAGGCTCAATTCGAGTCGACACCAGCAGCCGGCGAGCCTGGCGCAATGGCCACGAGCTGAATTTGCCGCAAAAAGAGTTCGATCTGCTGACCTGCTTGATGCGCAATCGTGGCATTGCCCTGACCCGCGATCTGCTACTCGAACGAGTATGGGGGCAAGATTTTATCGGCGATAGCCGCACCGTTGATGTCCATATTCGCTGGCTGCGTGAGAAGATCGAGCCAGACCCCGGTAAACCAACTTACATTCAGACTGTGCGTGGCGTTGGCTATCGCTTTGAACCGCCAGCCGATAACCTCTAAATTGCTGCATGAGCCTGCTCGAATTGACGCTAACGGTGGCAACAATTGTGCTGGCGATGAGCCTGATTTTCGTCACGCGCCGCTGGCGTCAGTTTATCCAGCAGCAGGCAACCGGAGCAACTCCATCGGAATCTTTGTCGCCGATGGTTAAACAGGACTCCCCTATGTATCACGCAGATTATCTGGCAGCAGTTCCCCAAGATCACGATACTGTCGCTGACCTCTTGCATCCACAGGCGCAGCCGCTCTTTCTGGCGCTGGCCCAGGCCGTTGATATTGGCGTCATAGTGGTCGATACCGAACGTCAGATCATTTTTCACAACGAAACAGCAACTCAGCTTCTCGCTGCTACACCCAACGTCGTGGGCAGTGGTCTGATCACGCTGTTACGCGACCACCACGCCGATCTGCTGGCGCGCGATGTGATTGCTGATGGCGAACGACGTGAATTGACCATTCGTCCCCTGGCAACTGGTCGCACCTTGCAGCTTCATTACGTGCCATTGCGGGTCGAAGACGTTCAACCAACCGGCGCGCTGATCACCATTCGAGACTTGACCCAGATTAGCTTGCTTGAGCGGGCGCGACGCGATCTGGTGGCGAATGTATCGCACGAGTTGCGCACGCCGCTGGCATCGCTTAAGCTGCTGGTCGAAACGTTGCAATCGACGCCGCCGCCTGAAATTGCCGGGCGAATGCTGGAACAGATGGCGCAAGAGATTGATGCTGTGACCCAGTTGGTCGATGAATTGCACGAACTCTCGCGCCTGGAGTCGGGTCGCGTGTCGCTCAAACTGGCTCCACAAGCGATTGCGCCGGTGATCGAGCGAGCAGTCGAACGGATCCGTCCACAAGCGGATCGTAAGCAGCAGACTATTTGCGTTGCGCCAGCGACCGAGTTGCCGCCGGCATTGATGGATGGCGATCGGATCGGGCAGGTATTGCTCAATCTGTTGCACAACGCCGTGAAATTCACGCCTGAAGGCGGTACGATTACGGTAACAGCGGAAACACTGAGCATTGCGGTAGACGATCCGCCTTCGCGCGAAGATCGTCCACCTCATCCTGCCGGTACGTGGATCGTGATTAGCGTTAGCGATACCGGTATCGGCATCCCCGGTCGTGAATTGCGTCGCATCTTTGAGCGATTTTACAAAGTTGATCGCGCCCGCACCCGCCACGCTGGCGGCACCGGTTTGGGATTGGCGATTGCCAAGCACCTGGTTGAGGGCCATGGCGGTCGGATTTGGGCCAGCAGTCAGGAAGGGCACGGCTCAACCTTCTGGTTTACATTGCCGGCAGCTTGAGCGCAGTTATCCGCCGCGCGCGAAAAACCAGACCGTCAACCCAATACTGATCGCGACCACTAACCCGCGCACCCGACGGGCATCAACTCGTCGGGCAATGGCGGCGCCGCCGTAACCGCCGACAATTGCGCCCAGAGTCATAACGAGGGCCGGCATCCATGCGATCAGGCCGGTGGCGATAAAAGTTGCGACGGCGATCCCGTTAACCAGAGCTGCTTGCAACGTCTTTAGCGCGTTCATGCGATGAATGTTCTCGTGACCGAGCAAGGCCAGCGCCGCCAGCGTGAGAATGCCCAATCCGGCCCCAAAGAAGCCGCCGTAGATGGCAATGGCAATGTACAGCGCAATGATTGGCCAGCGCTGGCTATCGCCCGCATTGCCGGTCATGCGGCGAGCAAGGCGCGTGATCTGCGGGCTAAAGATGAAAACCAGGGTGGCAAAGAGTAGCAAATAGGGGATCATCGCGGTAAACTGCCGCTCATCGGTAAAGAGCAGCAGAATTGCACCCAGCAGCCCGCCAATCAGACTCAAACCGCTAAAGAGCCATACGTCACGTTGTTGGCCACTCAATTCACGTCGGTATGCGCCGACACTAGCCAGCGTGCCCGGCCAGAGCGCCAGTGCATTGGTGGCGTTGGCAACGATAGGAGGCACGCCGGCAACGAGCAGCGCTGGAAATGAAAAGAAGCTACCGCCACCGGCAATCGCGTTCAATGCGCCGGCCAGCAGTGCGGCGGTGAAGATAAGCGCGAGATCGAAGAGATTCATGATCAGAGCCTCTCATTCATCAGATCATCAGATGTTTCAACGGTAAAACCAGATCAGTATTTGTAATTCTCCGGTTCAAACCAGAGATGGTTTATACCCTCTTACTACCCTCTGAGCGTGATGTCCGCTCAATGTGCCGGGGACTACAGCGATGCGCACATGCGCATTGCAGGATGATCCCGGTCAGGCCGATCAGTCCTGTTTCGGCCCAATATTGCGGCTGATCGTCGCTTCGTGGCGCGCTAGAATCTGGCGCGTGACCGCGACAGCTTGCGCTGCATTGCCGGCTTCGATCGCGGCAACCAGATCGGCGTGCGAACGATCATCAACTGATGGTGTGGCTGCATCCCACAATACCCCAAGCGCATCGCGGAGCGTGACAGCGAAGACGCGGTACAGATCGCTGAGCATTGCATTGTGGGTAGCGCGCGCAATTGCGCAGTGCAACTCGATGTCCGCATCCAGGGCAGCGCCGGCGTCGCCGTTAGCCAGAGCCGTCGAGCGCGCCGCTAACCAGTGACGGATTTCGACCAGATCTTCGTCACGCCGTCGTTCTGCGGCCAGCGCGACCACTTCCAGCTCAAGCGCGCGTCGCACTTCATGGACATCGTTGACGCGAGCCTGTCGCAATCGTGCTGCCAGTGGTTCGGCTGCCGCAATCGCTCGCACATATGTGCCATCACCTTGCCGCACCTCGAGCAGACCTTCATGCGCCAACGCGCGAATCGCTTCGCGCACGGTCGAACGTCCGACGCCAAACTGGGCCATTAGTTGTGGTTCCGGTGGCAATCGACTGCCGACCGGATAGGTCTGGTTGGTGATTTCTTGACGCAAATATTCGATCACTTGCTCGGTCAGGCGCCGTCGTGATAACGACATGATCGCTCCTTGACAAAAGATCATATCATCTGATGTTTTAGTTTACGCTATGCGGTACTGATTTGTCAACTAACGCTTACTTGCCCGTTAGCCACACCATGGCTACAATACAAAACGTAGCGCAACGCTGCGGCTGTTCGTCCGCTGTGGAGAGCCTCATGTCGGAATTACGGCAGAATATTGCCACTCGTGAATGGGTTATTATTGCCAGTGAGCGGGCGCGCCGTCCGAATTCGTTTACTGAGAAGCGCCAGACCCCCCACACCGCCGAACGTCCGCCACACGATCCACAGTGCCCATTTTGTGTCGGTAATGAAGAACTCGACCTCGAAATCGATCGTCATCCGGCCAGCGGCCCGTGGCAAATTCGGATTGTGCGCAATAAGTATCCGGCTCTACACGAGCACGGCCCGGTCGTGCGTCACTTTGATGGGGTGCAGCGCGCACTGAGTGGCTATGGTTATCACGAAGTGCTGATCGAGCATCCTCGACATAATACAACCCTGGGGCTGATGACAGTGGATGAAGTGCGGGCAGTGCTGGCGACGTATCTCCGCCGTGGTCAGGCGATTAGTACCGATCCACGGATTGAGCAGGTGGTGATTTTCAAGAACCACGGCGAGCGCGCTGGCGCTTCATTGCAACATCCGCACAGTCAGATTATGGCCGTGCCGGTCGTGCCGAGCGATATTCGCCATCGGATCGAGGAGGCGCGCCGATTTTTTGATGATACCGGTCAGTGTGTGTTTTGCGCGATGATCAACGATGAAGTGGCGCGGGATGAGCGCATCGTCTACGCAAACGATGAGTTTGTGGCATTTGTGCTTTACGCCGCATCATCGCCGTTTCATCTCTGGATTTTGCCGCGCAGGCACCGCGCTTGCTTCTTCCGTATCGAGGAAGCAGAACTCGATAGCCTCGCATCTTTGATCCGCGAAGTGTTTTACCGTCTCTATCATCGCCTCAACGATCCCGATTTTAATCTGGTGCTCCGCTCGGCGCCGACGAAAGAGCCAGAGAATGGCTATTTTCACTGGTATCTGGCGGTAGTGCCTCGCCTTTCATATATGGCAGGCTTTGAGATGGGGAGCGGTATCTTTATCAACCCCAGCATTCCCGAAGCCTGCGCGGCATTTTTGCGCGAATGAGGCGCTATCACGCAGGCCTGGGGAGATTGCCGGCCCAATTGCTTGCCCTGGAAAGAGCAATCTGCTGATAAGACAAAAGCTATGACTCTCTGTATGAGCATCACAAATCGTGTATTACAGGTCAGTACTTGCCTGATCAGTCATCAATAACAACGACTATCCAAAAATCGAGTATACTATCGTTTAATGCAGCAGAACATAGCTGTGTATTGATCAAATCAATGTAACATTCAGGAGCATCCTTCTTATGACCGGCGCATTCCCGTTAAGCGATGAAACTGTCAAGGCTCTTGCACCGTGTAATTTGCCCTTTTTGCGCCATGATCCCTTCGTGCGCAGCGCGAGCAGCGCCAGTATTCTTGCCTTGCCACCGGTGGTACAGCAGGTTGTGCGACGACTGTACGATACCCTGCTCGATATTTTTGCCAGGTTTGATCGGTTACGCCAGGTCAATCATGACGAACTGCGTCAGGTTCTCCACGATGCCGACTGGCACCATCTGCTTCATGAGTTGCGCAGCATTTCGCTCAGTCACCATGACCCGGTTTTGGGTCAGGTGATCCACGATATTCGAGGCGGTTCGTTGCAAGCGCTGGCATTGCAATTGCAGTTGCTTGAAGCCGATCAGTCGCTGCCGGTTGAGACTGAGCGGATCTATCTGCTTACCCGCGATCATTTGAAGATCATGCGCAACTGTTTGCCTGATCTCGATCCTGAGCGCACTGCGCGCGATGTTGAATTACGCGCTCACGGCGTGGATCTGTTGCTCGAGAAGTGGCAACAGGCTGATTATCGCCTGCCCGACGGATCGGCCAGTATTGTCGTCGATGCCCGCTATGATGGCGTGGTGGCTGACCGTTGTGTCGAATTTTCCGCGCTCGATCGGGTGGTTTATAACCTCGTGAACAACGCCACCCGCCATAGCGCTGATCAACGGGTGATGATCGGTATCTTCCCTCTCTTTGAATGTGAGTCGCCGAGTCTGCGTATCGTGGTGGCGAACCGAATCGATCCATTGCAGCGCAGCGCGTTGGAGCAACGTTTCGGTCAACACTGGAGCGCTCTCTTCCGCGGTGGTTTTTCCTTTAGCAGCGATGGCAGTCGCGGTCACGGTTTTGGTCTGGCTATCTGCGCTGAGCTGGTTGCCAATGCCTACGGTGTAGCCAATGGTTCGGCAGCGATTGCCGGCGGCTATGTCGGCGCGCGTCCGCACGGCGATCTCTTTGTGGCCTGGTTTCACTGGCCAATCGCTGCGCCATAGGCTTAGCAGCAGTCCTGGATCACCAACTGTTGTGTCTGGGTAATCGTTCGCTGCAAACGCCGCAGCAAAGCCGGGGATTGTCATCACCTGCGACTGCTGCGGCGCATCGTTGATTGTTGCCGCGTAGTTGCCTTTGATCGCGAGGCAGGTACAGCCTCACTGCTTCATTCCCGTTCCCGCTGATTTCATTCTCGTTGTTTGTCGGTGAATGCACCTGCTACAGCTTGCAGTGCAGGCTGGCGGGTGCTATACTAAAGAGCAAACTACCTAACTTGCAAAAAGTTTGCTTCTCATGGATGGGTTGCTTGACCTCGAATTAAGTTTGCGTGGTCTGGGTCATTCTGGCTACGCAGTAACATTATCTTTCAGCGATCCGGATAGTGACGCTGATGTGCGGGTTGAACGAGGCAGCAGCGAACATCCGATTCGGTTCAATCTCGAACAGTTGCGTGAACTGGCTGCCGATCCGGTGGCGTATGGCACAGCGCTGGGCGCAATGTTGTTTAGCGAGAGCGAGATTCTGGCCCAGTTTACCGCTGCGCGCGCGCTTGCCCGGCGCGGTCGTCGCCCAATCCCCATCCGCTTTCGGCTCTTCATTGCGCCGAGTGCCGCTGAGTTGCACGCTTTGCGCTGGGAAACGTTGCGCATGCCCGATGGTGAGCCGTTGTTGTTGGGCGAGGAGTTTTTCTTTTCGCGCTATTTGACCAGCAATGATGTGCAGCCGATCCGCGCTCGCTCGCGCAACGCTTTACGGGTATTAATTGCGATTGCCCATCCGGTTGGTATCGAACAATTTGGGCTGGCGCCGGTCGATGTGGCCGGTGAACTGGCCCGCGCGCGCGCCGGATTCGCCGGTTTCGATCTGGTTGAGCTGGTTGAGCCTGGCGCAGCGACACTCGATCAGATTATCGAGACCTTACGCGCAGAGGTTCGCGCTGGCCAACCGTTCGATATTGTTTATCTGGTGGCGCACGGCAGTTATGTTGCCGACAATACCTATCTCTGGCTGGTCAAGCCCGATAATTCTTTTGAGCGCGTGAATGGAGAGGTTTTCACGCAACGCCTGCGCGAACTTTCCGAACGTCCTCGCCTGGTTATGTTGATTGCCTGCCAGAGTGGTGGTGGTCTGACTGCCAATGAAGGCGCTCTGTCTGCGTTGGGGCCGCGCCTGGCCGAGGCGGGCGTTCCGGCAGTGATCGCGATGCAGGGCAATGTCTCGATGCGACTGGTGGAGCAGTTTGTGCCGGTGTTCTGCCAGGAATTGCAGCGCGATGGCCTGATCGATGCGGCGATGGCGATAGCTCGCGGCGCAGTGCGTGATCTGCCCGATCACTGGATGCCGGCGCTGTACTCTCGCCTGAAGAGTGGTCGGATCTGGTATGTGCCCGGTTTTGCCGATGAGCAGGATACGGCTGAAAAGATCGAAGCTATCGCCAGTTATATGGCTGATGGTATTTGCACGCCGGTCATCGGCCCGCATCTGGTTGATACGCGCATGTCTATGAGCCGTATGATTGCGCAGCATTGGGCCAAGCGCTATCACTATCCGATGGAAATCCATGAACGGGAACAACTGGCTTATGTAGCGCAGTTTCTCTCGATCAAGTACGATTATCGGTTTCCCCGTCGGTTGTTGCTGGAAACGTTCCAGCAGTTATTAGTTGAAGAATACCGCGAGGTGTTACCCGATCTTGATCAGCTCACTTTGCGAGAGTTGCTCAGTGCGATTGGTCGTTACGAACGCGCGCGTGATCCGTTCGATCCCTATCGCGTGCTGGCTGCTCAGCCGATCCCGATCTACATTATGGCCAATGCCGCGCATATGCTATGCGATGCCCTGGTGGAAGCGGGCAAGCAACCGGTTGTTGAGTTGTGTCGCTGGAATGATGACCTCGACCGGTTGCCCTCGATCTTTGAACGGGAGCCAGAGTATCGTCCCAGTATCGAGCGACCACTCATCTTTCACTTGTTTGGGAGTTTTGATCAACTGGAGACACTGGTATTGACCGAAGACGATTATTTTGATTTTCTCATCAATATTTCGGCAGAGCGCGAACGGGTTCCGGCCATTGTGCGCGATGCATTGGCCGATAGCGCATTGCTTTTTCTTGGGTTTGAGTTAGAAGATATCAGCTTTCGCGCCCTCTTTCACAGCCTGATCAAACCTTTGCGCGGCGGATCGCGACGGCGACGGTACGTGCAGGTTGCCGGCCAGCTTATGCCGCGCGAAGACCAGGTGTTGCAACCTGACCGGGCAATTCGCTATCTGGAAGCCTATTTTCAGGATACAGCCGCTATCAGTGTCTTTTGGGGCAGTCCACGCGATTTCTGTCTTTCCCTGAGCGAACACCTCGCTGAACTTGGCCGATCTGGGCGTCGGCGTGGTTTCTGATGAATGCGCCACGACAAAATCCATACCTCGGACCCCGCACTTTTACCCGTGAGCATCGCCTCTACGGTCGTGATCGAGAGTTACGCGATCTGACCAGTTTGCTGGTGGCCGAACGATTGGTTTTGCTCTATTCGCCATCGGGCGCTGGCAAGAGTTCACTGGTGCAGGCGGCCCTGATTCCAACGCTTGAGTCACGCCAGTTTCACGTTTTGCCTGTCGCGCGGGTTGGATTGGCTTTGGCCGATCAGGCGCTGCCGATTGCGAACCGCTATCTGGCGTCGGTTGCTCTCTCGCTCGGCGGTGATGAAGCGCTTGATCGTTCTTTGGTTGAACTTATTGTTCCGCCTGATCAGGTCGCGCCTGATGATACGGTCATTATTTTTGATCAGTTTGAAGAGTTACTGACCGTTGATCCGCTTAATCGAGCGGCCAAAGAAGAGTTTTGTCGCGCAGTCGGCGATCTGCTGCGTAGTCATCGTCATTTGTGGGCATTATTTATCGCGCGGGAAGACTATCTCGCTCAGCTTATGGAGTATGCCCATTTCTTTCCCTCACGGCTGCGCGCAACTTTTCGCCTCGACCTGCTTGGCACGGAAGCAGCACTGGCTGCCATTCGCCGTCCGGCGCTGGATGTCGGCGTCGAGTTTGAACTCGCCGCAGCGCAGAGTCTGGTTGATGATTTGCGCCGGTCGCGCGTTCAGCTTGCTTCGGATCAGGTGGCAACCATGCTCGGCCCGACCGTAGAACCAGTGCAGTTGCAGGTTGTCTGTTATCGGCTCTGGCAACGGCTGTTTCCCGATGGCGCGCCGGAAGGCGCGGCTATTACAGTTGACTCCCTTGGCACAGTTGGCTCGGTTGATGAGGCGCTGGCTGATTACTACGCCGATCGAGTAGCTGCCGCTGCCGCTGCTAGCGGTGTGCGTGAGCGAGTCATTCGCGATTGGTTCGACCAACAGTTGATTACAGCCGCCGGCATTCGCAATCAGGTGTTGCGCGGTGAAGGGGTTACCGCCGGCTTGCCGAACGAGGCGTTACCACCGTTGTTAAACGCTTATTTGATCCGGGCCGAACAGCGACGCAATTTCACCTGGTATGAACTGGCCCACGACCGCTTGATTGAACCCGTGCGTCAGAACAATGCGGCCTGGCGCGAGCGATTGGCGCCATTTCAACGTCAGGCTGCGCTTTGGGCTGCTACCGATCGTCCTGAGAGTCTACTCTTGCGCGATGCCGATCTTGTGGCCGCGCAGGCATGGGTTGCTTCCCATCCAGAGCAGGTTGAGCCGGTTGATGAAGAGTTTCTGGCAGCCTGTGTCGCCTATCAGACTGCGATCGACGCCGATCGGCGGCGCGATCGCCTGATCCGCCGGTTGGGTGTCGTGGCGATGGCGCTGGCAGTCGTGATGGTGATCGCCGCTGCCGCCGCCTTCTTTGCCTACCAGGAAGCTGATCGGCTGTCGCGCCTGGCGCGCGCGCGTGAGTTAGCTGCTGAAGCGACGCTGAATCTGGCCGTCGATCCGCAATTGTCGTTGTTACTGGCGCGACAGGCTGTTCTGGCGCAGCGTGAACGCAACGAACCGGTCGATTTGACGGCAATCGCGTCGCTCTATCAAGCTCTGGCCGCTTCCCGCGCGCGCGAAACGGTTCAGCTTGGCGCGCCGGTGACTGCATTAGCCGTTAGTGATGATGGGCGCTGGTGGGCTGCGGCAGTGCAACCTGAGAATATGCCGGCTGAAGTTGTGCTGGTAGAGCGGGCGACCGGTCAGCGCTGGCGAATTGAGCCGGCTACCAGTCTGATCCCGTCGCTGGCTTTCAGCGCTGACGGTAGCCGGCTGGTTGCAGTGTCATGGGACGGCACGCTGCTGGTGTGGGAGACAGCCCATCCTGATCGCAGCGAGCGCTGGATGGTTCCGATGGCAACTGCCGGGATTGCGCCGACCGACCCGCTCAGTGTGCGATTACTGGCCGTAGCATTTAGCCCTGATGGTCGCGCTGTGTATACCGCCGGCTATGATGGCTGGTTGCGGCGTTGGGATCTCTCAAGTGGGCGACAAATCGTTATTGGCGGCGAAGCAAGCAATTCGCTGGTGAGCCTCGCTATCGATCCTGCCGGCACACGTATTGCAGCCGCCAGCCAGACCGGCGATGTGCTGACCTGGCGCCTGAGTGATGGTGAACTGATTGTTCGCCAGCGCATAAGCACTCAGCCGATCAGTGCGCTGGCTTTCACGCCAGCCGGCACGCTGGCACTGGTTGCGGGTTCTCGTTTGTTCGAAACCAACGGTGAAGACAGTTTTGTACTGGCCACATTTGCCGCTCCGATCAATGATCTGTGGCTGAGTTCTGATGGTACGATCGCTTTACTCGGATCGAATGAAGGTCACGATTACCTCATCGACCTGCGCGACGGCAAGACGATAGCAGTGCTGCGTGGTCATACCGATCAGATCAGTCGCGCGCGCTGGTGGCCGGATGGACGCGAAGTAGTGACTGCTTCGTTGGATGGCACAGTGCGTTTTTGGACGGTTGGCGATCTGCAACGCTTCACGCCGACGGCACTGGCAGCCGATCCATCTCATAGCCGGGTTGCGGTAGGCGGTGAAGATGGCTCTATCGCCCTGTTCACTACCACCGCTGGCCCGGCTCGCCAGTTACCTCATCACAGTGATGCGATCGATATGCTGGCGTTTAGTCCGGATGGGCGCTGGTTGGCTGCGGCAAGCGTTGATGGTCAGGCCAGTGTTTGGGATGTTGCGAGCGGGCGGTTACAGACGGTTATTAACCACCCAGGACGGGTGCGCAATGTCGCTTTCAACGCCGATGGCACCTTGCTGTTGACCAGTAGCCGGACTCAGGTGTACCTCTGGCGCTGGCAGGAATCGACTGAACGCCCGTTCGCTACCGTCGATTTAAGTATCTTCGGTGAGCCCGATGTTATTACCGGCGTCGCTATCCATCCCGTCCAACCATGGCTGGCGGTGGTCAGCCGCGATGGGTTGACCACGATATGGGATTATCGCGCGGCGCAGCCCCTGGTTACGGCGACCGATATGCGCGCCAATGGGCGCATCCAGTTTAGTCCTGATGGCTCATTGACGCTCAGTGAGTCAAATGAAGGTGTGCTGCTATTGCGTGACAGCGCGACACTACGATTGCGCGATTTTCCGGCAGCTCATCGCGGTGGGATTGCCGATTTCGCTTTTGATTCTACCGGTATGCACATTGCCACCGCCGGTTTCGATCAGACGATCAAAATCTGGCAGGTTTCCGGTGGCCGTGAACAACTTCGGATGGGAGTCGACAGTCTTCCAGCAGCGATTGCATTCAGTGGCCCCGCTGAAGTCGTTATTGCCAGCGTCAATGGCAGCATTGTCTGGCTGCCACTCGATCTGGCCCAGGCGCTTGATCTGGCCCAGGCGCGGAGTCGTCAGCCCACTGCCGCGGAGTGTGAGCGGTATCAGCTCGCCGATCTGGCCGTATGTGGATCGGTCGCGCCGTAAGATGTGGGAGGGGGATCCAATGACTCGTTACTTCTGCGCGTTGTGTTTGCTGTTGTTCATCAGCCTGGCCAGTGGTGTCACCCATCCGCTGTATGGGCAGGAACGTGCTGGACTGCTGCGTCAGGTCTGGCAATCGGCGGTCAGCGATGCCTTCACGGCCATTGCGGCGTTCGATATTGATGCCGATGGCGATGACGATCTGGCAGTGGGGCGGCGGAATGCGCCAACGCAAATCTGGCGCAACGATGGGCTTAATGCCGGTGGCCAGCCTGTCTTTACGCCGGTGTGGAGCGCTCCCATCGGTCGTGATACGGTTGCGCTGGCTTGGACGGTGACGAGTGGCGGTGCGCTATTGCTGGCTGAAGCTAACTATGGTGATGTGAGTGTGATGTATCGAGTGACATCATTGAGCAGCGGCATCGCAGTTACGGTTCAGTTTGTGACACAGTCTTTTTTTGCCCAAACCATTGTCTGGGGGCAGATTGATGGCGATAGCGAGCCAGACCTCCTTATCGGCGGTGAGCTTGAGCCGATCTACCTCTATTCTGGGACAACGATTTTGGCCGGTGGTCCAGACACTCCATCAGTAGTCGTACCGGGAACATTTACTGTGAGTAGCCTGGCGCTGGCGGAAATGAATGGTGATAGCCAGCTCGATCTTGTTGTGGGTCTGCGTAACGACTCAACCAGAATCTTTGCCGGTCAACTAGTAGCGCCATTTTTTGCTTCAGCGCCGTTCTGGATCGACGATGCGATCAATTTCAACACGCGCGCAGTTGTGGCTGCTGATTTTGACGGCAATGGCCGGAATGATCTCTTCATTGCCAGCGTGCGCGAAAACAACCGCCTCTACCTGCATCAATCCGACGTGCCCTTTACCCTCAGTCTATCCTGGGTGTCGGATCAACGGATCAATGCTATTGCCGCCGCTGCTGCTGATTTCAATGGTGATGGCTTGCTCGATCTCATGCTCAGCAGCGAGCCGCGCAGCGATGTCATCCAAACGCTGCCAATCGGTGAACATCTGTTGCGCAACAACGGTGTCGGTGGCTTCACTCTGGTCGAAACCTTTGCGAACCGCTCGACCAATGTCAGCAACCTGGTATGGGGGCAATTGGTTGGAGGCAGTATGCCCGACCTCGCTGTTGTGCGGTTTGGGGCGCCGGCTCGCATTTATCAAAACGAATTGAGCGGAGCGGTTTTAGCCTCGGTGACCGGAGCAAGCGGCGCGCCGGCGCGGGGCGCACTGTTCTTCCGCCAACCTGCCGGTAGCGCTGCGTTAGGCCAGATCATTATCGACGATGATCGACCGCTTCGCACCGATACTGCCGGTTCGGTGAATTTGACCGGTTACGTCAATAATAACGACAGGGTGGCTGTTTTAGAGCCGGTGGGTGAGTTGCGAGCTTTTGCCAGCACGCATGGGCCGATCGCGATTGATGCCGATCAGCCGGATCGGATCACAGCCACGCTAACAGTCACGCAAACCGGTATCATCCAGTTTATCGACACAGTTGCCATTACCGGCACTCACACCTACTTCAGCGATCTGTCGATGACGTTGATCAGTCCATCTGGCACAATGATTCGCCTGCTTGATGGCATATGCGGCGCTGCCGACGGTTTTGCGTTGGTCCTCAACGATGCGGCGCCGGGCATAAGCTGTCCCCCAGTTGGTGGCGCTGTCTCACGTGCCATTGATCCGCTCGACGAACTGCGCAGCGAACCGATCACCGGGGTCTGGCAACTCGTGATCGAAGACGATTTTGCGTTCGATGGCGGCGCTCTGGAGTCGTGGAGTATCAGCGCGCTGATTAACGACATTCCGCTGTACTACACCAACTTTACCCCCGGCGATCCGCCTGTACTTGACACGGTCAACGATGGCGTGGCCAATGCTTTCAGTACCAGTGCAGCCAATCCGCTATTGCTATTCGATATTGATGTGTCGCTGGAATGGGATGCGCGCAACGATACCAGCTACCTGTCTCAGCTTAGTTTCGATCTGTATCGCGTCTCTGAGCTACTTTACGATTGGACGAACGGCCAGGCCGCGTTAGGGCGGGTTCGGCTCTTTCACAACCGTGAGCGCTGGAATCAGGCCGATGTGCGGATCTATGCCAGTAATCGGTTGCGTCCCAATTCTGACCGCGGAGGGATCGTACAACAGACGACTATCACAACGAACGGCAACGGTGATGAAGAGGTTTTCTATCCGGGTCGAGTGCGGATTGGCGCAACATGGAATCAATACGGCGCCAGTCGCGGCACGATTGGCGAAGACTGGCCGCGGGCACTGGCGCACGAATTGGGGCACTACCTCTTCTTCCTCTCTGACAATTACATCGGTTTTGACAATGCTGGCGGGCGGAAGGTTCTGGTCGGCATTGATGGCTGCGCTGGCGCGATGAACAATCCTTACCGCGAAGAGGAATCGGAATTTCATCCGCAGAATCTCGCCTGGGAAACGTTGTGCGCAAATACCCTCTCGCAACTTGAAACCGGTCGCGCCGATTGGGATACGATTGTCGCCTTCTACCCGCCACTTGCCGCGTATCGTCCGACAACCCTTAATCAGATCACCGGCCCGAATACGTTGCCGGTCAACCTGACCGAGATTCTCGAAATGCCGTTGACAGAGCGGGTCCGCGCGGTGCGGCAGAGCACCTTCAGTCTGCTGCTGGCGTTTGGGAGCGACACGATCCGATTACAACCCGACCGCAGCGCGCGCGGTATTCTGTTCACCGATGATGATGGCAATGGAGTTATCGACCGGCTCATCGATCTTGGCGCGCCGGTGCGTGATCAGCTCGAAGCGCGCGGCGCTCGACCCGGCGATCGGCTTTGTCTGTTCGAACCGGCAGCGCGTCGGTTGGGATGCGTCGAGTCGATTGTTGCGGGACAAACCACTCTTACCGTCACCGAGCGGAGTGACTGGCAACCTGACATTCGGATCGAGCCGCTCGATGGTCAGCGGATTCGGGTGATCGCGCGAGTTGGTGGGATCGATGCGCCACTGCGCGCTCGCCTCTTCCCTCTTGACGGCGCCCCCTCGGCAGTTGTTACCCTGACAATTACCGGCGAGACAGCCCAGGCCGAGATCATGGTGCCGGCCCCATTTGATCAGGCCCTGTTACAACTTTGGGTGGATGAACCGGCCCCACGTCGCGAAACGGTGACCGATGTCAGTCTCTACTACTATCCTGAAGACACACCGCGTCTCGCCGATAGTGAATCGCCTGTGCTGAGTCAGCGTCGCCCATGCAATCCACGTTTGCAAACCTGTCCCAGGGATGCTCCCGCCTCGCTCGATGGGCAGGCCATGATTTACGATCTTGACGGGGTATTCGGGCCGGGAGATCTCATCTCATTTCAGGCTGCTACCCGTCCGCCGGCTGCTCCTCCACCCTGGACAGAACCGGTTGGATCGGGGTACTGGTTAAATGGTGTCAGTGTCACGCAGCTTGAAGGTTTCTCTATCAATCTCAGCTACGATGAAGCCAGTCTTCCGCCTGGCACTGCTGGCGGCCTCAGCATCTTTACCTACAATCCAACCGAACAGACCTGGCGCGAGATAGTCGTTCGTCGGCGCGATCGCGAACGACGTGAATTGTCCGGCGACTCGGCGGGAGCAGGTTTCTATACATTGCTCACAACGCTACGGCCATCACCTGGATGGAACCTGCTTGCCTACCCCTGGGCTGGTGAAACGGTTCCGGTCGCTTTCAATCGCCTCAATGTCGATACCCGCCACTATCGCATCGTGTACGGCTACGATGACGTGAATAGCCGGTGGTTGCGGTATGATCCGACAGTCACGCTGGCCTTTGCTCCTTTCGTCAATACGCTGACCAGTCTCGTCTATGGGCGTGGCTACTGGGTCTTTGTCACCGAGCCTGGTCCTACCGGCGCTGCTGCGCCAGCCAGTGCGCCCGCGTTGCAATCGGCGCTGCCACAACCTCCCACAACCTACTACGGTTACATCGCGCCGCTCGGCAATACTACATTCAGCGCCGGTCAGACCGTTGAGGCTCTGATCAACGGCGCCGTTTGTGGCAGCGGCCAGACACAACTGATCAATGGCCAGATCGGTTACGTCATCGACGTTGCCGCCGCTCAGCCTGGAATGGAAAACTGCGGTCTGGCCGGGCGACAGGTAACCTTCCGCGTCAACGGCCTTGATGTGCGCGGAACGACCATCTGGGGATTACCCGGCGCACATCGGCTCGATCTCAATCCGACTATCTGGTTGCCGTTCACAAGTCGCGCATTGGTCTGCCTGGTAGCGTGCAGCTAAGGCTTGTCGCCGATGGTCGATTGGTGTCAGGTGGGTGGGGAATGATCATCTTGTTTCCCCTTTACAAACTTACTTGCTTCTGATATACTCAACATTGTTAAATATCTATACGCGCTAGCATTAGAGCAACGCATGACTGAATCGGAAACGCCTAACCTGCCTGGCGAGCATTCAACACTCGATGCCATCGAGCAAGCTATTCTACGCATAAGCTGGCTCGCCCAGCGTCAGTTTGTGCAATTGCTCGATGACGATCGGTTCAATCTCACTTTGACGCAGTTCTATACCTTGCTCCATCTTGCCCAAACTAACGGCGAATGCAAGATGTCGGATCTGGCCGAGGCGACACAGCAGTCGGCAGCAGCGCTGACCGGCGTTGTGGATCGCCTGCTCGACAAGCAACTGGTCGAGCGTACCCGGCACGAACGCGATCGCCGGCAGGTAATGGTGCAGGTAACGCCGCGTGGGCTGGCTATGATTGCCGCTATTCGGCAGGCCCGCCGCGAACAGATCCATGCTGCGCTTGGTCATCTGCCGGCGGCTGATGCTGAACGGTTGCTAGAACTACTCGAGGGAGTGCTGGCCGGAATGGTACGGGTGTTGGAACGGAGTGAGACGGGACGGTTGGCTTGATGATGCGGTGACGAGCGCCAGGTACAGGCGTTCGCGCGAGGAGATACACTTGGTGCGATTACGATGGCAATCTGCCCTTCCGCCTGCGCTGCCAAAAGGCGTAAGCTGGACGCGTCTGCTCAGCTATCTACGCCCGTACCGTGGCTGGATGACAGCGGCGTTCATTGCAATGGTGCTCGGAGCCGGACTGGGGCTGGTGATGCCATTGGCGATTGGCCAGATGGTTAACCAGATTACCGGCGATCAGATCTTGCCGATTGCGCAGATTGTTCTCTTGCTAGGTCTGGTAGCGATTGGTCAGGCAATCACCGGCCTGATCCAGACCTACAGTTTGACGTTTGTCGGCGAACGAGTTGTGACCGATCTCCGACTGGTCGCGTACCAGCAGTTGCAGCGACTCGATCTGGCTTTCTTTGAGCAATCTCGCACCGGTGAGATTACATCGCGGATTACCAATGATGTAACGTTGATTCAATCGACCGTAACCACCAGTCTGGCAACGCTATTGCAGGGCGTGATCCAGCTCGTTGGCGCTGTTGTCCTGATGCTTATCGTCTCCTGGCAGCTTAGTGGCCTGGCGCTCGTGCTCGTGCCTGCGCTGGTGCTGATTGCAGTATTCTTCGGACGCTGGCTTCGGCGCATCTCGACCGCAGTGCAAGACCGCCTGGCCGATGCTACCAGCATCCTCGAGGAGACGGTAGCCGGGGTGCGGGTTGTGCGCTCGTTCGAACGTGAGCCGTATGAAGTTGAGCGGTTTCGCGCCGCTATCGAAGCAACCTTTGCCGTTGCCATGAAGCGGGCGCGGGTGCGCGCCCTGTTCCAGCCAGCGATGTCGTTGACGGTATGGGCTGCCCTGATCGGCATGCTGGTTGCCGGCAGTTATCTGGTCAGCATCGGCTCGCTGACGCCGGGCGATCTGGTTGCCTTCCTCTTCTACGCCGGCATGGTTGCCGGATCGATGGGAGCCTTCGCCGGTCTGTTTGGGCAGTTGCAAGAAGCTCTTGGCGCAGTGACGCGCGTATTTGAGTTGCTCGACCAGCAGCCGACTGTGTTCGACGCCCCCGACGCGGTGCCACTGCCGCTAGTGCAGGGTCGGGTAGAGTTTCGCGAGGTGTCGTTTGCCTATCAGCGCGCCAGCGATCATCCATCAGCCCCGATTGTGTTACGCAACTTCTCGCTGGTGATCGAACCGGGTGAAATGGTTGCGCTGGTCGGGCCAAGCGGCGCCGGCAAGAGCACGATTGTCAACCTGATCCCGCGCTTCTACGACGTGCAGGCCGGCAGTGTGCTGATCGATGACTACGATGTGCGGCGGGTGCAACTGCACTCGTTGCGCTCGCAAATCGGAATTGTGCCGCAAGAGACATTACTCTTCAGCGGTAGTATTCGCGATAACATTCGCTATGGCCGCCTCGATGCGAGTGAGGCTGAGATTGAAGCAGCGGCGCGTATGGCGAATGCGCATGAATTCATCTGCCAGTTGCCGGAAGGCTATGATACGCCGGTTGGCGAACGGGGTGTGCGCTTGAGCGGTGGGCAACGTCAGCGTATCGCGATTGCGCGCGCTATTTTGAAAGACCCGCGCATCTTGATCCTTGACGAAGCTACCAGTTCGCTCGATAGCGAAAGTGAACGTCTCGTTCAAGAGGCGCTAGAACGGTTGATGGCTGGTCGCACTAGCATCGTGATTGCACACCGACTTAGCACAGTGCAACGGGCCAATCGGATTGTGGTGGTTGTGGCAGGTGAAGTGATGGAGGTAGGAACGCATCGTGAATTACTGGCTCGCGACGGAATTTATGCGCGGTTGTACAGGTTGCAATTCCGCGAACCAATACCGGCGCTCGCTGCTGATTGAGGAACGAGCATAAGCACCGTTCAACCTGAACGTGGGAGATACACAGACTATGAATGAGCCAATGTCACTGTTCGATGATTTGCCTGAAGAGCATGATAATCCATTTGAAGAGCCGGAGCGCCGTCTGCCGATGGTTGTACTCGGCGAAATGGTCATTATGCCGCATATGACCATCCCGTTACAGGTGCCCCAGGGCAAATCCTACCGGGCAATGGAACGGGCATGGGAAGAAGATCGCGACGTATTGCTGATTTTTGTCCGTGAGCATCAGCTCGAAGGGTACAAGAGCAATCAACCGCAAAATCTGCCACCAATTGGTGTGATCGCCGAATTGCAAGAATTTGCCAAATTAAATGATGGTACAGCCCGCGTAATCCTTGAAGGAAAGAGTCGGGCGCAAATTATCGAAGCGGTACAGATCACCCCATTCTACCGGGTGCGCTGTCGTCCGGTGACCGATCCGGTGGTGAGCGGCCTCGAAGTTGACGCGCTCATGGAGACGGTCAAGCAACAGGTCGATGAGTTCGTCGAGCATCTCGGCGAAGTGCCGCAAGAGGCAGTGCAGTTCGTGCATCGCATTGATCGACCTGGCCATCTGGCCGATATTGTCACCTGGGGGCCGGCGTTTGATTTCAAGGATCGATTAGAGATTCTCAATACGCTCGATCCGGTCGAGCGTTTGCGCAAAGCGTATTTTGTGCTGGCCCGCCAGCTCGAGCTGCTCAAGCTGCGCGTCAAGATTCAGCAAGATACCAAAGAGGTGCTCGATCAGAGCCAGCGTGAATATTTCTTGCGCGAGCAGTTGCGGGTTATCCGTCGTGAGTTGGGTGAAGACGAGGAGGGTGACGATCCCATCGACGAGCTGCGCCGTCGGATCAATGAATTGAATGCGCCTGAGTATGTCAAGAACCAGGCTCTCCACGAACTTAAGCGGCTCGCTCAGCAAGGGATGAATAATCCCGAGTCCGGGGTCATTCGCACCTATCTCGACTGGATCCTCTCGTTGCCTTGGGCTGATGAGGAGTTGCCGGAAATCAGCATTACCGAAGCGCAAAAGGTGCTTGACGCCGATCATTATGGCCTGGAAAAGGTCAAAGAGCGGATCCTTGAATATCTGGCCGTGCGGAAGCTGGCCGGCGATAAGTTACGCTCGCCGATCCTCTGTTTTGTTGGCCCGCCCGGTGTCGGCAAGACCAGTCTGGGGCGCAGTATTGCGCGCGCCTTGGGCCGCAAGTTTGTGCGAACCAGCCTTGGCGGCGTGCGTGATGAAGCCGAGATCCGCGGTCATCGCCGCACCTATATCGGCGCCTTGCCCGGTCGGATTATTCAGGCCATGAAAAATGTTAAATCGAAGAGTCCGGTCTACATCCTCGATGAAGTGGACAAGATTGGGATCGATTTCCGCGGCGATCCGACTTCAGCCCTGCTCGAGGTGCTCGATCCTGAGCAAAATAACGCTTTCAGCGATCACTACCTCGAAATCCCGTTCGATCTGAGCAAGGTGATCTTCATCGCTACAGCCAATCAGCTCGAACCGATCCCGTTACCACTGCGTGACCGCATGGAGATTATCGAGATCGGTGGCTATACCGAGGATGAGAAGATGGAGATCGCGCGTGGCTTCCTCATTCCCAAGCAGCGGGAGTTTCACGGTCTAACCGAAGATCAGATTGAGTTTACCGAGGACGCCATTATCAAACTGATCCGCGAGTACACTCGCGAAGCCGGTGTGCGCAATCTCGAACGCGAAATCGCCAGCCTCTGCCGCAAGGTGGCGCGGCAGGTTGCCGAGCAGACGGAAGCGACCGGCGAAACGCCATCGAAGTTTGTGATCGATGCGGCGGAAGTCGTGAAGTATCTTGGCCCAGAGCGCTATACCTTCGGTCTGGCCGAAGAACAGGACGAAGTGGGTGTGGCGACCGGCGTGGCCTGGACGAGTGCCGGTGGCGATATTCTCAGCATCGAAGTGTTGCCGTTTAAGGGCAAAGGTCAGTTGCAACTGACCGGTCAGCTCGGCGAGGTCATGAAAGAGAGCGCTCAGGCGGCGATCAGTTATGTGCGCTCGCGCGCAGCCGACTTCGGCATCGATCCAAATATGTTCGAAGAGACGAACATTCACATTCATATTCCTGAAGGGGCAGTGCCGAAAGATGGTCCGTCGGCAGGCATTACCCTGACTACGGCGATCATCAGTGCTCTCACCGGGACGCCAGTGCGGCGCGATGTGGCGATGACCGGCGAGGTGACACTGCGTGGCAAGGTGTTGGGCATTGGCGGCCTCAAAGAGAAGACGCTAGCAGCGCATCGCGCCGGTATTCGCACCTTCATTTTGCCGAAGGAAAACGCCAAGGATATCAGCGAGTTACCGGAAAAGGTGCGCCGTGAGCTGAACCTGATCCCGGTTTCGTCGATGGATGAAGTGCTGAAAATCGCTTTGAGTCGGATGCCGGCGCCGGCTAACAATCAGAATGGCTCCCATTCCAATCGTGGCCAACCTTCGCCGGCGCCAGCCGGAGCGTAATTGTACCGGTTCATTTTGTTAGCTGGCTCAGAGCGGCGAGTGTTTGCGCACTCGCCGCTGTGCTACCCAGATCAGGCTGCATTTATCGACATTCCGCGCGACTTCAATGGAATCATCAGGGTCTATTCTCTGCTACGGCTCGATCTGCGCCGATCTGCATATCTGGCTGCCAGGCTGGCCGCTGCCTGGCAGTGGCGTCCATGCGCTCAAAAGTATCTGGCAGGCTGGTGGTAATGCTTTCAACGAAGCCCGTGCTCTGGCAGCATGGCAGGCGCGGCCACAGCTCTACGGCGACCGCCTGGGTTTTGATCCGGCGGGTGATCTGGTTGCGACAGCATTACATGCGCTCGATCTGGCCGCTCATATCGAACGCGATCCGGCGGTGGTAACCCCGGTTTGTCATATTTTGATCACGCCTGATGGCGAGCGCGCGATCATTGCGCTCCGGGAGGGAACTGCCGCTTCACCACCGTCGCAGGCGGCGCTTGCCGCCAGCTCAATCGTTAGTGTGAGTCGCTATGGGTTGCACACCGCCGAGGTTGCCCTGGCCGCTCGTCAATTAAATCGGCTGGTCGTCGCCGGTGATGTAAGCGATCCTGCTGAACCGCTGGCGCAGGCTGCCGATGTGATTGTCACGTCAGCCGCACTACTCGGTTCTGACCCGCTTGCTCGCGCCCGCACATTGCAGGGCGCGCGGGGCGCGCCTGTCTTCCTTACCGATAGTTCGCGACCGGCTCGCGTTCTGGTTAACAACACGTGGCACGAATGTATGCCGCCAGCGCAGGCAGTAACTGATACTACCGGCGCCGGTGATGTCTTTCGCGCCGGGGTTGTCTACGGTCTCTGGAAGGGGTGGGATTGGTCGGAAATTCTGGCGTTTGCTGTCCAGGCTGCTACTGCGCAGCTTGCAGCGTCTGCAAGGCAATCGTCGTGATGCGCTATACCCGGTGATTTTTGTTGCGTAAACCCGCTTAAGTTGAGGTTGAGCGCCCAATAGCTGTTTTTTGCTGCTATTGCCTCCCTGCTTGTCAGCTCAGGCAATGTCTGTGACGGCCAGCGCAGCAAAAAACCGGTATATCGGGTATGATACCTTCTGTCTATCTCGACGTTGGCAGTACTGGTTGCTGCATGAGCTACGAACTCTCCGAACAGCCTGATCGCATCATTCTACGCACCGAACGATACACGCTTGCCTGGTCAACCGATAGTGGCGCATTAATCCATCTTCAGCGCCCCGATACCCTGAATGTACTCGGTTTTGGGCCAATGACCGCCGGTATCGATGTCGCTTTAGGCGGTCCGACAAGGTGGATTACGACACAGACCTTTGCCCGTTATCTCTGGCATCGGATCAACGCCGGTGAGGATCGGTTAGTAATGACAATTATCATCGGTCTCGGTCCACTCAAATTGTTCGATCACTATCGTATCGCTGATGATACTATCGAACGCTGGGTCGAGATCGAGAATGTGAGTGATCAGGATCTCCGGCTGTGCGGCGTGCGACTGATTGTGCCGCACGCTCTGGTTGGCGATCCAGAACGTTGTCGTTTTGAGGCCCCAGGTAATAGCGTGCGACCGCGGGTAGCGCTCGCCATTGCTGCCACGCAAGATCGCAACGTCTTGCCACGCCGCTTCTTTGCGCCGGGTTTGCGTGGCGGCAGCGCCTTCGAACCGGCGCCAACCCAGGGGCCAGGATTGATGGCGTTAGTTGATAATGCGCTGCCATTGACGCTGCTTTGCTGGTATACCGGCGATGAGGAAGCGGCATTGCCCTACGTGCAGGGTCAGCACAATGCGGTATCGCTGGCTCACGAGGTAGCAGTCGTCAGTTGGCTGCGAGCCGAACAGCGAATCGCTGTAGGAACGCAACGACTCGCCTTGACGAGCCAGACCTGGCCGTCAGCGCTGGCGATTTATCGCGCATTGACCCTACTACCGCAACCACCAGCGGCCTGGTTACGCGACGCCGTGATCTATATCGCCGATCTACGTCAGCATCAGGGTGCTGACGGGTTGTGTGCCCGGTTAGCGGAACTGACTGCGCTTGGTGTCGATACCCTTTGTCTCTTGCCCTGGCATACCGTTGGTGATCGGCCCCACTTAATCGGTGATTTGGAACGGATCGATCCAGCCTGTGGTGATGCGGCGACTATCAGCCATCTGATCGATACTGCCCATACACATGGTATGCGCGTGCTGCTCGATGTCGCGATGCAGGGGTGCGTCTCTGACTCACGCTATCTCAACGAACATCCTGAATGGTTCGCGCGCGATGACGCTGGCGCTTTTGTGATTGGTATACCTGCTGATGCGCCGGCAGCCGCGCGTCACCCCGGGGTAGCGCTGCCTCCCGGTGGCTACCATCTTGACTGGACGCGCAGCGATTGGCGGTTGTACTGGCAGCAGTGGGTCATCGATCAAGTCGATCGATTTGCGCTTGACGGTCTGCGTGTCGTGTCGCCATACCATGCCGCGACAGCCTGGCTTCGCCGGCCATCGTTGCGGGCTAGCGCTGGCACAGCGCTCATAGTGCAGGCTCTCCGCGAAGTGCAATCGGCTCGTCCACAGTTAACCTTGCTATCTACTCTCTCCGGGCCGAATTCGGCTCAGTTTGCCGGCGGTTGGTTTGACTATCCCAGTCATCACATGCTGATCCATCTGGCCATGCGCCGCATTACGCCGGTTGAATGGGATGCCTATCAGGCCGATTATGCCGCGCTCTACCCATCCGGCTATCGCATTGCGTTCCTTGAAGCGCACGATACCGCTGACTGCAATCCATTGGCCGATGGATTGCGTGGCTCGCGTCTCGCTCAGGCGCTTTGGGCCGTGATGATCTTTAGCGGTCTTACTCCGGCAATCTGGAATGGTCAAGAGATTGCCGATCCGGTAATCCTGCCGCGTTTGTTGATGCTTTGGCGGCGCGAACCGGTGTTGCGCTACGGTTCGATTGAGTGCCAGCCAATCACTCCGGCGAGTGATGTGCTGGCGATTCGTCGCGTCCTCGACGGACGCAGTCTCGTTGGTGTGGTCAATCTTGGCGCTCTGCCATGCCGGTTTCTCGCCACCCAACCACTTGGCGCCGATCTGCTCGGGCTTGCGCCGCTCAGCCGCGAACGGCGTGGCATGGGCGAAGAATTGCGGCTGGCCGCGTTTGGTATTTATTGTTTCGAAGTTCCAGACTGATCGCCATCTCTATAACTCTACAGCCTTGCGCTGATCTACGTGGCGCAGAGGCCAACTCGTTCCACTATATAACGGGTCTGCTGCGACTGAAACCGCGTCCAGCTCCTTTCTGTCATAATTTGACATAAAAACAGATACCGGACTCTGGCATTGTCCTGCGCAACCACTTTGGAACCATTTTCCCTCTTAACCCGTCTGTTTGATCAAACGTCTGGTTAACTCTCCATCCCGAAGGAATTCCTATGCGTGCCCTCATATTGTTGGCCCTTATCGCAACATATATCCTCTCTGCCTGTGGGAGCGCCACCGACTCAATCTCATCTCAACCAACGTCAGCATCCGATCCATCAATTGCGACTCAACCACCCGCAGCTACTCGCAACCCGGTGGGTACGCCGGTCGCGGTATCAACACCCACCGCACAGCCGTCACCTTCGCCTGCGCCGACACCTCCTGCGCCGACGACAACATTGCCGCCAACATCGCCCCCGCCGTCAACGCAGTCCCCAGTCGCAATGCCTGTAACTACGCCTGTCAAGGAGACGCCTATGCCTGTTATGCCTGCCCCTGGCCCTGATGCGCAACCGCTCACGCCTCCGTTTGATGGTTTTGTGCAACGGCAAATCGATGCGGCTAAGCAAGATTTAGCTCAACGGTTAGGGGTTGATCTCGCCGCCATCGAAGTCGCTTCGGTTGAAGCAGTGACCTGGCCTGATGGCGCGCTCGGCTGCCCTCGCCCCGGAATGGTCTACATTCAGGTCTTGATCGATGGTTTGCGCATCCTGCTGCGCGTCGGCGATCAGATCTACCCCTATCACAGTGGCAATAACCAGCCGCCATTCTTATGCGATCTCCAGCTCGGCCCACAGTCGATCCCGCCGCGTCAGGCTCCGGGCAACACGCCGTAGCCGCGCGCTCGCCGGATCGTCGGTATAGCGCCGGTAATCTGGAACGTGGTGCCTTCTGGATTCCCTTGCCTTCACCACGCTCGCCGGCAGGCACGCCAGGAAGAGCTTCAGAACTACCCGGTTTTACCAGAAGACAGATCGCGCCGCAAACTCTTTCATCTTCTAACATATTGCTAACATTGCGCTGATGCCCATCTAACATCAATTTTTTATCTACACAGGTGTACGCCTGTTTGAGACATCAATCGCTACACCAGCGCGACGCTGCCGCATCGTGCTGATGTGCGTTGACGATCAAGGAGGTGGTACGCCATGACGATCGATCTTGGCCTGCTGATCCTGCAAGTGGTTATCGGGTTGCTCATGATGGGGCATGGCGCTCAGAAGCTCTTCGGCTGGTTTGGCGGTCACGGTCTGCGCGCGACTGCTGACTGGCTGGCAGGTATGGGCCTGCGCGCGCCACGCTTCTGGGCCTTCATGGCCGGTCTGGCTGAATTTGGCGGCGGTTTACTCTTCGCCCTCGGCCTCTTCCATCCGATTGGCCCGCTAGCGATCATCGCAGTGATGGTTGCGGCGATTGCGCTTGTCCACTGGTCGCGTGGCCTGTGGATCAGCAATGGCGGCAGCGAGTACTCGCTCGTGCTGATCGTGCTGGCCGCTGTAATGGGGCTGTGGGAACCCGGCGCCTACACGCTGGATCGCTACTTCGGGATTGCCTTGCCACAACCGCAAACCTTCTGGATCGGCCTGATCCTCGCGCTGATCGGTCTGGCTTTCGCTCTGCTTAACCGGCAACGCCAGCCCATGGCCACGCCGGGCAACGCCGGTCAGGCCGTCAGTTGAATGGCATAGGGGGCGTCGCTGAAACGACGCCCCTTGAGCGAAGAGGAGGTTACCTGTGCAAGTAAAACCGTTGCACGACCGCGTTGTTGTCAAACCAAAGCCGCGGGAAGAGAAGACTAAAGGCGGCATTATTCTGCCCGACACCGCAAGCAAAGAGCGACCCATGGAGGGCGAGGTGATCGCGGTAGGACCAGGTCGGCGTGCTGATGATGGCAAGATCATTCCGATGAATGTAAAAGTCGGTCAACACGTGCTCTATGCCAAATACGCCGGCACTGAGTTCAAGATTGATGAGGAAGAGTATCTAATCCTGCAAGAGAAGGATATTCTGGGTATCATTGAGGAGTAAGCGATATGGCGAAGCAACTGATCTTCGATCAGCAAGCCCGTACTGCGCTGAAACACGGTATCGATACACTTGCTCTTGCCGTCAAGACAACTCTCGGCCCCCGTGGCCGCAACGTTGCGCTCGATAAGAAGTGGGGTGCCCCGACGGTTACCCACGACGGCGTGAGCGTCGCCAAAGAGATTGAACTCAAAGACCCCTTTGCTAACCTCGGTGTACAACTACTCAAGCAGGCTGCTGTCAAGACGAACGATGTTGCCGGTGACGGTACCACGACAGCGACGGTACTGGCTCAGGCGATCATCAACGAAGGTTTGAAGCTGGTTGCCGCTGGCGCTAACCCGATGCTGCTCAAGCGCGGTCTCGACAAGGGTGGTCAGGCGCTGGTTGCCCGGATCAAGGAGCAGGCGATTACGCTGAAGACCCGTGACGAGATCCGCAACGTCGCCACCATTTCGGCTCAGGATGCCGAAGTTGGTGAGCTGCTGGCAACCGTCATGGACAAGATTGGCCGTGATGGTGTCGTAACGGTCGAAGAGGGCAAGAGCACTCATCTCGAGCACGAGCTGGTCGAAGGTATGCAGTTCGACCGTGGCTACATCTCGCCCTACTTCATCACCGACTCGGCGCGGATGGAAGCAGTGCTTGATGAGCCATACATCCTGATTACCGACAAGAAGATCAGCTCGATCAAAGATCTGCTACCCATCTTAGAGGCGGTGCTCAGCAGCGGCAAGAAAGACCTGCTCGTGATTGCCGAAGATGTAGATGGTGAAGCGCTGGCGACCCTGGTCGTCAACAAGCTGCGTGGGACACTCAACGCGCTGGCAGTGAAAGCGCCTGGCTTCGGTGACCGCCGCAAAGCGATGCTGCAAGACATTGCCATCCTCACCGGTGGTACGGTCATCTCTGAGGAGATCGGTCGCAAGCTCGAAAGCGCGACGCTGCAAGACCTTGGCCGCGCCCGCCGCGTGAAGGCCGACAAGGACAACACAGTTATCGTCGAAGGTCACGGTGACAAGCAGGCTATCCAGGCCCGCATCGCCCAGCTCAAGCAGCAGATCGAGACCACGACCTCGGATTACGACCGCGAGAAGCTGCAAGAGCGTGTGGCGAAGCTGTCCGGTGGCGTGGCAGTCATCAAGGTTGGCGCGCCGACCGAGCCGGCGATGAAGGAGCGCAAGGCTCGCGTGGAAGACGCGCTCAACGCGACTCGCGCTGCGGTGGAAGAGGGTATCGTCCCTGGTGGTGGCGTTGCGTTGCTTAACGCAATCCCGGCGCTTGACAATGTGACTACCCAGTTTGAAGAGGAGCGCATGGCGCTCAATATGCTGCGTCGCGCGCTCGAAGAGCCGCTGCGCCAGCTCGCTGCCAATGCTGGCGAAGATGGCTCGGTCGTGGTCGAGAATGTGCGCAACGAGCAGCGCAAGCGCAACAACAATCACTTTGGCTACGACGTGATGACCGGCGCCTATGTCGATCTGATGGAAGCTGGCATTATCGATCCGGCCAAAGTGGTGCGCACTGCGCTTGAAAATGCGATCAGCGTTGCCGGTATGGTCCTGACCACTGAGGCGTTGATCGTCGAAGCGCCTGAACCCAAGAAGAACAACAACACGCCGCCGATGCCCGATGACGACTTCTAATCGCTAATTGAGCGCACCGAGCGCGGTGGTCATCGCCACCGCGCTCGGTTGTATGATGAGGAGTGGTTAACCGTCTTGCCAATGGCTGTAACCGGTATCAGATCGCTCCCCATTTCACCCACTTCACACCCGGGTAATATACTCACCGGTGCGGGTATCGATCTTCAATACATCCCCTTCGTTGATAAACGCTGGCACTTCAATCACTGCCCCCGTCTCCAGCGTAGCCGGTTTGGTCACATTGGTAGCGGTATCGCCTCGCACGGCAATCGTCGTCTCGACTACCTTCAGATTAACGAAGATGGGCAGCTCGACGCCGATAATCACATCTTTTTCCGCGTCGTACACCAGATCAACCGTCTCATTCTCTTTCATAAACCGCACCGCATCACCCACCAGTTCCGCCGAAACCGGAATCTGATCGAAGGTATCGTTATCCATAAAGATGAAGCTGTCACCCTCGCGGTAGAGATACTGCATCGGACGGCGCTCGATGCGGACAATGTCGATTTCTGCTCCGGCCCGCACCCGATCTTCAATCACCTTACCGGTTGTCAGGCTCTTCAGCTTCATGCGCACGAATGCCCGCCAGTTACCCGGCGCAACGTGCTGAAATTCAACCACCTGGTAAAGGTCGTTGTTGTAGCGAATGACAATTCCATTGCGCAGATCTGACGTGGTTCCCGCTGCCATTGCAATATGCTCCTTAAATTGATTTGTTCACGCAATAACATAACACAAGCCGGGAGATACTCGCTACCCGGCGAATGCTACCACTATAGGCGGATTCTGGATTCTGTGCAAGTTGTACCCTTGTCATTCTAGCTCTGGCAGTGCTCCCAGGGCCTGGTTTGCCAGTTATCACTACGTTTCGTCTGCCATTCATCTCATCGGCGCCTGCGCCGAAAACCATTCTCTTGACCGATCAAGTAATTCTACACCTTGGGTACAATACATTTCGGATCCACAACAGCTTTCAGGTTGAAGGAGTTTTCATGAAGCTCGTGTTGCCCGGTCTGCTACGCGACGAACTCATACCGCGCATCAATGCCGTTGCGCCGCAGGCGACTCTCGTCTGGTACGATCAAAATGGCGAACCGGAAGCGCCGATTGATGATGCCGAAGTGCTCTTGCGCTGGTTTTTTACCGCTGAACAGCTCGCTCGCCTGGTGCGGCAAATGCCGGCATTGCGCTGGATCCACATTCCCCGTGCCGGTGTTGATGGCTCATTGATTCCTGAAGTGGTGGCGCGTGACATCATCGTGACCAATTCCGCCGGCGTCCATGCCATTCCGATCAGCGAATTTGTTATGCTGTTCGCGCTCAGTCACGTCAAGCAAGCCGCTCGCCTGCACCGGATGCAGGCTGCGCATCAGTGGCGCGAGCCAGATTTACAGTTGCGCGAGCTGGCCGGATCAACTATGCTGATCATCGGCCTTGGCCAGATCGGGCAGGCTATCGCCGCGCGGGCCAGCGCTTTTGGCATGCGCGTGTGGGGTTCGCGCCGCAATCCGCGTCCGGTTTCCGGGGTCGAGCAGGTGGTTGGTGAGGGGGAATGGAGGTCGCTCCTTCCGCAGGCCGATTTTGTGGTCATTGCAGCGCCACTTACGCCGCTTACGCGGGGCATGTTTGGCAGAGCGGAACTGGCGCTGATGAAGCCGGAGGCCTACTTGATTAATATCGCTCGGGGCGAAATTGTTGATGAAGATGCGTTGATCGAAGCTCTTCGCGCGCATCGGATCGCTGGCGCCGGTCTCGATGTCTTTGCCCACGAGCCGTTGCCGCCTGATAGCCCGCTCTGGGAATTGCCCAATGTCTTCGTCACGCCCCATATCTCCTGGAGTTCGCCGTTTATCCGTTCGCGCACGCTCGATATGTTCGCCACCAATTTGCGCGCATTTCTCAACCACGAACCAATGATCAATGTGGTTGACAAACAAGCCGGGTATTAGTGCCAGTTACACTGGTAGTCCCTGGCGCGTGTGCGCCATATAAAGCTCGTCGCACCGTTGCATCTTTGATGTTAAGGAGTATGACTGCATGACTGCAACCCTCGAAACCCTGTTTGCCGCGCGCGTGCGCGAAGTGACTCCACCGCTCTTTGGCGCCGCCGGCGAACCGGCCCGCCCACTGATCAGCCTGGCTTACGGCCTCGCCGATCCGGCGCTCTTTCCTCGCGCCGAGCTGATGGCTGCCGCTGCCGAGGTGCTGGCCTACGAAGCTGCCGACTCGCTTAACTATGCCATGTCGTATCCCGGCTTGACCGATCAAATTGTCGCTCGTCTGCGCGCCGAAGGTGTTGATGCTCAACCTGAGCAGGTGCTGGTTGGGTACGGATCGGGCCAGATCCTTGCCCTCTTACCGGAAATCTTCGTTGATCCGGGTGATACGGTGATTATCGAAGGGCCGAGCTTTCTCGGCGCGGTGCGGCGTTTCGTCCAAAGCGGCGCTCGGCTGGTGACCATCCCGGTTGACGAGTACGGCATGGATGTGACGGCGCTGGCCGATACCTTGCGCGCGCTGGCCGCTGAAGGTCGGCGGCCAAAGTTTATTTACACTATTCCCACGTTTCACAATCCTACTGGTGTAACATTGACGCTTGAGCGTCGTCGGCAACTGGTGGCGCTCGCTGCCGAATATGGGGCGCCGGTTGTGGAAGACGACGCCTATCTCGATCTACGCTTCACGGGCGAATCACTCCCCTCACTGGCCGCGCTCGATCAGGAAGGCTGGGTAATCCGGGTCGGTACGTACTCGAAGATCCTTGCCCCCGGTTTGCGGATCGGCTGGGTGCATGCCCGCCGCGAAATCATCGATCGTCTGCTTATGGTGAAGGCTGAAGGCACGACCGGCCCCTTCATCACTCGGGTTGTTGCCCGTTATAGCGCCGATGGTCGGCTCGAACAACACATTGCTGCGCTGCGCCGCCACTACGCGACTAAGTGCGAAGTGATGGCCGCTGCTATTCGGCGCCACTTCCCTGCCGAGGCGCGTTTCGTGATGCCGGCGGGAGGTTTCTTCATCTGGGTAAGGCTTCCAGAAGGGGTGAGCGCCGGAACCCTACTCAATGCGGCTCGCGCCCGTGGCGCCGAGTTCCTGCCGGGTACCGCCTGCTTTGCCGAACCAGGCCATGGTGATGATGCGATCCGCCTTGCTTTCAGTTTTCAAAGCAGTGAGCGGATTGAGCAAGGGATTGCCGCCATTGGCGCTGCATTCGCTGATGTGTAACTGTCATCTGGCTGCGGTTCTAATGCAGTTCATCTGAGCGGCATATGAACTGGCGGGGAAGGCAATAATGAGAGTTGCCTTCCCCGCCAGACATGACCTTTGCCGTTTCAGCGCACTTACTCAGCTACGTGGCTGAAGATGTCAGTTTCAGAGATAATCCCAATCGGTTCGCCGTTTTCTACTACGGCGAGGCGTCGGATATTGCGCTCAACCATCAATGCTGCGCATTCGGCAATCGATGTCTCTGGACTGACGCTCAACAGCGGTCGCGTCGTCAGGTCACCTACCGTCAAGCCATCAACCGCTCGACCTTCGCGCACCACCTTCTTCAGCACATCACGCATCGTCATGATACCCCACTCGCCGCTGGCATCAGGCTTGACGATCACCGAGTGAATATTGCGACCGCGCATATAGATAGCTGTCTCGCGCAGCGAAGCCTCAGCCGGGACGGCCACGACTGCGCGGGTCATCACCGCGCCGACACTGTTGTGCGGATAGACCTTGCCGTCAGCCCGCCGCAAGATCTCTGGGCCGAAGGTTTCGGCCAGGTGGGGCACATCGCCGGCAGCGATCTTCTCCATATTGGCGATAATCAGGCTGGCAAACTCCGAGGTCTTCACCTCGCGCGCGCCCTCCATCAGGCGGGCAAAGTCATACGTCACTGTTTTATCGGCGATAGTGCGCTCGAGGCCAGCGATGATCAGATCGGCAGCTTCCGTCCAGCCCATGTAGCGCAGCATCATCTCGCCTGACAGGATGACCGAACCAGGATTCACCTTGTCGAGGTCGGCATACTTCGGCGCAGTGCCATGGGTCGCTTCAAAAATAGCGTGACCGGTCACGTAGTTGATATTGCCACCGGGGGCAATACCGATGCCACCCACTTGCGCGGCCAGCGCATCAGAGAGGTAGTCACCGTTGAGATTCGGCGCGACAATCACGTCAAATTCGTCAGGCCGCGTCAGTACCTGCTGGAAAATAATGTCGGCAATAGTGTCTTTCACCAAAATCTTGCCGCTGGCCAGCGCCTCGCGCTGTTCGGCGTTGGCCGCCGCTTCGCCGCGCGCCGCTTTGGTGCGTTCCCATTGCGCCCAGGTGTAGACGTAATCGCCAAACGCGCGTTCGGCATATTCGTAAGCCCAGTCGCGGAATGCGCCCTCGGTAAACTTCTGAATGTTCCCCTTATGCATCAGCGTGATGCTCTTGCGCTTATAGTTAATCGCGTACTGGATGGCTGCGGCCATAATCCGCTCAGTACCGATCCGGCTGATCGGTTTGATGCCAATCCCAACTTCGATCTTGCCTTCCGGCATTTCGCCGATCATGCGCCGGAACTCATCGGTCTTTTCCGGAGTGCCGAAGCGGATCTTCTCAAAGTCTTTGGGGAATTCGCGTTGCAAAAACTCGATGATCCTGGCTGCTTCCGCGCTGCCGCCACGGTATTCGATCCCCGTGTAGACATCTTCCGTATTCTCGCGGAAGATCACCATATCGACCTTTTCCGGATGCTTGACCGGTGAAGGAACGCCGGCAAAGTGACGCACCGGGCGCTGGCAGACGTAGAGGTCGAGGTGCTTGCGCAGGGCAACGTTTAGCGAACGAATACCACCGCCGACCGGCGTGGTAAGTGGCCCTTTGATCCCAACCAGATACTTCTGGAAGATCTCGATAGTTTCATCCGGCAACCAGTTGCCGGTCTGCTGGAAGGCCTTTTCGCCAGCCAACACCTCGAGCCACTCGATCTTTCGCTTGCCGCCGTAGGCCAGCGCAACTGCGGCATCGAAGACGCGCACGCTGGCGCGCCAGATGTCGCGGCCAGTGCCATCGCCTTCGACGAAGGGAATAACCGGATGGTCTGGTACGTGCAAGCGCCCGTTTACAATTTGAATGGCATCGCCCGCTGGGGTCGGTGTCATAGTCGTGACTCCTTACACACCTTACAATAGATTGCGGCCTGTATTATAGCCGACAATTGCCGCTTTGACTACTTGCGTTTGAGTCGGATAGTTCAGGAGGATTGCCCAACATCTGCTCATCTCCTGCACGAAATTGATGGGCAAAGTATGAAAAATCGTTGCCTCTATCACAAATATTGCCGGTCAGTCAGCGAGGCTGCGTCATTGCACAGCTCTGTCTCTATAGATTGCAATGATATTTCCCTTAGATCGTGCTGATTGACACAAGTCTGAAGACAGGTATAATTCCTTTGACACCTCTGCCCGCATGAGCGGGTACCGCGATAGCATGCTGTGAGGCCGCCTATGCTCGACGCATACATTCCGGTGCTAATCCTCTTTCTTATAGCAGTTTTCATCGCCGTCTTCGTCATCACCCTCTCGGCCTTGCTTGGCCCGCGCCGCAGCACGCCACGCAAACTGGCGCCTTACGAGTCGGGTATGGATCCGGTCGGGCAGGCGATCCGCCGTATACCGGTGAAGTTCTACGTCGTTGCAATGCTGTTTATCGTCTTCGACATTGAAGTCGTCTTTTTCTACCCCTTTGCGCTGGTCTTTCGCCAGCTCGGCCCTGCCGGCCTCGCGGTGATGGGTGTCTTCTTCCTGGTGCTGCTCGTCGGCTTTGTGTATGAATGGAAGAAAGGTGCGCTGCGATGGGAATAGAAGAGAAGGCCGGTAATCTCGGTATTGTCACCACCACCCTTGAGACGGTGGTGAATTGGGGACGCACCAATGCGATGTGGCCGTTGCTCTTTGGTCTGGCATGTTGCGCAATCGAAATGATGGGAGCGCAGGCCAGTAATTACGATCTGTCGCGGTTTGGCATGGAGTTGAACCGCGCTTCGCCTCGCCAGGCCGATCTGATGATTGTGGCCGGACGAGTGTCGCGCAAGATGGCTCCGGTCGTGCGTCGCCTCTACGATCAGATGCCTGAGCCAAAGTGGGTGATCGCAATGGGTGATTGCGCTGCTTGCGGCGGTATTTTCAATAACTATGCGATTGTGCAGGGGGTTGATGAGGTGGTGCCGGTGGATGTCTACGTCGCCGGCTGCCCACCCCGCCCCGAGGCGCTCATCGATGGCATCATGATGTTGCATCAGAAGGTTATGCGCGAAAAGATCAGTGGTAAGAAGGAAGCGCCGATTCGGCTCGATCAGCCGCTTGTGCAGGTGAAGTAGTATGGATAATCAGACGGTGCTTGCCGCCTTGCGTGATACAGTTGGGCGCGAGATCCGCGCAGTCAGCGAGTTTCGTGGCGATCTGAGCGTGACGCTAACACCGGCTGGCTATCTGGCCGCCGCTCAGTTCTTGCGCGATGATCCCGAGCTGGCATATGTTTTCCTCGAAAATCTGTGCGGGGTCGATTATCTGGGGCGCAAGCCGCGCTTCGAGGTGGTTGCCCATCTTACCAGTTTGCGCCATCGCCACCGCGTGTGTCTGAAAGTTGGCTGTGACGAACCCGATCCAACCGTGCCGTCACTCACGCCGCTCTTTCCGACGGCCAACTATCAGGAACGCGAGACGTTTGACCTGCTTGGGATTAAGTTTGCCGGCCATCCCTCGCTTACCCGGATTCTGCTGCCTGATGATTGGGTCGGCCATCCGTTACGGAAGGATCATCCGCTCGGTGACGAAGAGGTTGCGTTCACATTTAATCAGGAACGCATCTATGCGCGCAAGCCATTCGCAAGGGAGTAGTCGCGTATGACTGAACCGATTACTGTGCCGACCCCTCAGCAGATTATCGAGCCGGCGATCTCGGGTCGTACCGAGACGATGGTGCTGAATATGGGGCCGCACCATCCGAGTACGCACGGTGTGTTGCGGCTGGTGCTTGAGCTTGATGGTGAGGTGGTCGTCAATCTTGCGCCCGATGTCGGTTATCTGCATACCGGCATCGAGAAGACGATGGAGAGCAAGACCTATCAGAAGGCGGTAGTGCTTACCGACCGAATGGATTATCTGGCGCCACTCTCGAATAACCTCTGCTATGCGCTGGCGGTTGAGAAACTGCTTGAGGTTGAAATTCCAGAACGGGCGCAGATTGCCCGCGTCTTGCTCACCGAATTGCAGCGGATCTCGTCACATCTCGTCTGGTTGGGCACGCACGCGCTCGATCTGGCGGCAATGAGTGTCTTCCTCTACGCCTTCCGCGAGCGTGAACAGATCCTCGATATCTTTGAACTGGTCTCCGGCGCTCGCATGATGACCAGTTATTTCCGCATCGGCGGGCTGGCTTACGATCTGCCGGCTGATTTTCTCCCAACCGTCGAGCAGTTCCTGGCAATTATGCCGTCGCGCATTGATGAATACGAGGATTTGTTGACTGCAAATCCGCTCTGGCTCGAGCGTACCGTCGGTGTTGGCGTGATTGATGCCCAGGCCGCAATTGCGCTCGGTCTCACCGGCGCGAATCTGCGCGCGACCGGTGTGGCTTACGATGTGCGCAAGGCGATGCCGTACAGTGGTTACGAAACGTATTCGTTTGAGATCCCGATCGGCAAGAATGGCGATATTTACGACCGCTATCGGGTGCGCATTGCCGAGATGCGCCAGAGTGTGAAGATTGCCCAGCAAGCGGCTGAGCGCTTGCGCGAGTTGGGGCCGGGACCGGTGGTAACGCCGAATCGCAAGGTGGCTCCCCCGCCTAAGCGCGAGATTACCGAGAGTATGGAGTCGCTCATTCACCACTTTAAGTTGTGGACTGAGGGGTTTAAGCCACCGCGCGGCGATGCCTATGTCAGTATCGAGTCACCTCGCGGCATTCTCGGCTGCTATGTTGTGAGCGACGGTAGTCCCAAACCCTGGCGCGTTCACTTCCGGGCGCCGTCGTTTATCAATTTGCAGAGTCTGGCCCACATGGCAAAAGGTCGTCTGGTCGCCGATCTGGTGGCGCTGATTGCGAGCCTCGATCCGGTATTGGGTGAGGTGGATCGCTAGCGTGGAGGAGACTGTGAAACTACTCGAAACCCATCGGGCTGAGATCGAAACCATTGTGGCCCGATATGCCAGCAAACGGAGCGCAGTGTTGCCGTTGCTGTACCTCGCCCAGGATACCTACGGCTATCTTACTGACGAGGCTATCCGCGAAGTGGCGACAATTCTGGAATTACCGCCGACCGATGTCTACGAGGTGGTCGGATTTTATACCCTCTTTTATAACCGTCCGGTTGGAACCTGGGTGTTGCAGGTGTGCGATGATGTGCCCTGCTGCTACTGCGGCGCCGAAGAGCTGATTGCGGCGCTAAAGCAGACGCTTGGTATCAGCGAAGATGAGACCACCCCTGACGGTATGTTTACCCTCCAGCGGGTGAAGTGTCTGGCCGCATGCGACCGCGCCCCAGTGTTGCAGGCCAATCTTGATTACGTCTACGATGTGACCCCCGATCGAGTGCAAACATTGCTCAACGACCTGCGCGCGCGTGCCGCCGAAGCGCGCAAGCGAGGTGTGAGCGGTCGGTTTGCCGAAGATTATGAGTTTACCCGCGATGGCCGGCTGGTTCAGATCGAACGGTTTGCGCCATACCGGCCACGAGAGTTTGTGATCGAGCCGCCAGCGCCGGTATCATCGCCACCGCCTTCCGTGGTGCCAGAAGCCGATGCCGGTCTCGATCGGGCCGATACGCGCAAAGCCTCGCCGTTATGATGTCGCACTGGTTGCCAGTTGGTGCGCTAGAAAGTTGAGTGCGATGGGTCTGAGTGAACATATTGTGATGCGGGAACTCGACATTCCCGATATTGCTGATTTTGAAGTGTACCGCCGCCACGGCGGCTGGGAAGCCTATCGCTACGCTTTGACCGAGAAGACGCCGGCTGATATTGTACAGATGGTTAAGGATTCCGGGTTGCGTGGACGCGGCGGCGCCGGTTTTCCAACCGGGATCAAGTGGGGTTTTCTGCCCAAAGGGGTTTACCCGCGTTACCTCCTTTGCAATTGCGATGAGTCTGAGCCGGGCACATTTAATAACCATCAGATTATTGACCGGAATCCCCATCAATTGATTGAAGGCGTGGCGTTGTCGGCGTATGCGATTGAAGCGAACACGGCCTATATCTATATGCGGGGCGAGTTTGCCGCCGCAGCGCGCGCGCTCGAACAGGCCATTGCGCAGGCGTATGCCGCCGGTTTCTTAGGTAAGAATATTCTCGGTACCGGCTTCGATCTTGACATCTATATCCACCGTGGCGCCGGCGCCTATATCTGCGGCGAAGAGACGGCGTTGATGGAGTCGCTGGAAGGCAAAATCGGTCAGCCTCGCCTGAAGCCGCCTTTCCCGGCAGTGGCCGGTCTGTACGGGAAGCCGACTATTATCAACAATGTCGAAACGCTGGCTAATGTGCCGCGAATCGTTGAAAAGGGTGTGGCATGGTACCGTTCGCACGGCACCGAAAAGAGTCCGGGTACGAAGTGCTTTTCGCTCAGCGGTCATGTGAATCGACCCGGGAACTACGAACTGCCCTTTGGCGTGCCGTTGCGTGAGTTGATCGAGTCGCCTGAATACGGTGGCGGCATGAAGGGTGGTCGTCCGGTGAAGATTATCATTCCCGGTGGCGCGTCAGCGCCATGGCTTACCGCTGACCATCTTGACGTGCCGCTCGACTACGAAAGCATTGCTGCCGCCGGCTCGATGCTCGGTTCTGGAGCAGTGATCGTGCTCAATGATACCGTCTCGGCGCCCCACCTCGCCTACAAAATGGACGAGTTCTTTAAGCACGAGAGTTGTGGCAAGTGTACACCCTGCCGCGAGGGAACCCACTGGTTGGTTCGCACGCTCCATCGCATGGTCGAAGATGGCCATGCCACTGCTGCCGATATTGACACCCTGCACAGCATCTATCGCCAGATGGCCGGTAACTGTTTCTGCCTGTTGGGTGAAAGCGCAGTGATGCCGATTAAGAGCGCGCTCCAACTCTTCCCGAGCGAGTTTGAGGCGCTGGTGAAACGCTCTGGCAAGAGTAACGGTCACCACATTCCACTGGTGGCACATCATTAAGGGGGCCGCAACCAGAGGCTGAAGGCGCAGGGGCGGCGATTGTCGCGCGCAAGAAACGACTGGGCGAAAATCGGTTTGAACAACGGTCTTGGCCGCCGAACAAGCCTGGCATCGCTTCACGCATCGGTAACCCGAGCGGAAGCGCAGCAGATCCGCCATTACCCGTTGTTAGCATAAAGGGTAACGTGCAATGTCTGATGTGACACTTACCATCGATGGCGTGCAGGTCACGGTGCCTGCCGGTACTAATATCGTTGATGCCGCGCGACAGGCAGGCATCGCGATCCCGGTTTTTTGTTACCATCCGCGCCTCAAACCGGTCGGCATGTGCCGGATGTGTCTGGTTGAAGTTGGCACGCCGAAGGTCGATCCGGCGACCCGACAACCGGTGCTTGACGCCAACGGTCAGCCGGTGATTGCTATGATGCCCAAGCTGCAAACCGCCTGCACGACGCCGGTCAGTCCGGGGATGGTGGTCAAGACGACGACCGAGCAGGTGAAGTTTGCTCAGCGCGGTATTCTGGAATTTCTCCTCACCTCGCATCCGCTCGATTGCCCGGTGTGCGATAAGGGTGGCGAATGCCCGTTGCAAAATCTGACTATGGGTTGGGGGCCGGCGGTTTCACGTTTCGATTACAACGACAAGGTGCATTTTGAGAAGCCGGTTAAGCTGGGCGATCTGATCTATCTCGATCGCGAACGCTGCATTTTGTGCGGTCGGTGTGTGCGTTTCCAGGATGAGATTGCCGATGATCCGGTGCTCGGTTTCGATCATCGTGGTCGGAACTGGATGATTATCTCGAAATCGGATCCTCCCTTTGCCAGTAAGTTTTCCGGCAATACGACCGATATTTGTCCGGTTGGTGCGTTGACCAGCAGCGATTTCCGGTTTAAGGCTCGCGTATGGGAGTTGCAGAGCAAGCCGGTGGTCTGCACGCTGTGCCCGGTTGGGTGCAATCTCACCTTCGATATGCGCCACGACCGGCTGATGCGCGTGATGCCGCGAGAGAATGCAGCGGTCAATGACATCTGGATTTGCGACAAGGGTCGCTACGGTCATCGCTTTATCGAAGCGCCTGAACGGCTTACGACACCTCTGGTGCGGCGCAACGGTACGCTGATTCCCGTGAGCTGGGATGAGGCATTGGAGGTGGTGGCCGATCAGTTGACGATTATTCGGGCGCGCCACGGTGGTCAGGCATTGGCTGGTCTGGCCGGGGCGCATTTGAGCAACGAAGATCTCTACCTCTTTCAGAAGCTGCTTCGCGAGTTGGGTAGCGAGAATATCGATACCGGTATTGGCGGGCCGTCAGCGCTGTCGGCAGATGTGATTGGTGGTCTGCTCGCTCCCGGCCCTGATACCGATCTGAGCAAGCTGGGTGCCGGTACGGTAGTGTTCGTAGTCGGCGCCGATCCCGAAGAAGAGGCGCCATTGTACATGCTGCGTTTGCGTGGGATTGCGCAACGTGGCGGTAAACTGGTGGTTGCCGGCTTGCGACCAACCAAACTGGATCGCTCTGCAACGCAGGTAGTGCGATACCGGCCTGAGGGTGAACTGGCTTTTGCGCAGGGTCTGCTGAAAGCGGCGATTGAATCTGGCGCAAAGACGGCGTTGCTTGAGCAGGTGCCGGGCTGGAATGAAATGCGACGAGCGCTGAGTCAGGCAAAGCTGACCGATCTGGCCGCCGCCTGTGACCTGACGGAATCAACGCTCATTCAACTGGCCCGAGAGTTTCTGTCTGCTGAGCAGAGCCTGATCGTTTACGGGTGGGAAGCGCGTAGCGCCGGGTCGGCGCTAACTGAGCTGCTGGCCGCGTTGATGCTGCTCAGCGGGAAGGCCGGAAAGGCTAACAACGGTATCATTGCCCTGTTGCCCGGTGGCAATAGTCGCGGCGCGATCGAGATGGGAGTGCGTCCCGATGCCGGGCCGGGCTATGCCCTGCGCAAACAGCGCGGTCTCGACGCCAATGGCATCTGGTCGGCGGCACAGTCAGGTCAGGTGCGCGCGATCTGGCTGGCTGGCGTCGATCCGGCTGCCAGTGTGCCGGCAGCGCGGGCCGCGTTAGAAGCGGCTGAATTCGTGGTAGTGCAAGACCTCTTCCTTACTGCCAGCGCTGAACTGGCCGATGTGGTCTTGCCGGCCACCAGCGTCGCCGAACGCGAAGGCACATACACTAATGCCGAACGCCGGGTGCAACGCTCGCGACAGGCTTGCGCGCCGGTAGGTGAAGCGCGACCAGACTGGCAGATTGTTACTGCTGTTGCTCACGCATTGGCGATGGTGCCGATTGGCGGTGGTCGCCATGGCCCGATCCCGGTGAAGGCAGAAGCGTGGGATTATATCGTAGCAGGTGATGTGGCTGACGAGATTGCCAAAACCGTGCCGGGGTATGCCGGTATCACTTACGCTGCGTTAGCTGCAACTGGCAGCGGTGGCAATTGGGGGCGTCAATTCGATGACGCGATCTACTACGATGGCACCAGCTATACCAACAGCGAGGGCGTTGGTCTCGTTTTGCCGGCGCTGGCCGCCAAAGCTGCGCTGCATCTTGCCTTCACCGGCGCTACGACCGGCTTTGCCGATGATCGGCCTTTGCTGTTGCTCGAACAGGTGCTGGCGTATGCCGATCAGCGCCATCTGCGCGGTTCAAAATTGCAAAGTCTGGTACCGGCAGGTTGTGTTGCCCTCAGCAACGATGATGCAGCCAAACTAAACATCCACAGCGGAGATCGAGTGCGGTTGACCTCGGCGAGTGGTGAACTGGTGCTGCCCGCGCGGGTGCTGGCCGATCTACCGGCAGGGATGGTCTTATTGCCGGCAGGGCTGGCCGATGTTGAGGCGGCAGCAATTGAGACGGGGCCGCGCACGCGGGTAAGTCTGGCGAAGGTGGTGATGGGGTAGCGTTAAGGGAGCAATTATGGATTGGCTCACCATTCTGATTATCGTCATTCAGTGCTTTGTCATCACGCTGGCGGTAACGACTGCCTTCGCATATCTCACCCTGTTTGAGCGGCGGTTACTGGCCCGGCTCCAGAACCGGGTTGGTCCCAACCGGGCCGGGCCGGGTGGATTTTTGCAGCCGGCGGCTGATGCAGTCAAGCTCTTTTTTAAGGAAGACATCGTGCCAGCGCTGGCCGATAAACCGGTCTATCTGCTGGCGCCGGCGCTGGCGGTCATTCCGGCCCTGATCATCTGGGCAGTGATCCCGTTTGGCTGCCTTAATCTGAACTGGGATTATCAGGCCTGTTATGATCCGGATCGGAGCAATCTGTGGAATATTTTGCAGATTACCGATCTCAATATCGGTATTCTTTACGTATTGGCGGTAACGAGTATCGGCGTCTACGGTATTACGCTGGCCGGTTGGGCCTCGAATAATAAATACTCGATGCTGGGTGGTATCCGTTCATCGGCGCAACTGATCTCGTATGAACTGGCGTTAGGATGCGCAATACTCAGCGTCGTAATGACGTATGGTACCTTTTCGATGCATGAGATCGTCAGTCAGCAACGAGGCTGGTTGTGGGGCATCATCCCTCAATTGCTCGGTTTCGTGATCTACATGATCGCGGCAACAGCAGAAGTGGTGCGGGCGCCATTCGATCTGGTAGAAGCCGAGCAGGAATTGACCGGCGGTTACAACACCGAATACGGTTCAATGAAGTTTGCCCTCTTCTTTATGGCCGAATATATCAAACTGATTGCTATCTCGGCGCTGGCAGTGATCTTCTTCTTTGGCGGCTGGCATTTCCCCGGCCTTGACATTCTTGGGCGGGAAGTGACTGCGCTGGCCGGTCCGGTTGTGGGTAGTATCGTCTTCGGCATCGTCTCACTCGGCGCGTTCCTGCTCAAGGTTACCATCTTCCTGTTCATTTCAGTCTGGGTGCGCGCCTCGTGGCCACGTCTGCGCTACGATCGGCTGATGGATTTGGGCTGGAAGTGGCTCTTGCCGCTAGGCCTGCTTAATCTGGTGTACACGACCGTCGTGATCGTGCTCATTCCCGATCGCGTCGTTCATTCGTGGATCTTGTTCGGCTTAGGCGCATTGACGCTCGCGATTGCTATCGGCATTAACCGCGTGCCGAAGCCGGTTGACAATGTTACATTCGTCAATGATATTCAATTACCGTCATCGCAGGGGTAACATATCTGGGTTACTTTGCAGTAAGAAACCAGCCTGGGCGCTGGTAAGCGCCTGCTGAAAGGATAGTGAAGCATGCTCAAAGAACTGGTCAAAGGGTTAGGCACAACGCTCCGCTACATGTTCAAGCGACCGGTGACAGTGCAGTATCCCGAAGTGAAGCGACCGGTGCGCGAGCGTTTTCGCGGTCGGCATGAGCTAAAGCGGTTTGCAAACGGCCAGGAGCGCTGCATCGGTTGCGCGCTCTGCGCCGCAGCGTGTCCTGCCGATGCGATTCTGGTCGTGCCGGCAGAAAATGATCCGGCAAATCCCCACTCGCCGGGTGAGCGGTATGCTGCTGTCTACGAGATCAATATGCTGCGTTGCATCTTCTGTGGCTACTGCGAAGATGCCTGTCCGACCAACGCGATTGTGCTCGAGCATCAGTACGAATTGAGTTTCTACGACCGACGCGCGTCGATCTATACCAAAGAGATGCTGCTGGTGCCGCCGGATAAGGGTCATGGCGATCCACCGCCGATTTTGCAACAGATTAACCGGCAACCAAGTCCACCGGCAAAGATTGATTTGTGATCGGGCGCAGAAGGGTTCTGACACTGTTATGATCGGGCGCCAGGCGGCGGTTGCGCGCTGCAACATCACGGATGGTTTGGCGCTTTTGCGTCTTCACGCCTGACGTAAGCGGAGCACGGTGTATGGAATTAATCTTGTTTCTCATCACGGCGGCAGTTGCCATCGCCGGAGCAGTGGCAATGCTGATTTCGCGCAATGCAGTGCATAGCGCGCTCTTTTTGCTACTCAACTTTGGCGCGATTGCGGTGTTGTTTTTGTTGCTGCGCGCCCCGTTTCTGTTTGCCATCCAGTTGACGGTGTACGCTGGCGCGATCATGGTACTCTTCTTGTTTGTGGTGATGTTGTTGGGGGCCGAGAAGGTTGAAGATGCGCCGGATCGGATCGCGTGGCAGCAACCGCTAGCGTTGTTGTTAGGACTGGCCCTGCTGATTGTCTCAGTTGTGGTAGGATTGGGCAGCGCCACGACTCCACCGCCAGATGGCGAGGAATTGATCAAATTTAGCGATCCACGCTCGTTGGGAGAACTACTCTTTACCGATTACCTGTTGCCCTTTGAAATCACCGGCTTCATTCTGCTGATTGCGGTGATCGGGGTGGTCGTGTTGAGTCAGCGGGGGAGGAAAATTTGATGGTGCCCACGTCGTACTATATCTTGCTCAGCGCGATCCTGTTTACCATTGGTGTGCTTGGTGTATTATTGCGCCGGAATGCAATCGTAGTCTTCATGTCGGTTGAGTTGATGCTCAATGCGGCGAATCTGGCGCTGGTGGCGTTTGCTCGCGAACAGTTAGGGGTTGAAGCGCAGGTGCTCGTCTTCTTCGTGATCACGGTAGCCGCTGCTGAGGTTGCGGTTGGGCTGGCATTGCTGGTTGCCATCTTCCGCACCAAGCGCACAGCCGATGTCGATGAAGTCAGCACATTGAAGGGCTAGCCGGCTATGGAACTGTTGATCTGGTTGATTCCGCTGCTCCCATTTATTGGCTTTCTCTTAAACGTTTTTGTCATTCGCCGCGAACGCGAAGCCGGTCTGGTGGCAAGCGGCGTGGTGGTGGCGGCATTTGTGGTTACCCTGATCGCGGTGGCAATGCTGGCCGGCATGCCACCAGAAGAGCGACGGATCGTGAGCACCGCCTGGGAGTGGATCAATACCGGCAGCTTCCGGGTACCATTTGCGATTATGTTCGATCCGCTCACTGCGGTAATGGCCCTGTTGATCACTGGTGTCGGCGCGTTGATCCATATCTACTCAATTGGCTACATGCACGGTGATCCGCGGGTGGTGCGCTATTTCGCCTACCTCAATCTGTTCGTCACCATGATGCTTTTCCTCGTGATGGCGAACAACCTCCTGCTGCTCTTCCTCGGTTGGGAGGGTGTCGGTCTCTGTTCGTTCCTCTTGATCGGGTTTTGGTTTGAGCGTAAGTCGGCTGGCGAGGCGGCGGTCAAGGCGTTTATCGTCAATCGAATCGGCGATGCGGCCTTCATCCTGGCGATGCTGGCAGTCTTTACCTATTTCGGCACGTTGAATTTTTACGGTGACGGCGAGGGTGGTCAGATTGGTTTTCTCGAGCGGGTGAGCGATATTGCCGGTTTGCGGATTGGCCCTGACTGGCAGCCGATCTTTGTCAGCACGGCGATCTCATTTCTCTTGCTTATCGGCGCTACCGGCAAGAGCGCGCAGTTTCCCCTTTTCGTCTGGCTGCCTGACGCAATGGCTGGCCCTACTCCCGTTTCGGCGCTCATCCACGCTGCAACAATGGTGACTGGTGGCGTCTATTTAATGGCGCGCACTGAGGCGCTCTTTACCGCTTCGTTTACGACGCAGGGCTGGGTGGCCTGGATCGGCGCCGTGACGGCGCTGCTGGCCGGCACGGCGGCCATGGCGCAGTGGGATATTAAACGGGTGCTGGCTTACAGTACCGTGTCACAGTTGGGCTTTATGGTGGCTGCTTGCGGGATGGGTGCATATGTAGCAGCCATCTTTCATCTCCTGACCCACGGTATCTTCAAGGCGCTGCTCTTCCTCGCTGCCGGTTCGGTCATCCACGGCACCCACGATACGCAGGATATGCGGCGGATGGGTGGGTTGAAGGACGCGATGCCGATAACGTTCCGTACCTATGTCATCGGCGCGCTGGCGCTGGCCGGAATTGTGCCGTTAGCCGGCTTCTGGAGCAAAGATGAGATCCTGGCGCACGCGATCAGTCACGGCCATACCCCGATCTTCATCATCCTCTTCTTGACCTCGCTGTTGACCGCCTTTTATATGGGTCGGCAGGTGGCGTTAGTCTTCTTCGGCACGCAACGCGATCCGGGTTACCATCCGCACGAAAGCCCTGCGATTATGACAGTGCCGCTGATCGTGCTGGCTGTGGGTGCGGTAATCGGCGGTGTGATTAATCTGCCGGTGCTGCACTGGCTGACCGATTGGCTCGAACCGGTTCTGCACGAGAAAGCCGGCGAGTTTAACATCTGGCTGGCGTTGATAGCTACGATAGGGGCCGTGGGAACCGGGTATCTGGGCTGGTGGGTTTATACCACCAATGCAGCCAGAATCAAGATCGGCGGGAAAGACCCGGCCTATCGCTACAGTGGTGACATCTGGGAGGGCATGGAAGAGGCCTGGTATCTTGATCGACTCTACCAGCGCACGGTAGTTGCCGGTTTTGAGCAACTGGCCAACTTTCTGGCTCGTGTCTTCGATCCGCAAGGAGTTGATGGCCTGGTTATGGGCATTGGCCGATTCTTTGGCGGGTTGGCCAATGGTGTGCGCGCGTTGCAAACCGGCTACGTGCGCACCTACGCGCTCGTCTTCACGGTTGGCGTTTTGCTTGTGCTTGGGGTAATGCTCTGGTTTGCCCGCTAGGCGCAGGGTGAACGGGATCAGATAAATGGTCTGAGACCGGTAGTGTATTCCTGTGCCCGGTACGCGATGGCCGGGGTGGCGGTCGGCGCGCAGATTGCCGGTGCGCCACACCAAGAGGGAGGGTTATGAATCAGCTAGGCTTTCCGCTCCTCTCGCTCATCCTCTGGCTGCCGGCAGCCGGAGCGCTGGCGCTCTTATTCGTTCCACGCGCGAATGCCGGGCTGGCTCGCCAGGTGTCGCTGGCAACGATGATCGCGACGTTCCTGCTCTCGCTACTCCTGCCGCTGCGCTTTGAGACCAATCCGATGCAGATGGCAGTGGTGGGCGCGCCACCGGTAATGCAGTTCGTTGAAGAAGTGCCGTGGCTGCCGATTGTGGGGGCAACATATAGTCTGGGCATTGATGGGATTAGTCTCTGGCTGGTGATGTTGACCACGTTTCTCGGGCCGATCGTTACGCTGTCAACCTGGGATTCGGTCCACAAAGATGTGCGTAACTTCCAGATTCTGCTGCTGATCTTGCAGACAGCCATGATTGGCGTCTTTGTGGCTCAGGATCTCTTGCTGTTCTATCTCTTCTGGGAGTTTACGCTCATTCCAATGACCTTTTTGATCGGTATTTGGGGAAGCCAGAATCGCATTTACGCGGCGCGCAAGTTTTTTCTGTACACCTTTGCCGGCTCAGTCTTAATGTTGCTGGCGCTGATTGCGTTGCACATTCTGCATCGTGACGCGATTGCTGCGGTTGAACCGGGTTTTCGCGGCACCTTTAGCTTCAGCCAATTTGTCAGCGATCTGCGCGCCGGTAGGTTAACGCTCGATACCACGACCGAGCGATTATTGTTTGGCGCCTTTTTTCTGGCCTTCGCGGTCAAAGTTCCCCTCTGGCCATTTCATACCTGGTTGCCCGATGCCCACGTTGAAGCGCCAACGGCTGGATCGGTGGTGCTGGCTGGCGTCTTGCTCAAGCTGGGTGGCTACGGCATGATCCGCTACAATCTCACCCTCTTCCCGGCAGCGTCGCAGTGGGCTGCGCCGGCGCTGGCAGTGCTGGCGGTGATTGGGATTATCTACGGCGCGGCGGTGGCTTTTGCCCAGTCTGATATGAAAAAGCTGGTCGCCTATTCGTCGGTCAGTCATATGGGTTTTGTCGTGCTGGGTATCTTTGCGCTCAATGCGGAAGGCATTAGCGGCGCTCTGCTCCAGATGGTTAATCACGGGCTTAGCACCAGCGCGCTCTTCTTGATGGTAGGGGTGCTCTACGAGCGGCGACACACACGAGAACTGGCCGAGTACGGCGGTTTGTGGAAGGTGATGCCGGTATTTGCCGCCTTCAGCCTGCTGGTGGCGCTCTCGTCGGCAGGTTTGCCGGGGCTTAACGGATTTGTTGGCGAGTTTACCATCATCACCGGCGCATTTCGCTCGCCGCTGCTGGGCTGGATCTACGTTGCCTTCGCCGTTGGCGGAGTTGTGCTGGCAGCGGCGTATCTGCTCAAGCTGTTTCGGTCGGTGTTTATGGGTGATGTCTCGCAACCGGCAAATGCCACTCTGCCCGATCTCAACCGGCGCGAACTAACCGCTTTTGCGCTGCTGAGCATTCCAATCGTGGTAATCGGGGTCTATCCGGCGTTTTTCTTCGCCGGAATGCAACATAGCGTCGCAGCATTGGTCGCTGATTTGATCGCGCAAGCAGCCGGCAGTTAGGCCGATCCTGGCGCCGGGTGGCCAGCATGCGGTGAGGCAACGAGACGCTCTGTGCCAATAGTTGCAGAATATCACCGGCACAGGCGAGGAGGAGAGAAGATGGAGTCATTGGCGATCCCGCCGGTGGATCTGAGTTTGATAGCGCCACTGTTGGTAGTGGTGACATGGGCAACAGTCTTATTGCTGGTTGATGTCTTCTTCATTCCCGACGGTCGCAAGAAACTGACCGGCTATCTTGCAATTGCCGGGCTGGTCGTCGCTGGCCTGGTTGGCTTGCCCTTGTGGGGAGTGACCGGCACGACATTTGGCGGCATGGTGCGCCTTGATCCCTTTGCGCTGACGCTGACGTGGGTCTTCTTACTGATTGGCGCACTCAGTATTGCCATGTCGCTGGAATATCTACCCAATCAGGGGATCGAGCAAGGTGAATACTACCCCCTGATCATGTTTGCGGTCAGCGGCATGATCTTGCTGGCGCAGGGCGCCGATCTGATAGTGCTCTTTTTGGGTATTGAGACGCTCTCGATCACGCTCTACATCTTGACCGGTTTTGCGTATCCTCGCCTGACCTCGGAAGAGGCGGCGATGAAATACCTGGTGCTGGGCGCATTTGCCGCCGGATTTTTCGTCTATGGTATTGCTCTCATCTTTGGCGCAACCGGTTCGACGCGCTTGAGCGAGATCGGCGCGTATGCTGCCGGTCGTGTATTGGGTGATCTCAACCTCACCCTATTGCTGGGTGGAGCGGCAATGGTGTTGATCGCCTTCGCCTTTAAAGTGGCGCTGGCTCCCTTCCATATGTGGACACCGGATGTCTACGAGGGATCGCCGACGCCGGTTGCTGCGTTCATGAGTGTTGGCACTAAGGGAGGGGCGCTGGCTGCGCTGGTACGCCTGCTCTTTGAGGGGCTGCCAACGCTTAATGAGTACTGGCTGCCGGTGTTGGCCGGCTTGACGGCGTTAACAATGGTGGTCGGCAATCTGGGTGCGGTGGCGCAAACGAACGTCAAGCGCATGCTGGCCTATTCGAGCATCGGTCATGCCGGCTATGTGATGCTGGGCGTGATGGTAGCCGGTGAACAACGCGGGCCAGAAGCCTTTATCTTCTATATACTGGTCTATGCCTTAAGCAATCTGGGCGCGTTTGCCGTGCTGATTGCGCTCGAGCATGAGGGCGAAAATGCCTGGCGCCTGGATGATTTTGCCGGATTGTATCAACGTCAGCCGATGCTAGCCGTGGCCATGGCCATCTTTATGTTCTCGCTGGCCGGGGTGCCGCCAACGGCTGGATTTATGGCCAAATTCTATGCGTTGACCGCCGCCTGGGAAGGCGGTCTGCCCTGGTTGGCGCTGGTAGGTGTCTTGACCAGCGCAATCGCAGCCTTCTTCTATCTGCGCGTGATTATCCGGATGTTTATGACCGAGCCAGAGGGCGAGCCGGAGCCTGCGCTGAATCGTGGCCTGACCGCCGATATCGTGATTGCGGCGGTTGGCACAATTGGTATCGGCTTGATCCCGGCACCTGTTTTTGCGCTGGTCGAGCGGTCGCTGGTGGCGTTAGGGGGCTAAAGGCAGATACAGCCATTGAAGTGGGAGGTTGGTCAATAAAGACGGGGAAGAACGGACTACCGTTCTTCCCCGCTCATTTCGTCATCCCCGACCGAGCAAAAAATTGATCGTATCTACCAGCACAGTTGACTCGACCGGTTCAGGCACGATGGCAATCGTCCAATCACTGGCGTAGGGCACCGATTGTAACTCATTCATCGGCAGGTCGCTGACTATCACAATCGGCAGATTGGCTGTCGTCTCATCAGCGCGGAGACGCTCGATCAACTGCTCTTCCGGCGAAGCAAGCGCAGGCATTGCCACGATAAACAGTGCCGGCAGTGGAGCTGGCAGCTCATCGGGTGGGCAAGTTGTTACGCGGAAGTCATTGGCCGGTACGAGGGCCGCCAGTCGATTGGCGGTCGCGTCATTGGTTGAGACAACTGCAACCTCTACCATTCTCTCCTCCGCACGAGTATGCAGGTTGTTGGCCCATTGTAGCACACAGCCTTCTAATCCGCTACTCTTCACTGCTACCGGGCACAATCGCGTTAAAGCCGGCATCGACGTAGTGAATCTCGCCGGTAACGCCTGCTGATAGTGGCGAACAGAGATAAAGAGCGGCGTTGCCCACATCTTCAATCGTCACATTGCGGCGCAGCGGCGCATATTCAGCAAAGTGCTTGTGCAGGCTGCGAAAGTTAGAGATGCCGCTGGCAGCCAGCGTGCGAATGGGGCCGGCGCTAATGGCGTTGACGCGGATCCCGCGCGGACCGAGACCGGCAGCCAGATAGCGGACACTGGCTTCGAGCGCAGCTTTTGCAACACCCATTACGTTATAGCTTCCGATCACCTGGCGCGCGCCGTGATATGTCAGCGTCAGCACACTGGCATTGGGCGCGAAGAGTGGTTCGGCAGCTTTGACCAGCGCGATCAGCGAATAGGCGCTAATTTCAAGCGCGATGCGAAAACCTTCGCGGGTTGTATTGAGAATAGTGCCGCTCAGTTCTTCTTTGTTGGCGAAGGCGATAGCGTGAACGAGGAAGTCGATCTGTCCGAATGTCTCACGCGCTCGTTCCATCAAAGCGGCAATATCTTCATCCCTGGACACATCGCATGGCTCGATGAGTGGCGCGTTGAGACTTTCGGCGAGCGGACGCACGCGCCGTTCGAGCGCTTCGCCGAGGTACGTGAAACCAATTGTTGCCCCTTCGCGGTGTAATGCCTGCGCAATGCCCCAGGCGATGGAACGATCATTGGCAACACCGAGAATCAGGCCCTTCTTGCCTTCCATCAGGCCCATAGTTTGTTCCTCCACATTGATTGCCTGTCACAAAAAGGCGGGTGTTGACCGGCACAACGACGTCAATGAATCCTTCACTAGCGCGCCATCTTACCATACTTTGGCATAGTGGTTTGGTTGCTGACCAATGGCGAGGGAAAGCGGAGGCAACGTAGCGTAGTTCGCTATACGTTCTCAATGTCTTGCGCTCGCGCTACGTGTGCTCACCGTGCCATATTGAATATGCGAGCGGATCGACGGCAAGCCCGGTCACGCAGGCGCGGTCTGCGTCTCACTCTCTTGCCTGCCCTGGCTGAAAAGAGGGCAATTCGGGTGGTCAGCAGGGATGTCTGCATCTACATGCTGGGATTGTTCCGGCGTATCGAAGCATACCAAAACAGTAGCTGCGGCTCACAATCATTTTTACTGGCGCACACGAGGGATTTGCTATCGGCGCGCCATAATGAAGGTGATGATGCCTGCTCCGCATAGTATCGCAATGTGTGGTAGGATGACCATATTGCAAAATATGCGTCTGTCTGGTTTGGAGAGGAGCTTTGATGTGAGTCGAATATGGGGGTTTTATCGCGCGGTGTGGGTCGTGTTGGTGGCCGGTCTGATGCTGGCGGCATGCGGCGCGCCGACTGGGCCGACAGTTGCCGGTGTGCCTACAAGCAGTGCGCCGACGACGCCAGGGGAATCATCGGCGCCAGAAGGCGCCATTGCTCGCGTCGGTAATGGATATATCTTGCGGCAAGATTTTGATCGTTTTTATTTGCCCGGCGCCGATCCGCAGGCCCTGCTCGATCAGATGATCGATGTCGAGCTGGTGATTCAGGCAGCATTGCAATCAGGAGCGACTATTGATGAAACGCTGATCGATGGTCAGGTTGAGCAGTTGCGCCTGGCGCAGGCCGGTGGTGATGAGACGCAATTTGTCGCCTTTTTGCAAAGCAACAAGATTGCCGATGAAGCGGAGCTACGCCGGTTGTTGGGCCGCGATCAACTGATTGAGCAGATGCTGCTGAAGCACACCACTGCCGAACAGGTGCGCGCGCGCCATATCCTGGTGGCGGCTACACCCGATGAAGCTGAGAGCCGCAAGGAAACAGCCGAAGCGATTCTGACTGAGTTGCAAAATGGCGGCGATTTCGCTGCGCTGGCACGGGCGCGTTCGGACGATCCAGGGTCGGCGGCGCAAGGCGGCGATCTAGGTTGGGCGCCGCGCGGTGTGTATGTTGAACCGTTTGAGGAAGCAATCTTTAGCATGCAGCCCGGCGAGCTACGGTTGGTACAAACCGATTACGGCTGGCATATCATTGAGGTGCTTGAGGGGCCAGAAGTGCGGTCGTTCGATGATCGGAATTTGCTCGATACCCCTGCCGGTCAGGAGGCGTTCAACGCTACCTTCTTGCCATGGGTAGCCGAGTTGCGGAGCACTGCGGAAAGTGCCGGCCAGATCGAGATTCTCGTCGATGTGGCAACGTTGACCCAGCAATAACAATCATCGCAATAACGCAACGATGCGGCGCGTAGTTGGCGCATTCTTTGCCTTGAGCTGACTGCATTTCGTTCAATTGCCGTATCGTTGCGTTGCGCGGAACAAACGGTTGATCACGTTCATCATGATAACAAGGGACTTCTCTTTCACAGGAAGGACGTGATCGTGATGTTGCAGCGTCTCTGGATATTCTGTCTGGCCATCCTTGTCGGATGCGGCGCGGTGTCTGACCTGCCGGCAGAAACGCCGTCGGCGCCGCTCGCATCGCCAAATATAACAGCGACGGCTACCATTACGTTACCGACGGCTGTGCCAACATTGACGCCAGCTACGCCGCCGGCCTCTCCGACCGCGCCGGCAGCTTCTCCAACCGCACTGCCGGCCTCTCCGACCACGCCGCCAGCCTCGCCCACCCAGGTGGCGCAGCCGTCTATTGTTGCGCCGTCTTATCCGGCTGAGGTGCTCTTCACGCGAAACGGGGCGCTGATTGCGCTCGATCCGGCCAATGGCCGCGAGCGGGTGCTGGCTGCCGAGGCGCGCGATGTGGCGGTTGATGCTGCCGGTCGGCAAATTGCCGTCGCTTACGGCCAGGCAGTGAGCATTATCAGTCGTGATGATGGCGAGACTCGAACGCTGGTGAGTGGTCGCGCCGTCTATGGCATGAGCTGGGCGCCCGATGGCTTATCGCTGGCCTTTGCCGCGGCGGATGATCCGCCGACTTTGCCGCTTGATTGGGAACGCTGGAGTCGCTGGTGCGCCACAGCGACAGTTTACATCGTGGATCTGCCGACTGCTAGCGAACGTGAAATTGGTCCCGGTTGTGACCCGGTTTTCGCGCCTGATGGCCGTCGCCTCGCATATACCACATCGCCGGCAATGCAACCCGATTTCTTGCCCTTTCCCGGTCAAACCAATGCAATCCGCCTGATCAATCGCGCCGGCGCGAATGCCTGGAACTTCGCGACTGCCGATGGTTCGCCCCGGCAAGGTTATCTGGTGTATGGGCCGACCTGGTCTCCCGATGCGCGCCAGGTTGCTTATCAGCGATTTTTGGGCTATCAGGCGCTGGTTGACATCAACCTGACCATGATCGCCGGCAGCAGTGAAGGGGGCGGCGTGCCAGCTCTGGCCGGCGCCGGCTGGCATCGTCCGCCGGCTTTTGCGCCTGATGGCCAGACGTTGGCGTCAGTTGAATACAATTTCAGTGATGCGCGTGGCTTTACCGGATATGATGTCTGGTCGCTGAGTATCATAGCTTTGCAAGGCGAGCGACGGGAAATGTTGCCGGGTGGTGATCTGACGTTGCGCGGTCAGTTGACGGCTCGGATTCCGCGTGTCACTGCTGCGGCGTGGTCACCCGATGGCAATGCGCTGGCGGTAATAGTGCCATCAGCATGGAATCCAGACGCCGATCGAAATGCGCCCCTCTATGCCGAAACGACCGCTGGCGAAATCTGGCAGTTATCGCCGCAGGGAGAGCCACAACGTCGTCTGACTACGCTGGTCGATTACGCCAGTCCGTTGATTTGGGCGCCAGCCGGTTGGGCGACAGCGCAGATGGAAACGGGAGCAGTGATGTTTCCCGCTGATTGGGAGGTGTTACCGGCGACGCAGGTTGATGAGCTGGTGGCCGTTGGTAATGGCCGATTGGTTGGGCGACGCGCGGTGATCGATCCGGCAGCGGTTGATGAAACGACGTGGCCGCAGCTTGTAGCCGATTGGGTGACAGTAACCCAGGCAGAGGCACCGTATCGGCTCCCTGATGGTAGCCGTTTGATAACCTTTACTGGTCAGGCGGCCAACGGTAGTGCCATTGCCGGAGTTGCCCGGATCGGCGACGGCGCAATTATCGTCAGTTGCGCGCCACAAGCTGAATGGCCGTTGTATCGGGCAACCGGTATTGCGCTGGCAATAGCAGCGCGTTAATCGATGCTGTCGTGATTCGAAGGCGGACTACGCCCGGTAACGGACTCTTTGCAGGATAAACGCTTTGGGCATGCCGTGCTGCGTAACGAACAGGCCGGCGGTTACGTGTTATAATCTTCAGGTAATGGAGTTATGTTGGCTATCGAGTGAGGCTACCAATGCAGAACTTGTGGCACGATCTGGAGCCGGGTCCAGACGTTCCGAATGTCATTCATGTTGTAGTTGAAATTCCCAAGGGATCGCGCAACAAGTATGAGTTTGACAAACGGATCGGCGCGTTCCGTCTCGACCGGGTACTCTACTCGGCGGTGCAGTATCCGGGCGATTACGGTTTTATGCCGCAAACCTACTATGATGACGGCGATCCGCTCGATGTGCTGGTGATGACTAACCTGCCAACGTTCCCCGGCTGCATCGTCGAGGCGCGCCCGTTAGGACTCTTCCGCATGCTCGATAAAGGTGAGCCGGACGACAAAGTGCTGGCGGTGTTGCAGTACGATCCCTTCTTCGCCGACTACCACAACTACACTGCGCTGCCGGCGCACTACCTGCGCGAAGTAGAGCACTTCTTTACCGTGTACAAAGATCTGGAAGGCTCTCGAGTCGAGCCGGTCGGCTGGGAGTCGGCGGATGTTGCTCGTGAGCGGATTCAGTACTCGATCGATCGTTACTGGGATATGCGCGCCGGTCGAGTGCTCAAGCGTGCCTGATCGGGGATCCATGACTTCACGCCGTTCAGTCTCACATCGCACAGCCTATTCGGCTGGCGGTGTTATTTATCGTATTGTCGCCGCGCAGATCGAGGTCGCATTGATTGCCACCGATCGCGGTGAGCGTTGGGGGCTGCCTAAAGGGCACGTCAACCGCGGCGAAACTGCTGAGGCGGCGGCAGTGCGAGAGGTTGCCGAAGAGACCGGACTGGAAGGGGTTGTTGAGCGTCATCTGGCGACGATCGAATACTGGTTTCGCTCAGGCACAGCCAGAGTACACAAATACGTTGATCTCTTTCTATTGCGCTACCAGCGCGGGGAAGTTCGTCCCCAGGCCGGTGAAGTCGATGATGCGCGCTGGTTCCCGCTCGAAGAGGCCTTGCGCCGCGTCTCCTTCGAGCGGGAGCGCGATGTGTTATTGCTGGCTCAACAGGCACTGCAACACGCGCCTGACACGTCAACCTCGCCGTAGTCGGCAATGCCAATGGCAGACAGAGAGACGCAGCTATGAATGGTTATCTAGCATTGCTGCGTCTCTTTTCGTTCTCACCCACACAGGTCAGTGATTGCTATGAGCTACGTGATTGAAGTTCTGATTGATGAAGGTCTTGAAGCTGATGTCGGATTAGTCGAACGCGCGGCCCGTGCAGTTCTGGCTGCCGAGCAAGTGCCAGTTGGCTGTGAGATTGGCATCCGAATTACCACCGACGAGGAACTCCACCGGCTCAACCGCGACTTTCGTGGGGTTGATGCGCCGACCGATGTGCTCTCATTCGCCGATGATGGCGATCGAGGGCCATTTGTAACTGCGCCTGATCAGCCGCGTTACCTCGGCGATATTGCGATCTCGTATCAGCGGGTCGTTGCGCAGGCGATGGAATATGGGCACAGCCCGGCCCGCGAGCTGGCTTATCTGACCGTACACGGCGTGCTCCACCTGTTGGGGTACGATCACGAGCGTGGCCCTGTTGATGAGGCTGATATGCGCGCGCGCGAAGAGGCAGTCATGGCAGAGCTGGGATTGACGCGGTAGCGGCGTCCGATTCGGGTCGCTCACTACCGTCGTCGCCCAAAAACCTGATCGATGCCGTAGTCAATCACCAGATAGATGCCAACCGCCAGCAGGAGCAATCCCCACCAGGGCATCTGCACCCAGATCACAATATGGAGCCGTGACCAGATCAACCAGAACACCAGCAGAACAATCAGCGCGCTGATCAGCGAACGAAACTGGCGTGGCATACACTACTCCCAATCATCGTCTTCTGGTGGAGTCGGTGGTTGTGGTGGCGGAACCGGGCCGGGAACGCGAATGTGTTCGCAGATGGTTGCGCGGTGACCGAGCACCAGCACCCGATGGCGGGCCGTGGCGCGCAAGACCGGCGCAGCCTGGGCGCGCGCGCGATCAAGCAATTGTTGATCGGCAACCAGTGTTACCAGGCGTCCGCCTGGTTTCAGAACTCTGGCAATCTGGCGCAGCACATCGCGGTAGAGTTCGTTGAGGTCTTCGCCTTCACCGATCTGCGTACCGAATGGCAGATTGACGGCAACTTTGGTAACGCTGGCGTCGGGCAATGGCAACTTTTCCGCATTCCAGCGGCGCACTTCAATCTGGCCGCGAATGCCGCGTAAATTGGCCTGCATTGCAGTGACTGCCGCCGGGCTGATGTCGCCGCCGTAGAGCGCGGTAAATGGCCCGGCGGCAGCGCGTTCGAGGAGCAACGTGCCAACACCGGCCATTGGATCGAGAAAGATGTCATCTTCTGCTGGCTGCGTTAGCATAACCATTGCCGCGGCGAGCGCCGGACGTAGTGAAGCCGGCAGGTGGGCAATCTTGCCACGCATACGCAGCGATGAGTCAGACAGACGAATAGCAACGATCAACTCGCGCTCGAACAAGGTAGCCCACACTTCAAGATCGGCCTCTTCCTTGACCGCCTGCCAGCGACCTGGCCAGCCGTCACGAATGGCATCGGTAACGGCGCGTCCTAGCTCATGACGATGAAAGTTGTGTTTGCCGACCATACGGGCAACCACGCGAAAGGTTCCGCTCCGCTTCCCTGCGTTCAGTCGCTGCCAGACTTCCAGGGCCGGCTTGACCGTCGCTTCATTTCGGGTGGCGGCATAGATCTGGCGCAAGCCGCGCTCATCAGGGGCAATGTTGAACCCGCGGCTGGCAACGACGAAGACATCTTCGATGGTGCGGAGGGCAAGCAAAGGGCGGGGAGAACCTTGATGGTCGCAAATGATGACATCATTGCGCGCAGGCACGCCGCGCATGCCGATTTGACGCGGCGCAGGTCGGTTTGATTCGAATTGAATCTTTTGTTCTACCTCGCGCCATGTGAGCGGCGCCAGGCCAGGAAGGGTTTGTAACAGGTAAAGCATAAAAATACTGCTAAAAGGCTGTGCAATAGTCGGTAATAAGCCGGTACAGTGTGACCAGACTGTCAATTTCCACCCATTCTTCCGCCGAGTGCAGGCCGGCTCCTACCGGACCGAGACAGATTGCCGGAACGCCGAGATGGGAATAGTAGCGAGCGTCGGTAGCGAAGTGTTCGCGATAAAAACGGGGAGTCTGGCCGGTATAGCGCTCGATCAGACTGGCGATGCGTTCGACCTCGTGATGTTCGGGATCGGTGTTGAGACCGGCGCTGGCCAGCACGTTGACAAACTCGGCAGTGGGAAAGGCAGCGGCTAAATCGGTTTGAATCGCCTCAGGCGTAGTATCGGCTGTCCAGCGAATATCGAACGTAACAAACGCCTCGGCTGGCACTTGATTCCGCGATCCGGCTCCTACGTGAATCTCGGTTGGCGTGACAGAAGTGCGCCAGTCTTGCGGGCCGATAGGGGGAGGATAGCGTTCGGTCATAGCCTGGATGCCCTGCATCAGCCGGTAGACCGGATTGTCGCCTTCCCAGGGACGCGAACCGTGAGCGGCGCGGCCAGGAATGCGCAGTTGCGCCCACATACCACCTTTATGCTCGAACATAATACCGAGGTCGGTTGGTTCGAGGCAGAGCATGAAGCTACACTGCCATCCTTCATCGCGCAACCGACCGGTACCGTGGCGACCGCCAATCTCTTCATCAGTCACGAACTGAAAACCGACATCCGGTGGATGTGGAAGCGAGGCCAGATCGCGGATCAGCCGCATCATGACCGCAATACTGCCCTTCATATCCTGGCTGCCGCGACCGTAAATCCGACCATCGCGCACTTCTGGCACAAACTGGTGCGGTTGACCGACCACGACATCCAGGTGACCATTCAGCATAAGGCGGGGCGAGCGGGTTGGATGAAGCGTTACTACCAGCGCCGGTTTTCCTTCGGCGCTGCTCTTTTCTACAAAGATTGATGGAATATCTGCCAGATAATCGGCGACATAATCAATCGCGGCCTGCAACTGATCGGGCCGGCTGGCAATCGTTTCAAACCGGATCAGATCGCAGGTGAGGCGGGTAAGTTCTGCGGCAAGTTCGGTCATACACTCGATCCTGATAATGTTAACGCCGTTGTGTCAGAGCGCAACAATGCTGTTGAACATATCCCTTAGTGTACCACAGCCATCCCCGATCTCTGTACGATAAACCCGGGCTCGCTGTTCACAATTAAATCAAACGGCTAAACGGTGGCAGAATATCGGGTGCCACAGCGGCAACAACGGCATAGAGACGGGCCTTCCAACTGGGGAAAATGTGGCGACGGCGAGCAGCGATACCGGCAAGACTTGCTCGCACAACTGCGGATGGTTGATCGAGAAGCCACCCTGGTACTCGCCGCGCCGGTCCATCGCCATACTGGGGCGAATCGAGAATGTCGGTTTGAGTAAAGAAGGGGTAGACGGTGCTGACACAGTAGCCATCAGCGGTGAGGCCACCGGCAAAACCGCGCAGACCGAATTTCGTTGCGCTGTAGATGCTGATGTTGGGCAGCGCGGCTCGACCAAGAATCGACGAGATAAAGACGATCTGAGCCTTTGGGCGATGGTGGATGATCGGCAGCAAGGCCGCAGTTAACCGAATCGGCGCGTGCAGGTTGATCCGAAGCAGGCGGTCGGCTGCTTCGGCTGGAATCGCATCGAGTGGGCCATACAGCCCGATGCCGGCATTGTGAATGATCAGGTCAAGGTCTGGGGCAACCTGCGCTACCTGTTGGGCCAGCCGATCACAACTGGTCGGATCGCTCAAATCTGCCGGCAAGAGTGCGCGAATGCGACCTACCGGCTTGTTCGGTAGTTTATGGGCGGCATACTCGGCGGCGGCGGCAAGACGTTGCGGATTGTGGCTGCTCAATACGAGGTCAGCTCCAGCCGCCAGTAACTGGCGGGCAAACTCGCGTCCCAAACCGCCGCCAGCGCCGGTTAGAAACACGACTCGCCGGGTAAACGCGCTCATGCCAGTTCCTCGTCATCGGTTGCCAGACCCTCAATCTCGGCGATGCTCTGGCGGCAAGCCATCTCTAACCGGTTCAGGCGGCGCTGAAACTGGTTGAGGGCAAAGGTGCTGAATGTCTCGATCTGCAAGCCGAACGGCATTTCGGCGTAACTGGCGAAGATTTCGTCGATTACTCCCATCGCGTGCAAAACCAGCTCATTCATCCGCTCAACGATGTGATCCCAGATACGGGCATCGGTGGCGATCAATCGCGAAAGCAGGTAAATGCCGTAAGCAATATGACGCGACTCGTCTTGTTTGAGCAGGCGAATCCCTTCACGCACACCGGGCATCAAATTGTGAGTGTCGAGAATAGTAAAGTAACCGTGATAACCGGTCTCGGCCAGAACACCCTCAACAATCATGTTGTAGGTCAGCGAAGCTTCAGCCAGGTTAAACGGCGAGGGTTCCTGTTCAAGGCGATGCATTGCCGTCGGCAGCGCTTCGTAAATGAGCGCCCGGTAGCTTGGCGTGTGATACCGGCTCAGATCGGGTTCGACGCGGGCTACTTCACTAATGAAGCGGGCAAAGAAATCGGTATGTTTGGCCTCTTCGAACAGAAACGTGGTGAGATACAACTCCTCTTCCAGGCGTCCCTCGCGGGCGACAGCGCCGATCAGTGGCAACAGATCGAGCGTGACCGCCTCTTCGCCGGCCTGGAAAAGCGCAGTTAAACGCAAGAGAAGATCGCGCTCGTCGGCGCGCAATTGTTCCCAGTCTTGTCGGTCACGGCTGAGATCGATTGAGGACGGATTCCAGATCCCAAACTGCTTCGCTTTTTCAAACAGACGCATTGGCGGACTGTTGCGGCGCAAGCCGCGGCTGGTGGTGATGAAATCAGCGTGGCTCATCAGGCTGCTCCTTCACTACAGAGACTCAGGTACCGCAATGGTACCACAAGGCATCTCTGTGTCGTTGTCGCTTTACGGTACGTTATCTACCCTTCGGTTGACTCGATAGACCCAAGCCGATCGAGCAATACCGTGCCTGCCCACAGTGCCACTTCCGGGATCGACGAAGTAGCCAATTCGGTAATTGCAGTTAGCGCCGCGGTGTTGTTCAGATCGGCCCAATGGTGTTCAAGCGCCATGATTGCCGCATGACGAACCCTCGGCGACATCTCATCTGCTATTGCCAGTTGGCGCAGAAAATCAGTCACTTCAGGATCGGTTTGCCGCGCCAGCGCAGCAATAGCCTGGCAGCGCAATTGTTCGGCAGCGGTTGGATCGCCGGCTATCGTTCGGATGTGCGGATCAGATGGGTTGATAGCGCTGAGATGTTTCAGGGCAAGCAACCGCAAGATAGTCGGCGCCTGCGGATCGATGAGAGCCTGCCGGAGGGCAGAGTGACAGGGATCGATGTTGGCAAGTAGAGTGAAGGCTTGGGTTTGCAGCGCCGGGTACGGCGCAAGCAGGGCTTCGGTGCAGACAGTGATGACGCCAGGGGTGGCGTGCTGGCGAAGAGCATTGGCAGCGGCAAGCCGCGCAGTCAGATCGGGATGACTGTGGACGATACGACTGAGAATCGGGTTCGCTGCTTCACCATGCCCGGCAAGCGCTTGCACAGCAGCCAGGGCGCAGGCGCGTTCGGCGTCGAAAGCCAGGCGATGAAGCAGATGGATTGGCAACGGTTGATCGCTCCGGCTGAGCGCGCGCAGTATTGCGCTGCGCATCGGTTCAGGTTGGGTGGTCATCCACTCGATGAGCAGTTGCGACGGCACATCAACAGCAGCATCGAGCGCAGCGGAGCGCATGAGCAGCGTTTCCTGTTCATTGGTAGCGATGCTCATGAGCGCCGGCGTAATGGCGGGGTCGGCGCTCCGTCCCAATGCGTGCAGTGCGGCCAGGCGCACTGCTTCATTGCGGGTCGAATTGGCCAGGCGCAATAACGCCTCTTTGACGGTTGGGGTGAATGGCGGCGTCAGGATCTCCAGCGCTGCACGGGCCAGGTTGTCATCGCCATCCTCGGCAAGTCGGATCAACTGCTGACAACTTTCCGGTTGCGCGGCAAGTGCCTGTAACGCTGCGACACGCAGCGGCGGATCTGTCACAGCGCTGCGCGCGATGGCTGCCAGATCGCAGTGGGGCAAGGCATTCAACATGTCCGCCAATGGTCTTGGCGCGCTATCATCGCGCAGGGCAATCTCAAGCAGGGCCATAATCGCAGGCGCTAGTGAAGGGTAGCGATGACTGAGCGTACAGATGGCGCGCACAACGGCGCGGCTCACGCGCAAGACATGGCGGGCAATCAGGGCAGAAGGACGATCAAGCGGCGCGGCAGCTATGCCGTCAATCGTATCAGTTGTGACAATCAGATCGGCCAGGAGCGCGCGGATGGTCGGTTCATTCGCCTGCGCCAGCCATTGATCTTCTGGTTTGATCAGCGCTGGTAGAGCTTTAATCCACATCTCCAGAAGCTGCACCCCGTGCACAGGCGCGAGCAAGCGTCCCAGCATAGACAGCGCCTGTCGTCCGCCACACTGTCCGAGCGCTGTAACGGTGTAAACAGAGAGCGTGGCGTCAAGTTCGGGCTGATGAAGCCGATTTAGCAGAGCTGCGCGCGCCGCTTGTGCGGTCGCGTGATGCGAGCAGGCAATTACGCCAAGCGTTTGCGCAACGACCCGTCGCAGCAGAGGTGGATGGTGTGGTTGCAGAAATGGGCGGAGGATGATCACAGCGTTGTGATGGTGCGCCAATCCACGCGCCGCCATTGCGCGGATGACAGTCGGTTCGCTGGTGGAAGTGAGCAAGCGTTTGAGGATGTTGGCGCTATGTTGCAACCGACTCAGCCAGTTAATGGCGCGCAGGCGCAGATCGAGTGACAAACGGTTGCTTAGCGCAAAGCTGGCCAGGATGGTATGTCCAGCGGGCGTGGAGGCCAGGTCGGCAAGGGCTTCGTCACGCGCTTGCCAGGGATGGTTGGGTTGAATGATGAAACGGGCGAGTTGTTGAATATTACCGGTGCGAAGCCAGACACTGCGGGCTGCCTGCCGCACTTCAGCCATCGGATCGCTCGCCGCCCGTCCAAGTTCGGTAGCAGGCAACGCCGCTGGCGCGAGCGCGCGAACATTGGCCGGCAGAGAGTGCCGGTCGAGGAGATGGCGGGCAATACGATGCTGCCGTTCTTCGCCAGCAGCGCCGCTGAGTAGTAGACGCAAGCCGAGATGGAGGGCGGGGTTGGCTAACTGATCGAGCGTGTCAGGCTGACTGATGGCCAGCAGGCAGCGACCAGCCTGGCTGATCAGATCGGCATATTCCGGCAAGGGTGGTGGTAAGATCCGACGACGACAGAGCAGCTCAATTGCCTGCCAGCGGAGCGATGGCGGAGCGTCACCGGCATCAAGCAGTGTGGTAAGCAGGATCGTTCCGGCAGTTGGCGCAAGCCGATCGATAATCCGCTCTAGTAAAGCGTCGAGCTGAGCCGGTTGGGCGCGGCCAATGTCGATTAAGATAATCGGCAAGACCGGCACCAGCATTGTCAAGGGATCGCCACCGTACTGACAGATTTCATCGATGATTGGCCGACTAAGCGCCGGATCGAGACGAGGCCGTTCGCGCAGAGCGCGAGCCAGGAGTAACAACCGTTCCGGCATGCTGAGATGAGCATTAGTCAGCCCAATCATCAGTGGACGCGGATCGGGCGCAGCGCCAAAGGCCAGTGGTACGCAGAGCGCGCGCCATTGTGGATCGGCCCGTCGGATGATCGATGGGTCGGGATCCGACTGACCGGCGAGTTGGATTGCCTGGCGATACTGATAATACGCGGCGTGGCCAACGCGCCAGTGAGCTTGATCACTGGCCGTAGCCAGGATCGGGGAGATAAAAGCAGCCATGCGCTCGTAGAGGGCTGCGCGCGAAACCGGCCATCCACTCAGCGGTTGGGTAAGCGCCAGCATCAGTATCTCAGCCGGACGTTCGCGCAGCAACACCAGCGGATCGCGTTCAAACAAGGCCAGAATATCACCAGGATTACTATGCGGAAACAGGCTCGTGATCCAGGCAGCCAATCGTTCGGCTGACAGTGGCGCAAGGGCGTAATGGCGAAATTCTGGCCATAACTCACCCGGTGGCAGCGTCAATACGACACGCGCTTGTGGCCAGCGCTCGGTCAATTGGGTCAGAAAACGTTGCCAGATGGCGCGGCGCGCAAGTGGCAACGCTTCCCAATCATCGACCAGGAGCAGGCATGGCAGATTGTGTTCAAGCGGATTGGGCGCCAGGTTGAGCCGCGCCAGTGCGCGCGCAGTAATAGCGCGCGGTGTCAGGCTCAGTGAGTCAATTTCACTGAGCACCAGCCGTACCAGAGGAATGCCGGGCGAACTGTCCAGCCACCGGCGAGCAATTTGGGCAAGCGCCAGGCTGCGTCCACTGCCGATGGGTCCGATGATTGCCAGATGACGCGGATCGCTTAATAGTGCCACCGGGTCAAGATCAATCCCCAGGGGAAGCTCAAACGCAACTGGCAGCAATTGGGTCAAGGGTTCAGCAGCGAGCCATTGTTCAACGATAGCGCGCACTTCGCGCGGCATACGGCGCGGCAGGAAAATATCGCGGAGCGCTCGCGGCACGAAATGGAATTCAGGACGTTCGGCGCTCCGCTCTGCCATGGAATGCCTCGCTCCAATCGTTCAGGTGGAACATACTAAATGAAACCGCGACCGGCGCTCTTCGAGAGACGTGGATCGAGAGTGCCGGCAAAAGCCTGCAAGCTCTCGGCATCCAGTTTCTCTAAGGCTTCCAATTCTTCTTCGGTCAGATCGTAGCCGGCGCAAGCGGCGCGAGCGTCGGCGATCAGTTGGGCGCGAAACTCGGCATCTACCACGGCCCGACCAATAATCTGTTCAATGGCAGACTGCGACATGTTACACCTCCTGCGAGTAGTTGGATAATCGGTGAAGTTCACCGCTGGCGCCAATAGCAGCCAGTTCTTTCCTGGCATACTCTAGATACGCAGTAGCTTCGGGAAGGTTTCGGCGATGCAGCGCCTGACTGAATCGGGCCGCGGCGCAGGCGTGTTCAAAGCGGCAATTAATTGTGGCGAAGATGTCTAACGCTCTAATGAAGTAGTCGCTGAACGGCTTGTCTTGCTCGGCGGCAATTTCACCGCTTAACCGTAAGGCAACCGCTTGATCAAACCGACTGCCAATTTGGCTGGCCAGTTCGGCAGCTTGAGCTGCCTTTTCAGCGGCATCACGCAGCAGATCGAATTGCTGATCGGCTGCGTTTGTCTGACGAGCCAGCACCAGCAGGGCTTCAGCAGCCGCGCAGAGCGCTTCTACCGTCAGTTGTGGCACGTCAATGCGCTCGCCAATCTGGCGCGCTTCGGTGGCGAAGTCGAGCGCTTTAATCGGGTCATTATTGGCCGTCGCTGCCAGCGCTGCCAGTGCCAGCGTATTTCCATATTGATAGGTATTCTGCTGTTCAGCGTAGATCGTCAGCGCTTGTTGATAGATCTGGAGCGCGCGATCATACTCTCCCCGCGCATACGCGATAATGCCCAATGTGTCATCGGCCTGCGCAACGCCGAGCCGATCACCCATCTCTTCAAACAGCTTCAGGGCATCGTAACACGCCGTTTCAGCCAGATCATAGTGCGCTAACCGATAATGAGCGTAGGCTGCATTCAGTAAAGCGCTCGACAGGATGTATTTGGCGCTCACTTTGCGCGCCAACTCTTCAGCCTGGGTATAGTGTTCGACTGCGGCGGCATAATCGCTCTGCAATTGAGCAAGGTAGCCAAGATTGTTGTGGGTGCGAGCGCATCCGTAAATGTCATCAATCGCTTCCTGCGCGCTCAATGCATTCAAAAAATGATAACGGGCCAGATCATAACGCCCACGCATGCCATAGATTTTACCCAGTTGCTGTTGCAGTTCCGCTGCAATTCGTTCATCGTCGATGCTGCGCTGATCGTTGCGAATGCGGGCCAATCCTGCTTCACACATTGCCAGCGCTTCATCAAAGGCGGCGAGACGGGTAAGCGTTTGCGCCAGATCGGCGGCAATTGCAGCCAGCAGCAAGGGGGGCGTATGATTGATCGCGGCGCTGGCAATCGCCTCAGCGTGACGTAAATGCTCAAGCGCTTCTTGATAGCGGCCCTGTTTTTCGAGCGCGTCGCCCCACGAACGCAACACTTCAGCCCGCACAACCGGTGGAAGCTGTTCGCCACCTGCTAACAGTAATCGTTGATAGGTCTGCTGCGCTTCATCGTATTGCCCCAACGCGGCCTGGGTATCGCCAAGCGCTTCCATTGCTTCCCACAAGCGTGGATCATCGGCCCGGTCTTTAATAATCTCGATTGCCCAGCGATAATAGGTCATCGCCTGTTCGTTAGCATACTCGTCGCGGGCCAGGTGTCCGGCCAGCAAGAGATACTGGATCGCTCGTTCGGGAGCATCGCTGAGCCGGTAGTGGTGGGCCAGCAAGAAGATCGGACCGGCGATGGCCCGGGCAGCGCGCGTCATAAACGGGCCGTTACGGCCAATCTGGATGTGCTGATGCTGGTGAGAGACATTCATCACGCGCTGCACATGCGCCAGTTCACCGGCATACCGTTGTTCGAGGTATTCGCCGATACGACGGTGCAATTCGCGCCGGCGAGCGAAGAGCATGCTCTGATAGGTGACCTCATGCAAGAGGGCATGGCGGAAGGTGTGCGTTCGCTCAGGCATTTCACGCTCCAGCAAGGTGAGTTCCTGAGCGTCAAGCAGGTTGATCTGATCGATCAACCGCCCAATATCTTCGCCATAGACCGCTTGCAATACCGGCAACGGAAAGCGCTGCCCAATGACGGCAGCGATGCGCAGTAGCGAGCGAGAGCGCTCATCAAGCTGATCAATCCGCGCCAGCAACAATCCGCTCAAGCTGTCGGGCAACTCGTCAGGAGTAGTGTTGGACTGCTGCAACGCGCGCACCAGTTCTTCGATAAAAAGCGGATTACCGGCGGCGCGGGCGATAATCTGCGCTTTCACCTGTGGATCGAGCTGCGCGCCGGCAGGAATGGCGGCAATGAGCGCAGCGCTATCGGCAGCCGGCAATTCGCTCAAGGTCAGGATTTCCGCGCCATCGGCCAGCGGATTCTGATCCCACTGCAATGTGTCGCGATGCAGGCCGAGCATGAAGATTGGCGCGCTGGTAATTGATCCGGCCAGATAGCGCCAAAGGTCGAGTGAGATCCGATCGGCCCACTGCAAATTGTCGAAAACAAGCACGAGACCGCCTGCGGCAGCGGTTGCATGCACAATGGCGCGAATGATCTCGAAACGCCGTTCTTGCCGTTGTTGTGGATCAAGGGCGCGAGTGATGGGATTATCATCAACATCGAGTTTCACCAGATCGGCCACAATCGGCGTCCAGTTATCATCAATGCCGGCAGCGGACAGCGCCTGACGCAGGCGAGCGGCGCGGGTTGCCTGATCGGAATCGGCTGAAATACTGCACAACGCCTGCATCGCATCACTCCAGGGAGCATACGGCGTGCTCTGCTGGTACGACAGGCAACGCACAGTCACGATGCGGGTAGTACGCGGGACGCCGGCAACCAGCAGTTCGGCAGCCAGGCGCGTTTTGCCGATCCCGGCTTCGCCATTCACCCTGACGACCCGACCGTGACCGGCTAACGCTAATGCCAGCCGCTCTTGCAACCAGGTCAGTTCGTGGTGGCGACCTATGATTGAGTGATGGAACGTGGCTGGTTGGGTGTTGCGCTCGCCTGCCAGCTTGAGGAGTTCCAGCGGTTCGCGTTTCCCGCGCGCGCTCACCACACGCGAATCGGTAAAGGTCATGATTGTACCGACTCTGATCGCAAAAGTCGTGGTGGAGCGAATTTCATTCCAGTCGCTATGGGCCATTACGCGGGCAGCCACATTCACCGCGTCGCCCATCACGGTGTACTCTTTGCGTTCAGTATCGCCCACATTGCCGGCGAAAACAGTCCCACTGTTCAAGCCGATCCGGAGACGGAGCTGTTCGAGATTGATACCGGCTGGTTTGGTTGCAATCAGAGTGGCAAAGGCACGCTGTAATTCGAGCGCGGCGCGAGCGGCTCGTTCGCTATGGTCTTCCTGAGCAATCGGCGCGCCGAAGATGGCCAGAATCTTGTTGCCATTCGTTGAGAGATCGACTTTGTTGACATAACCACCATATTGCTCGATAGCAGTAAAGCAGATGCGCCATACCGCATCGATGATCAGGGCAGTGGTATCTGGCGGTAATGTCTCGGCCAAAGTGGCCAGTCCTTCGATCTGAGCAAACAGGATAGACACCGGACGCAGATCGGCTTCCAGTTGTGAACGCTGCGGGTCAGCGATAATCCGATCAACCAGGGCCGGTGGTAGATATGGACTGAGCCGTTCGAGCGCCCAGATCAAGTGGAGTGCTGTTTCCCGGCCTGGTGGTGGTGGATTGAGTTCAGGCGACGGTGTGCTGATGGTGGCATCACCGGTTATCGTCATCAATTTTACGTAACTATCGGCCAGCGCCTCGCCTTGCGCTCGCTCTGCGATCGCTTGCCAGGCATGCGGGCCAACCACAATCTCGCCGCCGCTGCCCAGTTCTTCAGCTCGCGCCACCCGCTCGACGCATGTGCCCAACGCGCTATAGCGCAGCGATCCCTCACGACCGGCGCTGACCAGCCCAACTCGTCCGCTCTCGACGCCGATATGCATGGTCAGCGGGAACGAGCCAATACCTGGCACATTGCGAACGAAACCGGCTTGTGTTTGCAGCAGGTCACGCGCCACAATCGTTGCAGTGCCAGCATGATCAGAGTCGGTGAAAAGAACCAGCAAGGCATCGCCGCCAAAATTGATCAAGTCGCCGCCTGCCTGCTGAATACGCCGAAGGAGAGCGCCAAAATATGTGTTGAGCGTTTCGGTCACGATCTCGGCGCCTTCCCGACCAAGACTGCTCAGTCGTTCGGCTAGAGCCGTTGACCCGCTTACGTCGGCGAAAAGAAGAGAACCATCTACCCATTCAATCCAGGGTTGATCATCAGTGGTGGTGAGACGACGCGCAACCAACCGGCGTGGGAGATAGGTAGCGAGGGTGTACTGAGTGCTGGCAAGATTGGCGCAGACTGCGTACAGCTCATGCGCTCGTAGACGGTCGCGTATAAGGGCGTCGGCCCGGTCTGCGCCGAGGTAGCGAGCGATGCGATTGGCATCGAGCGGAGTCAAGCTGTGATTAGACATCGGTTAACCGATCATCTGGGTTTGATACAGGCTTCTCGTCGCGCATCTTCATTATAGCAGACAGGTAAAGCCATAGCAGGTACGAGATAGTATCTGCCAGGCCGAGGTTATTGTTTTGCCGATAGATGAAAGAATGGCAGAGGGTAGTTACGCCCTGATTTTACCTGTCCAGGCTCGAACACGTTTAACCAGGGAGTTCGGAACTATGGCAGTTTTATCGACGCAAACAATGCTTCTGAAGAAGGAATTAGAGCGTAAACAGAGTATGAACATCTGCCGGTAGCTACAATCTACTGTGCTACTGCTTAATACACAAACTCTTCGATATGGTAGATGACCACTTTTGCGCCGGATCCAACCACTGCCCGCGCGCCGCGTTTGAGTTGATCGAGCTGGTCATTGATGGCCGTTGCCGAGAGTGGTGAACTGCCGGCATCCTGTAACTGGGCAAGATACGGACTATCAGGTGTGATGATGAGGGGAGAGAGGTAAACAATGTCTTCCGGGCCAAGATGCATAGCGGCAATGGCTGCTAACGAGTGTTGGACGTGCGCGGCGGCGAAGCGATCACCACCGGCCCCAACCAGCAGGATAACGCCAACTGCGATCCCCGCCGTCTTGATGACGCGCACTGCTTCGATGGATTCCGCTGGCGAGCCGGGTTTGTTCAGCAAGCGGAAGACCGTTTCATCGCCGCTTTCCAGACCCAGGTAGATGCGGCGAACGCCAGCGGCAGCCAGTTCACGGTATTCATCCAGGGTTTTGCGTTCGGCGCCGAAGATGTCGAGAAAGGCGTAGATGCCTTTGTAATCGGCCTCAGGGCCGATTGCAAACTCGTCATGGACGACACTTAATAGCTCACGCAGGCGCGGTTGGGGAATGATCAGTGCATTGGCATCGCCGAGAAAGATCGCCTTGCGCAAGGCGAGGCCAGCGCCGACAAATGCTTTAACCCGATGAATGTGCTCGCGAAACGAGGCCGGTGAGTGGATACGAAATGGGCGGTCGCGGTAGAAGGTGCAGAAGTGGCAGCGGTTCCAGCTACATCCCTCGGTGGCCTGCAAGACGAGCGCTCGATACTGATCCGGCGGCAAAATGCTGATCGGTTTGTAGACAGTCCGAAACCGCTCTCGATCGGCTTCCAGCCGCGCCACATCCCAGCGGCGGATCCGCTCAAACCAATCATGCGCCGCCGGTGTTGCGGTCGCTTCTACCCGCTCGATCATCTGGCGCGTATGGGCAAGCAATTCGGTGAGCAGCGCGCGTCGTTCGTCATCGCTGAGTCGTCGTCGCTCCTTATGACCAGGCCCAACGACACATTTGAGCAATACCTCACCGCTGAGGCCGCGCGTGTAGTTTGTGCCGTCGCGAAAGGCCAAAATCAGACGCCCTTCGCCGTCAAACGACATAATTGTACGCATGGCCTCAGCGATGGTCAGGTAATGACGCTGCAGGTTGAGCGTAATTTCTGTTGTCATTGTCAGGTTGTTGTCTCCGCCGTTATACCGACTCCGTGTCGCTACTCGGGCAGCAGGGTATCCCACCACAACCGACCCTGGCGTCGTTGCATCAAATCGACGTGAATATGTTTGACTTCAGTATATTCATCAAGACCGTAACGCCCCATTTCACGACCGAAACCACTCTGGCGGTAACCGCCAAACGGCGCGCGTGGGTTGAGGACGTGATGCTCGTTGATCCAGACGGTGCCGGCGCGGATGCGTTGGGCTACCGCAAGCGCCTGTTGCAGATCGCGCGACCAGACCGAAGCGGCGAGACCGTAGATGCTGTCATTGGCAATTCGGATCGCTTCACCGACCTCATCGTAGGCCATGACTGCCAGCACTGGCCCGAAGATCTCTTCGCGGGCAATCTGCATCTCTGGTCGCACACCGATGAAGATCGTTGGTTCGACATAATGACCACGGGCAAAAGCTTCACCCAATGGTCTGCCGCCGCCGATGGCCACGGTAGCCCCCTCTTCACGACCAATCGCAATGTAGCGTTCAACCTTCTCGCGTTGTCGTTCACTGATGAGCGGGCCGATGTCGGTTTCGAGATCCATCGGATCGCCGATCTTCATCCCGCGCACTCGTTCGACCAGGCGGCTGACCAGCGTATCGTGCAACTGGCGCGGCACGAGCAAACGCGAACCGGCTTCGCACAATTGCCCCGAATGGTAAAATGCGCCCCACAAGACGCCATCAACCACGAGATCGAGATCGGCGTCGGGCAAGACCAGCATCGCGTTCTTGCCACCCAATTCCAGCGTTACCCGCTTGATATGCGGCGCAGCCAGCGCCATGATTTTGCGTCCCACTTCGGTGCTACCGGTGAAGGCTACTTTATCGACCGCGGGATGCGCCACCAGATACTCACCAACCTCTCCGCCGGGGCCGAGCACGAGGTTGATGACGCCTTTGGGCAGCAGATTCAGTTCATGAATGGTTTGGAAAATGGCCAGCGTGCTGAGCGGCGCCAGTGACGATGGTTTAAAGACGACTGTGTTCCCGGTTGCAAGCGCCGGGCCAAGTTTCCAGGCGGCCATACAGAAGGCGTAGTTCCAGGGAATAATTTGCGCGCAGACGCCAATCGGTTCGCGCCAGACAAAGTTCCACGAGACTGAGGGTAGATCGTTCCACGGCAGCGGCTCGTAAGGATGTTTGCGCGCCATTTCAGCGCAACCGCGCAGAATTTCAATGCCGAGAGTAATATCGTTGTACGTCGTTTTGCGCAACGGCACGCCGGCGTCTCGCGCTTCGATCTCGGCCAGCTCAAAATTACGCGCCTCTAGCGCATCGGCAATCGCATGCAAAATCTCAGCCCGCCGCGCCGGGTTGGTATGCGGCCACGGCCCGTGATCGAAAGCGGCGCGGGCAGCAGCAATCGCCCGATCAACATCGGCGTGAGTCGCGCTAGCGCAACTTGCCAGTGGCTGACCGTTGGCCGGATCGTAAACGGTAAAAGTTTGACCATTGCTCGCCGGTTGCCAGTCGCCGTCGATGTACAGGTCATAATGGGGTAACCCTTCCGGGGAGTGTTCGTGCCTCATTGCAAGACTCCTTTATCTGGCGGGGGGTGAAAAATATGCCGCTGTGCGTCATAGTGTAACACGCCGCGTCATAAAACTCAAGTGGCACGCTTTTGGGCAATCGCCAGCAATCTAGCCCGTGTTACGTCGTCAATAAAAGCAGCGGCGAGCGCATTAGCCTGAATGGTGCGCAGCTCATCGGTAGTCAGGCCGAGCCGGTTGCGAGCCACACGGTATTCATGCGGCAGATCGATGGCACTAATGCCAGGGTCGTCACTGTTGAGTGTGACGCGCTGGCCGGCGCGGAGCAACTGAGGGGGCGGGTGCCGGGCATAGTCTGGCACAGTCTGCGTTTGCACGTTACTCGTCGGGCAGACCTCGAGAGTGATACCGCGTTCGGCGATCAGACGCATAACCGCCGGGTCTTCGCTGGCGCGCGCGCCGTGCCCGATTCGTTCGGCTCCCAACTCTTCAATTGCCTGGCGGACACTCCATGCACCGGCGGCTTCGCCAGCATAGACGGTAATGCGCAGACCGGCGGCGCGAGCGCGGGCAAAATGCCTGACAAAGCGCGTACCCGGAAAATTGGCTTCATCACCGGCCAGATCGATCCCGATGACGCCTTCCCCCATCAACGCAATGGCGGCTTCGAGTTCACGCCAGTAACTCTCTTCACCGAGATGGCGTGACATAATGCCGATAATCTGCACCTGCACCGGATAGCGAGCCATTCCGGCTTTCACACCACGACATACTGCCGCCAGTACTCTGGTAGGATCGAGACCGTACCGTTCACCCATACATGCCGGTGAGCAGCGCAACTCAATATAATCAATGCCTTCGCGCGCAGTATCTTCAACGTTCTCTTCCGCAATGCGGGCGACGGCATCTTCGGCTACGCAGACGAGCTTGAGCAGCGCAAAGCGAGCGATAAAATCCATCACCGAAGCGACAACATCCTGTATCTGCGCATGCGGGCGCAGTTCTTCAACGTTATCTGCCGGCAGGCGAATGCCGTAAGCGCGGGCCAGTTCGAGAATGGTGGTCAACCGCACATTGCCATCGAGGTGGCGATGGAGATCGATCGGCGGCAGATCGCGCGCAATCGGCGCCGGATCGCGAGCAGGCTGGCTGGTTGATACAGATGCAGGTGGTGTCATAATTCGCGCGCTGTGGCAATAATATCGCTCAAGACGCCGGCTGCCGTCACTTCGACTCCCGCTCCTGGCCCGCGCACGACAAGCGGTCGGTCATAGTATCGGCGGGTGGTAAAGCTGATCAGATTATCCGGCCCGCGCAGACCGGCCAGCGGATGATCGGCGGGCACTGCATTGAGACCGACTTCTACCCGCTCGGCAGTAATGCGGGCGACATAGCGCAATCTCTGATTGGCGGCGCGCGCCGCAACCAGGCGTTGCATAATCGCCTCTTCTGCTTCATCCAGGCGATCAAGAAATTCGGCAACGCTCACCGTTTCCAGATGCGCCGGGAAGAGTGACTCGGCAGTCACGGCGTCTGCCGGTAGCTGAATGCCGCAAGTGCGGGCAAGAATCAGCGCCTTGCGCGCCACATCGACGCCGCTCAAATCATCGCGGGGGTCAGGTTCGGTATATCCCAGGCGATGCGCAGTGCGCACCGCATCGGCGAAACTGCGCCCCGCCTCCAGCTCGCTCATCAGAAAACCAAGTGTTCCACTTAACGCCGCCTCGATGCATAGCGCCTCATCGCCGCTATCGAGCATACTTTGCAAAACGCCGATTACCGGCAACCCGGCGCCTACAGTCGCCTCGTAGCGTGTTGCGCCACGTTCGGTTAGCGCTGCAAAGAGGTCATACCCTTCGCACAATGGTCGTTTGTTGGCTAACACGACCCGGTGACCAGCCGAAACGGCGGCGGCCAACGGCGCTGCATGACCGCCAGAGGCTGTCACATCGACCACAATGGACATAGCTGCCGGGAGGAGTTCAATCCAGTGTCGTTCGGTAATTGCCCCGTTGATGCTATCGATCCCACTGCCAGCCTCTTTCACGGCGAGTGCCTGGCGCACCTGCTCATCGCTTAGCGACGGATCGCCGGCAAGTGCCCCGCGACTATCAACCAGCGCTACATACCGCAGATCTATCCCGTACCGTCGGCGGATCGCAGGCGCGGCTGCCAGAATCTGGCGCGCTAGCGCGCGACCAACTCCGCCGAGGCCGAGTTGAATGATGGGTATCATATTTGCCCCCTGCACTGCATTTCTCGCCGCTTATTGTACCATAGGCTCGAATCCGCCTTTGATATCGAAGCCAGTTGACGGGTTGCCGTTACCCTCGTACAATGAATATCCTGGAACTAATGACAAGTCATCTATTCGAGGTTGCCATGGAATGCGAAGTCCAGAGCGGTGAACTCCTGACCGTTGCGTCGGATCTGGCTGTCATGCTATACGCCGAAGATGAGGCATTGCCACCGTCAGTGGTCGAACTGTGTGAAGCCGGCGATGCTACCGGTCGCTTCAAACAGCAAACGCTGCTCTACCCGCGCGGTGTGTTGCCGATGCGTCGATTGCTGTTACTCGGCATGGGCAAGCGGTCGAGCATCACAGCCGACACGGTGCGTCAGGCGGCGGCCCTGGCTGTCCAGCGCGCGCAAGAATTGAAAGTAGCAACATATCACATTGGCTACAACGGCAATCTACCGCTTACGCCGGCAGTCTTTGGCCAGGCGTTTGCCGAGGGGAGTGAACTGGGCGCTTATCGTTATACGCGCTACAAGAGTGATCGGGAAGAGACGCCGACGCCACGCGCAATTTTGCAGGCCGGCTCCGATGCTGAAGCGGCGGTTGTCAGCGCGCGTCGCGGTCAGGTGATTGCTCGCGCTGCTACCTTTGCGCGCGATCTGGCTAATGGCCCCGGCAATGAGGTTACACCGGCTTTTCTCGGCCAAACCGCGCTCGAATTGGGCGAGCGCCTCGGTCTCAAGGTGACGGTGCTCGACAAACCGCAGCTCATCGAGCAAGGGTTTGGCGGTATTCTGGCCGTCGGTCAGGGATCAGCCAATGAGCCGCGCTTTATCGTGATGGAATACGGCACTGCTGGGCAAGGCCCTACCATCTGTCTGGTCGGCAAGGGTATTACCTTCGATACTGGTGGAATCAGTATCAAGCCGGCTGAGCGGATGGACGATATGAAGATGGATATGAGCGGCGCAGCGGCTGTGCTGGGCACAATGCAGGCAGTGGCTGAGTTGCAATTGCCTCTCCACGTGGTTGGGATCGTGTGCGCTGCCGAGAATATGCCCAGCGGTACAGCTTATCGTCCCGGCGATATTGTGCGCACGCTCAGCGGCAAGACGATTGAGGTGCTCAATACCGACGCCGAAGGCCGGATCGTGCTGGCTGACGGTCTCTTCTATGCTCAGCGCTACCAACCGGCGGCGATTGTCGATCTGGCAACGTTGACCGGCGCCATTATGGTTGCGCTTGGCCCGCACGCCATCGGCCTGATGGGAAACAATCAGGAACTGGCCAATCGCCTGATTGCTGCCGGCGAAGCAACCGCTGAACGAGTCTGGCAACTGCCGCTCTGGGATGAATATCGCGATGCGATGAAGAGCGACATTGCCGATCTCAAGAATACCGGCGGGCGTTACGGCGGCGCAATTACGGCTGCCGGTTTCCTGGCCGCTTTTGTCGGTGATTACCCCTGGGCACATCTGGATATTGCCGGTACGGCCTGGGTTGATAAGCCGACTCGCGCCTATCAATCGCGAGGAGCAACCGGTATCGGTGTTCGTTTGCTGGTTGAGCTGTTGCAGGGGTATGTCGAGAAGTCGGCGTAATTGCCGGTGAACCGATCAGGTGGTGATGGGCATATGGGCGGGTCATATCGTTCACCCGCCCACACGCTTGTCATCCGCTGTCTGCGCTTTCGTCTGCTTTGCTACCCGCCATCGGCATTCTCATCAGTTCCCAGCTCATTGCGCAGCGCTGTCCATAGCGGTAACGTAAACGAAAAACTGCTTCCTTTCCCAACTTCGCTCTGCACCCAAATCCGACCGCCGTGCAATTCCACCAGCAGCCTGGTAATGTACAATCCCAGCCCAACACCACTCTTCTGGCGCGTGTTACTGTTGTCAACCCGCTGGAAGCGCTCGAAGAGCCTGGCCTGATCTTCCGGCGCAATCCCGATCCCCTGGTCGCGCACGGTGATCAGCATCCACTGGCCTACCGGATGGCCGGGAGGCAGATCGGTCGCTTCGACGCAACGGATCGTTAACTGGATCTCGGTTTTCTCCGGACTGTACTTGATCGCATTACTGAGCAGATTGAAGATAATCTGCTTGACCTTATCGCGATCGGCAAAAACGGGTGGCAGTGCCGGATCCACGTTGATCAGCAACTTGTGCTGCACGAGTTGGGTGTGCAATTGCATGGTCAGCTCTTCGATGATCTGCCATAACCCAACAGCCCAGCGATTGAGTTTCACGACCCCCGCTTCCAATCGCGACACGTCGAGGAGATCTTTTACCAGCTTCTCCAGGCGTTCGGCTTCTTTTGAGACCGTGGTCAAAAACTCGTTTTGGCTTGCTTCATCAAGATCCCGGCGGTTTAACAAAATCTCGGTGTAGCCAAGAATTGAGGTCAGTGGTGTGCGCAATTCGTGCGACACGATCCCGATAAACTCATCCTTGAGCCGTTCAGACTCGCGCTCACGAGTGCGATCGCTCACTACCCACAGGCGTCCGGTCAATTGCTGCTGGCTGTCGCGCGTCGGCACTGAGAGAATGTGTAATTCCTGGTAGGGCTGGCGAAGCTGGAGACTCGTTTCAAAGACCTGATCGGGGGTGCGCTGGCCAAGATCGCAAAACTCGCTGAGACGAAACGGATCGGCCAGCCGTGTCAGCAAATGTTCGACCAGATCAATCCCAACGTAAAAGGAAGGTCGTTGAAGTCGATCCGGTAGTCGCCATACCTGATGCCATGTTGGGTTGGCCCGAATGACGCGCCCATTCAGATCGAGCAGCGCCAATCCGATTGGCAGGCTACTAAACACCTGACCCAGATGATATGAGGTTTCATAAGCTGACTGATATGATGTCGCGCGGGCTAACGGTCGCGCGACTCGTTCACGGAGAGCATCGATGAACGCCAGTACCTGTTCGCTAAAGGTGTTGGCTCGACGGCTATGGAGGATCAAAACTGCCAGCGCCCGATCATGAACGATAATTGGGGCTGCCAGTTCAGCTCGAAACGGTAGACTGTTGGGTAGTCCAGGCTCGCGACCGGCATCGCGCACCAGCAGTGGACGGCGCATGCGTACCGCCTGTCCGGCCAGGCCGGTGTCCCAGTGCCAGCGTTGACGTGGCATGCCGGTCAGCGCCGCGTTTGCTCGTTCGGCTTCGTAGCCTTCGTACAACTGCAACACCAGCTCGCGTTGTTCGTGATCGACCAGCGCGATTGCGCCAGCTTCAGCGCCGCTTCCTTCCAACGCGCGCCGCAAGATAATCCCTAACAATTCATGTAAGTCAATTGTGAGATCAAGCTGTTCATTCAGGGCAATAATCTTTTGGCGCAACGAGGGCGACAGTGTCAAACCCGGCGGTGTTTCGCTGGCGAAGCGTGGCGCGGGCAACTGCGCCCCTCGCGAGCCTTCCTGAGCGATTGCTGCCGCAAGCTGCGCTTTAAGCGAATCGATCAACTCGATAATCCGACTCGTAAATCGGCCCTGATCGTCGCTCCGTAATTCCAGAATGCCCCACAACCGGCCACCCCAGAAGATCGGCGCGCCCAGATACCCCGCCGAGATAATCGGTAATCCTTCCGCAGGTTGCTGACTGCCCAATGCAATAGTTTTTGTTATCGTTTTGCCGCCCAGAGCAACTGATCGAGTGAGACGGTCATCCCAGGGATATGCCCACGACTCAGGGGAGTAGATCTGCTGACGGGTTGCGCCTGGACGCGCTGATTGCAACCAGCAGGTCAGGCGTCCATCGCGGTAGCGAGTGGCAAGCCGTAACAGGCCAAAGAGCCGATGAATGCGCTGCACCAGCGGCTGTTCCTCGTGCAAAAGACGGGAAGCTGCGGCTACCATGCTCAGCATGTCTGTTGTGGGGTCGTCAGCTTCGTGTATCATTGCCGTTCATTGTAGTCAACCCCGCGTAGCTGTCAATTATCTTGTTATTCCTCTGTGCTATGATATGCTACATTCATCGGTGTGCCGGTGAATGTATCAAGGAGAGAGCGATGTTTACTGCGGTTGATCATATCGGGCTAGTTGTTTCCGATCTTGAGGCGGCAATCGATTTTTATCGCGCAGCGTATGACGTGACCGAATGGGAGCGGATTGAGTTGCCAGAGCGCCACGCAGCCATTGGTGTTGCCCGGTTTGGCGATGTGCTTATCGAGCTGATTGCTCCTACCAGTGATCAGGCCAGTTTTGCCCGTTTTCTGCGGGAAAAAGGGCCGGGCATGCACCACATTGCCTACCGGGTTGATGATATTAATGCCGCGCTCGCCACGTTGCAAGAGCGTGGCATCCCCTTGATCGATCGTGAACCTCGCCCCGGTATTCACGATACGCTGGTCGCTTTTGTCCACCCCAAAGCCGGTGGTCAGGGAGTGCTGGTTGAACTGGTGCAACATCGTACCCCACATACGTGATCATCCGACAGGACTGAAAGTCGGTGTGTATATGTCGCTGTTAATCAGCGCAGATTGGTCAATTGCGCGTTACAATTTCGACCGGTGGTAATATTAAAACCTGATACGGATCGGAGCAGAAGGTATGACAACCAACGACGCAGAGGATCGCCGCCTGCTGGTGAGTATGAGTGTAGGTCAGACTGCGTATGCGGTTTGGGCCAAGCAAGCGCGCCGCGAACGTTTCTTTAACATCGCCCGTTTGTTTGAAGCGTCGGCGGCGGTCAAACGAGTGAGAGCCGAACAGGCCTTGCGTCGATTGGGTGAAGTATCACAGACGTTTACCAACATCAATCGGGCGCTGGCCGGACTTGAACCAGAAGCCACTGTCTCTGGCCCCGTCACCGGTACCAGCGCCTTTCAGCGCGAATTGCTCGAACGGGCAGCGCGCGCGCTAGCTGCGGGCCGCGATCTCACCTACACCGAGTTGGGTGACCTGTTTGTGTGCAGTACCTGCGGTCGCTTGATGGAGGGCGAGCCACCACCCTTCTGTCCCGAATGTGGCACTGTTCGCGAAGGCTTTCTCGAATTTCGTATTGTCGATGGCATGGGTATTCTCGGGCAGCACGCCATCGTTCGCCGACTCGAACAGGGGCCAAAAACGGTACAGGCGCTGGTAGCCGGTCTTAGCGAAGAGCAACTGGCGATGCCGGTGAACGGATTTCCAGCCTTCAAAGACCTGATCGGGCATCTCACCGATATGGATATTGTCTTTCGCGAGCGGGCCTGGATGATTCTGGAAACGAATCAGCCCAAACTGTCATCCGCTCACCCGCCTACTCTGCGTTCAGCAGTGAAATATCGCACTGTGCCGATTGACGAGCTGCTCGATCAGTATGTCACCAGTCGCCAGCAGACGTTGAGTTTGTTGCGTGGCCTGACGCCAGCAGCATGGCAACGGATTGGTAATCACGAAATCTATGGCCCGGTGCCATTGTTGCATCAGGGGAATTGGGTGGTTACGCACGAGCAGGGGCATCTGATCGAGATGGCTCAGATGCGCCACAATCTGCTGTACGGCGATCAACATCCAATCGATATTGCTCAAGAGATTTTACACCCGTAAACGGTGTTTGTAAGTGGTGAATGGATTGGCGGGGCACAGCCCACTGCGCCCCGCCGGTCTTTGTCGGACTGTCTCGATCAGGTTAAATCCAGTCCGCTGAGACTATCGTACAATAGGTCAAGATTTTCCAATGCCAACCCGGTGCCAATTGCCACGCACGAAGCAGGCTGATCGGCAATGTAACAAGGCACCCCTGTCACTTCGGTCAGCAGATCGTTGATCCGGCGCAGCATCGAACCTCCGCCCGTCATCACCATACCTTTGTCGATAATATCTGAGCTGAGTTCAGGCGGAGTCTCAACCAGCACTGCTCGCACCGCATTGATGATTGCTTCGAGCGGCTCTTGAATCGCTTCGGTAATCTCGTTACTATCAACCTGAATAGTTCGTGGCAGGCCAGTCACCTGATCGCGTCCACGCACCTGGGTTACGAGCGGCTTATCAAGTGGTAGCGCCGCGCCGATCTCAATTTTCACCGCTTCAGCAGTGCGTTCACCGATGACCAGGTTATATTTCCGCTTGATGTAAGAAGCAATCGCCTCATCAAACCGATTACCACCTACCCGCACTGATGTACTGACTACAATATCGTTCAGCGAGATAACTGCAACCTCAGTAGTGCCGCCACCAATATCGATGACCAGGTTCCCTGACGGTTGCGCAATCGGGATATTAGCGCCAATCGCGGCAGCAAGCGGCTCGCGGATCAGGTATGCCTTCCCGGCGCCTGCCTCGAGTGCGGCATAGCGTACCGCTCGCATCTCGACGCTGGTGACGCCGGCGGGAATGCAGATCATCACTTCAGGTCGTGAAAAGCGAAATCGTCCGGCAGCGCGACCGATGAAGTGACGTAACATCTCTTCGGTGACTACGTAGTCAGCGATAACGCCATTGCGCATCGGACGCACCACTTCGATACTCTCCGGTTCACGCCCCAACATCGCCATCGCTTCAGCGCCAACTGCGCGCACGCGACCATCGCGTGTGCTGAGCGCTACTGCCGATGGTTCAGACAGCACAATACCTTTGCCTTTGACATAGACCAGCACGTTAGCTGTGCCGAGATCAATCCCGATTTTGCGGGCCATAGCCGTTCCTGTTGAGTGTAGGTGAAACACCGGCAGCTTTGTACTGCCCGGTCTGTATAATCAATCGCGCCGTATTATAGCAAATGATGGCAGGTACTGCCAATGTGATACGTTCGGGTCCATCCAATAGCAGTATGCAGTGCGCGCCACGCGGCTCCCGTTCGCTCACGGTGGGAAGAGAGCGGGCGCAGTCGGGCCAGGACGCAGGTGCCCGGCGCGTCGTGCCTCCTTCCACAGCGATGAAACGGAGAGCGTGACATGCAGTCCTCGTTCGCTAACGATGAAAAGGGTGGGAAGGGAGCAGACGCAGGTGCCCGGCGCGTCGTGCCTCCTTCCACAGCGATGAAACGGAGAGCGCGCTATGCGGCTCCTCGTTCGCTGACGGTGCAAGGGTGGGAAGGGAGCAGACGCAGGTGCCCGGCGCGTCGTGCCTCCTTCCACAGTGATGAAACGGAGAGCGCGCTATGCGGCTCCTCGTTCGCTGACGGTGCAAGGGTGGGAAGGGAGCAGACGCAGGTGCCCGGCGCGTCGTGCCTCCTTCCACAG
>NZ_CAKZNK010000107.1 GCF_937129525.1 uncultured Chloroflexus sp. | reverse complement strand
TATCATGGATATCGAGTAAAGCAGGTTTGTCAGCGTTTCTTAACCTGAGTTGCGCATGGAAGGGTGCGCAACCTGTTTGAAAAATCGTTCAATCGGATATGATGATAGTGATGAGATTGTCATCCGATGCCGCGCATACGTCACAGCGTTAGTAGCGGAGGGAGCAGAAGAGTATTATGAACGCCAATCGTGATGAGGCGCACTCCCTCTTTGCGGATCTACAACAACAATATATTGCCCAATTAGGGAACAAGATTGCCCAGCTTGAAGCGCTCTGGTCGCGACTGCAAACCGATGCGCCGCAGCTTGATGACGCGCGCGAGTTGCATCGCATCGTTCACAACCTGGCCGGCTCTGGAGCAACATTTGGCCTGGTAGCCATTAGCGATGTCGCGCGCGCGATCGATGCAGCTTTGCAGCCAATAGTGCAGGAAACGGATCTGGGCGAGGTAGTGGCGCGCCTTGCTCCCCTGATGGAGCGTTTATTTGAAACGCTACGGCAGAGCACAGAGGCGCTGCTGGCGCCAATCATTCGGGAGCAGTCAGTGGCCTCAACCACGCTCGTCTACATTGCCGGACACGATAGCGAAGAGGTGGCTGAATTAGCCCGCCAGATCGCCTATTTTGGCTATACCACACAGAGTTTTCTCAGCAGCGCCGAGCTGTTAGCGATGGTGGAGAAACAGTTGCCACACCTCGCGATCATCGATCTTGATCTGCAGGAGGGCGAACAGAGTGGGATCGCAGCGGCAGCTTTGCTGCATGATCAATACGGCGCTGCTTTGCCAATCATTTTCACCGCCGGCTCATCAGAGTTTACCCTGCGCCTGGCCGCAGTGCGCGCCGGGGGGTGCGGTTATTTTACGCGACCGATCGATGTTGGTCTCTTGATCGACCAGATCGATCAACTGACGCAGCGCGCTAGCATCGAGCCGTACACCGTGTTGATCATTGACGATTCGCCGCTGATGGCGGAAGTATATGCACTGGCGTTGCGAGCGGCGGGGATGCGCGTGGTAGCAACAACCGATCCGCTCGAAGCGCCAGTACTGTTATCAGAGCAACAACCTGATCTGATCCTGCTCGATGTCTACATGCCCACGTGTAGTGGGCAAGAACTGGCTGCTGTTATCCGGCAACAACAGGAATACCACAGCATTCCGATCGTCTTTTTATCCGGCGAAACGAATCGATCGGCGCAACTGGCAGCGCTGGCGCGGGGTGGCGATGATTTTCTGACCAAGCCGATCAATCTCGAACACCTGGTTGCGGCGGTCAAGTCACGGATTCAGCGGGCGCGGGCGATGCGCAGTTTGATGGTGCGCGATAGCCTGACCGGTTTGTTCAACCATAGCGTGACCCAGGATTTACTGATGCGTGAAGTGGCGCGCGCGCGTCGCACTGGTCAGCCGTTATCGGTTGTTTTGCTCGACATTGACCATTTCAAACAGGTCAATGATCGCTATGGCCATCGGGTTGGCGACCGGGTGCTTAAGAGCCTGGCGCGTCTGTTGCGGCAACGGTTGCGCGCTACCGACCTGATCGGTCGTTACGGCGGGGAAGAATTCTTGATTGTGATGCCGGAAACACGGGCGGCAAATGCGGCGATGGTGATCGATAGTCTGCGCGAGCGGTTTGCTCAAATCGAACATCAACGCGAGGGGGAGCCATTACGGGTAACCTTTTCTGCCGGAATTGCTGAGTGGGAGAGCGGAATTGATGCCAGCGCATTGATCGAGAAAGCCGATGCTGCTCTCTACCAGGCCAAGCATGGGGGACGCAACCAGGTGCTGATTGCCGATGTGCATATCGGACAGCCGCCGCAACGCCACGCCCTGCCATTTGTCGCCAGTCGAGTGAGTCAGGCGCCGGTCGTCCTGATTGTTGATGATGACCCTGATATTGCTCGCCTGTTGCAGCTCTGGCTGGTGGATGCCGGTTATCAGGTTGAGCTGACGCATAGCGGCTTCGAGGCGCTGCAACGCATTGCGCAGGGCGGGGTTGACGTTGCGCTGATCGACATTTTGATGCCGGAAATCAGTGGAATTGATGTGCTCGATCAAGTGCGTCGCGCCGGGCCGGAGCCGGCGATTATCATGACAACGGCGTTTGGTTCAGAACAGATTGCCATCAATGCAATCCGGCATGGCGCCGATGATTATCTGCGCAAACCGATCGATCGGCAAGAGTTGCTGGTCGTGCTTGAGCGCACTCTGGATAATCTGCGCTTGCGACGCGAGAAGTCTGCTCTGCAACGACGGCTCGATGAGAAGCGGCGCGAATTGGAGGCCGAGATCAAGCACGCGGCCCAGATCCAGGCTGAAATGCTTCCGCAGCAAATGCCGCGACTGCCGGGCTACACGATTGCGGCGCGTTGTATTCCGGCGCGCGATGTGGGAGGTGATTTCTACGACTGGCAATTTGCCGCGCCGCATCTGCTCAATCTCACCTTCGGCGACGTGATGGGCAAGGGAATGTCGGCGGCGCTTTTGATGACGACGACCCGCGCTGTGATTCGCTCGGTGGCGCGCGAGACGCCTCCCGAAGTAAATATGCGTTACGCCGTTAATGCGCTGCATACTGATTTAGATCGGATCAGTAGCTTTGTCACGCTCTGTCATTTGCAGTTAAACCTGCATAATCACTCGCTGGCTTATGTAGACGCCGGCCATGGACTGGGTTTTATTCGCCGCCATGGCGGTCGCTGTGACCGACTCGAACCGCGTGGTATGCCGTTGGGTATCCTGTCCTCTGAGCCGTACAAACAAGGCGAGACGGTTCTCAATCCGGGTGATGCATTAATCCTGTTTAGCGATGGCTTGCTCGATCCATGGCCGGCTTTAGCGCGCAATCCATTGCAGATCAACGATTTGTTGAACGATGGGATGTCTGCGACGGCAATTGTTGATCGGTTGCTGGCATTGCCGGCGTTGCTTGGCCCCTTAACGGATGATCTGACAGTGGTAGTGCTGGCGCGGGACTGTGTGGCTGAGGAG
>NZ_CAKZNK010000106.1 GCF_937129525.1 uncultured Chloroflexus sp. | reverse complement strand
GCCGCCGGAGCTACGCTATTGTTCAACGCTTCCTGAGCAACCGCTAACTGCCGATTGGCTTGAGCCAGACGCTGGTTAGCCTCGGCGAGCGCCGACTGGTAGGCCGCTTCGCGCTCGCGAATCAGCGCTTCGGTAGTTGGATCGAGCGCTGGCACAGCAATCGGCGTTGCCTCGAAGACAATCTCTGTGGGCGTAGTAGCTACAGTCGTTGCCTGGCTAAGCTGACCAACCACGCCGCCGATTACGACCAATACGAAAGCAGTCAATCCAGCCGAAATTAACATCATAGTGCGATTCATTGGTTTCTCCTCCATTGCTTCATCAAAAACTGTTTAATCATCACGATCACGTTCGTTGGGCAGACCAGCGCTACCGGGCGCGCCAGCAATCAGGGTTTGCGTCTCCCACGCGCTCAGCCGCGCCTCGGGATGCAGCGCAAGATACGGTCGCGGCGGCATCTCACCAGCGCGCAACACCTCAGCAATCTCGGCAGCCAGCTCATCCGGTTCACGCAACGGCAGGGAAAAGTTGAGTTCGCGCCGACCCTTTACCACATCATAGGTGACCAGCCACGAAACGGGCGCAATCTTGCCGTACCAGGGCCAGACCGTCTCGTTACTGTGGCAGTCGTAGCATGCGCGACGCGCGATACTGGCTGCCTCCGGCGTTGTCCATGCCACGTCAGTTACAACCGGTGGATTGGTTTGCCATGCCCAGACTGGAACCAGTTGCATAATGGTAAAGATGGCCACAAACCCGACTGCAATTGCGCGTGGCCGAAACAGGTGTTTGATCATGCCGATAGACTCCTTTACATCGACGGGACCCATTGCCCATACTGAGGATACCGATCCCGTTTCAAAGTTTGCTTGGAATGTCGGCGAAATTTTCCAATCTTTTTCCAATCCTGCTGTGCTACAACAGGCAGAAGAAAGGAAAGAGGAGTACGCTACTGTGAAGATCTTGATTGTAGAAGATGACAAGCGGCTGGCGCGCCTGATCGAGCGGGTATTGCGCGAAGAATTGCACACGGTTGACGTGAGTCATGATGGTGAGAGTGGGCTTGACCTGTTGTTGCATGGCCAGTATGACGTAGCCATCATCGACTGGATGTTGCCTGCCCGCGACGGCCCATCGCTCTGTCGCGCAGCGCGACTGGCGCGGATACCAACGGCCCTGCTCATATTGACGGCGCGCGGTCAGATAGAGGATAAAGTGCTCGGCTTCGAGAGCGGCGCCGACGACTATCTGGTCAAGCCTTTTGCCTTCGAGGAATTGCTTGCGCGTGTCCGCGCGCTTGGAAGACGCTTCAACCTGCACACAGGCACTGACGAGCTGCGGATTGGATCGATTGTGCTCGATCTACGCAGCTACACCGGTCGTCGCGGCGAGCGACCGCTCGATCTGACACCGACCGAATGGCGGTTGCTGGAATTCCTGATGCGCCATCCCGGTCAAACGCTGACCCGCCAGCAGATTCTCGATTATGTCTGGTCATTCGAGCGCGAGGTGCAGTTGCAAATGGTCGATGTCTATATCTCATACCTGCGCCGCAAACTTAATGCGGCTGGCGAAAGCGATCCGATTGTGACAGTGCGCGGCGTGGGCTATCGTCTGGAGGCGAATCGTGCTTAAGTCGCTGCGCTGGCAATTTACGCTGCTCTACACGCTGGCAGCGGCTCTGATGCTTGCGCTGGTCGGCGGCGGCGCCTACGTTATGGTAGCGCGCTATTTCGAGCATGTCACCGATCTTGCGCTTCGGCACAAAATGGCGCATGAATTTCATCTTCTCAACGCACCGATTCCACCTGAGCTGGCTTCGGCTGATACCGACTGGTCTATCTTGCGCGCAAGCAATGATAGCATCCGCAATACCCGGATGTTGACGGCGGAAGAAGCGGCTCAAATTGCGCTGACAGCGCGCGGCGGCCAGATCAAGAGCGTGAAGTTAGAGGATGATCGGACGTATGAAGTGAAATTGCGCGATGATAGTGAAATCTACATCGATGCGTACAGCGGGCAGATAGTTGGTCTTGAATTCAAAGAGAGTGATTCGGAACCACTTCCCCCTGTCACGTCATCATTAAGCGCCATCGATAGCGAAATTGCATCAATCTTTGTGTTGCCGCTTGATCACCAGGGACGCATTCTGTTCAACCCCAATCAGCCAAACCTGCCAATCATTGTCGATCAGGCAGCCCTGGCCACCGCGTTACGCAACGGTTCCGACCTGCGCACCATCACCACCCGTGACGGCCAACGCGTGCGCTTGCTGACCTACCGTCTGACCCGACCCGATGGTCCGGCTGCGCTACAACTGGGGCGTATCCAGACCGATCAGGAGCTGGTGCTGAATCAATTGCTGATCGGGTTACTGATGTTTGGATTGATTGGCGCAGCAGCGATCGGCGCAGCAGGGTGGTGGCTGGCCGGTCGCGCCTTGCAACCGGCAGAAGAGGCCTGGTCGCGCCAGTTGCGTTTCATCGCCAGCGCCAGCCACGAACTGCGCGCGCCGCTAACGCTCATCCGGGCCAGCGCCGAAGTTGCGCTGCGCGGCGCTGAAGATGATGATCAGCGCGCGTTACTGAGAGATGTGCTCAGCGAGAGCGATCATATGCGCCGACTGGTTGATGACCTGCTCACCCTGTCGCGTCTCGACAGTGGATCGCTCGCGCTGCAACGCCAGCCGGTTGCGCTGGCAGATCTCCTCACCGATATTCAGCGGCAGGTTGCTCTACTCGGCAACGAACATGGCGTGCAGATAACGCTCGGCCCGGTACGTGGCACTGCGCTGGCCGATCCAGATCGGCTGCGCCAGATACTGCTCATCCTGCTTGACAATGCCATCCGCTACACTCCATCAGGCGGCGCCATCACGATCACCGCCGAACCAGTGGGAAAACAGGTGCGAATCAGTGTCCGCGATACCGGTTGTGGTATTGCCCCCGAACACTTGCCGCGCATCTTTGAACGCTTCTACCGCGCTGACCAGGCCCGCAACCGATCAGACAACACCACGAACGCCGGTTTGGGTTTGTCAATTGCCAAAGGGTTGGTCGATGCCCATGGCGGCGCTATCGGCGTTGAAAGCGTGGTACATGTCGGTACGACGGTATGGTTTACCTTACCGGCGGCAATGTAGGAAGATGTTTTTCGAGCATACTCTAAGGGCGACGCCCTGCGTCGCCCTTGCGTTATGTCTACTTTAGCGGTTGTAGATTGTCTTGACCTGCATTGTCCGTATCAGTTCGGCGCCTCACAAACCCTCGACGCCGGGCTGCCAGGACATTCACCATGTGACGCTCATCATGGCGCAATTCAAACCCGAACCAATACCCAGCAAACCGACATGGTCACCGGGTCGCAGGCGACCGGCTTCTGCGGCCTGAGCCAGCGAAATTGGCAGGGCTGCCGGGCCGATATTGCCGAGTAGCGGGAAATTGAGAAAAAGTTTGGCCGGCGTAATCCCAAGCGCCTTCGTCACGGCAGCCATATGGCGCGCCCCCACCTGATGTGGCGCATACAGCGCGATCTGGCGATCACTCCAGTTGGGCAACTGTTCTTGCGCCAGCCGCCAGGTCGCCGTTGCCAGTTCGACGCCGGCATGCATTAATGCCGCTGCATCGGTCTTCATGTAATCAGGCTGACCGAGACACAGATGATTATGTTCAGTCGCCGCCATTGTCACGACCCCATTCAAGCGATGGCCGCTGCGCGACAACCGTTCGTGGGTGAGCAACATTGCCGCCCCACCCGAACCAAGCGTCAGAGTGGCAAAATTGTCGCGCAGATCCTGTTTGGTCGTTTCAGGTCGGCGAAGGCGACGGATCGTAGCCATCACCGCATCCTGGGAACCTTCGCCATCGACAATCAGCGCATAGTCGATTGCGCCGGCATCGATCATCATTCCGGCAATCGCCATGCCATTCAAAAAACCCAGACAGGCATTGCGCACATCATAGTTGATGGCATGTGGTGAAAGACGCAGATTGCGATGGACAAAACAGGCTGTTGATGGCTCGAGATAGTCTTGACAGACCGAGGTATTAATGAGCAACCCGATCCGATCGCGATCAATCGCCACGCTATTCAACAATTGCTCGGCTGCCATGGTTGCAACAGCGCTTGGTAGCGTGCCCTCATCCCAGAATCGGCGCTCACGGATGCCGGATAACGCTTCGAGCTTTCCGCGCGGAAAGCGCAGACGCTCCATTGTTTCAGCGATTTGATCTTCGATCCAATCGGAAGTGATGCGATGGGGAGCCAATACGTAGCTCACGGCCTCAATCATAACATGCCTGAACAGCACCCAATCCTCCCTTTGTTACTTGCGGTTGTGTGATGCAGTGAAGGTGCGCCGCAAGCCTTCTTCGATATTCACAGTCGGCGTGTAACCAAAATCATGCTCGGCGGCAGCATGGCTAAACCAGTGCGAATGACTCAGTTCATGAACCATCAGTCGCGTGAGCGGTGGTTCAGCCGGCAATCGCAGCGTCAGGTAGAGAAACTCTAATACGGTAGCCAGTCGGTAAGCGGCGCGAGCCGGGATCCTGCCGCGCACCGGTGGGCAACCGGCGTGATTGAGGATCTCGCCGATGAACTGCCAGAGATTAACCGGTCGTTCCTGACCAATGAAATAGGCTTTCCCATGCAGCTTCGACCGCGCATGCAGCGCATCTGCTGCGAGCAGGTGGGCAGTAGCAACATTTTCGACGTAACAGACATCAACCAGATTTGTCCCATCACCGATTTGAAACAGCAGTCGCCGCCGGGCGCGCTTCAGCAGCCGCGGCAAAATGTGCGGATCTCGCGGCCCCCAGATCAGATGTGGCCGCAAAGCGACCGTAGCAATGGCAGTTTGCGACAACACATACCGTTCGGCAATGGCTTTTGTCTGTGGGTAGGGGGCGAGATAGCGCGCAGGATATGGCGTCTGCTCGTCAGCGCCATGCAGATCGTCCATTCCAATCACCACGGATGGAGTGGAGGTGTAGACCAGTTTCGGCACGCCGGCGCGAATTGCCGCCTTGACCACTCGTTGTGTGGCGCCGACATTAGCCTGATAGAAATCGTCGTAACGCCCCCACAGTCCGGCTTTAGCCGCCACATGAAAAACGGTCGTCACCCCTCGCATGGCTTGCGCCAGCACCACCGCCGACTCCGGTACCGACAGATCGGCGCGAAATGTCTCAACCCCCAGTGCTTGCAGGTCTGGATAATCACCTCGCCCCACTACACGAACGTGATCGCCACGAGCTAACAACTGCTCAACGATGAAGCGGCCAACAAAGCCATTACCGCCGGTTACCAGAGCTATCATATATGCTATACTCACCCTCTGCCGGACAATCACCTATTGCCACGACGTGGATCATTCAACCTTGCACAACTGCCGCGCAGCCCATTTGGCTAATTGCTCACGAAAGATTTTTGCGTTGTGTCGAATATCGACCGGAAAAGACGGATGAATCAGAAACTCTTGTATCATTGCCGTCATCTCTGTGGTTGCTGCCAACTGGCGTAATTCGGTCAACAGTTGCGCGCGCCGGATCGACACACCCCGTCGTAATTCGACGACCACTACCGGCACTTGCGCGCCAGCCGGCCCGATGCCGACCAGCGCCGATCGCGCCACTGCCGGATGCTGATTGAACAGCAGTTCAACCGGTTCGGTGAAGAGCGGGCCACGGGCCGTAATCACCCGCTGACTCTTCCGGCCATAAAACCAGAGCCGGCCTACTTCATCGAAATAACCCAGATCACCCATTCGGTGCCAGATCCGTTCACCGTCGCCAATTTTGGCCAGCGCCGTCGCTTGCGGTCGCCCAACGTACATGCGCGTCACTGCCGGCCCGCTCACGCAGATTTCACCCACTACCCCGACCGGCAGGCAGCGCGCATTGTCCCATGCTGCTATTGGCTCATCGCTGATCGGAATGATTGCCACCTGCACACCGTTCACTGGACGACCAACGCACGTGCCTGCCAGCGGCGAGGGGTATTCGGCGCGCGCCGCCAGCACTTCGCGACCACTGATTGACGTTACCGGCAAAGCTTCGGTCGCGCCATAGGGTGTGTAACTATCAGCCGGTGGGGTCAGAATCCGGTGTAGTCGCTCGTGCAAATGTGCCGGCACCGGCGCGCCGGCCATCAAAACGCGACGGAGTGATGGTAACTTGATCTGGTTGGTTTCGCAATAAGCGGTCACTCGTTCCCAAATCGCCGGCGAGCCGAAGGTCGAAGTAACACCAAGATCGCGAATAAACTCAACTACTGCCGCCGGATCGCATTGGGCTGGCCGGGTAGGATCGATCGGTGGAATGGCCGACGTGACTCCAAGCGCAACATTGAAGAGCGCAAAGAGCGGGAAAGCCGGCATTTCGATTTCGCCCGGCTCAATGCCAAACACTTCGCGCAGGGTATGAATCTGCGCTTCAAACATCCCGTGCGTGTAGAGCACCCCCTTCGGAATGCCGGTGCTACCACTGGTAAAGACAATTGCTGCCGGGTCTTCAGGCGTCACCTCGGCAAGCTGAAACGGCGCGCCGATCGGTAACTCTAGCTCGCGTAGCGAGGCAGCCCCAGGCAGAGCTGGCCCGGCTACAATCGCTTTCCGAATCGTTGCGCAGGCGCGGGGCGCAATCAGCCGAAGCAAGTGGGCGCGAGGTACGCCGATCAACGCTTCCGGCGCAGCTTCGGCAATACACTGCGCCAGATTGCGCCGACCCATAGCCGGATCGATCAAAATTGGCACACAACCGGCTTTAAGCAGCGCAAACGTCAGCGTGATCAGCGGCGCGCCTGCGGGCACCATCAGTAAGACCCGCATCCCGCGTTGCAAACCGTAGGCAGTCAACCCCCAGGCCAAACGGTCGCTGGCTGCGTGCAAGCCGGCAAAACTCTGGCGACGATAGATCACTCGCCCGGCCCGATCGCGTCCAACACCACTTACCACTGCTGTCTGCTCAGGACGCATTTGCGCCATCCAGGGTAAATAGCGCGCGACATTTGCGCCGGGCACTTCGACTACGACGTGATTCCCAACGCGGTTAGTATGAACGCGTATTCCCATGCAAACTCCTCAAGTCTGGCAAATCGGCCCGAATGCCCGCCATGACCGGCCTGGAGATTGGTACGCAGCAGGAGCATGGTGTCATTCGTCTTTAGCGCGCGAAGCTTTGCCACCCATTTCGCCGGATCCCAGTATGGCACTTGCAAATCGTACAGACCGGCGGTAGCCAAAATGTGGGGGTATGGTCCCGGTTTCAGGTTGAGATACGGATCATACGAACGCATCACCCGGTATTCAGCCTCAATAGCCGGATTGCCCCACTGCTCCCACTCGGTGACAGTCAACGGCAGATCGTCCTTGAGCATGGCAATCACGACATTCGTGAACGGCACTCCGGCAACGACTGCCTGAAACAGATCAGGTCGCATTGTCACTACTGCCGTCACCAGCAAACCGCCGGCGCTCCGACCGTTGATCGCAAGCTGTTGCGGCGATGTGTAGCCTTCGGCAATCAGATGTTCAGCGCAGGCGATAAAATCGCTAAAGGTGTTCGGTTTGTGCGCCATACGACCCTGTTCGTACCACTGCCGACCCAACTCCTGGCCACCTCGAACATGGGCAATCGCCACGGCAAACCCGCGGTCGAGCAGACTCAGACGCTTGCTATCGAACACCGGATCGTAACTATAACCATACGCCCCATACCCGACCAGCAAGCACGGCCCGCCATTGCGCGGGCGACCGCGTCGATACACTATCGAGATCGGTACCGCCGTGCCATCGGGCGCAGTTGCCGTCAACCGTTCGCTGACATAGGCCGTCGGGTCATAACCGGAAGGGATCTCTTCCTGTTTCAGCACGTGCCAGCTTTCCTGCTTCATGTCGTATTCGACAACCGACGTTGGCGTCACCAGGGAACTGTAGTTTAGGCGCAAGCGATCGGTCACAAACTCCTCATTAGCTCCGACCGAACAGGTGTAGACTGGCTCGGGGAAGTCAATGTATCGGGGGTTGCTTCCATCTGGTTCGCTAATGCGGATCTGGCGCAGACCGGCGCGTCGTTCGGAGACGACCAGATAGTCGGCAAAACAATCGATTGAGTCAATGAGCGTATCCGACCTGCCCGGTAACACCTCGCGCGTCGCTGTCAAATCGCGTACCGGCGCGCTTAACAAACGGAAATTCTCCGCCCCGTCATTGGTCAAGATGAAAAATTGCTCGCCGTGATGATCGACGAAATAATCGATCTTTGGTCGGCGCGGATACACGACGCGCCATTCAGCCAGAGGCGTTGCCGTTGGAAGGTAGCGCACCTCTGTGCCACCGTGACTGTAGCAGGTCAAAAACAGGTAAGCCCCTGAACGAGCGCGTCGCAGACTCAGATTGAAGCGCTCATCAGTCTCTTCGTAGACCAGCACATCTTCCGCCGGCGACGTTCCCAGAATGTGGCGGTAGAGGCGATAGGGACGATGAGCGGCATCGTAGACTGTATAGAACAGGGTCTGATCATCAGCCCATTGCGCTTCATCAACCTGCTCAATCGGCGCATCGAGCAACGCCCCTGTAGTTAGATCCTTGATATACAGGGTAAAGATAATCGCGCCGGTTGTGTCCAAACCATAGGCCAGCCGTTGCTGATCGGGCGAAGGTTCATACGGCCCCAGCCGACAAAACGAATGCCCAACTGCCAGCGCATTGAGATCGAGCAACACCTCTTCAGTTCCATCATCACCCTCGGCGCGACACATCAAAGGGTATTCAGCGCCGGTCTCTGTCCGCGTATAGTAGCGATACCGACCACGCGGCACCGGCGCTGAGCGATCATCTTCCTTGATCCGTCCACGCATTTCCGCATACAACTGGCTGCGGAGCGTTGCGGCGGGCGCCATGACTGTTTCAGCATAAGCATTCTCAGCTTCGAGATAGGCAATGACTGCCGGATCATCCCGATTCTCCAGCCAGGCAAACGGATCGACAATTTCATCGCCATGGAGATGGATCGTGATCGGACGCATCTCAGCGTGTGGTGGAGTTGCAGGCTTAACGGTCATGAATTCCCCTCCCTCACTCTGGCACCAGCCAGCGCGCCAGTTGCGCCAGCGCGGCATCAGGAGCATCTTCCAATACATAATGGCCGGCATCATCGAGTCGCGTTGCCTCAGCAGCGGGAAATCGTGCCAGCCAGCCGGCCAAAAATCGATCATCAAAACACCAATCGCGACCACCCCACACAATCCGCACCGGCTTATCGCGCAAGAGTGTCAATTCGCGATCGATCGCATCGATCACCGGCCAGGTCGGATGGGCTGGATGGAGCGGAATATCTTGCACGAAACGCGCAATCGCAATGCGACTATCCGGAGTGCGATACGGCCAGAGATACCCGGCCCGCACCTCAGGCGGCAGCGGATGCGTCACTGCCATCCAGGTTGCGGCCAGCGCAAACGCATTGCATTGCCGGATCGCCCACTCACCTAAAACGGGTATTTTGCCGGCAGCGATACGCAGTGGAATATGGGGCGAGAGAAATGCAGCCGTATTCAGGATCACAATCCGTCGCACCAGAGACGGGTGACGCACTGCCCATCCCATTCCGATGGCGCCACCCCAGTCATGGACAACCAGATCGACCGGCCCCAGATTGAGATACTCCAGCAAACGTTCCAGATTGTCAATATGGTTGGCGAGGCAGTAATGGTATTGCTGCGGCTTGTCAGACAGACCACAACCGAGATGATCGGGGGCAATCACCCGTCGCTGTTCGCGTAACGCGGCAATGAGCCGCCGGTAGAAGAATGACCAGGTTGGGTTGCCGTGAAGCAAAACGACCGGCAGCCCATTGCCTTCGTCAACGAAGCGCAAAACGCCAGCCGGCAACGGATATTCGCCGATATGAAATGGGAACAAAGTACGGATGGCCGAATGTTCAATCGAGACATTGGCGCGCATGCAAGAGGTGCTCCTGCTGAACAGACCGTGACTATATGAGAGTATACAACGATTAGAGGTTACGCGCAGAGTGCCAGCGCAAATGCTATCAGGTAAGATGGCAGATCATCGTCTCACTTCAACCGGCTTGCGCGCCACATCCCCTGACAGGCTGCCAGATGAGACCTGATCGTCAGCGCTTTCAACGATTTATGCCGTTAGCAATGGATCTCCGGGCTGCCGATTCCATCCCAACCAGTAATTGCCCACATCTTGAAGCATTTGCGTAAATTGTTGAAAATCCACTGGTTTCACCAGATAGCTGTTTGCGTGCCGCTCATAAGCCAGGCGCAAATCTTGCTCGGCGCTCGACGTGGTGACCACGACAACCGGAATGTGGCGCATCTCCACGCTCGTTTTGATCGCGCGCAACACCTCCAGGCCGCTCAAGCGGGGCAATTTCAGATCGAGCAGCACCACGTGTGGCTGCGGACTGGTTGCCGGATCGGCAAATTGCGCGCGTCGCCAGAGATAGTCAAGTGCCGCTTCGCCATCGGTTACATGGATGATATGGTTTGGAATGTCATGATCGGTTAACACGCGCATCATCAACTCGGTGTGATCGGGGTTGTCTTCGACCAGCAAAATGACAGCCGGTTCAACGCCTGTTTTCATAGGTTCCTCCTTTGGGCGTTGTCTCTTCCACAACTGGCGGCGCCGGCAACGTCAGGCAGAAGGTTGCACCTTTGCCCAACCCTTCCGACTCCACCCATATCCTACCACCATGCGCCTCGACGATGCGGCGCGCTAAGGCTAGACCCAATCCGGTACCCTCAATTCGCTGATCAAGCCGCTCGAACAGATCAAACACCCGCCGATGATGACGCGGATCGATGCCGATCCCGTTATCGCGCACGCGCGCCAATACCATTCTATCGGCAGCGAGAAACTGCGCTTCGATCCAGATCTGTGGCGCCGGTTGATCGCCCATAAACTTGGCCGCATTGTCGAGGAGATTTTGAAACACTTCGCGCAAGCGCGTGCGATCACCGTAGACATCAGGCAGGTTTGGCGGTAAGTGCAGATACACATTCCGTTCGGCTAACCGACCGCTCACACCCGCTGCCGCTTCGCTGATCAACAACCCCAGACTGATTCGCTCTGGCGCGCTGAGTTGCCGACCGGCCCGCGACAGATGAAGGAGATCTTCCAGCAGTTGATACATGCGGTCGACTGCGGCAGTGATCCGTTGCAAATCCGCCGGGATACGATCGAGCTTACCATTTGCCAAATCGCGCTGGATATAGCCGGCAAAACCTTTGATCGTAATCAGAGGGCTTTTCAGATCGTGTGATACCGTGTATGTAAACCGCTCCAGCTCGGCATTGCGCGCCTCCAGTTCGGCAATCAGGCGCTCGCGTTCAAGCTCAGCCTTCTTGCGCGTCGTAATATCGATACCCAGCGCCTGATATTCCAGCGGCTCACCGTTTACATCCAGCAATAGCCGGTTTACCCACCGTTGCCAGCCGATTGACCCATCAGGATATATCACTTCGTGCTCGTGTTCCATCGTGGGATTGTCCGGACTGAGCTGCGCAATCCCCGTCGCGACCTGCTCGCGCTGTTCGGCAGGAATAAGTTCGTAGAAATTGTAGCCGATCAACGATTCCCGCGATCGCTGGAAGGTTTGACAGTAGAGATCGTTAACAAAGGTAAGCGTGCCATCGGGCTGAAACCGGCAGACCAGTGCCGGCAAATCTTCAATCAGGCTGCGGTAGTACAGCTCATTGCGCCGCAATTCGGCTTCGATCATTTTGCGCGCAGTAATATCGATCTGTAAGCCGTACATGCCCTGCAAAACGCCATCGGCATTCACAACGGGTTGACCAATCCCGCGTAACCAGCGGATCGTGCCATCGGGCAAGATGACGCGAAACTCTACTTCAAAGTCAGCCTGCTGGTTGATAGAACGATCTATCGCCATCTGCACGCTATCACGATCATCAGGATGGATCAACTGGCGCCAGCGCCGAAATGTCAGCGGTCCATCATCAGGGTTTAAACCTAACAACGGGTAATTCTCCGGCGACCAGCGCACCGCGCGCGCTGCGGCCTCCCATTCCCAGGCGCCAGCGCGCGCGGCCAGCAACGCCAGCCGCAACCGCTGTTCGGCGCGCGCGCGTTCGGCAACTTCCTCTTTGGTCGCCGCAATAGCGGCAGAGAGCTGCACATCAACAATTGTCAGAATGATGCCGGTCAGCAGCAGAGTCACGATCAGCATTATTGGGTAGGCCAGCAAGGTTGCCAGCAGCGGTGTTTCCAGCGGCAATCGACCGGTTACCTCCAATCCCCAAAACCCGATCAGCGCAGCGCTGCTGGCCAGAACTGCACCGGTCGCCCCCCGACGGCCAAAACCGATACCGGCCAGCAATGCTACCATCACGTAGTGTAACGTGGCCGAACTACGCGCGCCACCGGTAAACAGCGCTACTATCGTCACCACCAGCCACAACGATCCACAAACCACCCAGCCCGCTACATCGCTTTTGCCACGACGCGCCAGCCAGGCGCCACCGCCAAAAATCGCTGTCATCAGTGTAGCGGCAGCGAATGGGATCATTGGCGCATCATACAACCATGGTGTAATCAGACTAAACAACGCTGATGTAATGGCAAGAACAGTGAGGATCGGCAAAAAAATGACTGCTACTCGTTGCCGCTCATCGCTGAACATCTGGCGGAGAGTGAGCCGGTCTGGCCAGAAGATAGCAGAAAGGTGTTGAAGATTCATGATTGATACATGTCAGTTTGTCTTAAATTAAGTGTAAATAATTATATCGCCGTTTGGCAACATATTGTCAATGTATTGACACCACATAGCGTATTCTGGCAGGGAGTTTTGTGTCGTTACTGCATCTGTGCGACAACCTCCAGGTTGCGACCACATGAGCGCATTTTGGTTATTATCTATCCAGCCACACCGAAACCTGAACGCCACCGCACTCAACTCGCAGCTTTAGCCAGCGATACACGAAATCGCGCCTTCAATCCTTGCAACCAGCGGTCAGGGTATACTGAGTTATCATCAGGTCATCGTCCTCAGTTTCAGCGTGACCTGATGTTAGTGACAACCAATCGACATTTTGAATGCCACAGGACACCCATGCAACGACTTCTATGGATTGCGCTTTGCTGCTTCATTGTATCTGCTTGCGGCGCAACTGCGCCGACGCCGACACCATTCCCAACACGTGACGCTATTCGCCCCACGCCGGGAATGCGTGTTCTCCCGGCGCCGCTTTACGTGCTCGATCGCGGCCAGATTGCCCGTATTGAGACTGACGGGATCACAAGGCGCCAGCTTACTCGCGCCCGGATCGAGCTTGAGGGCATTCCCCCGATCAGTGATGCCGACCTTCATCCCCAGGCCGGCCTGGTCTATGTGGTCGGCGCCGGCAACGGCGACCAGCTTGTGCGCGCCGCCGTCGATGGCAGCAACCCACAGGTGATCTACTTCGCAGAAGGCTATCAGTATAGCGCAGTGCGCTGGTCTCCCGACGCGCAATTTGTCTACCTGCGAATGCAGAACAATCGCGCCACACGAGATTTGCCCGATGGATTGTATCGAATCCCGGCTACCGGGGGCGAACTCGAACTTTTGCAGGCCGATGATGCGGTTGATGATCCCCTCAATCCCAGCCGTTCGGTGCGCAGTTATGCGCCGTTTCTCTGGGAACCGACAGGCAACAGTCTGCTGGTCGCTTCGTTCGCCACTTTCTACGATGACTGCGAGCTGGTCTTCTGGCAGCCGCAGAGTGGTGAACTGCGTCGCCCCGCAATTCCGGCAGGTATGCAGAGTCTGTGTGGCGAGGCAATCTGGCGCAACGACCATCGCCATGTTCTGATGTTAATTGGACCGCCAGAAGGCCCCGGGGTATGGCAGGTTGACAGCCAGACCATGGAAGTCACTCCCCTGAGCGCCACCGGCGTGCTGACGCGCGCTCCCTTCCTGGTTGATGATGACCTGCTCTTCGTCGCCGTCGAGCGGGTTAATGATGGGTTTACATTCTCTCTGACCCGACAGTCATCTGACGGTACTCTGAACCTATTGCGCCAACCGTTTCGTGAAACACCGTTACTCATTCAGTGGGCGCCTGATGGCAGCGGGATCGTTGCGCTGGTACGCACCGAAACCGGCACTGCTTTACGGTGGTATGCAATCGGTGATCAGCCGCCGATTGAATTACCGCAGACAGAAACAGGTGTGAACTGGATGATGTGGGGTGAGATTCCGCCACGAGGCTAGCCATCATACCGGCGCGCGCTCACTGATAGCGCAGCGCGACGCTGGTCACCGGTCATAAATGCCTGCCAGGGTTGCGCTATCAAGACTTCGTCATCATCGTACATCGCGGGAACCAACGAGCATGAATAACGAGATTGCCTTTGTGTTAACCGTTCTGATCGTCATGATCGCGCTCTTCGTGAGCGATCGGGCGCGGCTCGATCTGGTCGCATTGCTCGGCCTGTTGGCGCTTATGTTTGGCGGTATTCTCACTCCGGCAGAAGCGGCAGCCGGATTCGGTGATACGACTGTCCTCTTGATTGCCGCACTCATGGTTGTCGGCGACGGCCTCTTCCAAACCGGCGTTGCCGCCTGGGTCGGTCAACGACTCGGTCAACTGACCGGACACAACGAACAACGGATCATCGTGACCCTTATGATCCCGGTCGCGATTCTATCAGCATTTATCAGCTCGACCGGTACCGTCGCTATCATGTTACCAATTGCCGTGAACCTGGCCCACCGCGCCGGTATCAGTCCATCGCGTCTACTGCTGCCAATGGCGTATGCGGCGTTGACCGGGGGTATGATAACTCTGATTGACGTTCCGCAACCCGAACACGTCCGGCGTCGCCGGTCAGAGAGACGGAGACGTGCAGTTCGTCGCCATCTCTGACCACGCGCAGGTCGAGAGCATCATAGACCTGCATCTGCAGGCCTGGTGTGATGGCGGATGGGTCAAGAAACAGGTCGCGCACGTTCCGCGCCAGCGCCAGTACGTCGTCGCGGCTCTGCCGTTTTTCCGCTGCCGCGCTGGCGTTCCGGTTCAGACGTTCGATCTCGGCCACTGCCGCGTCACGTTGCGCATCGTACTGGCGCTTGTACGTCGTGACATCCTCAATGGTAATCGCCCCCGCCGTGTACAGGTCGATGAGGCGCTGCGTTCGTGCTGCGGCGTCTGCGATTTGCCGTTCGTACACGGCGCGCTCGCGTTCCAGGGCCGCCGTCTGCTCCTCTTCGGCGGCCATCGCCGCATCGATGGCCGCCGCCAGGCGTTCTTCGTCGAGGACGTGCTGTACGACCCATGCCCAGACGGCGTGTTCGACCGTTTCAGTTCGGATGCTCTGCCGGAGACAGCACGTGTAGCGCCCTTCGTTGTCATGTGCTGCGCACCGGTAATAGGTGTGTCCGCGCCCGACACGCTCTCCGTGCATCGGCGCGCCGCAGGCGCACCGAATGCGCCCGCGCAGCGGGTAGACGCGCGTTGCGTTGCGTCGCGCGCGCTGTCGGTTGCCGTCAAGGGCGGTGTTGGCGGCATACCACAGGGCAGCGTCCACTATGCGCGGCACAGAGACTTCAATGTTGTGTGACGGTGAGATGTGGACGCCGCGATAGGTCGGGTTGCGGATGATGCCGGAGACGGTTTGGTGGTACCAGCGCCGCGCTGTCACATGGCGCTGGTTTCCGGGTGGCGACACGCCGAGATCGGTGAGCCGTGCTGCGATCCCTCGCGCCGGATCCCCGTCTGCCGCCCATTGATAGATGAGATTGACGATCTCCGCTTCCTCAGGATGGACAACGAGCGCGCGATCCCGCCCCCGCCCTTCGTATCGGTATCCGTAGGGCGGCACGATCCCCTGGGCCAGGATACGACCGGAAAGCAACTTCTGTCGCTTCCCCCGCTGTGCGCGTTCACGGATTTTGAGCCGTTCAAACTCTGCAAACGCGCCCTCAATGGTGTCGAACAATCGCCCTTCGGGGGTGGTGTCCGACTTTTGCCCTCTCGTCACAATGTGCAGTTGGACTCCCGCAGCGCTCATCTCATCACGAAGAACGAGGAGGTGCGCCACGTTGCGGCTGAGCCGGTCGAGGGTGTACACAATGACGGCTTCGACTGCCTGGGCCTGGATCAGATCGCGCACGCGGCGCAGCCCCGGACGCTCCAGGTGCGCGCCGCTCATCGTGTCACTGAACTCGGCGACAATCTGCATCTCGTGATGGTTCGCGTATGCCCGGCATACCGCTGCCTGTGATGGGAGACTGAAGTTCTCCCCTTGCTCATCAGTGCTGACCCGCGTGTAGATAACCGCTCGCATGCTGTTCCCCCCACAGAGTGTTACGTGTAAAATCAAGTGTTTTGTAACATATACCATTATCACACAACATAGTCAAGTGTTACATGACAA
>NZ_CAKZNK010000105.1 GCF_937129525.1 uncultured Chloroflexus sp. | reverse complement strand
GTCTTGCCGTGGTCAACGTGGCCGATGGTGCCGACGTTAATGTGCGGTTTGGTCCGCTCGAATTTCTGCTTTGCCATGGATTTGTTGCTCCTTAAAGACAAGACGCGAAAAGATGCCGCTCGTGCCAACAAGAATGGCACGAGCAGCCGGACGAGATTCGCGCCCATCTCGCCACTATTGTCGGCTGGAGCCTACGACGGGACTTGAACCCGTGACCTCGTCTTTACCAAAGACGTGCTCTACCGACTGAGCTACGTAGGCGTTAGCGAATAGAGATAGCGCGAACGCCACTCTACTCGATTTTGGTGGGCCGGGCAGGATTCGAACCTGCGAAGGCGTAAGCCAGCGATTTTACAGACCGCCCCGTTTGGCCACTTCGGTACCGACCCAGGTTCTTGCAATGGAGCCGACGCAGGGACTTGAACCCTGAACCGGCGGTTTACAAAACCGCTGCTCTGCCAATTGAGCTACGCCGGCGCGTATCGACTACGTCGAGCCATCGCTCAGCGCAGTGAATTCTAGCACATTCTGCCGTTTTGTGCAAATGGTTTTGGCGATAAGCGGTATAGCCCGATCTGCACTGCTCGCGATGATCCGGACAAACAAAGCCTCCATCAGCGGGTCATTCTGCAACCGACTCCGCATGGTAGCGAATGCCGCGCGAGTTGCCGACTGCCAACAAGTGCGCTATGATGGATTTTATCCCACCATGTATGCTGTCAGAGGAGCGACATGATGCAATGGTTACGGCAATTATTTGGGCGAACAGAGGAAGCGCCGTTTCTGTTATTGCACGCGCGTTGTGGGCGGTGCGGCGCCGTCGTGCAGACGCGCATCAATCTGTACAACGATCTGTCAGTCGAATATGACGATCGGGAAGAACCGGCAGGATACTGGATCCGCAAAGAGTTGATGGATGACCGCTGTTTCCGATTGATGACTGCCGAGTTGCGGTTTGACCGCCAGCGTCGCTTGATCAGTCAAGAAGTAACCGGCGGTCAGATCATTACAGCCGAAGAGTATGAGGCAGCGCGCCAGCAGGCCAGAAAACAGACACGCTGACTGACGCTGGGCTGATAAACTGGTAGAGCGCGATCGAACCAACGGTCGCCACAACTGCGCTGGTTGCGACTAAGCCTCGGCCTGGCGCTGCAACAGGTCGGCCCGCACCGGATGGAATATATCGAAGAAGATTGCGTCCTCTTCCATCACTGCTTCGTGTTCGACACCGCCAGGAATTTGAACAATATCAAGCGGACCAAGTTCACGCCACTCATCACCCACGCGAAAACGCAATCTACCGGCGATCACCAGGGTCATTTGCTCGTGGGGATGGCTATGAGCCGGCGCAACCGCCCCTTTGGGAGCATCGATCCGAACGGCCATCAATTCGTTGCCGGCGAATGGGTGGAGCGTTAGCGCGCCAATCGTGAAGCTCTTGATTGCAGCCGTATGAGCCGTATGCATGGCATTCCTCCTGCTATGCTACTGATGTCGATGGCATCTATCTTACCCGATGTTGAGTGGAGTCTGACCAGCTCAAGGGGCAATTGAGCAACCGCTGGCTGAGAGCGTTGCTGCATCCCGGTTGGAGGGCAGAAGAATGGTATACTGAGCGCGTGGCGGATCAGGAGCGACAGGCGCGCTGGCACACTGCGCCGGACGCCAGGTCGCGGGATCGAAACCTTCAGACTCTAACACCCTGGCAGCCAATCCAACTGACAAGTTTAACAGGCTGAGCAATGCCCCTGAGTTTAAGGAGTATACGTATGCACTACGAAGATCCAAACTGGCGCGCGCAGCAGCGGATTCGGTTGGACATCAACAATGTGTTCGGCCCTCAGGGATTGACACCGGCAGAACTGGAAGCGGCGGCTCCACGCGCGGCGGCGGCGATTGCGGCGGTGCAGAGCCGCCGTGAAGCTTTGGGATGGCCGTTATTGCCCGATCAGGATGTGACTCCGTTTGAGCAATTCGCTGCCATGCATCGGGAGCGGATCGATACGTTTGTGGTGCTAGGGATTGGCGGATCGGCGCTGGGTAACATCGCGGTGCAGACAGCGATCAATGGGCCGTTTTACAATCTTTTGCCACGTGAACAGCGTGGCTGGCCGCGATTGCTGGTGCTCGACAATTCCGATCCCGAACTGAATGCCGGCGCGTTGCGGATGCTCGACTTGCGACGGACAATGTTCAATGTGATTAGCAAGAGTGGCACCACGGCTGAAACGATGGCTTCGTTCCTCTATTTCCGGCAAGCGCTGGTTGAGGCAGTCGGCGAGGAACGACTGGGTGATCATATCGTGCTGACAACCGATCCCAGTAGCGGATTCTTGCGTCAGATCGGGCAGCGTGAAGGCTGGACGATGTTCGACCTGCCGCCGAAGGTTGGCGGACGCTTCTCGGTGCTGACCGCAGTCGGCCTGTTATCGGCGGCAATGACCGGCGTCAATCTACGAGAACTCCTGGCCGGCGCAGCTTATGGCGGCGAACTGGCGGCTCAGCCCGATCCATTGCGCAATCCGGCAGCGGTGGGGGCACTGGTCAATGTGCTCTGTTTCCAGAAGGGTAAACCGATTGTTGTGATGATGCCCTACGCCAACCGTCTGCGCGATGTAGCCGATTGGTTTGCCCAATTGTGGGCCGAAAGTCTGGGCAAGGCAGTAGACCGACAAGGCCAGCCGGCGCGGGTTGGCCAGACCCCGGTCAAAGCCCTGGGAGCCACCGACCAGCACTCGCAGGTGCAGCTCTACATGGAAGGCCCTTACGACAAATTGATCAACTTCATTGCCGTTGAACGCTACGCTGACGATGCTCCCATTCCAACTGCGTATGCCGATCTGGAAGGGGTGAGTTATCTTGGCGGGCATACAATGGCTGAGCTGATCCAGGCAGAGCAACAGGCGACGGCGATTGCCTTAAGCGAAGCCGGTCAACCCAACATGACGCATATCTTTCCGGAGATTAATGCCTTTACGCTGGGCCAGTTCTTTATGCTGATGGAGATGCAGACAGCCATCGCTGGCGAGCTGTACGACATCAATGCATTTGATCAGCCGGGTGTGGAGGCGGGGAAGATCAATACGTATGCCCTGCTTGGCCGGCGCGGCTTTGAGGAGCGGCGAGCGGCAATTGCAGCCCGGGCGCAGGAACTCGATCCGCGATGGGTAGTATAGACCGCTACGGCGATGGGGTGCGGCAGTGCCGCACCCCACTCCCTTTTCTGGCGTTGATCAGCCTGTGGCTTGTCGGATGATGCGCTGACAGTATGTCACAACCCTGACTATCGATGGAAACATGGTATGAAGAGATGGTTCCCGGCTCCGTTGTGGGTATCAGCAGCAGTATGCACCGTGATCGGCCTGATCGGGGGCAGCGCCTTCTGGTGGGCTTCACGTTCGTGGAGCATCTTCATCGCCGCATTCCTGTGGGCACTGATTGGAACAGCCGGAACGGTTATCGGTCGGAGCGCCGGCGAGCGCTTGCGCTACGGTGACTGGCGGCACGCCACCCGATTGGCGCTAGCGCAAACCATCACGCCAATGGGAGGGTTTCTGGCCGCAGCGCTCTTGACCGGCGCGCCGCTCAGCCTCGAACAGATCGGGTTGTTGGGCGGGATCGTGCTAGTGCTGACAGGGTTATTCTGGATTGGCCTCCCGCTGACATCGCCATTTCGCCAGCAGACCAATCGTTCTCGCAAATAACGCCAGCGCTCAATGCTATGACACAAACTCACCTGCCAGTTTATACCCTCGCCGAACTGATCGAACTGCGCGCTGCCTGGCGGGCTGCCGGCTTGAAGGTGGTAGTAACAAACGGGATTTTCGACCTGTTGCACATCGGTCACGTTCGTTATTTAACCGCCGCTCGAACGCTCGGTGATCGCCTGATTGTCGCCATCAACAGCGATGAATCGACCCGCAACTTGAAAGGCCCGCTACGACCAATCGTACCGGCAACCGAACGCGCAGCCATCATCGCCGCGCTGCGTTGTGTCGATGCCGTAACCATCTTTGCCGAACGCACCGCCGAGGCGGTGGTTGCGGCGCTGGCGCCTGATTTGTACGTCAAAGGGGGCGACTACGGTCGGGGAGCGACCATCGATGAGTCGCGTTTGCCCGAAGCGCGCGTGGCGCGAATGGCAGGCGGCGACGTGCAGTTGCTGGCGTTTCACGAAGGCCATGCCACGACGCGGTTGATCGAGCGGATTGTATCACGGTATGCGGGCGCGGCATCGGTTGGAAAAGGATCACCTGCCGGCGAAACTGAGTCGCAGTCACTCGACTAGCTGAGGCAGCATATGGTCTGGCATAGCAACAGGTATTGATCAGACTGCGGTGACCATGATCAGTGATCAGATGCCCGATAGGCTACCGGAAACGGACTATCGGGCAGAACGACTTTGTGAGGATCGGTTTTGGTCGAAATCTCACGCGCATAAGCGACAACCATCGCCATTATTGGCGCTGTGTCGGCGGTCGGAAAGAGACCGATTGCGCCGAATATTGCGCTTTGCCTCTGTTAGACGCGCTTGCCCCGCTCAAGCGTATTCCCCGCAATGAGCGAGCTGGCGATAACGACGATCATCGCAACCTTCATGCCCAACATTTGTTCACCCCCTGACAGTTAGAAAGAAAACTTTCTCTTCGTGAGAAAAAACACAATTTTATCTATTTTGTGTATCTTCTCACAAATAAACAAGCTCCGATCAGACTCTCTGCCCAACCAAATTTGTACTTTTTTTGCCCAGTATTTCTGTGCAGTGAGTGGGCAAAATATGGTATTATTGAAATCGGAGGTTTCAACCTTCGAGATAATTACCAATAGCGTACAAACTATCGAGGTTTTTGGAAGGAGCAATCAGCAATGCCCCGTCGACATGCCGCTCGTCTGGCCGAATCATTAGCTACCGGGCCAGACACTCTCGCAGAGACGCCTGCGAATATGATCGCAAATGCTGATCCCCTGGCGGTATTGCGCTATGAGCCGCTGCCCGATCTCGATCCCGAACAGGCGCGCCAGTTGCTATCGGCGCCGGTTGCCCAGCCTTCGGTTGAAGCAAAGAAAGTACCGGCCCGTCTCCGCCCAAAGACGACAAAGCATAAGGGGATTACGCGCATCGACCATCCGGCCAAGCGCACCTTTGGTTATTTCGTGCGGGTGACCTGGAATAAGCAGCGTCGCAGCAAGTTTTTCTCCGATTCGGTCTACGGTGATCGCCTGGCAGCGCTGGCGGCTGCCATTGAGTGGCGCAATGCGACCGAGCGTGAGCTGGGCAAGCCACGCACCGAGCGTCAGGTGATCGGCGTTTCGCGCACCAGCACCGGTATTGTTGGCGTGCGTCGCACGATTAAAGATGGCCGCGAAGTGTATGAGGCGACCTGGCGCGATGGTAATCGGATCCGCCGCACTTCCTATTCAATTGCCAAACACGGCGAACGTCGCGCGCTTGCCCTGGCCCGCCGCGCGCGCGAGAAGTATGAGCGGATGCGCCAGCGCACTCCAGCCGGCGATTAGCTTCGTCGCGTGTCTTTGTTGATTGCTTCAGTTGCCCCTGCTCATTTCCTCAGAGCAGGGGTTTTGTTTTGTACATTTAGCACAAAACGTGAGTCTATCTCCACGTGTTGCGAAAATGCAACCAATTTACTGGGTGAAAAGTCGCGATTTCGTCTTACAATAATGAACAAACGAGAGTCCACAGCGAGGAGACAGTTGTGCGTTCTGAGGTCGAGCTTGCAAACACCGCTCACGGAATTGGCGATGATGCCACCGTCAATGTTGGCAGCCGCCTGCGCGCGCTCCGTGAACAGCGCCGTATGTCGATCCGATCGCTGGCTGAGGCGAGCGGCCTGGCCGTTAATACGCTCAGCTTGATCGAAAATGGACGTACCTCACCGAGTGTCAGCACGCTGCAACGTCTGGCGATGACGTTACAAGTGCCGATCAGCGCCTTCTTTACGCCTGAAGCGCCGCAACAACCGGTGGTTTTTACGCCTGCCGGTCAGGCAGCCGCCAGTGTCTTTTCCCACGGCACTCTCGCCGACCTTGGCCCTGGCCTGGTGAATCGCGTGCTCGAACCGCTTTTGCTCACACTTGACCCCGGTTCTGGCAGCGGCCCTGAGCCGATCATCCATACCGGTCAAGAGTTCGTGTTTGGGTTGAACGGACAGATCTGTTATACCGTCGCCAACCAGACCTACACCATCGGCCCCGGCGATAGCCTGCTCTTCGAGGCCAGATTGCCGCACCGCTGGCACAATCCCGGTCAGACCCCAGCCCAGGCCCTGCTCGTGTTGTGTCCGCTTGAATTGCCTCGCAGCGCCCTTGAGCGCCACGGTCGTTTCTAATTAAAAGGAGTTGGTAGTATGCAAATCCGAACGTTGCATCTCAGCGAGGATGGGGTAAGCCGCGCCGATGACAACATCACTCTCGTTCGTCACGCGCCCGGCCAGATCTCACTTGGTGATCGAGAGGTGCTGGCTATTCGCCCGCTCGACCGTTGCACGCTGGCGCTAGAACTTCTTGGCGAAACCCGTTACATGGCTTCCGCTGACTACTGGCATGCCCTTTACGGCGCGCGTCAGGTAGCTGCGCGCGAAGCCGGTTGTTTGCTCGGCCATCTCGATAGCCTTGCGATTGCCGCCAGACAGGCTTTAGCCGCTTTCGCCGACCTCGATCAGCTTCCCCCAGAAGCCCGGCTGGCGATTGACCATCTGCGCACTGCCCTTGATGATTTGAAGACGACAATGCCCCGTTAGGCGCGTAGAAGTGAAGAAAAAACGACAACCCGAATGAAGCGCGTTGCTTCATTCGGGTTATGGTTCGCTTGCGCGCAGGTGAACCTATTCCGGGATTAATGGCGGCGGCAAGAAACCTGATCCTTCCAGGTAGACTCGCCAAATCGCCAGTCCCGCCAGCAGGAAGAGTGCTACCAGGAAGCTGATCAGTGCCGGCCATCGCAACTGACTTGGGTGCCGCACTCGATTAGCCAGGCCGGTAAACGTAATGACCGGTATCATGATCGCAAAGGTCATGACCCCTGTGATCCCGATGACGCTGAATAAAACTAACGGCCAGGCCAGTATGGGTTGATCGGCGGCAATGGCCAGCGCCACCAATCCCTGCGCTCCGGCGATGACGATGAGATCGCGTCTATCCTCAATCGGGGCCTGATCGGTTAAGAGTAAATCAGGCGGGAGCAAGGTGTGATTGGCTATCAGCAAGAGACCTGTCGCCAGAGCAACGCCAAATCCTAATCCGGTTAATAAGCGTAACTCATCGCGCGGTTGGTAGACCGGTGTCAGCCCAAGCTCCGCTACGGTCGAGTTCAGGCCATCAATACCCATCAAGACGATAAGTCCGATCAATAGCAGACTTATCGGCAACGACGGCAATCGTCCTGCCCGCATTCGCCCCAACGCCGCTATGACTGCGAGCGTGACCATCAGCCCCAGGTAGATGCCACTGTCGCGGGCACACAGCGGAAATTGTACCCCTCCGCTTACGAGATTGTGAGTTTGCGCACAGATGCCATGTACTGCAAAGAAGAGTCGTCGCTCTAGATCGAGCATAGCGGCAATTGCCGGCAACCCTACCAGAGTGGCGACTATTCCAACTGCGTAGGCGATTTTAGACCATTTGACAGACCGTTGCGATATTGGTAACTTCATCGTGATGGCTGTTGCTTGCTCAATCCCGATACGCCTCAATTGAACTTGCGATCCTGCAAGACCGTTTAGCGTTCCACTTTGCGGTTTGTGTGTCGTCTTGTCGTCAACGACAATTATGACAACCAACTGTCTGACTGCCGCCTCTCACCCACCTAACCGGACAATCACTGCGCTAGCCTGCCCTCCTGCCACCGTCAGTCGCGCCACCGACAGCCCTGCTCCGCGCGGCGCGCCGGCTGTGCCCGGATTGAGGAAGAGGATGCCGTTGTGCAGTTCGCACAATGGCCGATGACTGTGACCAAAGATGTACACCTGCGGCAGCCGTCCATCAATCGCCCGAGGCAATGCTTGCATAAGATGACGCGGTTCCCCGCCGATATGGGTCAGATAGATCAAGACATCTTCCTGCTCGATCCAGCGTGTTGCCGGATGGGTACGGGCCAGCGGCGTGCCTTGATCGGTGTTGCCATGAATTGCCAGCACCGGCGCGACGGTTGCAAGTTGCGCCAGCACCGTTTCATGACCAATATCACCGGCATGCAGGATCAGTTCGACTCCGGTCAATGCCGGCAATACTGCCGGCGCCAGCCGCCCATGGGTGTCTGAAACAACGCCTATTTCCACCTGTTCACCTCAGACGTAGTTCCTCAACCAGTGCCGCAACCCCCTCCTCGATCCGGCAAAAGGCCTGATTGGCAGGCAGCGCGTACAGATCGGGAATCTGCCAGTAACGTATCCGATTTACCCACATCGGAAACCACTGTTGCATCATTGGCCGATGCTCGCTCTCATCGAGCGCAACCACCAGACTCGCCTGCTTCAACCCATCCTCGTTCAAGGCCAGAGGTGGACGAATCTCTCCTGGCACGGGAAGACCCTGCTGGTGCAACCGTTCCAGCACTCCCGGCCAGATTGCGCCCTGATTACTGGCCGAGAGCCGTAACCCTCGCGAATCGGCCCGCCAGCCCACTACACCCCTTGCATTGAAGAGCAGTTCGGCGTAGCGGCTACGGTAGTAGTTGCCGGTACAGATGAATAGAATAGTTCGCATCTGCGCTTCTTTCTTTTGCCGACCGTTCCGGCGGTCACGAATGCCGGCAACACCTCACCCACAACTTCTGCGCCCGGTGTGCCTGGTATTACAACTGATACCGCACATATGCTCGCTCACACGGCGGCCCATCGGTAGCATACAACGTTTTATCGGTCACATCCATGATGATCGAAGCCACAGTTTCGTAACGCTCATCCGGCGGATCTGCCGGATCGATATGAAAACAGATCGAGTAGGGGTATGATTCGTGATCGCGTAGCGCCATCTGGACACTGGCCAGCGACTGCGGACGCGCCGCCAGCAGATCACGCAACCGCGCCTGTCTCCACTGCGAATGTGGGTAGCGTTCAATCTGGCGCTCGACAACCCCCATTGCTGCCGGATCGTTGAAGTGATTGGCGTGAATCAGGCATTCATCAACGCAATAGCTCAACGCAATCGCATCTGGCGCCGCCTCAATATTCACCACCTGATCGGGCGCCTGCACGAGCAGAAAATTGGCCGAACCGGCTCGCTCCTCGGCGGTGATCACCGCTTTCGCTGCTGCCAGTGTCCGCGCGCGCAAGATTTCATAGCAGCGCACATGAAATGGTCGCCGCAGGCTTGACCAGTTATCATCCGCGCTGGATAAACCGTTAATCAGCAGTGCCAGGCCAGCCGAGTTCAAGCCGATCTTACCGCCGAAGATGCCCGCTTCTGTAAAGGCAAGCATGCGATGACCATCGCGTTCAACTGTTCGCGTGATTGCGCCACGCGCGCCAACGATCCAGTCCCAATTTTCGCCCACCAGCAAATGGTGTTCGCTCGTCGCGCCCGGCAACAGAGCAAAGGCGGTGCAGCCATCCGGCTTGCGCGCGACGCGATCATACTCGCGAAAATACTGGTAAAACAGTTCGTAGCGCACATTCAGTGCCGCAATTGCGGCCAGCTCGACCCCTGCCCCATCAGCAATACCGCGCATCCCCGCAGCATAGTCGGGGTTTTGTTCGACGATGACCGCAGCATAGCGCCGCGCCCGCCGCCATACTTCATCAATCGGCATGCGCAACTCTCGCTCGAAGCGCGCCGTGTAAATGCGCAGGTTGGCAGCAATTGCATCGCGCAATGCGCGCCCATGCTGCCAACCTTGCGTGTAAGCATCGCCTGTCAGCTCAATCAGTGGCCAGCCGTTCACGTCACCTCCTTGCCCTGTTCATTCCGACGCATAACGATCCATACTGGTCCGCGCCGAAAACCCAATCGTTGATTAATCTGCCACATCGGCAGGTTCACACTGTCATTGTCAGTCCGAATACCGGTCGCGCCGGCTGCCTGCGCATAGGCGATAGTGGCGAGTTTGAGCGCCAGCGCAATCCCGCGCCCGCGATAATCGCGATGCACCGCCGTAAACCCGACTTCCAGGTCGGTATCGTTATCGAGTATTTCTAGTGTGCTGATCCCGACAATCTCACCCTCTGCAATAGCAGCGAAGCTTCCTTCCCACAGTGCGCCATAGTCTGGCTGATAAAATTTTATCCAGCGCTCATAAGCTGGTATTTGTGTTGGAAATGCCGACGGTACATCGCATGACGTTTGTCGTTCAAATTCATACAGCTTCATCCAAAATGCAGGATCCTTGGTTGCCAGCTCGGCGAAACTACGCAGCTCAATCTGCTGCGCCTCCACCCGCTCAATTGCGCTGTGAAAAGGGGAAGGATCGAACGTTGCCAGCTCTAACCGCGATGTCCACCATCGTCGCGCTTCCCGAAACTGACGATGTTCGGCAAAGGTTCTCCCGGTGTGCCAATCCTCGCGGACTCTCAGCAACACATGCCGCGGCTGCAAAGCTTGCCAGGCCTGGTGTACATGTTGCCAGAGCGCAGTGCCCAAACCATAGCCGTGATAGACGGGATGCACGCAGATAAACGTTTCAATATAGTCTGGTTCGGCACACCATGTTAGCTGAAAGTATTCGGCATATCCAGCCGCTACACCATCAATTTCACCAATCACCCGGTAGAGCACCCGGCGAGAATCGCGCAGTTCATCGCGCACTCGCCACTCAGTCGCATTCAGTGGCGCATCTGGCGCCATGGCGCTGTAAACGGTCGCCATCACCTGATAATCCATCGCGCCAGCCTGAAAAGGACGCACAGTAATCATCATAAATCCCACCAGCCCACTATCTCAGATTACCATAACCAGATCAACCACATCTTTCACAAACTCGATCCACGCCGGCTGTTTGACAAACCCGAGCGCCTCGTTAATGCTCAACATCGGGCGATTGGTGGTCGCGTTGTAGGTACGCACTTCACGGTAGCCAGCAGCTTTTGCGAAGATCAGTGAATGAACCTTGAGCGCCAACGCCAATCCACGCCGTCGATAGTTCCGTCGCGTCGCTGTTATACCTGTCATCAACACATCAGCTTCAGCATGCTTCCAAAGCTGGCTCACTGCCGCAATTTCATTGCCATTCAACGCCAGGAAGTAGCCTTCTGGATAAAGCTTAGGGTTGTTGAAGACGCTCTGTTCCCAGGTAGCAAAGTCTGCCGGTGTGAACGGTTCGGGCTGCGGTACATCGACGCGCATCTCCATGATGGCTTCGTATAGAAGCCGACGCGCCGAATCGCCGCGCGCAAGCCATTCGCTCAGATTGCAGATGGTAAAACCCTGTGCCACAACACGCATCGGCGCATCCGCAAACGGCGTTGGATCGAAGGTTTGCAGATCGAGTCGCGACTCCCATGTGCGCATCTCTTCCCGAAAACCGCGCCGAGTCAAAAAGCGCTGACTGTGGGTCTGATCTTCGCGACAATTTGCGCGCACCTGCAACGGCTGATGCCGCTCGATCAATGCAGCCATGAGCGTATCGTAACAGTAGCGACCGATTCCGCGCCCTTGCCAGTTGGGATGCACGGCAAGGTTGATGAAAAACTTGCGTGGGTGAAACATCCATGGGACGTGAAAATATTCAGCAACCGCGACGACTTGCCGGTCTCTTTCGACCAGCCACCGTTCATTGACACAATGCGCCGGACGAGCGTGATCCCAATGGCGCGCCTCCTCTACCGTATCGCTGTTATCAGGAAAAGCTGCATTAGCGATTTCCACCAGCGCAGCATAATCGGCATCACTACCGGTAAATGGACGCATGCGAACCAGCTCAGCAACATTATTACCCATACCTATTGCTCCTTCAGGTCATGCTGCGCTCTGTCGTATCGTACCTGATTGCGCCAGATGCGCCATCAGCCTGGAGGCGCAATTGCTGCGCTACGGTGAAACGTGCTATGATCAGGCGCCACAATCAAATCTCGGTCGCATCAAGGAATCACTCTATGCCTGTGCGCGCTCTGCTATTCGATTTCGATGGCCTGATAGTTGACACTGAAACTCCAGCCCTTCAGAGCTGGCAAGAGATCTTTGCCGGGTACGGCGTCACTTTGAGCGTTCACGACTGGGCCGCCACCCTAGGCGCAAACGCCGGTTTCGATGCCCATGCCCACCTGGTAGAGCTGCTCCGTGAACGCGATCCGCAGTTGGCTGCCAACGTGAACGCGGCGCGGGCTACCATTCTCGCCCGTCGGCAAGCGCGTAAAGATGCGCTTAGCGCCAATCAATCACTCCTTCCTGGAGTCGCGGCGCTACTCGCCGAAGCGCGCGCCGCCGATCTACCCTGCGCCGTTGCCAGCAGCAGTAGTCGGAATTGGGTTGAGGGGTGGCTGCATCGGCTTGGTATCCGCGACTACTTCGCTACAGTAGTTACTGCCGACGACGTTGCCGCAACCAAACCGGCGCCCGATCTTTTTCTTACCGCCGCTGCTCGTCTCGGGTTAGCGCCCGCCGATTGCCTCGTGCTCGAAGACTCGCCCAACGGTATTCGCGCTGCCCGCGCTGCCGGTTGCCCGGTTGTCGCCATCCCTGGCGCAATATCAGGGCAGATACCGTTGCCGCCAGCCGACCTCGTTTTGCCAGATCTAACTCACACCAGTCTTGCCGCGTTGCGGGAGCTATTTGGGTAGCGCGCAGGTTACCCACACCGGCACACGTCCCGCCGCCGACAATGGCGCCGGCCCCATCACCATCACCACCATCACGGTGGCGCCGGACACCACCACATCACCACCATCGCGACGGTGCCGAACACCACCACCATCACGACGTAACCGGTAGGGGCGAAAAATTTTTCGCCCCTACCGGTTACGTCCCCGGCCACGCCCACGCCCCCCATCCCCATCCCCATCCCCGGCCACGCCCACGCCCACGCCCCCCATCCCCATCCCCGGCCACGCCCACGCCCCCCATCCCCATCCCCATCCCCGGCCACGCCCACGGCCCCATCCCCATCCCC
>NZ_CAKZNK010000104.1 GCF_937129525.1 uncultured Chloroflexus sp. | reverse complement strand
AGCGCGAAAGGTAGCGGCGCAGCGCTGCTGCGCCCAAGCAGCGCGAGGGTAGCGGCGCAGCGCTGCTGCGACCCCGCCAAGGTGTATGCTCGCCCTGACAAGCTACCCCTTGACAACCGACCGTCGCGGCATAAGCACGGTGTAATCGAAATCGAGCACCACTGCCGGATCGTAGTTACCCTCAGCATCGCGGTAGGGGAAATCGTGGCACGGTCGATCTTTGGTGGCGACAGTGCGCACTCGCAGCGCCCCAATATCGCTTCGTCCGGGAATCTCCAGCTTAGCCAGAATCTCCGACCAGGCGTAGATCGTATCACCCGCGAAGCTGGGATTGGTATGGCGACCGCCATTGATTGCGGCGATGCTAAGCGCATTAGCTAAGCCATTGAACGAGAGTGAACGGGCCAGACTGATAATATGACCACCGTAGACAATCCGTCGGCCAAAGCGTCCTTCACGCTCTACGTGCAGATTAAAATGCACCCGCGCAGTGTTCTGATAAAGGCGCGTAGCCTGCATATGCTCGGCTTCTTCAATCGTCACGCCATCGATATGATCGATCTTCTCGCCGACTTCGTAATCTTCCCACACATATGCGCTACCGGCGCGAGCCACATCGTACTGGCCGGGCTGAATGTGATAGGGAACCATCAAATCACTCACCGGAACCGAATCAGGTAACTCAGGTATGACCGGCTCCGGCGCCGGCGCCTCCAGATTGCGCTTGCGAACCATCACCCAGCGGATATATTCCAACACTAGCTCATTGCGCTGATTAACACCCACTGAATGAACATACACGACGCCCGTCTTACCGTCTTTGTTCTGGCGCAGACCGATCACCCTTGAGGTTGTCGAAAGGGTATCACCAGGATAGACCATCACGCCAAACCGACCACCGGCATACCCAAGATTGGCAATCGCGTTAAGCGAGATGTCGGGGACAGTCTTGCCGAAAACGATGTGAAAGACGAGCATGCTATCAATCGGCGCTCGTTCGAGACCTAAAGTTTGAGCGAAGGGAGTAGCCGAGGTGACGGCGAACCGCGATCCGTAAAGCGCGGTATAGAGCGCCACATCACCCTCGGTAACCGTGCGAGGCGTGGCATGCACGATCTCCTGACCCAGGCGAAAATCTTCGAAGAAATTGCCGGGATTGGTTTTAACGCTCATCTGCTGCTCCTTACCGCTGAAACAGATGCGTAACGCAGAGAAAACTGTCTGTAAGAACACATCAGCGCGGGGTGATGTGTCTATCACCACCCCGCGCCTCGCGGCTCATTGCTCGAACCCATACGCTTTCGCCAGTTCGGGGTCTTTCCTGGCGATCATGCGGGCCAGATCAACAATCACCTTCGCCTGCTTCCATGTCGCGTCATCTTGCATCTTGCCGTCAATCATCGCCACGCCAGAGCCGTCTGGCATCGCATCAAGGATACGCTTGGCAAAGAGCACTTCGTTTACATCGGGGCTAAAGACGCGCTTGGCAATCGGAATCTGGTTGGGCGCAAGCGACCAGGCGCCGGTGCAGCCGAGCAAGAAGGCATTGCGGAACTGCGCCTCACAGGCAGCTTCATCTTTCAGGTCGCCGAAGGGACCGTAGAAGGCGCGGAGACCGTGCGAGACGGCGACATCAACCATGCGGGCAATCGTGTAGTGCCAGAGATCTTGCTGGAAGAAGGCCCGCTCGGTCTGCCCCTCTTGCGCATCGGCGAGCACGCCATAGAAGGGGTGACCGCCGCCGACGCGCGTGGTCTTCATGCCGCGTGACGCGGCCAGATCGGCAGGGCCGAGACTGAAACCATGCATGCGCGGACTGGCGCCGGCAATCGCTTCGAGATTGACCATTCCCTGCGCCGTCTCGAGCAGAGCATGAATCAAAATCGGCTTTTGCACGTGATATTTCGCTTCGAGCAGGGCTAAAAATTGATCGACGAAATGAATATCCCAGGGTCCCTCGACCTTCGGGATCATAATCACATCGAGTTTGTTGCCGACCTGCGCCACAATCTCGGTAATGTCATCGAGCACCCATGGGCTATTGAGCGCATTGACCCGCACCCAAAGCGCAGTATCACCAAAATCGGTATTGCGCGCGACTTCGATGAATCCGGCGCGGGCCGCTTCTTTGGCGTCAACTGGGATCGCATCTTCGAGGTTGCCGCACAGCACATCGACCTGTTTGGCAACTTCGGGAATGCGAGCGCGAATCTTCTCAATGTGGGGCGGGAAGAAGTGAACAACTCGCTCAGGTCGCACTGGCAATTCGCGAATCGGTTGGGGCGCGCCGATAGCGAGCGGATTGTAAAAATTGCGCGGTAGCTTGTGCATTCATATCCTCCTTGCCAAATTATCCTGACTGACCCAACAATACCCGGGAGAATGGCTTACAACGCCAAACAGTTCAGTCCTCGGTTGTTATTCTTCTTCCGGCCCGGCCACAATGCCTTCATCGTGCAACCGACCTACCTCACCTTCACTCAAACCGAGCACCTCAAGCAGGATCTCGTCGGTATGCTCGCCGAGACGCGGCGCCGGACGCGCCGGCAAACGCGGCGTTTGACTGAAATCGAGCGGTGATCCTGCCATCAGATACGAACCGATACCGGGCTGCTCAACCAGCTCAAACATCGGGTTGTCGGTTGAACAATCGGGATCCTGGGCAATCGCTTCGCGTACCGTCCGGTACGGCCCCCACGTTACCCGGTGCTGTTCAAAGATGCGCTGTACCTCGGCAAAGGTGCGGGCGTGAAACCACGGCTCAAGCAGAGCGGCAATTTCGCGACGGGCGCGGAACCGGTCACCTTCCTCATCCATGTTAAGACCAAGGCGCTGGCCGAGCGCGTTGAAGGCATCGGTCAGACCGGTAGCTTTGCCTAATGCCTTCCACTGCAAATCGGTCAGGCCGACTACCATAACGCGCTTGCCATCGAGCGTTTCGAAATCGCGCCCAAAGGCGCCGTACAGATAGTTACCCTGCCGGGGCCGATCGGTGTTGTTGACCATCACTTCGGCAATCATACCAAGATGGCCAATCATCGCCAGACCAACATCTTTGAGCGCCAGCTTGACCAGTTGGCCTTCGCCGGTCAGGCGCCGATGACGTTCGGCAGCCAGCAAACCGACAGCGATCATCTGACCGGTGACAATGTCCCACGCCGGTAGCACGTGGTTGACTACTTCCGATGAGTTGAACGGCCCGGTCATGAAAGGAAGCCCCAGTTGCGGGTTAACCGTGTAATCAACCTCAGAACCGCCGTCACGCCGGCCAAGCAGATTGACCATGATCAAGTCGGCACGATGCCGTTTCAATGCATCGTAGCTGAGCCAGCCGCGAGCCGGGAAATTGGTGATGAACAAGCCGGCATTGTCGCCGGGAGCGCAGATCAGTTGGGTTAAAAGTTCCTGGCCGCGAGGATGGCGAATATCGACGGCAATTGAGCGTTTGCCTTTGTTTAGGCCGGCCCAAAACAAGCTATGCTTGCCATCGAGCGTGACCGGCCAGCGTTTGTAATCGAGGCCGCCACCGATGGGATCGAAGCGGATAACATCAGCTCCGAGCTGAGCCAGGGTCATGCCGCCGAGCGGTGCGGCAACAAAGGCCGATCCCTCAACGACACGCATACCACTGAGAATGCCATTCATACTGATTGCCCCCTGTCATTATCTCCCACGGAAGCCGGGCAATAGCGAGTGGGTTGCCTGACCCTCCCGCCAATGCCCTGGCGTTCTGATGGTTGCAGCTAAATCACCCGCTTGGCGCGCAATTCACCGATCTGCTCGTCATCCATTCCCAACCACTCGCGTAACACCTCATCGGTATGCTCGCCGAGTTTGGGACCGAGCGACCGGATTTTGCCGGGAGTCTCTGACAGTTTGGGCACAATATTCGGCATGATCAGGGTCTCGCCGATGTCTGGGGCATCAATTGCTACCAGATTGCGGCGCGCATGCACGTGGCGATCACCGAAGAAATCGGCAATGTCATTCAAGGGCGCAGCCGGAGTGGCCGTAGCATAGCAACGTTCGAGCACCTCTGCTCGCGTCAGTGAGCTACACCAGTCGCGGACAATTTCGTTCACGTCACTGGCATGCGCCAGACGCACTTTCTGATCGCCATAGACGCTCGAAGAAGCCAGTTCCGGTCGTCCCATTGCATTGGCAAGGCGAGCGAAGAGCTTATCGGTCGCGCACGAAATTGCCACCCACTTGCCGTCTTTGGTCTGGAAGTGACCGTGAGGGCAGGCAAACTCGTTGTAGTGCGAACCGTGCCGCTCGCGCACCTTCCCGTACATACCATAAGCCGGCACCAGCTCATCGCTACAACGGAATACCGATTCGTACAACGCAGCGTCAACATACTGGCCGCAACCGGTCTGCTCACGGTAGCGCAATGCCAGGAGCACGCCGATGCAGCCGTACAGGCCGGTCATATAATCGGCCAGCGTCGTCGAGCCGGGAGTTACCGGCGTGCCTTTAGGCATGCCGGCCAGATAAGCAATGCCGCCGACTGCGTGCGCAATGCGCGCAAAGCCGGGTCGATCGCGGTAGGGGCCGGTTTGACCGTAACCGGTAACGCGCAACATGATCAGGCGAGGATTGATCTTGCGCAACACATCCCACCCCAATCCCCACTTTTCGAGCGTACCGGGGCGAAAGTTCTCGCATAAAACATCGGTTTGGGCAATCAACTCTTTGAAGACACGCGCGCCGTCAGGATGTTGTAAATTGAGCGTAACCGAACGCTTATTGCGCGACTCACTTAACCATGTCAGTGTGTCACCACGCGCTGTTGGCGTGCCAAAGCGACGGAGCGCATCGCCACCGATTGGATGTTCTACCTTCAGCACATCGGCGCCAAACTCGCCCAGCAACGTCGCGCAGAAGGGCGCAGCAATCACCGTTGCCGCATCAATCACCCGAATCCCGGCCAGGGGCAGGGTCGTATCTGTTTCAGCCATTGCGTTCACCTCGTAGTGTCGAAACAGCGCAGGTAAATGGTCGCATCGTTGCGGCTTTGCAGCAGAGCGTTAAATAATCTTGCGAGCGCGGAGCTGTTTGATCTCCTCAGCCGAAATGTCGAGCAACTCGCGCAACACTTCATAGGTAGCGTTCCCCAGCGGCGGGCCGAGATTGGTCACCCGACCCGGCGTTTCTGAGAGGGTGGGAATGACGTTAGGCACCACCACCTCGCCAACCCCTTCGGCCTCGACTCTGGCCAGATTCCCGCGCGCGCGAAAATGCTCGTCGTTAAACATGTCGGCAATGCTGTTGAGTGGGCCAACCGGCACCTCTTTCTCAAGACAGCGTCGCATCACTTCATCACGGGTCAAAGAGCCAACCCACTCGATGGTAATCTGATTGACCACATCGCGCGCGGCGAGTCGCTTGCGTTGATCGCCATACAGTTCTGGAGCGGCCAGCTCAGGGCGCTCCATGGCTTCGGCGAGCCGCTCGAACATCTTATCGGTCGTGCATGCAATCGCTACCCACTTGCCATCTTTGGTGCGGAAATGGCCATGAGGTACCGCCACAAAGCTACCGGCGCCTTCGCGCTCACGGATCTTGCCAAACAAACCGTATGCCGGCGCAATCTCGTCGAGAATGCGGAAGACCGCTTCGTAGATGCCAACATCGATCAGTTGCCCGCGACCGGTCAGTTCTTTATGGCGCAGCGCGATCAAAACGCCGACCGCGCCAAACAGGCTGGCAATGTAGTCGCCAAGCGGCGCGGTGCCGGGCAATACCGGCGTCTCGCCGGGAAAACCGGCCAGATAGGAGAGACCACTAAAGGCATGCGCAATATGCGCAAAACCAGAACGACGCCGGTACGGCCCGGTCTGACCATACCCCGACACGCGCAGCATTATCAGGCCTGGATTAACTGCTTGCAATGTTGGCCACGATAACCCCCACTCTTCCATCGTGCCTGGACGGAAATTTTCGATCAGGATGTCTGACTTCGCGACCAGTTTCAAGAATAGCTGTACGCCTTCCGGTTGACGCAGGTCGATTGTCGCCGACTTGCGATTACGCGCTTCACTGAGCCAGGCTAACGTCGCGTCGTGGCGCGTCGTAGGCGTGCCGAAACGACGCATCGGATCGCCACCGATTGGGTGTTCAACTTTGAGCACTTCTGCGCCAAATTCACCCAGGATAGACGCCGCATATGGACCGGCCAGAAAGTTACCGACATCGATCACGCGAATACCGCTCAGCGGCAGTCGGTCGCGGTTAGTCGCCGGTTCTGGCATGGGCATTGGATCGTTGCGTGGCTCGTCCACCGATGCAGTTACTTCTGGTTCCGTTGACATAGCCGATTCGCTTCCCTCCGGCACGCTTGATGTCTGATTGGTGGTCTTCGTCGGGCGTACACCTTTTGCCATCGTTCCTGCCCCTCCTTGCCATTTACACTACAGGCAGCAACACAAAACTGCCATGTGCCTCAAATAAGGCCACCATGGCCGTCAACGATAACGTGTTCTCTTATACGGGCGTGGGTAATGCGCGTGTTTGTACCATAGCATAAGACAAAACTTTTCGCAATTACCGGTTACCAACTTTTAACTACTGGTTGATATAAGTAAATCCTTAGATCAATGGCGTTACAATAAAAAGTACATATCAGTTTCACGATCTATTTGCCCGGTTCGCATAGCCGGCAACCTGCTTCCTGGCCATTAGTCGCCGGAGCAATCAGAACCGGGTGGGCAAGCCGAGCGATGATCCATACATCGCCGATCTTGCCGCCGTTGAAGCGCTTAACACCGGGAAACAATCGCTTGCGGATCGCGTGGGGGAGCAGACATCAATAACAGGTATGCCGATCTGATCAGCCTGTCGGCCACGATATGCGCTTTGCGCGATGCGCAGGCATTTCGTAAATCCGTTTGTCGCGCAATCATGGAATCGCTTCCCGTCTCAAGGCGACTCTGCCGACAAAATTCTGAATTCATGAACGAAATGGAGGTACCGCGTGAGCAATGAAGACTGGATGGCGTGGATCGGGCGCACCGAACTGGTTGAAGATGACATCTGTCTGGCCCAGGCGCTGGCGGCGGCAGCGACACTCGAACCACCTTCAGCGTCGCTCAGCGCTGGCGCGCCATTGCCACCGCTATGGCACTGGTTCTATTTTTTGCCTCGCGCGCCACAATCCAAACTCGGCAGCGACGGGCATCCGCAACGTGGCGGCTTCATTCCCCCCATTCCATACCCGCGTCGCATGTTTGCCGGCGCGCGGCTTCGCTTCCATCAACCGTTACTGATCGGTCAGCCTGCGCGTCGCGAAGGGGTGATACGCAATATCACCCAAAAAACCGGACGCACCGGCCCACTTGCCTTTGTGACGGTTGGTTATCAGATCTACCAGGGTGATACCCTCTGCATCGAGGAGGAACAGGACATCGTCTATCGCGAACCAGGCGCGCCGGTTCCAGCGCCAACACCGGTTGAGTTGCCGCCGGTAAATGATGCGATTACCCGCGCGATCACTCCTGACACGCGCCTGCTCTTCCGCTTTTCGGCCCTGACGTTTAATGCCCACCGCATTCACTACGATCGCCCTTACGCGCAACAGGAAGAAGGGTATCCCGGTCTTGTCGTCCATGGGCCGCTGGTGGCGGTGTTACTGATGGAACTGGCCCGCCACAATACCACGCGCCCGATCACCGGCTTCAGCTTCCGCAGCCAGGCCCCCCTTTTTGATCTGGCTCCTTTCCGGTTGATCGCCCGCTTCACCGATGATCGGGTTGAGCTGGAAGCGCAGGGACCTGATGGCGTCACTGCTCTCAGTGCCACGGCAGAGTTAGGATAGGTATAGAAACGATGGGCCAATCGACGGGGAACGACAACCCGCCAGGACGTTCGCTTCAGGCGTGTTCGTTCCCCATTGCTACATCGATTATCCGCCCGGCCCCGGCATAAATATTGCACGACGCGCCACGCAGGAAGCCGATCAAGGTCATATTGAAGTGTTGCGCTACCGCGACGGCCAACGCCGAGGGCGCGCCAACAGCGACCACAATAGGGATGCGGGCCATCAGCGCCTTTTGCATAATCTCAAAGCTGGCCCGTCCACTGACCAGTAACAACGACCGTCGGAGCACCTCAAGCTGACCGCTCAGCAGATGCGCGCCGATGAGTTTATCAACTGCATTGTGGCGACCAATGTCTTCGTGGATCGACAGCAATCGGCCATCGGGGGTAAAGAGTGCCGCAGCATGTAGACCGCCGGTGCGGGCAAACAGGTCTTGAGCCTGCCGCAACGCGCCATCGATGCTGCCGAGTGCCGCGCAGCTCACCTGGACAGGTGGATCGTCGTTGAGCGGCGCGCAGCCGCGCAAGCGCAACGACTCTAGCGAAGCTTTGCCACAGACACCGCACGACGATGAGACGAAGAAGAGCCGGCGCGCCGTGTCAAGATCGACGTTGAGACCGGGCCGCAACGCGACAATCAGAGTATTAAACCGGGCATCATCGTCGAGATCGGCGTCAACACAGTAGCGGATGGTACTGATGTCGTAACGTTCGCGAATGATACTCTCGCCAAATAGAAAGCCGGCAGCCAGTTCGACATCGGCCCCCGGCGTGCGCATAACAGTCGCCAGCGGTACCGCAAGCGCACTATCGGGCAGCAATAACCGGATCTCTAACGGCTCTTCGACTACCACCACATCTTTTTCCTGTCGCCAGCGCCCATCGCGCACTTTGACCACGGTACGCCGACGAACAGTTGCGCGAGTGATCATTGATTTCTGCCTTACATTGCTAATGCCTGCTCTCGACAGAGAGACGCTCGATGTCCTGCGACTCCAGCCGATGAATACTGACAATCGCTTTATAGGCCGGCACGCCCGACCCCGGATCACGCTGATGAGCGTTAATCAACACATTCCCTTCCGGCCAGTGTACCTGCACATTACCCGGCATAATTGGCGCGCATTTGATCCGCGCTCGCAGCTCGCCAACGTCTGAGCGCAATATCACCCAATCACCTTCCCGCGCGCCTAACTGTGCCACATCGGTGGGGTTAATCAACACATCTTCGCGCAAAGCGCCGTTAAGTGGATCGCGTTCGGCGTGCACCAGCGAATTGAATTGTTTGCCGCGCCGGGTTTTCAACACAAACTTCCCCGCTGGCAAGACGGTTCGCGGTGGCTGTAGCGGGGTAAAATGCGCTTTGCCGTCGGGCGTGGCAAACTGGCCATCACGACAAAGTAGACGCCCACCCCACTGAACGTGATCGCCTGCCTTGCGCAGGAACTGAATACCATCGTAATCAGGAATGAGCCGGGCGATCTCGGCGCGGATCTGCTGACCATCGACAAAGCGGATCAATCGTGACCGCTCAGGATAGACTCGCTCGGCCACCTGCATCAATATTTCCCACTCACTGCGCGCCTCGGCTGGCGGCGAGGCAATGAAGGGCGAAAAGATGATTTCACGTTCGGTTGAGGTTTCGGTGCCGCCATCGCGCTGTTCGTAACGGGTTGCTGCCGGCAACAAAATCACCGTATCAGCCGGATCGACCAGCATCTGACTGGTCAACACGATGTCCTGATGAACGCGCAACGGTGGGCGGGCAAGCGCCGTTCGAATATAGTTAGGATCGGGCATCGTATCTAAAAAATTACCACCAACCGCATAAAATACATCGAGTCGACCCTCGTAAGCGGCATCGAGCATCTCACCGCAACTCAACCCCTTCCAATCCGGCACCGCAAAGCCCCATTGCTCACTCAGCCAGCGCGCGTGATCGGCGTTTACCGGTTTGCCACCGGGGAAGGTGGTGGCAGTGCAGCCCATCTCGCCGCCACCCTGCACGCCACTATGACCGCGGATCGGCATTACACCGCAGTATTCCCGTCCGATAAAGCCGCGAGCCAGGGCCAGATTGAGAATGGCTTTGACGTTTTCTACCCCATACTCGTGCTGCGTGATGCCCATACTCCACACAAACACAGCACTCTTTGCCTGCGCAAGCGCCTCGGCCAGCGCCAGCATCTCCGTCCGGGTAGAACCGCTCGCCAGTTCCAGTTCTTCCCAGGACTGCAAAGCCAGCGTAGCTTGCACGTCGGCAAAACCATGCGTGTGCGCTTCGATATAGGCGCGGTCGATCCAATCGCGTTCAATCAGATGTTTGAGCACGCCATTAAGAAAGGCAATGTCACCGCCAGTGTGAATCTGGAAAAACCGGTCGGCGAGACGAGTGCCAAACAACGCACTCTCGAACACGCTCGGCACCCAATAGCGTTCAAGCCCCGGTTCACGGTAGGGATTGACCACAAAGATGCGCGTGCCATGCTGTTTGGCGTAGTAGAGATATTTGGTCGTTACCGGCTGGTTATTGGGGGTATCGCTGCCAATGAAGAGCAGAACATCGGTGCCGATCCAGTCACGATAGCTACAGGTCGAAGCAGCCACGCCAAGCGCTTGTTTCATCGCCGTAGTGCTGGGAGCGTGACAGAGACGGGCAGCGTTATCGACGTTGTTGGTGCCGAGAAAACGCGCAACTTTCTGGGCGACGTAGTATGTTTCGTTGGTGATACCGCGCGAAGTAAGGTAGAACGCGACCCGGCGCGGATCGGTGACACGAATGCGCGCCGCGATCTCGTTGAGTGCTTCGTCCCAACCGATCCGGCGAAAACCGGCCTCGCCACGGCGACGGATCAGCGGGAATGGCAGCCGACCGAGCGCGCGCAGCTCGCGACCATTCAGCGAGCGCAAGGTTGCTACATCTTCCAGACGCCGAATATCGAGGGGCGGCATGGTGTTAAGCCGGAGCAAATTCAGCCGCACTGTGCAGAGATGCACCCCCTTCATGGTGAAATCGCGCAGTCCGGCAGTGCCCAGCGCGCAACCATCGCACACACCTTCGTTCAGGATCCGCCACGCCTTGCCAAGACTATCGCGGTTTTCCCATACGGTGCGCGCGATCTCCCAGTAGTGATTAGGCTTGACCTGACCGAGACCATTCGGCACCAGACTCACCCACGTCGCCGGATTCCAGCCCCGTCGTTTCATGCTGCCTCCTTGCAGGGTCGTTGCATAAGGGAATGCTATTCTTATTGTACCAGCAAGATTGCGCATAACAAGTAACTTCCGCGCCGCTGGGGCGCCCCTCTAGACAAACCACCTCACCTTCGTGTAGACTAAAAAGAGAAGAACAATTGCCACATATCACGTCAAGGCGACGATGAACTGGCTCATTATCATCGTCTGCCTCAACGTATATGTAAGCGCCGACAAAGCACGCATTAGTTATGCAAGCTCAACCCGAACCGATTTTGGTGATTGCCGCCCATGCCGACGACATCGAGTTTGCTGCCGCCGGAACAATTGCCGGCTGGGCAGCGGCTGGGCATCCCATTACCTACTGCATCGTCACCGACGGTTCGGCAGGTTCTAACGAGCCAGGCACCGATCTGACAGCGCTGGTTGCTCGTCGGCAAGACGAGCAACGGGCAGCGGCAGCAGTGCTAGGCGTGCGCGATGTGCGTTTCCTCGGCTATCGTGATGGAGTCTTGCAGCCCACCCTTGAACTCCGCCGCGAACTGACACGACTGATCCGTGAGGTGCGCCCCTTCCGCGTGCTTTGTCAGGATCCAACACTGGTCTTCGCCGGAAACAGCTACATCAATCATCCTGATCACCGCGCCGCCGGTGAAGCCGCGATCTATGCCGTGTTTCCCAGCGCGGAAACGCGCCCCATCTTCCCGGAATTGCTCGCCGAAGGCTACGAGCCGCACAAAGTGCGCGAGCTGTATCTGATGTTCCCTCCTGCGCCCGATCTCTACCTCGACATCAGCGACTGGATTGAGCAGAAAATCGAGAGTCTGCTCTGTCATCGTTCGCAACTTGGCCCCGACGTAGCCGATTGGGTGCGCAAGTGGGATGCCGAGAACGGCGCTCACATTGGTGTTGCCTACGCCGAAGCCTTCCGGGTGATGCGTCTCGTCGATAATTAGCCCCGCGACACCAGATCATCACCAGCGGGCAGCGCAAGCTGCTTCCCGGTGATTTGGTGTATGCGCTGTTTTTATTGTTGTCAGTGCCGGCACTGCCGGCTAGAAAGGAACGACATTGGCCGATTGATACCCGTGAGGTGCGCGTGAGTCAGGGCCGCGCGCATCTCGGTCACGCCGGGTGCTGAGTCCGGTGTGCAGCCCTGTGTTCGTGTCCGCGCCAGGGTCGGGGCATGTGCCTACGATGTGGTCTCTGGTTAAAACCTGCTGCGGTGTTGCAGTCGCGCGCTGCGCGTTGGAGACCACGGTAGCGGACGTAGTTAGTGAGGTTATATGAGTACCTTAACGAACAATCGCTTGCAGGCCCTCAGTGACAACGTTTGGCTGCACTTCTTCCAGATGGGCCACTTTTCCAGTACCGACGCGCGACCCACTGTGCTGGTGCGTGGCGAAGGGTCGCGCGTGTGGGATCAAGACGGAAATGAGTACATCGACGGTCTCTCCGGTCTGTTTACGGTCAACGTCGGCTACGGTCGCCGGGAAATTATTGAGGCGATCAGCGCTCAACTGAACAACATCGCTTACGTCAGCCCCTTCAGCTTCCCCAGTGTTCCTCTGATCGATCTATCGGCGCGATTGGCTGCGCTCAGCCCAACTGGCCCCCGCTCGCGCGTCTTCCTCACCACCGGCGGTTCAGATGCGGTCGAGACTGCGCTCAAAATTGCCAAAGTATATCAGCGCCGCCGCGGTTTTGCTGACCGCACCAAGATTATTGCGCGCCGGGTCAGTTATCACGGCACCTCGATGGGCGCTCTTTCGGTCAATGGCGTCACCTCGATCCGCAACGGTTTCGGCCCGCTCGTGCCGGGAGCGCGTCACGTTCCGCTACCCTATCGCTATCGCTGCGCATACTGCGCTCACCACAGCGGCTGCCAGAAGGTCTGCGTCGATGAGGTGGAACAACTGATCGAATTCGAAGGGCCTGAAACCATCGCCGCGATTATTATGGAGCCGGTGCAAAATAGCGGTGGCGCAATTGTCTCGCCGCCAGGCTACTTGCAACATATTCGCGACATTTGCGATCACTACGGGATCGTGATGATCGTCGATGAAGTAATCTGTGGCTTTGGCCGGGTTGGCGACTGGTTTGGCTCAACCGCGATGGGGGTGAAGCCGGACATCATTACTTGCGCAAAAGGGATCACCAGTGGCTACGCTCCATTGGGCGCAGCCGTTGTGAGTGATGCGATCGCAGATACGTTTGTTTCCGATAATGATGCCGATAAATTTATGCACGGTATTACGTTTGGCGGGCATGCTGCCAGTTGCGCGGCGGCGCTGGTCAACCTTGACATTATCGAGCGCGAACATCTGCTTGAGCGCAGTCGCGAAATGGGGAATTATCTGATGCGCGAGTTAGAGGCAGCGGTTGGCAACCACCCCAACGTCGGCGAAGTGCGGGGAATGGGCATGTTCATGGCCGTCGAGCTGGTGCGTGACCGTGTCACCCGCGAGTCGCTGGAAGAAGAGCGCCTAATGGTCTGGTTGAGCGATCAGTTGAAGCAGCGGGGCCTGATCTGTCGTGCCGATGACCGACTTGAGCCGGTCATCCAGCTTGCGCCGCCGCTGATCCTGACTCGTGAAGAGGCTGACCGCTGCGTGCAGATCGTGACTGAAGCGGTGACTGCGCTGGGCCGTAAGCTGGGGAGCACGCCAACTATGTTTGCGCTCAACCTGCCAGCCGAAACACCAACGGCAGTGGCGGCAGATTAAGTAACGACTGATGCGATAATGGCTTGATCTGTACCGACAGAACCAACTCTGTCGGCACAGTGTGATCGACAACCACCTGAGCAAACTCGACCTGGCACAGAACGCAGTCAGCGTCTCATGTCCCATCCTGCAACCCGCTTGCCATCGGTGAGCGGGTTGCAATCTGGGCAAAAGATGACCGGGCCAATCAACCGGCAGACAACATCTGCACCTGCCGCGCCAGCGTGATGGCATCGGCGAAACCTTGATTTACCTGCCGCACAATACCGCGCCCATCGAGCACCACCGTGGCCGGTGCGGTCAAAATACCGAGACGATCAACCAGATGCGGATGCTCCGGCGCTAACACGGTTGCTACCGTCACCTGTTCGCCCAACAGCGCCACCAGTTGCGTCAGCGCCGGCGCCTGACGGCTTCGACACTCACGGCAACCAGGAGTGGAAAAGGCAACGACTACCGGCTTGCCGGGCGGAACAATACCGATGAAAAGTTGAGTTTCGCTCAGCGCCCTCAACCGACCCGCTTGCCAGCGGCGTAATCCTGCCCAGACCAGCAGGATGACACCCCCAATCACAGCAACGACCAGTAGACGTTCAATCATGGGAAGATACTCGCTTCAACACACCTAAACGTTGGAGGTGGAAGAAGATAAAGCAACCGGCGCAAAAACCGAACAGCAGATTGATCGCCGCCAGCGTTACCACCAGCAAAGCCAGTACCCAGCCGGCAATTTGAGCGCCAGACCACAATGCCAGCGTAGCCAGAATCAGCACAGCAGCGCCCATCCCCTGCGCGAAGCGGTGTGGCGCTGCGTCTTCGGCAACGAGATCGGGACGCAATAATCTCAACGGACGGAGAACGTGCCGGTACAGAAGCTGAAACAAGGCTAACTTCGGCGAAATGGCACCTGGCGTCATGACGGCGGCTACTACCGCGACCAGCCATGCTTGTTGAGCGACAAATGCGATCAACAAGAGCAGGATGATAATAGCCTGATTAACCCGGAGCGCAGTTCGATCAAAGGGATGCGACGGTGAAGTGATTGGTTCAGCAGACATTGTTAACTTCCTCGCGTCACTTTTCAGAATTTACGTCATTATCTTAAATAAAATGACCGATTTTGTCAAGATTAATCCAGAACATTGTCGCCAGGCTATGAGACCAGGATTACCGCCCCGTCGCGCTAGCGCTTGCCAATCGTAAATGGCGGAAGCGACATCAGGCGCAGATACAACGGTCATGAATGCGACTGAACCGATCAGATTGATAACCTTCGCGCCTGAAGCTATTTGCTGCCAATCGATCAGCTCCATCAGACCGGTTGCGCACCCTCTCTTCATATGTCAATGACCCCAGCGCCCGCGCCTTTTTCTGCAATCAGACCTTTCCACAGTCAACCGCCATGCTACGCTCAACTGTAGCGTTTCAACTGATTCGCTATCAGTCACACGATTCGAGAGAATTGCTTACAACAATGCTTTCACAGGCGAAATCGGGACCGATCTCGTTGCAGCATTTGTTGATGGTCAAAGAATCTGACGACCTGGTTTCGTGGAAGGTTATTGCCGGCAGGAAACGTGGAACGTGGAAAGTAGGGTACAATAAAGCAAATGCGACGGAGTATTACACTCCGTCGCTGCACTGGTAGCGGCGGCAGGATTCGAACCTGCGACCTTCGGGTTATGAGCCCGACGAGCTGCCACTGCTCCACGCCGCGTCACCGTTTGATAATATAGCACATCAGGACAGGTATGTCAAGCAGTTTTTTGCTACACGTTGTTGTTAAACAGGCTGAGACTCCAAATCAACTCGATCAGATTCGCGACCTGTTTCGCGAATATGCCGCCAGCCTGCCAATCGATCTCGATTATCAAGGATTCACCACCGAGTTGGCGGCACTACCCGGCGCGTATGCGCCGCCGCAGGGACGACTCTGGCTGGCGCTGGTTGATGATATTGCTGCCGGGTGTGTTGCGCTGCGACCACTGACCGCCACTGTTTGCGAGATGAAACGGCTCTACGTGCGACCACAATTTCGCCGCTACGGGATAGGCTGGCAACTGGCAAGCCGGATAGTCGCCGAAGCAGCGACCATTGGCTACGAGCTGATGCGCCTCGATACGCTGCCATCAATGCAGCGGGCGATCCAGCTTTATGAAGCGTTGGGGTTTACCCGGTGCGCAGCGTATTACCCAACCCCTATTGCCGAAACGGTGTTTATGGAGCGGCGGCTGGGAGAGCAATAAAATGGCTGTAGTGTTGTCGCCGTGCCGCTGTAACCGACGCAGCGGAAGCAGCCCGGCAACATTGAGGTTACAGACTGCTCCGCTGCGTTTGCCCTGGCACATCGACTACTCAGCGCACCGAGCGGTAGCCCCCCGACACACCACGTGGCGAAAGCACTAACTGCCAGAGCTGGCTGGCCCGCGCCATAAAACTACCGGCGCTCATCAGTAAGTAGAGTCGCCACATGCGGTAGAAACGCTCACCGTAACGCGGGGCAAGCTGCGGCCAGGCCTGTTCAAAATTCGCATGCCATGCTTTGAGCGTGGTCACATAGTTGACGCCGAAGTTGTGCCAATCTTCAAGCACAAATAACCCCTCAAACGCAGCGGTGAGCAGGCGTGGGGATGGGAGCATAGAGTTGGGAAAGATGTAGCGTTCGATCCAGGCATCGCGCCCCTGATAAGCCACATTTGTGCCGATGGTATGCAACAGGAAGAGACCATCATCGGCCAGCAATCGGCGTACCACGCGCATAAACACGCGGTAGTTGCGATAGCCGACGTGTTCAAACATCCCAACCGAGATAATCCGATCAAACCGACCACGAGTCTGGCGATAGTCTTCCAGCCTGATTTCAACCGGCAACCCGCGACAACGCTCTTGAGCCAGTATGGCCTGTTCTTGCGAAACGGTAATCCCAACAACATGCACACCGTAGCGCTCGGCCAGATACTGAGCAGTGCCACCCCAACCACATCCGATATCGAGCACGCGCATCCCCGGTTGCAGATCGAGTTTGCGCGCGATCAGATCAAGCTTCGCCTCCTGGGCTTCATCAAGAGTGCGGGCGCCATTCTCCCAGTAGGCGCAACTGTAGATCATGCGGCGATCAAGCATTGCCGCGTAGAGATCGTTACCAATGTCATAGTGCCGCTGACCGATCACAAAGGCGCCTTTGCCACGCTGACGATTGAGCAAGCGGCTGTCGAGCCAAAGCGGGAAGTTGACCAGCCAGCCAACCTGATTCGGCGCCTGCGCGCGCAACAGCCGACAGATAAACTCGTCGATCGCCGCGCAGTCCCACCAGCCATCCATGTATGCTTCGCCCAAACCCAACGAGCCACCGAGCAACGATCGCAGGTAGACCCGTTCGTCGTGGACCTGGATATCCCAGGGTTGTGAACCATTCACAGTGATTCCCGCCGTCTTGAGCAGATCGGTTGCATAGGCGCGCGCAAATCGGTTGAGAGCGTGGGAAAATGTTCGCGATGCGCGCGCAGTGGTCGCCAGAGAAGCCAGTTCACGTTCAGGCATACCATCCCCCTTATGACATGCTCCAGAACAAAAGAACACGCTTCGCAACCGTCGCTTGCCGCAAATTCACCTACGGTTTCAGTTCGCTACTTGTCACCCCCTGGTAAGAGCGGTATACTGCTTGCAAATAAAACGATTGCATATGGACAGGTTTACTATTATGAAACAACACAACGTTCGATCTCATTTGCCGCACCAGCTTATTCACGATGTTTACGTTTTGCTGGATGACGGTGACCGGCGCGCGCTGGCACATTCCAACCTGTCTCCACTCGAGTTCAATCTGCTTTTGCAGCTTGATCTCGAGCAAGGTCAACGATTGACCGATGTCGGCGCCAAACTGCTCTGCGTCAAGAGTACCATTACCCGACTGGTCGATCGCCTTGAGCGTGAAGGATTGGTGCGACGCAATCCCGATCCCGATGATCGACGCGCTCAGCGTCTGATTCTCACGCCGCGCGGCGCAGCGGTGCGCGCAGAAGCGCTGGCGATGCATAATGCTGCCGTCGAACGCCGGATGAATTTGCTCGACGAACAGGAGCAGGAAGAGTTGACTCGCTTGCTCCTGAAACTGCGTGATGGTCTCGCTGCGGATCTGGCCAACCAACAAGCAATTGAAGCTGAGTCATAACTGGTTTTCAATGTACTGCGCATCATGGCCTGCTTTCAAACGGTATTATTTATAGTACCGCATATTTGATAGCAGGCAAGCGTATGCGCTTGATTCAACTGACGCTGGGATGGTTGGCCGGAATTACACTGGCGGGAAATCTGTCTTTGCCGTCGCGCTGGTTTGTGCTGGCTGCCGTCATCGCAGCAGTGGCAATCGCGTTCGACCGTAGTCGCGGACGCTGGCTAACACTGATGGCGCTTTGCATAGCGCTTGGTGGGGTGCGTTATCATCTTGCCCAACCACTGATTGGGCCATACCACATCGAACGCTGGGCCGATAGCGATTCGGTGACTCTGATAGGCCGCATTGAAGATGAACCGCGCCGCGATGACTCCGGTCAACAGATCGTCATTGCCGTTACCCATGCCGGCACTGACAATCGCATGACACCGGCGGAGGGGCGAGTGTTAGCGCGGGTGCCACCCTACCCGGCCTATTATCCGGGTGACCGGTTGCAGTTAAGCGGACAATTGACGAAGCCTCACCCTGCTCAACGACCAGATGAATTCGATTATCGCGCCTACCTCGCCCGGCGCGGTATTTTTGTGTTGTTGAACCGCCCTACGGCAATTCAGCGCCTCACTGGATACGAAACGTCGTGGGGGCTTGCGCCGATCAGCCAGTTTCGCGAGCACTGTCGGCGCATTGTATTACGCCTTTTACCCGAACCGCAAGCTGCGCTGGCAATCGGTATCTTGCTCGGCATTCAGGCCGGTTTGCCTGATACAACTCGCGCTGCTTTTGCAACAACCGGCACGTCACACATCCTGGTCGTGTCGGGATGGAACTTTACCATCGTCGCCGCGACGCTGTCGGCGCTGGCGACTCTGCTACGATTGCGGCCATGGCAAGCCTTCTGGATCAGTTTGACCATTATGTGGATATATGCTGGTTTCACCGGCGCTTCCGCCGCAGTTGTACGCGCAGCAATGATGGCCAGTCTGGCTTTGCTGGCCCGCACTGCCGAACGTCAGAGCGAACCGTGGCGATTGCTATTGGCTGCCTGCTCGCTGCTCACGCTGATCAACCCGCATACACTGTGGGATCTCGGCTTTCAGCTCTCGGCTCTGGCTACCGCTAGTCTGTTCGCTTTCGGCAAACCGGTTGAACGCTGGCTGAACGGAATCCACTGGCTGACACACCCCATCGTGGCAGCAGTGCGTGAAGCGCTGACAGCAACTCTGGCCGCTCAGATCCTGACCTTACCGCTCATGCTCTATCACTTCGGCAATCTATCGCTGGTTGCGCCGCTGGCCAATATCCTGATCGTGCCAGTTGTACCGATAGCAATGCTGTTGGGAATGGTGGCGCTGATCGGCGGGTTGATCTGGCTGCCACTCGGTCAATGGCTGGCAACAATCGCCTGGTTGCCGCTAAGCTGGATTACCGGCACAGCCGCTGCCCTGGCGCAACCGGTATGGGCTGCGATTGCAGTGCCGACCTTTCCCCTTTGGTTCTTACTGATCAACTACGCAATCATGATTGGATTCTGGCTCTGGCAACGGCCTGATCTGACAGAGCACATCGATGTCGATAATGCTGTATAACCTCAATCGTTAAGAGCCATCATTACCGGTCAGGTTTCCGCTCATCTTTGGTCAGGGCAAGCGGAGCGCCGCAATGCAATCACCCTTTTGCCGGGATCGCACTGGCTACGACACTGACAGGAGCACAGCGGGGCTGTGACCCGATATTTCGATCAGTGCTCGCCAGTACCGTTCATTGCCGTCTCTACACTCCTGGCCGCGCCGCAATGCAATCACTCTTTTACCGGGATCGCGCTGGCTACAACACTGACAGGAGCACAGCGGGGCTGTGCCCCGAATGTATTGCTCACTAACAGCGTTCGTTGCGGTACAACGCATTTCTCAATCGCGCTTGATCTGTCACCAGGAGAGGCTTCTGCTCAGATCGAACCGGTATTACCGTTTGCGCCTTGTGTTATGATACAAATGGTAAGCTAGATACCTAAAGGAACACTGTCATGGCCCAGATTGCCCCCTATGGTAGTTGGCGTTCGCCAATCTCTGCCGCAATGCTCGTAACCAAACAAGTCAGCCTCGGCTGGCCACAGATCGATGGCGCCGATCTCTACTGGATTGAGGGGCGTCCGCAAGAGGGTGGACGCAACGTCATCGCGCGACGCGCCGCCGATGGCGCCGTCGCCGATGTCACTCCCAGCGGGATGAATGTGCGCACACTGGTACACGAGTATGGCGGGCTAAGCTATGTTGTCGATCAGGGTGAGATCTTCTTTGTTGAGTTTAGCGATCAATGCCTTTACCGCCAGCGCGTCGGTGAAGCGCCAGTTCCGCTTGGCACGCCAGCCGGTCTGCGTTTTGCCGAGCTGATCGTCGATCGTCCGCGCAACCGTTTGATTGCCATCGGTGAGGATCACCGCAATCCCGGTGAACCTCAGAATTACCTGGTTTCAATCGATCTCGCAACCGGAGCCACCACTCCATTGCTGACAGGACGCGATTTTGTTGCCGCCCCACGCCTCAGCCCTGATGGAGCCTGGCTGGCGTGGCTGGCCTGGGATCATCCCAATATGCCGTGGGACGCTGCCGAGTTATGGGTAGCGCCGATACTGGCCGACGGTCGCCTGGGCGAAGCGCGCCAATTGGCCGGTGGTCCTGGTGATTCCTGCTTCCAACCAGAATGGACAGCCGATGGCCATCTTCTGGTAGTAGCAGAACGCACCGGCTGGTGGAATCTTTACCGCCTGGATCACACCGGCGCTGCGATACCCATCTACCCGACCGAAGCCGAATTTGGTCAACCGCTCTGGCAGCCGGGTATGCGAACCTACGTACCCTTGCCGGATGGTCGCATTGTCGCCGCTTTTTGCCGGCAAAGTCGCTGGCACATGATTGTGATCGGCCCGAACGGTCAAATCGAACCGCTCGACGTACCGGTCACAGTAATCGCAATCGTTAACGGCGCCGACAACCGGGTCGTCTTCGTCGGTAGTTCGCCCACAATGCCAGCCACGCTGTTTCTGCTCGATCTGTCTGATCGTTCGCTGACTCTAATTCGACGCAGTGGCGATATACCGGTTGATCCAGCCTATCTCTCGTTGCCAGAAGTGATCAGCTTCCCAAGCGCAGGTGGACGTACCGCTTACGGCATCTTCTACCCGCCTCATAATCCCGACTTTACTGCTCCTGACGACGAACGTCCGCCGCTCCTGGTTATGATCCACGGTGGCCCAACCGCAGCTACCTTTCCTACCTTGCGTCTTTCGATCCAATACTGGACGAGTCGCGGCATTGGTGTGCTCGATGTGAACTATGGCGGCAGTACCGGTTTTGGACGAGCTTACCGCGAGCTGCTCGATGGCGCCTGGGGCATTGTTGATGTGGAAGATTGTGTCGCTGGCGCGCGATTTCTGGCCGCCAACGGCAAGGCTGATTCTGACCGGCTGTTGATTACCGGTGGTAGCGCCGGCGGGTTTACGGTACTGGCGGCGCTGGCCTTCCATAATACCTTTCGCGCTGGAGCCAGCCACTTCGGGGTCGCCGATCTGGCGGCACTTGCCCGTGACACCCACAAGTTTGAGTCGCGTTATCTCGACCGCCTGATCGGCCCCTACCCTGAACGGAACGATCTCTATCAGGCACGATCGCCGCTCTACCATGCGCATCAGATCAATGCGCCGGTCATCTTCTTCCAGGGCCTGGAAGACAAAGTGGTACCGCCAGCGCAATCCGAAACGATGTATGAGGCCTTGCGCGCCCGTGGTATTCGCACTGAGTATGTGCCGTTTGCCGGCGAACAGCACGGGTTTCGCAAAGCCGAAAATATCATTACTGCCATCGAGCGCGAACTGGCCTTTTACGGCGAAGTGCTGGGCTTTACGCCGGCTCTGTGACGACAAGGTAAGGGAAAGACGCAAGCGCATCTGGATGGGCAATGACTCTGCGGAACAGATGAATGTTTGATCATCCTGACGCGCTTCATCGCGGCTGAGTTGCGTGCTATACTTAGGATCATCAAACGACACGACATCGGTTGCGGGAGAAAGATCTTGAGCACGGAACCAGCCGCTTTACTCGAGCGCGCTACTGCTATTGTTGCCGCTCAACTGAACGGATTGCGCGAACTGTACCAGCAGGCCCTGCAACAGCAAGAGGGAGCGGTGCAGCGCGCGCGCCAGTTGGCGAGGCAGCTTGATGAGGCCATTGTGCAAGAGCAGTTTGCTCGCGAGCGCGGCCTGCCAACCGTCACAGCGGCGGCGCGAGTCAAACAATTGCGCGCCGAACATGCCGCCGCCGCTGAAGCCGAAGCCGAGTTGCGCCGCTCGCTACGCCAGCTCGATCAGCTCATTCGCCAGATCGAGATGAGCAGCACGACTTTGACCCGCAACGTTGAAGGCATTGCCGCCGATCCGTGGGTACAGGCACTGCGGGCACAGGTCATCAAGGGCCGCGAGGAAGAACGTATCCGGTTGGCGCGCGAAGTCCACGATGGTCCGGCACAGGTGCTCGCCAATGCTCTGATGGGAGTGGAAGTCTGTCAAAACCTGCTCCAGGAGCAGCAGCTCGATCGTCTTGGCGTAATCCTTAGCCAGCTCAATGATAGCGTGCGCGAAGGTCTGCGCGAAGTGCGCAGCTTTATTGCCGACCTTCGGCCAGGCAAGCTTGAAGAGCAAGGACTTGTTCCCGCACTCCATGAATATATTCGTCGCTACCGCGATACCGTCAGCAGTCCTGTCATATTCGAGGCTGACCCATTGCCAAGACTGCCGGCTGAAGACGAAATTGTGCTCTACCGGATTGTCCAGGAAGCATTGCAGAATGCGCGCAAACACGCTCGCGGCGCGCCGGTGCGGGTGACGATCCTGGCGCGCGGCGGACGTTTGCTCTTGTCGATCCGTGATGAAGGGCCGGGTTTTGATCTACGCGAAGTGATCCGGCGCGCCGGACGCGAGAGCTGGGGCCTCACCAGTATGCGCGAACGCGCTGAACTGATCGGCGCTCAGTTGACCGTCACTACCCGACGTGGCGCCGGCACTGAAGTGCAGGTAACGATGCCGCTCCCGGCATAACAAGGAGTTGATTGTGACAGTGCCATCAACACCAAAAATCAAAGTATTAGTCATCGATGACCATCCCCTCTTCCGCCAGGGAATCCGCTGGAGCCTGGAAAACGCTCCCGATATTGAAGTTGTGGGTGAAGCAGAAAACGGGCAAGAGGCAATTAAGCTGACCGAACGCCTCTTTCCCGATGTTGTGCTCGTTGATATTAATTTGCCGGGACTGAATGGGCTGGAAGTGGCCCGTGTGATCAAGCGACGCGAACCACGCACCGGTATTATCGTGCTGAGCGTGTATGAAGACGATGACCAGTTGTTTCAGGCCATTAAGGTTGGCGCCGCCGCCTTCACTGCGAAAGATATTAGCCCGGATGAACTGGTGCAGATGATCCGCGAAGTGGCCCGCGGACGTTACCTGATCAACGATGCCGTGCTGGCGCGCCCCAATGTTGCCACCCGAGTGCTGCATCAGTTTCGCGAGCTGGCCGCCACCGATGAGGAAGATGGCGCAAACCTCTTTGCTCCCTTGACCTCGCGCGAGATCGAGATTCTCGACTGTATTGCCCGTGGTCTCTCGAACAAACAGATTGCCAGTGAGTTGAATATCAGCGGTCAGACGGTCAAAAATCATATCACCTCGATCCTTGCCAAATTGCAGGTGAATGACCGCACGATGGCGGTGATTGTCGCTATCAAAAAGGGCTGGATCAAGATGGGGTATTCTCAGTCACCGGATGGATGATTTGGCTGATGTTCTTGCGCAAGATAGCGCGATTGCCGGTAGCCACCACGGAAACCTCCGTTTACACCGTCACCATTTGTCATTCACTAAACTACATACGATAGCAATTCCCCGTGAAACTATTCTATTGACAGTGTTGTCCATCATCTGAGTCGTTGCCAAATGGCTTAATCGCGCCGCGCAGAACTCAGATGTTCACCATCGCCACCAGACTCCGCAATGTGAGACGGCAAGCGCAACCAGGCAAACTCCCGGCAACACTCTCGGCGCGCCTCAACCGGGCGTCACCACGATGCTGGCGAAGCGACACACCCTGCCTGCTCCAAACCAGCGCAACATTAGACATCGCCATCATCCGCGTAGCGCCGCGGCGATCACTCGATCCAGTCGCGCAGTATCACGGGCTAAAACCACGCTGTCAAACGTTAATCTGGGCAACCGGTCAATGACGATCTGGCTCGCCACATCGGCCAATTCCCGCGCAGTGATCGGCAACGCCGAACGAACGGCCTGGCGAAGCTGCTCAGCCTGCTGATCGGGCCAGAGCCGGTAGCGCATGATCAACCCTTCGGCAGCGCCAAACAGCCGCGCCGCGCGCATCTGATCAACGCGCAGATCAAGATAAGCCAGTCCGATCAGAACGGCAGCAAGTTCTTCGGGATAATACACCTCGAAGGCTTCTTGCCGGGCAGCATTCATATGCATGCGCGCCACATCGTGACGGTTGGCGGCCAGGGCCAGATAGCCTTGCCAGCGCCACAGGACTACCTGCGCATACCGAATTCCCATTTCACCGATGATCCTGGCCGCAACGTTCAGATGACGATCCGCCCTATCCAGTGCGCCCTCAATCACATCGATAATAGCGAGACGAAGATGGGTTTCCCATAATGCCATCGCATCGCCATTGTCGGTTAATTCGCGTTCGAGAGCGTTGAGCAGCCGGCGCGCCGCCAGAAGATCGCCACGCCCGCGCAATGCATCGGCCAGATCACATTGATAACGGTAGAACATGATGTGGTCGCCGGTATCCCGCATGAGATCAACCGCTTCGGTCAGGCGCGGCAACGCTTCAGAAAACTGCCCGTGCATGCGATACGCCATTCCAAGCTGGTTTAAGGCGTAGGCCAGGATTGTGGGAGCCTGATGCTGGCGCGCAAGCGTGATCGTCTCGGTCAGAATCGCTTCACAACGCTCAAAATTGCCAGGATAGCGATTGAGCATTCCCAGGTATGCCAGTCCCTGCGCTACATCGGCTAAACTCCCCGCCTGGCGCGCCAGCGCAATGCCACGCTCGATCTGTGCAGTAGACTGGAGCGAACCCTGCTGTGAAGCCACGTAACCTACCGTGATCAGCGCTCGCCCCAGTAACACTGGCGGGATAGCAGGCAAGTCGGCAGACATTAGCAGCGGCTCGATTAAGCGCGCTTCGTAGACTGCTCGCCGACTCAGCCAGTATACCCGCAACGCGGTTGTAATCTGCGCGGCAATAACCCCGCCATCGGCGCTGAGCGACCAGCGGATCGCCGCGCGCAGATTGGGGAGATTATCGTCGATTTGACCGAGGATGCTGGCTGCTGAAGCACCTTCAAGC